>JAZPYB010000026.1:0-17118 GCA_045543955.1 Eubacteriales bacterium
CAAATCAATATTTAAATGATATACTTGTAAAGTAATTTAGTTTACACTAAAATTAAAGGAGTATTATGTTTGAAAAAAATCTTAATATTTCTCTTTTATTAGATTTTTATGGCGATATTTTGAGTGAACGTCAAAGAGATATGCTCTCGATGTATTACAATGAGGACTGTTCTCTTTCAGAAATTGCTGAAGCTTACGATATTTCGCGTCAGGGTGTGCGTAGTGTTCTAAAAAAAGGAGAAACTATTTTAACTGATATGGAAAATAAGCTTGGACTAGCTGCTCGTTTTATCAAAATGCGCAATAAATCCACTGAAATTGCGTCAGAGCTTGATTTTATAAACACTAAAATAAATAATGACGATATTTCTTCTAAAATTCACTCTTTAATTGACGAAATTAAAGAAATGGCAGAATATTAAAAGGAGGTATCATTATGGCTATGTTTCAAAACCTTGCTGATAAGCTTTCAAATGCTTTTAAAAGATTTAGAAGCAAGGGTAAGCTTACAGAGGCTGATGTCAAGGAAGGTATGCGCGAAATTAAGCTTGCTTTGCTAGAAGCTGACGTTAGCTTTAAGGTTGTAAAAGATTTTATCAAAAAAGTTACAGAACGTGCTGTTGGCTCTCAAGTGCTAGAAAGCTTGATGCCTGGTCAACAGGTTGTTAAAATAGTTCATGAAGAATTAATAGAGCTTATGGGTAAAACCCAGACTAAGCTTGAAATATCATCAAGACCACCAACAGTTGTTATGATGGTTGGTTTGCAAGGTGCTGGTAAAACCACACACTCTGGTAAAATCGCTGGACTTTATAAAAAACAAGGAAAAAATCCATTGCTTGTTGCTTGTGACGTTTATCGTCCAGCAGCGATAAAGCAATTACAAATTGTCGGTTCTCAACTAAATATACCAGTTTTCGCTGACGAAAAATCAAAAAATCCTGTGTCTATTGCCAAAAGCGCTATGGATTACGCCAAAAAGAACGGACATGATATGGTATTTATAGATACCGCAGGTAGATTGCATGTCGATGAGGTTTTAATGAAAGAGCTTCAAGACATCAAAAAAGTAACTGATCCTAATGAAATTCTATTAGTTGTTGATGCTATGCTCGGTCAAGATGCAGTTAACGTTGCTGAATCGTTCAATGATATGCTTGATATTACGGGCGTTGTTCTTACAAAACTCGACGGCGATACTCGTGGTGGTGCTGCTCTATCTGTTCGTTATGTTACTGGAAAACCTATCAAGTTTGTGGGCACTGGCGAAAAGCTTGATACAATTGAACCATTCTACCCAGATAGAATGGCATCTAGAATCCTTGGTATGGGTGATGTGCTTACCCTTATTGAAAAAGCCGAAGAGGCTTATGACAAAAAACAAGCTGAAGAACTCGAGAAAAAAATGCGCGAAAACGCATTTACTTTAACTGATTACCTTGAGCAAATGGCTCAACTTAAAAAAATGGGATCGCTTGAAAGCGTTATGGCTATGGTTCCTGGTATGGGCGGTAAGGATGTTAAAATCGATGAAAATATGCTTGTTCGCACAGAAGCAATTATTCTTTCTATGACACGCAAAGAGCGCGAAAATCCTGAAATTATTAACTCTTCAAGAAAGAAAAGAATTGCAAAAGGCAGTGGAACATCTGTTGAAGAAATCAATAGACTTTTAAAACAATTTGACCAAATGAAAAAGTTAATGAAGCAAATGTCATCTGGAAAATTTAAAGGCTTTGGCATGGGCGGAAAAAGGATGAAAATGCCGTTTTAATGGCTTTTTATAAATTAAAAATATATTATGTATGGAGGAAACAAACAATGGCAGTAAAAATGAGATTAAGAAGAATGGGTGCTAAAAAGGCTCCTTTCTACCGTGTAGTTGTTGCAGATGAAAGAGCTCCAAGAGATGGTAAGTTTATCGATGAAATCGGTTACTACAATCCTCTTACTGAGCCTGCTGAAATCAAATTCAATGTTGAAAAGGCAGAAAAGTGGTTGAACAACGGTGCACAACCTACAGAAACAGTAAAATCTCTTCTTAAGAAAAGCGGTATTGTAAAATAATTCAAAAAGAAAGGGATTATTTTATAATAATCAATGGTGTGCAAAATGATTGATCTTAGCACAGTTCTTTCTAACATCGCAAAGTCTATAGTTGACCATCCTGAAAAGGTAGTAGTTACCGAGCATGAGGAAGGAAACGAAATACTAATGACACTTAGTGTTGCTGAAGAAGATATGGGCATGATTATCGGTAAGCGTGGCAAAATTGCCAAAGCTATCCGTTCTGTAATGAAAACAGTCGCAAAAATTGATGACAAAAAGGTTACAGTTGAAATTAAATAAAAAAAATAGGGTTAACCACCCTATTTTTTTATACTCAAATTCTCTATTTTATTGACTTTTATATAAAAAAATACTATAATAAATATAGTTAATTTTAAGGAGATAAATATGCTAAAGCCAATTAAATTAAATCCTATTTTTAAAGAGATTATTTGGGGTGGAAATCGCCTAAAAAATGAATATAATAAGAAATCTGATTTGCAAAATATTGCCGAAAGCTGGGAGCTTTCCGTACGTCAAGACGGTATGAACACAATCGTTGGTGGCGAATATGATGGTCTAACTATGCAAGAATACATTGAAAAAAATGGCGAAGCTGTTATATCAAATAAGCCACAACCATTTTTCCCACTATTAATCAAATTCATTGATGCCGAAGACAATTTATCTGTTCAAGTACATCCTGATGATGAATATGGATTAAAAAATGCTAATAGCCTTGGAAAAACTGAAATGTGGTACATTATTGATGCAAAACCAGGGGCGCAGCTTGTTTATGGATTAAACGATGGTGTTTCCAATGAGGAATTCGCACAAGCTATAAAAGATGGTAAGGTTGAAGAAAAATTAAATTACGTAAATGTAAAAAAAGGCGATGTGTTCTTCATTCCAAGCGGTCTTGTTCATGCAATTGGTTCAGGCATTCTGCTGGCTGAAATTCAACAAAATTCAAATATTACATATCGCGTTTATGACTATAATCGAGTTGGAAAAGACGGAAAAACAAGAGAACTTCACGTAAACGATGCTCTTAATGTTATAGTTAATAGAAGCAAAGAAGAAATTGAAAAAATACAATTTTCTACAAATGTAAAAAACAGCAATACTTTAGCTTCTTGCAAATACTTTAATGTTGAAAAGCATAGTATTAACGGTACTTTTTGCTCATCTACTAATGAAGAAAGCTTTGCATCTTTACTATGTTTAGACGGCAAAGGCGAAATCTTTTATAATAATGAAAGCTTTGTCTTTTCAAAGGGCGATAGTTACTTCATTCCTGCAAACTTAGGAGAATTTACAATAAGCGGTGATCTAGAAGTTATAATTTCAAAAATTTGCTAAAAAAACCGAGCTTTTCGCTCGGTTTTTTTGTTAATCGCAGTTTTCCCAGTTATGATAAACCTCAGTAACATCATCGTTATCTTCAAGATGCTCAATGAGGAGAGTCATATACTTAATATCATCCTCAGAGGTTAACTCAACATATGTTGAAGGAATTTTGTCATGATCAGCTGAAACATACTTATATCCTGCTTTTTCAATATCAGTAGCAACAGCCTCAAGGTCAGAATCCTCGGTGTAGATAATGTATGCTTCCTCGTCAGCAATAAAATCAGCCGCCCCTGCTTCAAGTGCAACTTCCATAAGTGCATCCTCATCATATCCTTCTTCCTTGGATACCATAATAACGCCCTTGTCCTCGAACAAATAGCCGACGCATCCAGTTGTACCAAGATTCCCCTTATATTTGCTAAAATAAGAACGAATTTCAGGTGTTGTACGGTTGGTGTTGTCTGTTGCAGCCTCAACGATAACAGCAACTCCACCAGGACCATAACCTTCGTATCTCATTTCTTCAAGAGAAGCTGCGTCTGACGAGCTTGCCTTTTTTATCGTTCTATCGATATTATCGTTTGGAACGTTATTTTGTTTTGCCTTTTGAATAAGCTGAGCAAGCTTTGCGTTAACTGTGGGGTCTGGTCCACCAGCCTTTACAGCAACAGTGATTTCCTTACCTATTTTTGTGAAGATCTTTGCTCTTTGAGCATCGGTCTTCTCTTTTTTATGCATTATATTTTTCCATTTACTATGTCCTGACATAAAAACCTCTTGATTAAATCTTTTCTGTTTTCTTCATACAAATAAGCTCAAACGCGTTACCAAGTACCTCTTTAGTAGCGCTTGTTAGTCTTACACGTGTATTTCTTACATTTATATCTTCTGCAGTAACAATTTGACAGTTATGATAAAACTTATTAAACGCACTGCAAACATCAATAATATAACGAGTTATAACGGATGGCTCGTATTCTTTAATAGCATCCTTAACGGCTTCACCAAATTTTGAGAGAACCTTTAATAAATCCGCTTCCTCAAATGCTGTAATTTTAGGTTCTGTTGCGTTATAATCAAAACCACTTGCCTTGTCAAGTATACCACAAGTGCGAGCATAAGTATATTGCGCATAAGGTCCTGTGTTGCCCTCGAAGCTTAAAGCGTCCTTCATAATAAAGTTGATGTCCTTTATTCTATTGTTATATAGATAATAGAAAACAACTGAACCAACACCAACAGCTTCAGCAACCTCATCTCTATTCTCAAGATTAGGATTTTTTTCATTAATAATTTCGCTAACCTTTTCGATGGCAATTTTAAATAAATCTCTTAAAAGAATAACATTACCAGTTCTTGTTGCAAGCTTTTCTCCATTAATACTAACTGTACCATATGGAACGTGAACCAACTTATCGTACCAATCATAGCCCATAAGCTCAACAACCTTGAACCATTGTGCAAAATGCAAGCTTTGACCGGCTGATGTAACATAAATACATTTATCAAAATTATATTCGTTTTTACGATAAACTGCTGCGGCAATGTCTCTAGTTGGATATAGGGTTGAGCCATCTTTTTTCAAAATTAAGCAAGGTGGCATATTATAGTCAGACAAATCAACAATAGATGCACCATCATCAATTTTTAAAAGGCCACTATTTCTTAACTTTTCAACTTGAGCAGGCATTTTATCGGTATAAAAGCTTTCACCCTTATAGCTATCAAACTCGATGCCTAACTGCTTATAGGTTTTTTGATATTCCTTTAAGCTTAATTCTACAAACCATTTCCAAAGTCGCGTGTTTTCTTCGTCGCCATGCTCAAGCTTGGCAAACTCGTCACGAGCTTTTTGGTTTAATGACTCATCTGTTTCAGCCTCGTTGTGGAATTTCACATATAGAGAAACAAGTCCATCAACGCCTTCTCTTTCGATTTCTTCTTCGCTACCCCATAAATTGTAAGCAGTAATCAACTTACCAAATTGAGTACCCCAGTCGCCTAAATAGTTAATTCCAACACAGTTGTAGCCTTGAAATTCATGGAGTCTTTTAAGAGAATGTCCAATAACAGTAGTTCCTAAATGTCCAATGTGAAAGGGCTTTGCAACATTAGGGGATGAATAGTCAAATACTGCAGTTTTACCATTTCCTGAGCCATCTGAACCATACTTATCTTTTTTCTCTTCGATTTCAAATAATACGTTTTTTATTAAATAATCATTTGCTACAAAAATGTTTAAATATCCGTTAACCGCTTGTGCTTTTGAAACAACTGAGGAAGAAAATTTATCTTCAATTTCTTTTGCAATCACAGGTGGGGCTTTTCTTAATGTTCTTGATAGCTTAAAGCAAGGAAATGCAATATCGCCGAGCGAAGAATCTGGTGGATACTCAAACATTGACATTAAATCATCAGTTGATAATTGAACATCAGGAGAAATCTCCTTAATGCAATTGAGCAAATCCTTAGCTACAAGATTTTTAAAATTGTTCATAATATTTTCCTTTGAAAATTAGTCATTATGCTTGTCAAGCAAAGCATGAATCTTTTGTACTGGGTTAAGTAGTGAACTGATTGAACCATCATTGTTAAGTGTATCAATAAGATATGATACATATTTGCTCATATTTACGTCACAGTACCAGTCTCTTGCGAGAATTTCCTTTGTGTGGTATGTAAGGTTTGTGGCAAAAATCTTATCAAAAATGCCTTCCTCATAAGCCTTGTCAAACTTATCAAGTCCATTACAGAAAAGTGCAAATGTAGCAAAAACAAATACACGCCTTGCACCTCTACCCTTAAGCTGTTCAGCGACATCAATCATGGAGTCTCCAGAGGAAATCATATCATCAACAACAATAACATCCTTACCAGTCAAATCATTACCAAGGTATTCATGCGCCTCAATTGGGTTTTTACCATCGATAATAATTGAATAGTTTCTTCTCTTATAGAACATACCCAGCTCAATTCCAAGAACTGAAGCAATGTACATGGAGCGACCAATAGCGCCCTCATCAGGAGAAACAACCATAAGGTTCTCCTTGTCAAGCTTTACATCTGGTACATTTCTAACAAGTGCCTTAAGCATTTGATATGCAGGTCTTACATTATCAAAGCCACATAAAGGAATAGCATTTTGAACTCTTGGGTCGTGTGCATCAAAAGTAATAATGTTTGTCACACCCATTGCTGTAAGCTCTTGAAGCGCAAGGGCGCAATCGAGTGATTCTCTTGCGGAGCGCTTATGCTGACGTCCTTCATAAAGCATAGGCATAATTACGCTGATTCTCCTTGACTTGCCACCTGTTGCAGCAATAATTCTCTTAAGATCTTGAAAGTGGTCATCTGGGCTCATTGGTACTTGCATACCATACATTTTATATGTTACACCGTAGTTAAAGCAGTCAGAAATAATGTAAAGGTCAAGTCCTCTCATTGATTCGTTAATTAGTGCTTTAGCTTCACCCGAACCGAATCTTGGGCATTGTGCATCAACCACAAAGCTTTTGTCCGTATTTCTAAATTGTTTTAAGTAATTATCTACCTGCGCTGTAAATTCCTCACAGCCTCTCATACCAATTACTTTTAGTTCACCGTTTAAATGTTCCATACTATCCCCCATAGTGCGTGTTTATATTATATTTGTCAAATAAAATCAGTAAATCGCCCTCTGAAATTATTATCTTTTTGAAAGAACCTCTTTTTCATATTCTTTAACTTCATTTAACCAAGAAATACCAGTAGGTACTCCGCATTCGATACAATATTTGTCCCATACAGCTTCGAATGGCATTGATTTAAGTTCTTCTAGCCAAGCTAGACGCGATGTATAATCCATCTTAACTTCAAGCTCTTTCATAAGCTCAGTTGGCTCGAGCATTGCGTATAGAAGTGCCTTTTGAATGTTTCTAGCACCAATAACCCATGCAGCAATTCTATTAATGCTTGCATCAAAGAAGTCAAGACCAATATTAATTCTATCCATTTCGCCACTTCTGACAATTTCCTCAGCAATAGCCTTTAATTCATCATCAAAGATAACAACGTGGTCGCTGTCCCATCTAACAGGTCTTGAAACGTGAAGTAATAGACCTGGCGTAAATTGAAGTGCTGTTGAAATTTTATCAGAAATATACTCTGTTGGATGGAAATGTCCAGCATCAAGTGTTAAGTATTGACCCTTCTTTGCGCAATAACCAAGATAAAAGTCGTTTGAACCAATCGTACAGCTTTCAGCACCGATACCAAATACCTTACCCTCAAGAGCCGCTATATTGTATTTAGGATCAACTGGCACAGCAAAAATTTGATCAAGAGAATCCTCAAGTCTTTCCCTGTATCCTTTTCTGTCAACTGGAATATCTTTAAATCCATCAGGAATCCAATAGTTACTTGCACAAACCTCGCCCATTTCCTTACCGATGTATTCAGCAATTTTTCTTGTCGCGATTACGTGGTCAATCCAAAACTTTCGAATCTTTTCATCGTGATGAGAAAGAGTAAATCCATCTTCTGAATATGGATGTGAGAAGCATGTTGGGTCAATATTAAGGCCAAATCCATTTTTCTTAGCCCACTTAATCCAAGTATCATAGTGCTCTGGCTTAATTTGATCTCTAGGAATGATCTCGCCTTTATTATCAAGATAAATAGCATGCAAGCTCAATTTTTTCTTACCAGGAATCATTGATGCAGCCTTTTCAAAATCCTTTTGTAGCTCTTCAATGTTTCTTGCAGCACCAGGATAGTTGCCTGTAGTTTGAATACCTCCTGTTAAAGGACCACTGCTTTCAAAGCCCTTAACATCATCGCCTTGCCAGCATTGAATAGAAATTGGAACTTTCTTCATTCTTTCAATAACTGCGTCAGTGTCTACACCAATTTCTGCATATGCAGCTTTAGCTATTTCATACATTTTTTCTTTATTTGCATTCATAATTAGAATTCCTTTCCACAGATAGATAAAAATCTTTGATAAGCGTCTTCCCAAGCATCACTATGTGATGGCTCATATGTCTTAACATCAAATGAATTTGTAATAATCTCTCTTGCTTCGTAAATATCTTTAATTTCTCCAGATGCAATTGCTTGCATTGAAATATTACCAATAGCGGTTGCTTCTACAGGTCCTGCGTATACTACTCTATTTGAAGCATCGGCAGCCCATTGACAAAGTACAGCTTCCTTAGTACCACCACCGACGATATTGATAGAGGAATATTTCTTACCAGTCATGCTTTCGATAGACTCAATTGTTTGTCTATAGCAAAGAGCCAAGCTTTCAAAAATACATCTAACAACCTCACCAACAGTTTCAGGAACGTGTTGACCGGTCTTACGGCAGAACTCTCTAATTCTACCAGGCATATCTCCAGATGGAGAGAAAAGAACATTATTTGGATCAATAAAGCAAGCAAATGGTTTGGATGCGAGTGCCTTTTCAGTAAGCTCATCAAATGTGTAACTTGTTCCCTCGCGCTTCCATTGTCTTCTAGATTCTTGCTCAAGCCATAACCCCATAATATTCTTCAAGAATCTTATCTTTCCGCCAGCTCCGCCCTCATTTGTAAAGTTATGCTTGAGTGAAAGCTCATTAATAACAGGTTCATCATTCTCAACACCCATAAGCGACCATGTGCCACTGCTAATATATACAAAGTCATCGCCCTTCTTTGCCGGAACAGCAATTACTGCACTGGCTGTATCGTGAGAAGCAATGTTAACAACATCTGCTCTTATGTCGCCGAGCTCGGAAATTAGCGCTGGTGTAAGCTTACCAACCTTATTTCCAGGCATAACAATTGGAGAAAACAGACTTTCTTTAATTCCAAAAGCATTTAAAAGCTCACTTGAAATTGCTCGCTTTTTTGCATCAAGAATTGCACCAGTTGAAGCGATTGTATATTCAGTGAACTTTTCTCCTGTTAGGAAATAGTTAAGTAAATCAGGTGTGAAAAGCATTCTTTCTGCATTTTCAATTATGTATGGTCTATCTCTTAAGTCAGCAATTAATTGATAGATTGTATTAAAATTGATAGTTTGAATACCAGTAATACCATAAAGCTTTTCAAAAGAAACTGTTTTAAATGCATATGGCTGAATATTATCAGTACGCAAATCACGGTAATGATATGGGTTAGCCATCAATGCTCCGTTTTTATCAATAAAGCCATAATCAACACCCCAAGTATCTATACCAATACTTTTAATGTCCTTGTCTTCCGACAATGCACATTTAGATATTGAAGCCTTAATCTCATGGAATATCCTTAAAATATCCCAAGAAAAATTACCATTTATCATAACAGGTTCATTTGGGAAACGATGATTTTCAACAATCTCAAGCTTTTTTCCATCATATGAACCGACAATACCTCTACCACTAGATGCGCCGAGGTCAATTGCAAGCATTTTTAGTTTAGCCATATCTTCTCCTTATAAATTGAAAGTGCGATAGTTTGCATATCAAATATATTATAGCAAATCAATAATATAATTTCAAGTAATAATATTATAATTGAGATAATTTTGTAACAAAAAACAAAAAAGGCGAAATTTTCGCCTTTTTTATATTACTTTAGTTCAAGGACTGTAACACCAAAATCGCCCTCGCCATATTCTCCATTGCGATACTTTCTAATTCTGATATCTGTTCTAAAAAACTCCCAAAGTCCTTTTCTTAAAGCGCCCGTCCCTTTTCCGTGTACTATCGTGATGCTCTTCACTCCTACCAAAATGGCTTCATCAATATATTTATCAATTTCAATCCAAGCATCTTCAATATTTCTACCACGAACATCTAAAGATGGAGAAAATGCTTTATTAACAACAGATTTCTTTTTAGGTAAAGCAACATTCTGTGGCTTAGACAATTGAATTCTGTTTGCAATTTCAGTGGTAATTAACATTAAGTTCTTTATGTTTGTTTTGGTTTTCGCAATACCTGATTGAACCATAACATTACCACTTTTGTCAGGATTGTCAAGTAATATAGCCTCAGTTCCAACATTACGTAAAATTACTCTGTCTCCTTTGACTAAATCACGAGGTAAGGTATAATTTTCATCAATTTCGTCTATTGGATTATAAACCTTATCAGCCTCCAAAAGTTTTGCACGTAATTCTTTTTTAGCATTAGAATATTTTGCTGAAAAATCCTTTGAATCCTTTTCTTTTTGAATTTTATCAAGCTTATCAAAAACAAATTCAGCACTAGCTCTTGCGCCAGAAATAATCTCGCGCGCTTTTTCCATCATTTCTTGGCTATCCTGTTCGGCTTTGCCAAGCTTTTCTTTTAGTTCTTTTTCTGCACAGACTTTAAATGTCTCATATTCCTTGCGCAAGCGTCTAGCTTCTTCTCTTTCATTTTCAAGCATCAATCGTTCGTTTTCAAGCTTTTCAATTACGCTTTCAAAATTTCTAGTATCATCAGAAATAAGCTCTTTTGCACGTAAAATTATTTCGTCAGAAACACCAAGCTTACTTGAAATCAGAAAAGCATTTGATTTTCCAGGTGCACCTATTATCAAACGATATGTTGGTTTTAATGTATTTACATCGAATTCACAAGCTGCATTAACAACGCCGTCCGTATTCAAAGCAAACGCCTTTAGCTCCGCATAGTGAGTAGTAGCAGCACATAAAACTGATTTTTTAAGCATTATTTCAAGTATTGACTGAGCAAGTGCAGCACCCTCAATCGGGTCAGTACCAGCACCCAATTCATCAAATAAAACAAGCGAATCTGGTGTTGCCTCATTTACAATGTTGACAATAGAAACCATATGCGAAGAAAAGGTAGAGAGTGATTGCTCAATACTTTGTTCATCTCCAATATCCGGATAAACTCCATCGAAAATACAGATCTTTGCGTATTCACAAGGTAAATGCATACCACTTTGTGCCATTAATGCAAATAAACCAAGTGTTTTAAGCGTAACTGTTTTTCCACCAGTATTTGGACCTGTAATAACTAGCATATCATATTCGTTTCCTAGTGAAACATTGATTGGAACAACCTTTTGCTTATCAAGCAACGGATGTCTTGCTCTATCAAAAATAACAGTTCTGTCATTAGTAAATTCAGGTGAGACCGCATTCATTTTGTACGATAATTCCGCCATTGCAAAATAAAATGCAATTTCTGTTATATTATTGTAATTATTATTTAGCTGCATTGCAAAATTTGCAATATCAGTTGAAAAATCTGCTAAAATTCGTTCGATTTCTGCAGACTCCTGACTCATCAATGTCCTTAATTCGTTATTCGCCTCAACTACTGCCATTGGTTCAATAAACAATGTTGCTCCAGTGCCGGAAGTATCGTGAATTAATCCTTTAATTTCATTTTTATCTTCATTTTTAACTGGCAAAACATAACGACCATTACGCATTGTTACAAGGTTTTCACGTAAATGCTTTGATTTTTCTCCTGTCAAATAGCTTTGTAAAACTTCTCTTATTCTGTTTGTTTGATACCTAATTTTTCTCCTAATATCAGCAAGTAGCGGACTTGCATCGTCTGCTATTAAGTCTTCTCCTAAAATAGCTTTAAAAATTCGAGTTTCTAAAGATTTGTTTGGAACTAAAGAATTGAATATTTCAGTAAGCTTGGATGGCTTAATTGAATCTGAATGAACATATTCAAGCAAAAGCCTTGCAGTTTGTAAAGAAATAGCAGCATCTAGTATCTCACGAGGAGATAATATAGAATTTTTTTCTGCTTTTTCTACAATATCAAGTATTTCGGGAATACTATTAAAAGATGGTGCTCCCTTAGCTTCAGACATCTCCTTTGCATTATTTGTTAATTCTTGCCTTCTTTCAACTGTCAAAGAGTTAGAGGACGGAATTAAAGATAAAGCTCTTTTTTTAGCTCCTTGCGTTAAAGCTAGTGAAGCTAACATCTCTCTAATTTTATCGAATTCTAATATTCTAATCGCTTTTTCTAGATTACGCATTTTTCCCCTTTTCAAATTAAATCATTGATTTATAAAAATCTAAAGAATAAAAACCTCTTTCAAGTTGGTTAAGTAAAAATTTTTCACACACATCGTAAAATGAATGTAATTCATCCTCTTGCAAACTAAAGGATAAAAATCTCTCGGCTCGGGCTCCTACAACATAACGCATTGCTGCAAGCACACTGCTAGACAAAATTGCTATTGGCTTTGTAAGACCACGCTCTAAAAATTCGTTTTCGGCATTTGCATAAAATAATGCATTTTTACATTTTTCGCAATAAATTATGCCGTCAACAATATCGAAATATGAAAGACCAATTTCGTTTGAATCGCAATTTGAACAAGCATCTAAATTAGGCGCAAATCCCGATTCTGTCGCTATTCTCAGCTCGAATGCTGCTCTTATGTGTTCAAGAGGTTTTAGATTTTTGGCAATTGCAAAAAATGTATTGAGTGCCAATTTTAAAATTGCATCCTCATTATTTCCCTCTTGAACAACATCATTTACTACATCACAGACAAAAGCTGCAAGTGCGAGCTTAGTAATATCTGTTCTAATGTCGTAATAGCTCTCTATTAAATCACTATCAACGATGTAATAATAGTTCCCTTTTTTTCTCAGTCCAAAGGTAGAATAGGAAAATAATTGACAAGAAGCCATATGCCGATTTCGTACACTTTTAGCGCCCTTAGCAACTACAAACACTTTACCATATCTCTCTACTAATATAGTCAATAGCTTATCATTTTCGCCAAAGTCCTTTTCTTGTATTACAAGACCATTCTTTTTAATTTCGGTCATGTGATCTCCTTAATGTTATATCCAAGATTATTGAGATTTAATGTGCTGTCTCTCCATTTTTCTTTTACCTTAACCCAAAGGTTAATATAAACCTTCACACCGAAAAATCTCTCAAGGTCTTCTCTTGCATATGTTCCTATACGCTTTAAGGTTTCGCCATTTTTACCTATGATTATCCCCTTGTGTGAAGCGCGTTCACAGTAAATGTCGGCCCTTACTTTAATAATTTTTCCTTCGTCCTTAAATTCCTCTATACTAACCGCAGTACCATGAGGAACCTCGTCTGAAAGCACTCGTAACAGCTTTTCACGTATAGTTTCAGCAACAATATTTCTTTCTGGCTGATCAGTAATCATATCGTCTGGAAAAAACCATTCGCTCTCGCAAAGATATTTTGAACATTCGTCAATAACAGCTTGTACGCCTTGTCCTTTCGATGCGGATGTAGGAACAACCGCATCAAATTTATAATAATTATCGTATTCCGTTATTGTTTTTGCTACCTTTTCAGGTGTTGCCATATCTGTTTTATTTAAAACAAGTATAGCTGGAAGCCTTGTACGCTTGATTTTTTCGATGATATCCCTTTCAATCTCCCCAAGTCCATAGTTAACATCAGCTATTAAAATAACGGCATCAGAGCTTCCTATAGATGAATCAGAAGCAGCAAGCATATATTCACCAAGCTTTGTGCGTGGCTTTTGGAATCCAGGAGTGTCCAAAAATACTATTTGGTCCTCATCCTTGGTATAAATTCCTGTTATTCTATTTCTCGTTGTTTGTGGCTTAGATGAAACAATAGCAATTTTTTCTCCAAGTATTGCATTTAAAAGTGTACTCTTTCCAACATTTGGTCTACCAACTATTGCAATAAACGTTGTCTTTCTCATTAGAATCCCATTATCTCCATTATTTCTTTTTGCTTTCTTATCATTTCTTCCTCATCCTCATTTGACGTCTCATGGTCATAACCTAACAAATGCAATGTAGAGTGTACAGCTAAAAAAGCAACCTCATGATACATACTATGATATAAATGATACCCCTGAATTTGTGCCCTTTCAAGAGAAATTACAATATCTCCTAATGGAACTGGCTCGGGTTGAAATTCCATATCTTGATAATTGTCAAACATTGGAAAAGAAAGAACATCTGTTGCTGCGTTTTTATTACGATATTGAGAATTAAGTTCCTTTATTTGCTCGTTATCATTAAATGTAACGGATACCTCAACATCCTTTTCAAAGCCTTCATAAGCTAAAGTATTAAAAATTGCTTTACGAACTACCGAGCGCATTGCAACTCTAACCTCTATAATATCCTGTTCATTCTTGAAATCAACAGTTAGTCTCATTAATTTTTTGCCCTTCTTTCTCTATTTATCTTCATTTCCTTTTCATATTTGTCATATGCAACTATAATTTTTTGTACAAGCTTATGACGAACAACATCCTTCTCAGTAAATGAGTGAATAGCTATATCATCTATATTTTTAAGTATCTTTACAGCTTCGGCAAGCCCACTTTTTTTACCATCTGGCAAGTCGGTTTGTGAAAGGTCACCAGTAACAACAACCTTCGAATTATAGCCTATACGCGTCAAAAACATCTTCATTTGCTCTGGGGTTGTGTTTTGCGCTTCATCAAGAATTATAAATGAATCGTCTAGCGTGCGACCTCTCATATAAGCTAATGGCGCAATTTCTATTACCATTTTTTCCATATATCTTGCACAGGTTTCAGGACCAAGCAATTCATACAATGAGTCATATAATGGTCTAAGATATGGATCAATTTTGCTTTGTAAGTCACCGGGCAAAAATCCTAAACGCTCGCCAGCCTCTACCGCCGGTCTTGTTAAAATAATGCGAGAAACATCTTTATTGCGTAACGATTTGACAGCCATAGCTACCGCTAGAAACGTTTTTCCGGTTCCTGCCGGGCCAATTCCCAGGGTAACTGTATTATTCTTAATTTCGTTGATATATTTTTGCTGTCCGAGGGTTTTAGCCTTTATCGGCTTTCCTTTAGCAGTAACACAAAAGCAATTATCATCAAGCTCATTCAACTTTTCAGTTTCATTTTCTGACACCATAGAAATAACATAATCAATTGTCTGTTCAGTAATTGGATTATTCATCTCAACCATTTTATTTAAATATGATAATACATCGTATGCCTTATTAACTTCCTCTGTGTTTCCTGTAATTGTTATACAATCACCAATTGAATTTGCAGATGGACGATTAACAATTTTGACACCGAATGTTTCCTCAATTACAGTAACATTTATATCAAATGCTCCAAAAATTGACGAAGTTGCGCTTGGTGATGATGTGTTTAATGTTCTTTCTGCCATAGACTTCCTCCATTTTATTTGATCACATAAAACTGAACCTCTTGTGCTATATCCTCAACACAATATAAATCACAGTATACATAAAAATATGTACCATCAAAATCAGTTTTGATTGTTTTAGAAACGAGCTCAGCATTTTGAAGTGAAAAATCCATTTGATTTTTGAGTTCAATAAATGCTAAGTCAACTAGCTCTTGCTTTGTGCGAGTAAAAGTCTCTAATCTGTACTCATAAAACCTAGATATCTCTTTCTCAATAGGTAAATTATCAAATCCTAAAAATTTAATGGTTTTCTTTTTCTCTATTTTATCACAAAAATCACTATATTTGCTGTTTTTTAAAGAAAAATTTATATATTTTGAAAATAATTTGAGCTTTTTTTCCTCATACACTCGTCCTGTATAAACTTTTTCCTCTACGACTGATGGAATTTTGATTTCTATATGCTTGTTTGTATATGCTTTTACCGTTCCGTTTGCATGCTCATATCTCACTCCTTGAGACTGTGAGTTAATGACACCGGAAATTAATAAATCTCCTTTTTTTACTATTTGCCCTTTAGAAACCACTTTTTCTCCGTTAATTACTTCAATAGAACATATATAGCCATCTCTTGAAGCAACAATGTTAGAATATGTATTTTCTTCGCTATTTTGCTCTTCCTCCATAGTTTCTTTTATCTCTACATTTGCTACAGTTCCATTCAAATTAACAGAAATCCAAGATATTTTATCTGTTTGCATAAGAATTTTATTGTGTAGCCTATCATAATCAATATTAGATGTATAGCTACCAAGAGAAAGCCCTGATTGGTTTAAGATATCTATAATTTCTTCATCAGAATATTTTTCATTTCCTATAATGTTTATTTTCCACACAATATTTGAACTTAAATAGACCATTAGAATCAAGAAAGCTATGCCTATTGCCAAGCCATATCTATGCTTCACACTTTCTAGCAAAGATAATACTCCGTAGTCTTTCCCTACTACATATTTTATTTGATTATCATCAAAAAGAGCAGTCAAATCCTTTTTTCTCTTAGAGTAAATCTCTATGACTATATTTCCACTATCTAGAAGATTCATATTTATATAACTTAAATTGTTTTTTAAAATTAAATCTAATGCCTTAATTCTAAACTCTTTCTCAATAGTTACTTTTACTCTGCTAAAAAAGTACATTATTCCCCTACCTTTTCAACCTCGTATGATTTTATGAAGCCTCGAATACTAACCCTGCCCTGAGAAAAAATAGTCATAAGTAACTCATCCCCTGATATTTTTAAAATATATTTTTTGCACCTAAGTATAATTTCGTTTTTTTCATATTTTTTAATACCGATGCAACCATCAACATTAAAAAAAGTATTCCCTATTAGTTCAGCATTGGGAATATCTGCAATACCATCTAATGGGATATCAAAAATATCAGATATAATTTGACCTACATTTTTTCTTTGCATTTTAATTACCTCGTTTAAATATAATCTACTAAAGTAAATTTATGAGGAGGTAAAAATAATAATAACAAAACTAAAAAACTTATCTATAGTATTTTCTATTATATTAGTCGTTTTTCTGTTTT
>JAZPYB010000027.1:0-33960 GCA_045543955.1 Eubacteriales bacterium
CAAATGTAGTTGTCTAGATTAGTAAAGTAATCATAATGCTTTGATATCTGGTTGCTTACCTGCTTTGTTTTGCCACTTATTTTAAGGCTTTTAAACGGCACACCTGCGCTTGATATTATCTCAACCGAGCCATTACCCGAAGCACTCTTTTCTGCACCATTTATGTAGTGGCTTTTAAATAGGCCCCTTCTTTTTCTTTCAAAGTATCTCATTTTTCTCCTCTCTTATGAGGCAAACTAGAGGGAGCAGAAATTGGCGAGTGCGTAGTCGTCGCGGTACTTGTGTACAGCAGAGTAGCAATCGCCGATAAAAATCAAAAGGCACAGTCAAGGAAGAAAAACGCAGTTTTTCAACCTTATTATCACAAATGATAGCACTAGCTAATTTATTCATTTTCGCCTTTTGATTTTGGTTATGCCCCTCTATTTGTCTCATTCTATTACCTCATAATCGGTTGTGCCAACCTTTGCAACTAAAACTCCAAGCACTTCCTTTATGTTAATTTCATAAAGACGATTGGTGATAGGATAGAATCTACCCTCATAGGTGTCATCTCCCGAGAAAACAAGCTCACTAGGGGAATCAAATGTGGGCACTGTCGCGCCTGTACGGAAGTTGACTATTGCTTCAAGCCCGACAGTCTCCTCTGGTAAGGCTAACTCAAGAGCTGTAACAAGCCCTAAATTATACTCCTCGTGAGCTTCAAGTGTGATTTCCGATGCTGTGCTTTCGACCTTTTCTAGCTTTTCTTCCTTTTTTACAAGTGTATTTTCAATTGCGTCAAGGTCTTTTTTTACAGCTTCAATGTTTTCCCAAAACGCATTTTCCAGCTCTTCCAAATCCTCATTTTTAGCGAGTAGATTCGTCTCTACATTTCCTATTGTTGAAATTAATCTTACGCCGTTATAGTAATAGCTTTTGCCCGCCTCCGGTATCATTTCACCCGAAGCTATTTCGTTATAGTCAAGCTCTAGGCTTCCCTTCGGCATAGATGTTAAGCCTGTCTCAAAAACAGTGAAATCCGGCAAGCTGGAGTCGGCAACTAAAAGCAAATCTCCCTTGCACATTTCTTCTTTATTTATTGTTTCCAAAGCCTCAATTACATCCTCGCAGGAATAGACTCTGCTCTTGCCACTTGCCAAGCTATAAGTTACCTCTAGCTTATTTAAAATAGTCCTTAGCCCTTCTCTTATGTCGGTATGTGCTACCATACTTGCATTATGGGAGGAAATATCGGCTTCAATTTTCTTTTGAAGCTCAGGGTGTGATTCACTGCTTTGGTTATGTGCTGACACGCTAGCCACAATGCCAGAGCCAAGCTCAGTATCCTTTTCCTCTAGGCTTGTAATTTTTTCGTCAATCAAGCCGATATCCTTCAATACATTATCTACTGTCAAATTAAGCTCATCATAATTTGAGAGCGTTTCGCCAAGCTCTCCAAGGTGCATATTGATTTTGTATGCAAAAAAGCGAATAAACTCATAAAAATACTTTTTTATCTGCTTTGCCTTTAGCCCTGTCTCGCTTGGAGAGTCTACTAGCGAAAATGGAGAGTGTAGTATTGTTTGATTTATCTCTTCTTCGGTAATTTTATATTTGTCCTTCAATTTGTTTCTCCTTTACTAAATACTTGCTTTTGGATTTAAGGAATACAAAAAGCTAATGCTTTTTAGCCCAAAATCCTTTGTGGTTTTTGATTTGATTTCAAATGTTAAATATTTAAAATCTCTTAAAAATGCAGGTATTGAATAGGTCCTATCAAATGGAGTGTTAAAAGAAAGCGCATCAAAGCTCATAGAATCCAGTGAAAACGGCTCTAGGGCTATCATTCTTTTGCCTAGCGTGTGCTTTTCGCTCCTTAGATATACCTCTGCCTCGCCGACGGTTCTTTCCGATGGCTTTACAAACATTTTAAATATGCTTTTGCTTCTTATTACATCATCAAAGCTTATCGGATTAGATTTATATATGCACTCAATAGGTATATTTTCTTTAACTGTTAGTATAAGGCTCTCTCCCTTTGCTTTGATTTTTTCATTATTCCAAAGTAAAATAGCGCCGTTTTCCCCTTGGCATATTTCATATTCATATCCGTCGGGGCGCGAGATGTAAATATCATATGCGTGTCCGTTTTCAAAGCCTGCTATATCGTTTAGCTCAATGCATTTAAAAACGAGGTCAATCCCTTCTGCCTTGAACGAGGAAATAAATTCTCCGTCCTTGCTATATGCCTCTAGCTCGTCGTCTTCAAAAAGCTTAACCGTGGAGTTGTCAAAAAACATATCGCGCTCGGGGAAATAAAGTGTGCCGTTTTCATAAACTGCCCTTTGTGAAAGAAGCCTTTTATGTGATGAAAGATACGCTCTTGCAATATCAAAATTGATGTTTTTAAAATTTGGCACTATGAACTCGGTATATGTATCGAGGTCCTTTAAAAGCAAGGAAAGAGAGTCCTCCTTAAATTCCTTTTTTTCAACATCGCAAAAATCATCTGTAAACTTGCGAATTTGTCCGTTTTCCGTTCCAAAATACAAGCCTTCTCCATCGCTATATACAATTCGCGCAGGGCAATTATCCCACATCCACCAATCATATTCATACGCGTCGCTTGGAGCACCTGTGGACTTTATTTTTCGCCTTGTGTCTGCAATATAGACATCGCCACCTATGAAAAGATAGTACCTTGAGTTATATGATATTGCCTGCGCGCCCTCACGCTCGGCTTTTGAGTATTTTTCCAGAAGTGAATCGATTCTTGTGCTTCTCTGTCTTAAGCAACTAAAGACATTGGAGCTAGACTTATAATCGCTAACACCATATATGCCCATATCGTTAAAAACAAGACAATCATAGTCAACCACAGCACTTGAAGATTGGCTATATGCACCTATTTGGTCTTTGGACGAGATTATTTCATATCCATCCTCACATGACGAGATAAATTTGATTCTATAAAAGCTGTTTTTAGTAAATGCGCCAACCAAGTTGTCAGATAATTTAACGATTGCGCTAATTTTTTCACCCTCCGTGCCGAGCGAAATTTCATTTTTACTTTGTAGGTAGAAAAATCCTATTTTTTCGTTTGTAAAATAGATTTTATTGTCGCCAAAGTTGACAAGCATTATTTCTCCACCCTTGTCTCCGTTTGCAAGCGCTACAATTTCTGCCTTTTTCAAATAGTCTTTCTCTACGTCTTCTTCTTTTATGTACTCAATACGCACATTTGCTTCTCCCTTTATAGGTGCGGTTACATCAAGCGCCGCACAAACCTCTCTGCCATTTTTTATTGTAATTCCAAATGGTAGATTTTCGTGTGAATAAACAACTTCGCCTATTTGAAGCTTTATTATATTTCCTGCCTCGTCGGTTATCGGCTCGGTAAGATAATAATGCGAGTCCTCTAGAATTTTAGAAATCCTATATCTTAGAGTAACTATTTTGCTTACCTCTCTACCTAAGGAGTCTATTCCTATGTATGAGGTGGTGGTTTCATCTGCCTCCTCCTCACTAGTTCTTGTGCGAATTTTAATTTCCAAAAGAAAGCTCGCGCCATATTTAATTTTTTCGTCCAATAAAAAGGTGTTTACAGTTCCACTCTCTCTATAAATAGACGTTCCAAGGAACTCATTCGCCCTTTTTCTAGTAAAAAAATTGGGGCTTTCCTTTTCCCGTATTCCGTCCTTTTCGGTAAAGGTAGCAGTTGTTGGCACATATGCGTTTTCATGTTCATATGCGCTCTTTATTGATGTGCCATCATAAATAAGCAAGTCACCAGCGCCCACAATCCACAAGCGTTCTCCCGCTAAAAATCCTTGACTCCTTCGATCCTTTAATGTGATTCCTTGAGGCAAAGCAATTTCAGAAGCACCCCCAAACACTTGGTCGAGCTTAAAGAGCTTGTTTTTTGCGTGTACTATTTTTTGGTTTATTGCTTGTCCGTTCCCGTCTAAATATGAATAATCATAAATGCCGTTAATTCTTAGCCCGTTAAGACCAGAATCGGTTAATGTGCAAATATTTTGGTGGCCGTTTCTTTTCCTGTTTTGCCCACCCTTATTTATCATATTTTTTACAAGCTCGGCGCTTGATTCGTCAGTTTTATCGCCTGTATTTATTCCACCGATGACACTTTTTGTATAAATTTTATTTTCTCTTGCCATTTTCACCTCACTCCATTGAGAAAACAGTCTCAACGCCTATGCAATTATTTTCGATTTTGCTTTGGGAAAATGGCTTTAAAAGCTCAAAAAAGTATTCCTTGGCTTTCCTTGCTTCCTCCGGACTTTCGCTCATTATCAATTCGCTTTTTATAAAATACGGCAATATTTCAGCTACACCGTCCTCAAGCTCAAGCTCAAACAAATCGCTTGTTGATTCATTTATACGTGCAAGCTTTGATTTATAAAATGCCTCAAGAGAGCTTTTTTTCTTTAAAAGGATTTTGTTTTCTACTTCCCTTTCAAATTCACAAAAGCCTCCCTGATATACTCTTTCAACATAAAGCACATCGCCAGCTTCATTATCCAAATTAAGCCTATACCCACGCAAGGTCTTTTCCAACGCTTCTTCGGGGATTTGAATATGTTTTGTTTTGGTCGCTCCGCTTCCTTCAACCACTGAAAAAGCCCTGTTGATTGAAAGTGGAAGGTGCGCCATATAGTCAATTATGTTTGGGTTTGACTTTAATTCCATTATTTTTTCACAAATGCTTTCCGAATCTTCGCTATCGTAATTGATTTCAAGCGATGGTGCTACTAGCATAAGTGATGCTATTTTTAATTCTCCTAGCTTCATTTTTCTCCTTTCTTGTCAAGAGCATCAAAAATCCTCAAATTTTTTCTTTTTTTCTTCCTTTTCGCCGTCCTTCAGCTTGTTTCCAGAGGAGTCTCGCACAAATACCGCCGCCTGTGTGTCGCCATTATATGCTTTTATTATTTGAGCTAAAAGAATAGCCTCTCGGTAATTTATTTTATTACCGAGAGGCGTTTGCTTTAATACCTCTGCAAGTGAATCCTCAGGTGCTTCTAAATCTAAAAGACATTTCAAGCTGTCCTTAAAGGACTCATTTCTTTTTCGCCTTTTTCTCTTTTTTGTTGCTAATGCCAAAACACCGTCTCCTACTAAAGGTGCTTCCTTCATACCGAGGCTTTCATCCTTTGACAGCCCGATACTTTTTTTCGCCATAATAACCTCGCTTTCTTGTCCAATTCATTCTCGCACCCTTATTATTGCATAAAAAAACCTATACTGACTGGTACAGTTTTTAAAAATTGCAACAAAAAAAGCGTATCGCTTTTTGCGATACGCCTTTGTTTTTATCGTTATTTATTTTCTAATATTGCTTTTACCGAATTTGCGCTTTGTCCAACGAGAGATTCATAGGTTTGACCATTGTCAATATAACACTTTTATAAACTCGTCAACCCTTTATATTATTTATAATATTCTCTTTTGTAAATCCACAGAAGCTATATAGGTCGTTTAACTCTCCGTGCTCGACAAAGGCTTCTATTGCGTGGATATAGGTTTTGGCTTGTGTTTTTACGTTGGCTAGAATTTTTTCGCCAACGCCACCGGTTTTGTAGCCTTCCTCTAAAATATAAATTAGCTTTTTGCCATCTAAAAGCTCATTTAATTTCTCAAAATCAATTGGAGAAATTCTAATCAGCTTAATTATTGCAACATCACTAAGCTCGCCTGCCACCTCGTTTGCGAGTGCGCAAAGCCTGCCATATGTAATTATGACTTTCTTTGCTTTCTTTATATTTTCGGAATATGAAATCAGATTTTCCTCATCTAATATCATATTTTTAAACGGTGTATATGTATTTTCCTTGCCCTTAGGATATCTTATAATATCAAAATTATCGTCGCCTATCGCTCTTTCAAGGCAATAGTCAAGCTCACTATAATTTTCGGGTGAATATATATAAGCATTTGGAATTGAGGAAAACAAGGGGTAGTCAAAAATTCCTTGGTGGGTAATTCCGTCTCCCCCGACAAGTCCACATCTATCAAGCAGAAGTGTCATTGGCAATTTTTGAATTGCTATATCGTGAAAAATCTGGTCATATGTTCTTTGAGCAAATGTGGAATAAAGCGCCACCACAGGCTTCATTCCATTGACGGACAAGCCCGAGGCGAAGGTAACTGCATGCTCCTCTGCGATTCCAACATCAAACAGTCTATTGGGATGCTTTTCATAGAATGAATTTAATCCTGTGCCGTCACACATAGCGGCTGTAATTGCACAAATTCTTTCGTCGCCCTCTGCCATTTCGGTGAGCTTTTTGCCCATATGAGTTGAAAAGGTTTCGTCATAGTCGGCGCTATAGCCGTTTGCAATATCAAACCTGCCAATTCCGTGATATTTATTCGGCTCCTTCTCTGCATATTCATAGCCGCAGCCCTTTTTAGTTCTTATATGAACAACTGTGCAGCCACGTCTTGTCTTTGCTTCCTCTAAAACCTGAACGACCCTTTTTATATTATTTCCATCAATTGGTCCTAGGTACTCAAGCCCAAGCTCCTCAAAGAGGTTGTCCTTAACAAACACGCGCCTTGTCGCATTTTTAATTCGTGCGCTGAGCTTTGTAAGTGGCTTGCCAAGAAGCGGAATCCATCTAAAGCCCTTTTTAAGACGGCGCTTGAAAATAAAATATCTTTTGCTTACTCTTAATCTTGAAAAATAGTTATGTACTCCGCCAACATTTTTGGAGATTGACATTTCGTTATCATTTAATAAAATGATAAGCCTTAAATCCTTGCCTGAGGCATTGTTTAAAGCCTCATAAACCATACCGTTAGTTATCGAGCCATCGCCAATAACCGCGATTGTGTAGTTCTCCTTACCCAAAAGCCTATTCGCCTCGGCAATACCGATAGCGGCAGAAATTGATGTTCCACTATGGCCCTCGTTTAGTATGTCGTGCTCACTTTCCTCTCTTCTGGGAAAGCCAGAAATACCGCCAAACTGACGTAAAGTCGCAAACGAATCATCTCTACCCGTTATAATCTTATGCGCATAGGACTGATGTCCAACATCGAAAATAATCTTATCATTAGGTGAGTCAAAAACTCTATGCAAGGCAACAGTTGCCTCAACCATGCCAAGATTGGAGGCTAAGTGTCCGCCATTTTTTGAAACAGTTTCAATTATTTGTTCTCTGATTTGGGCACAAATTTCCGGCAATTCTTTAACCTTTTTTGCCTTTATGCTTGCTATCATATCACTGCTAGACATACTCTCCTCCTTTTAAAAATTAAGACCACATTAGAATAATTTTAGCATATATTATATTTAAAGTCAATAAAATTATAACTTAAAAAAACGCGCCAAGGCGCGTTTTTTATTCATCGCTTTCGGTTTTAGAATCAGTGGGCTGTTCCTCTTTTTCTTTCTTTTCTTCGACTGTGACCTCTTCGATAACAAAATCATCCTTGCGGACAATAAAATATATAAGCAAGGCAATTAACGCAATAACTGCTGCACACGCAACCAAAGCAAGCACACCCGCTATTATAGAAAATACCACCGGCCAAGAAAACCAACTGTCCGCGCAAAATAGCAACATTTTAACTTCCTCCCGAGTAACTATTTCATTACCTCGTTTTTATCAATTTAATATATTATACTATAAGTCGCTTTTTTTGTCAACTAAAGATTTTCTTTAGCTTTTCCTATCGGCATAGGCGTTTTTCCTTCAAATAGCACTTTTGCGTTGTCGCTAAAGTCCTGACAGGTTAAATTTCTATCGCGCACAATTGTCCTTGGGCAGCCAAGACTGATTTCATATAGCCAAACGCCAGTATAGCCTGCCGATTTTAGGTCCTCTATCATTTTTTGCCAATCAATTTTGCCTTCACCGGGGAGCCAGTGACGCTCATCCTTGAAATCATAGTCGGAAACGTGAGTTGTTACAATTTTTTCGCCAACTGCCTTTATAAATTCTGACGAATTTTCCTTTAAAAGATGGTTAGTATCAAAGCACGCCTTTAGCCTTTTGTCAACCGACAAAAGCTCCAAAATATCACTTGAATCTCTGCCGAGGCAGGTTCTTGGTAAATTCTCAACTATTATAGTTGAGCCAAAGGAGTCGGCATACTCGGCTAATTCTTTTAAGCTCTTTTTGGCAGTTTCCATACGGATTTTTCTCTCGCCCTCATCAATTGGCTCTCCACTTGCGTGAATGACATATTTGTCAATGCCGATTTTTGAGCCCTTCTCTATATAGCCCTTTAGGTATTCTACACTTCCCTCAGCTAGAGATGGCTTTGAAATATCAATTTCCGTAAACGGCCAAAATGGAAGATGGAATGACCACAAATTTATATCGTATTTTTTTGCCCAATTTTTCAAGTCCTCAAAAGATAATTTTTCAGATAACTCCTTTGAAACTGAAACCTCCATATGCTTAATGCCTGCATTTTTCATATCGCAAAAAAGCTGCTCGTTTACAAAATCTGGTGTTGACAATCCTATTTCCATAATGTGCTCCTTTAGTTTGATGTTTTTATTATAGCATTTTCTTAAAATATCGTCAATATTTTATTGAAATATCATTTATAAAATGATATACTTAAATCAACTACAACCCAAAGGAGTTTTTTTATGGCTATTATTTTTAATGAACAAGCAAAAACCTACACAATCCAAACAAAAAATACAACCTACCAAATGGCAATAAACCCACTTGGAGTGCTTTTACATACTTATTATGGCAGAAAAATAGAAAACGATAATCTTGCCTACTCAGCTTATAACGATATGTGTCACACAACTCCAAAATCAGACTCTATAAAGGGTGACGAGGCGTGGGCTAAAATTGACCATCTTCCACAGGAAATATCCACCTTTGGTTGTGGTGACTATCGCGAAAGCGCAATTAATATAAGAAACAGCGATGGTACAATTGGACTTCAGCCTGTTTTTTATAATGCAGAAATAAAACAGGGCAAATATTCCATTGACGGCTTGCCTGCCTTTTATGGCGAGGAGGGAGAAACCCTTATCGTAACTTTAAAGGACCGTGTTTACGACATTTATTTGCACCTATACTATGGTGTTTTGCCAGAATATGATTTAATTACAAGATGTGTGAAAATTGAAAACAAGACAGACAATAAAATCAATATAGAAAAGGCGCTTTCCTTAAACCTTGACTTTAATTATGGGGACTTTGACCTAGTTTCCTTTGAAGGAAGATGGGCACAGGAAAGGCGCTTCCAAAGAACGCCTGTTGCACACGGAAAGAACCAAGTATTCTCCACCCGAGGTGCCAGTGGTCATATTATGAACCCATCCTGTATTCTTTGTAGCAAGGATGCTACCGAAACAAACGGAGATGCCTATGCCCTTGCCTTTGTATATAGTGGTAGCTTTTTGATTAGTGCATCAAGAAACTTTACCGACAGCACACGTTTAGTTATGGGCATCAATCCCGAAAACTTTAATTTTGTTCTAGAAAGCGGCGAGTCCTTCCAAGCACCCGAGGTTGCAATGACCTTTTCTTATAACGGCTTTGAGCCAGCTTCTCAAAACCTACACAAAGCAATTAGAAATAACCTTTGTCGTGGCAAATATAAAAATGCGCGCAGACCTATTCTTATTAACAACTGGGAGGGCACGTACTTTGATTTTAACGCTGACAAGCTCATTTCTATGGCTAAGGATGCCTCGGAGCTTGGCGTTGAGCTATTTGTTATGGACGATGGCTGGTTTGGCAAGCGCGATGATGACTTTTCCGGTCTTGGTGACTGGGCTCCAAACGAAAAGAAGCTTGGTTGTACGCTTTCCGAGCTTGCAAGTAAAATTAACGAGACAGGCTTGAAATTTGGTATTTGGTTTGAGCCAGAGGCTATAAACGAGGACTCCGACCTTTATCGTGCGCATCCTGACTATGCATTTAAAATGCCTAACCGTCAGCCTACTCTTGCACGTCATCAGCTCATTCTTGATATGTCAAGAAAAGAGGTTAGAGATAATATCTATAATCAGATTTGTAAAATCCTTGATTCTGCAAACATCTCCTACGTTAAGTGGGACTTTAACAGAAACATAACCGACCTATATAGCTGTGAGGTGCCTGCCGAAAAGCAAGGGGAAATCTACCACAGATATGTCCTTGGCTTATATGACCTGCTTGAAAGAATTACCTCTCGCTACCCAGACATTCTATTCGAGAGCTGCTCGGGTGGTGGCGGCCGCTTTGACTGTGGTATGCACTACTATATGCCACAGGCTTGGACAAGTGACGACACTGACCCGATTGAAAGATTGAAAATTCAACACGGCACATCCTTTATCTACCCCGTTTCGACTATGGGCGCGCACGTTTCGGCTTCCCCTAATCATCAAACAGGCAGAATAACTCCTTTGAAAACCAGAGGAAATGTAGCTTACTTTGGTACATATGGCTTGGAGCTTGATGTAAACAAGATGACAGACGAGGAAAAGGTGGAAGTTAAACGTCAAATCGAGGAATTCAAGCGCCACTATGAGCTAATTCAAAGAGGCGAATATTATCGCTTGCGTTCTCCATACGAGCAAGATAGTCTATACTGCATATGGCAGGTTGCATCAGAGGACAAGAGCGAGGCGCTTGTTTGTGCAGTTAAATATAGAACCGAGGCAAACACCTATCCCGAATTTGTTCGCTTGCGCGGTCTTGACGAGAATAAATACTATAAGGTAAACGACGACAAAATTTATCAAGGCGCTACACTTATGTATAACGGACTTCTTCTGGCTGAAAGCTGGGGCGATTACGAGTCACAGCTTTACTATATTGAGGAGATAGAATAAATGAAAAAAATCGCAGTATTTATGATTTTCGGTCAGTCTAACGCGACAGGACACGGCGTACCTATGACTGAAACAGACATTATAAAGGAGCCACTTAAAAACGTTTTCGGCTTGAATCGTGAGCCTAACCAATCCTTTGACACCGAGAGATTGAAATTTACAGGTTACACAAGCTACGGTATGAACCTGGCTGAAAACCAAGACAACACCTACTCTGTGCCCAACTGTCTTGCTAAAAACTGGCAGGCAGAAATTGACAATGGTGTGGAATTGCCCGACCTATATATAATTCAGATTTCTATTGGCTCACAAGGGGTTTACGGAATGTGGTCGCCAAATAGGCCTAAAAAATTAATCCCCGGCAAGCTGGGAGATTGCGATATTTCAATGTACCCATATGCGTGTCACGTGCTTTCTCTTTTTAAAAAGTATATGGAAGAAAACGAGCTGGAGCCCGATTTTGTCGGTATGCACTGGCGCGGTGGCGAGCAGGAATTTTGGCAAAGCGTGCCTAACCTAAAGGACAACGACAGACTTAAAAACACATATAAGACTATCTTTAGCGGCTTACGCGAAGCGCTTGGCTACGAATGTCCTATCGTTCTTCACAAAATGAATTTTGAGGCGGTTTTGACCGGCATTGAGGAGGGCAAGCACCTACCAAGCATGCACTTTATTAACGAGGTATTCTGTGAACTTTGCAACGAAATGCCAAAGGTAACTATGTTTGATAGCACGCGCGCACCACACTATAACTCCGAGAACCCATACACTCTTTTCCGTTGGGACTTGATACATTATAGTCCCGAGACAAACGATTGGGTATCTCGTGATATTTTGGAGGAATATAAGAATAGATAAAATATCAATCCCTCAGTCACTTCGTGACAGCTCCCTTTGCACAAAGGAGCCAACAACCGAGTATCTCGTGATATTTTGGAGGAATATAAGAATAGATAATAAGCCTTCTCCAGTGGGAGAAGGGGGACCACAGTCGGGTTCCCAAAAGCGAAAACTGAGCTTTCGGGGTTCGGACGATTGTGGTGGATGAGGTGTAAAATGATACCTTACAATAAAAAACTAGTGAAAAATGCACAAGAATTAAGAAAAAATATGACACCTGAAGAAAAGCATCTTTGGTATGATTTTCTTAAAAAATTGCCGTTCAATGTAAGAAGACAACATAATATTGAAAACTATATAGTTGATTTTTATATTGCCGAAAAGAAAACGGTAATTGAGGTGGATGGTATACAGCATACATCAAGCGAACATCAAGAAATGGACGCAAAGCGAGATAAAGAGCTGTCAAAATGGGGCATTTCTGTTTTAAGATATTCCAACAAAGACATAAATCAAAATTTCAATGCAGTGGCAGATGATATAATGGCAAAGTTAGGTGTAACTTTTGAGGATTTAAAGTAGGACACCTCATCCGTCAACTGCGTTGACACCTTCTCCCACTGGAGAAGGCTGTAAACTGGGTGTCAAAAGATATACTAGAAGAATATAAGAATAGATAATTTAATCTTGATATATCTCTCCCTCCGTCAACTACGTTGACACCTCCCTCATCAGATGGAGGCAAAATTAAATAAAATGAAAAGGAACAGACAAATGTCTGTTCCTTTTTTAGGGGAGAATTATTCTAGCACGGCTTCTGTGTAGCTTAAAACCACTCCACAGTCCTTGCTTATTTGTACATTATATGTTATGCCGTCGATTTCAATCTCATAATCAACTGCTTCTGCCACTATATCTTCGGTAATTGGCACGTTTCCTTTTAGGAAAACATATTCATACGCATTTGGACCAAGCCAGTTACCATAGCTGATTGTGTATGTTTTTCCAGCCTCTAATTGTGCCACTAAAACGCATGGCGCAGCACCATTTCTTAAAGATATAAAGTCGCCGTTTTCATCATACACAATTGTAACATAGCTTTCTCCGTTTTCAAGAACGTAAAGGGAATAGTCGCCTGTTTGTTCCGGTGTAAATGTAAATTGATATTCGTTTGTCCAGTTGCCCTCTATAAATTCGCCGGTTGTCTTTATTTCATTAGAAAAAGCAAGGTCGCATTTTTTACAAGCTGTATCTATTACCAAATTGCCATCCACCTTGGATGAGCCTACAAGCTCAAAATCGTGCTTTTCAAGTACCATTGTTACATCTTTTGCGAACTTTTCCTCGCCATCTAAAGTAACCTTATATGCTTCAACATATTCTACTGTGCAATCCTCGTTTTCTGTTTGGCTTATGGCCTTGGTCAATACAATACTACATTCAGCGCAAGAATATACACCGTTGTTTTCTTCAAAGCCTCCCCACTCAGATGCATCGACGTAGAAGTCTCCCAATTCTCCGCACGGACACACACTTATTGTAAAAGAATGCTCCTCACAAATTTGTCCATCAAGCATAGAGGAATCAATACTATAAACAAGTTCGTGATAATTGTTCCAATAAATTGCTTCCTTGCCACAGTCCTTACATGTTTCCTTTGTGTACCAGCCATCATAGCAGGACTCGCCTTCAAGCTCATATTCAATGGTATTATCGTGTTTTTCTTCCTTTATGTGTGTTTCATTCTGTGCATCAACTATTACACGCTCACCCATTTTAATTGTGCGAACAATATATTCGTATGTGTAACAGCCATCGGTCTTTTCGTGTGAAACTGCGATAATTACAAGACCACAATTTTGGCAGGTATCAGTCTTTGTGGTATATAAAACTCCGTCTATTTCTTCACTTTCCGTAGTTGTTACCATATCACAGTAATAGGTGCTTAGGTCAAATGAAACCACCGCCTCCACACAAGGGCATATGCCGTATCTGTACCAACCGCCACATGCGCTTCCGTAGTAGTCAAAGCGTATGTCATAACCATAATCCGCTCTTGGAGAATGCGCACCGGAGTATTCGTCTACATAAGTTTCTCCACATTCTACACAGGTTGCGGTTTCTATCACGCCATTTTCGCAGCTATTCTCCACAATCTCATATGTGTATTTGTAGCTATGATGCTCTTTTGTACCCTCTATATATACATATTCAAGGGTTTTTTCTTCTCCGTTTTCATCCTTATAGATAAAGGTTAGATATTTGGTTTCAACCGATGTGCATCCGTCGCCCTTTGTTTCTATATAATCTTCCTTTATCACAGTTCCACAGCTTTCGCATGTGCGGATATAATACTCATTTATAAAGCCGTTTTCATCCGTCATAATTGTTTTTTCTGCGGGCGCATCACAGCTATACGAATAGTCATAATATTCTCTTTCTCCGCAATAGCATACAGAGTGTGTTATTTCTATATCGCCACACGCGGTTGTAATTATTGTTATTTCTTCATCGCTTGCCTCATGATATTCGTCATAATTATAAACAGTATCGCCGCAATCCTTGCATTTTGATACTATAAGGTAGCCATCGTAACAGCTATCTCCGAACAAGATTGCTTCTTCCTCACGAACGTGATAATCAGAATCGTAATAAATATAGCTTTCATTGTCATAGTATGCTTTATCGCCAACTATTAAGGTTAAAGCTCCCTTGCCGATATTCTTGCATGAACCAACCTCATATACTATTTCATTTGTATATTGGAGATTACAATCAGGACAGGTAACTGTTGTTTTTTCATATAATTCGCCATAATCATAATTATACTCTGAACCGTCGCATCTTGAAAGATAATAGGTTTTTTCCACTCCACACATACAAGTCTCTTCGTTAAGAACTGTACCCTCGCATGCTTGGTCTATTTCTATTTCTTTCGTGTCGTTATATTTTACTGTGTGATTATACCTAATATACTCATGCTTGTATCCACAACCATATTCACAGCTTTCCGTTACCAAAACGCCATCACGACAGCTATTTCCAAGTAGCTCATAGGTATATACTGTTCGGTGGTAAGGGTCTTCATCCACGCTGATGTAATCATATTCGTAGAATACTGTGTCTCCCATAGAAAGCTTATACCAGAAATAGTACTCATTTGTACAGTAAAATTCGCTTATGTCATTGTATACATATTCATATACAATACCACAATCCTCGCAGGTTACGGTTTTTATAACTATTGTATTACCGTTTTCGTCGGTTACTTCTCTTTGTCCATCAACTGCACTACACTCGGTTGTAAAATATGAGTTACCTGCTACATTTTTACAAACCAAGCATTTATTAACTATATATCCACCGCCACAAGAGGAAATTCCCTCAAGGCTTATAAATTCGGTCTTACCCTCAATACAGCCAATACCAAATTCATAGGTTGATATGCCACAGTCATCACAGGTATCCTTTTTTACGTAACCATTATCACAGCTATCGCCTAACATAATATATTCAGTTTCAAATGCGTGCTCGCTATTTGGTGTTTCTTTCTTAAACTCATAAAGAAGTGTATCTCCTCTATATAGCTCAAGCTCTTTAACGCTTGTCTTTTGACAGTCGTTTTCTTTCCAAGCGGTTTCTACCTTTTTAAATGAACAAACGTCGCAGGTGCTTGTTTTGATAGTAGCATTTTCTTTTGTCTCTTCGCTAATGTCAAGCTCGCCCTCGTGCACAGCAGCACAAAGCTCCATTACCTTATCACAGTCAAAGCATTTTAGTACTACTGCTCTTGCACCACACGCAAAGGTGTCTGACAGGTCTATTACGTCGTAGTCAACATTTGCGTGGCTATTATACTCATAGGAATCGCCAGTGAAAAGTACCTCACCGTCATATGTAACAACTGCGCTTGCTTCAAACTCGCAAGAGAGCTCGGTTTTTGATGTAAGGCTTATTGTTAGCGCACAATCTCTACATTCTATTGTCAAGGTGTTTCCTTCACTCGACATCTCTACGTTGCACACTAAATCAAGCTGAACCATTTCGTAGTCGCCACAGAGATCACACACGTTTGCTACATAGCCACTTTTGCAATCACCCATCATACCATACTTTTCGGTTCTGCTTTCGTGCACGTTTGTTATTGGTAACTCTACATATGTACTATAACTACATCTTGTGCATTTTTCATATGCTTCCCAGCCAATATCCTTACAGGTTGGCGCTTGAGCCTCAACAGTTGTCTTTTCATGCCCTTGTGCTTCTATTTCTTCCTGCTTTACAAGTATTTCTCCACACTCGGAGCATTTTTTGCCATCTGTAAGTCCTTTTTCGGTACAGGTTGCTGCTTTGCCTTTTACAATCTCCTCTGTGTGAATGTGCTCAGGCTTTTGTTCCTCATTTTCACCGTCGTCATTACTGTCGGTATCACTCGAACCTGTATTGGTGTCGCTTGAACCTGTATTGGTATCACTCGAACCTGTATTGGTGTCGCTCGAACCTGTATTGGTGTCGCTTGAACCTGTATTGGTGTCGCTTGTGCCCACCTCACTGTCTGTTGCACTGCTTGTATCAGTATCTCTATTGCTTCCACCACATGATATCAATGCAAACGAAAGAGTCAATACCAAAATCAAGCTCATAACAATCAAAAAAGCTCTTTTCATAAATTCCTCCATAAGCTTCCAAAGTTTACATTATTATTATATCACTGTTTTCCCGTTTCGCACACACCCCAAGCACCTATATTTTGGACATATTTTTTTGCCCTTTTTTGCCAAATAAAATAGTTATTTTGAATAAAATTTTTTAAATATTATTTGAATCTTCAATCAAATCTAGTCATTTCTGAACAAGCTTTGTTCGTTTTTGCGAACTCCAAAGCCTCAAGTTTGTTCGCTTTTACGAACTATACTTAAAAAAAGAAAAAGCCACAAAACGTGGCTTTATATTATTTTATATTCTAAAAATTCGTATTTAAGGCGCGTTCCCAAATCTGTCCCCTCTGGCAGAAGAAACAAGGCAATAAACACCTCGTCGCCTGTTTGCTCATCGGTAATTGTGGCATACTCGCCCTCGATTTTAGTAACAATATAATATCTTGTTTCCATTATATTTTACTATATCCGTGGCTGTTTACCAAAGCATCAATTTTTTCGCCGTTTTTACACATTGGGCACTCGTGCGATGGGTACGATGCATAGTCAGCCAAATCCTTAGGGTCGAATACCGAATGAACCGTGTAGCCTGCACAGTTATCAACTGTTGCAAAAATTGAAGAAACTCCGGCAACTACTCCGCCATAATATTTAATTGCCTCAATTGCTGCACTTGCAGTATAACCGGTTGTTACAGATGCTGCTAAAATCAACACGTTTTTACCCTTTATTGTATTAGCGATATTGTCTCTGAAAATGAGCTGGCTGCCCGTTGTATGCTCAGGAGTAACAACATAAATTGTTTGATGGGCATTAATGCTATTAAAATTGCCCTTTGTCAATTCATCTGCCAAGCAAGTACCAACAACCTGCATACCATCTAGACAAAGTATAGTATCTACTATTGTGCTTGTATTGTAATAACCTACAAGCTCGCGCGCAACCGCCTGCGCCTCAGAAAGACGAGTTTTTTGCATAGCAACATCAATATAGTAATTAATATGGCTATGGCTTGTAGCAAAATGTCCGCGTGAAACACGCAAAAATAGATTTTTATTTTTGGTAACAACCTTTATAGAATTATTGTTTGGCATAAAAAACTCCTTTTTCTTTCATTTTATCATATCACTTATTTTGTGTCAATGAAAATTTTTAAAGGCTTGTTTTTGAGTTTCAATTGATAATAAAAATCGAGATTTTTTACACAAAATTTTTTGTACACATTCGTTTACATTTCAAATTTTAAACCCTTAGGAAGCTAATAAAATCAATATTTTTTCAAAATGTAAACCTAAGGTTGACAAATTGATTGCTTTCGTTTATTGTCAAAGCCAAAAGTTTGTGATACAATTGTTTCATAAAGTGACGCCACCTAAAGAAATCAAGGAGAAAATTATGAAGCTTTCTGAAAAAATAGTGTTTCTGCGTAAGCGCAAGGGCATGAGCCAGGAGCAGCTTGCAAACGAGCTTGACATTTCCCGTCAAGCAGTATATAAATGGGAAACAGGTATTACCACACCCGAAATAGAAAAACTTAAAAAGATATCAGAAATATTTGAGGTATCATTTGATGATCTATTAAACGATAAGATTGATATATCAAATCCACCTTTAGTATCTACTAATACGGAGGAAGCAGCGCCACCACCGTTGCCCCCTTCTCCACCTAAAAAAAGGTTTCTACCTTTCATTATAGCAACAGCGGTAGCGGCCTTGGTAATAACTACAATTATAGTTGTTGCTATTATCTTAGGCAATATGGACAAGCATACCCACATGTGGGGTAAATATAATGTAGATGTAGCACCAAGCTGTACTGTTGCCGGCGTTGAAAGACGTATATGTAAGGACTGTGGCGAGGAAGAAACAAGGTCTATCCCCACTGTTGCCCATTCTGAAATTATAATTGAGGGCAGAGCTTCCACGTGTACTACCAAGGGTCTTTCAAATGGTAAAAAATGCTCTGTTTGTCAAGTAACGCTTTCCCCTCAAAAGGCGCTTCCATTAGCTGAGGACAATCATAAAGCAATCAAAACAACAGGCTATTCTGCAACCTGTATAAGCTCAGGTCTTTCGAACGGAAAGAAATGTGCCGATTGTGGAAAGATCTTAGAAAAGCAAGTAACTATCGCCCCTCTTGGACACGAAATTGTTGGTCACGAGGCTAAAGCGCCTACATGCAACGAGCCCGGCTTTAATGAATACGAAACCTGCAATGTATGTTCTTATACTACATATAAGGAAATACCGGCTACCGGTCATACACTAATCAGCCACGAAGCAAAAGCCCCGACCTGCCTCGAAATAGGCTGGGAGTCATATCAAAGCTGTGGAGTCTGCTCTTATTCCACTTATAAAGAGCTTCCCGCAAAGGGACATGCCGAAGCTACTATCAGCGGCACCCCTGCCACATGTAAATCTACAGGACTTACCGATGGAATAAAATGTACCGCTTGTAATGAAATTATAAAGGCTCAGGAAATTATTCCAATGACTAATCACACAGAATCAATTCTTAAAGAGGTAAAGCCGACCTGCACAAAGACAGGTCTTACCGAGGGCTTGAAATGCTCAGCCTGCGATGAAGTATTAATCAAGCAGGAAATAATTCCTGTTTCAAGTGAAAGTCATACGCAAGTGACAATAGTCGGCGTTCCTGCAACATGCTTAGAAACCGGTCTTACAGATGGAATCAAGTGTAGCGAGTGTAACAATACTCTTCAAGAACAAGCTGTCATTCCTGTTCTTGCACATACCGAGAAGGTCGTTTTAGGCTACGCTTCTACATGTACGAAGAAAGGACTTACAAATGGTAAGGTATGCAATGTCTGCTCAACTATACTTGAAGCGCAAATTGAAACTCCAATAAACGAAGAAAACCATTCTCCTGTAACAATCTCAGGATATGCTGCCACATGTATTGCAACAGGCTTAACCGATGGCTCAAAGTGTAACGAATGTGGCAATACACTCCTTGAGCAAACAGAAATTCCAATTACCAACCACATAGAGGCTGTAATAAAGGGTTATCCCGCCACCTGCTTAACTGACGGATTGACTGACGGCAAGGAATGCTCATACTGCCACAAGGTGCTCTTAGCCCAAGAAGCTATTGTAAGCGCAGGTCAACACGTTGAGGAAACAGTCTTAGGATATGCTCCCACCTGTACAAGCACAGGACGCACCGACGGAAAAAGATGTACAATTTGTGGCGAAACCACTCTCGCGCAAACCGTTATCAGTTCAACCGGTCACACAAAGGTAACAACCGAAGGAACTCCATCGACTTGTACCGAAAACGGAGTTAAGAGCAAGACGGCTTGTTCCGTATGCAACGCCGTTCTCTCATCAGGCGACCCACTTCCTCTTGCTAATCACACAGTAGAAAACGACAAGTGCACAGTATGTGGACTTGAAGCAAACACCAACCTTACCTTTACCTTAAATGAGGATGGTGAGTCCTACTCTGCCGCTATAAACCAAGCTGTTCAAGCTGAGGATTCAATAATTATCCCTTCGTCTTATAACGGAAAGCCTGTTACAAAGACATCTGCACATACAATTCCTTATGGTTATGTATATAGCGACTGTACCATTAAATCCATCTATTTACCAAGCACAATAACACATATTGGTGAAAACTCCTTCAATAGCTTTACAAAGCTTGAGGTAATCAATATTCCTGTGGGCACTACCTTTATCGGTGCTGATGCAATCGCTTGGTGCAAAAGCCTAACAGAGCTATACATTCCTAACACAGTAAAAACAATGGCGCTTTCTCCATTTGACGAAGGCAATCCCGATATGATACTCTACTGTCAGAACGGAGCAAGCACAAATAAATGGGACAGCTTTTGGTGTCGTTACACCGAGATTTACCATAGCAACCATACCGAAAGTATCGACTACACTGTTGTTTGGTTTGACTACGTGGATGGTGAGATTGTCGAGTGCGCGGATTTCCGTTATTCTCTAAATGAGGGGGACACATCATACACGGTGTATGGTATTAATTCCGACTCAACATCCTCTTACCTTGAAATCCCATCGGAATATAACGGACTGCCTGTTACCGCCATCGGAGAAAGCGCATTTGAAAGAAATAAAAATATCACAAGCGTTTATATTCCGTCCTCAATCAAAACAATAGGCGGAAATGCTTTTTATGCCTGCACCCAATTATCCTCTATTACAATAGAAAGTGGTGTTGAGGAAATTTATTCCTCGGCCTTTAGCGAAACCGCCGTTATAAGAGCTTTCATTCCTGATACAGTTATGCTTATGGGTACTGGTGTATTTGAAGGCTGTAACTCTGATTTAGTAATTTACTGCGAGGCTTCATCTCAACCTGATGAATGGTCACCATGGTGGAATACAGAATCCGATTCCTCTCGCCATGACACCTACTTTGGATACAGCAATTTCGACGCCTTCACCTACACCTTAAACGATGATGGCGAATCTTACTCGGTAAAGGCGAACAATATAAGCGAAACATCTATCGTTATTCCAAGCACCTATAAGGGACTGCCTGTTACAAAAATAGATGACTACGGCTTTCAAAAGCTAAAGAATATCTTTTCCGTTACTATTCCCGGCTCTATTAAGACCATTGGACAATGTGCATTCTATCAGTGCACAAACATTACAAATATCGTAATAGAAGATGGTGTTGAAAAAATCGGAACCGGCGCATTCCAAGAAACCTCCATAACAAAAATTGCGCTTCCAAGCAGTGTAACAACCCTTGGCGGAGGAGTTTTCTTTGATTGTCCGCTTGACTACATTTATGTTCCCAATACTGTAACTATGGTTGAAGGTCCTCTTTGGGATGACGGAATAGACCAACCTATATATTGCCAAAACGGAACAGATACAACCAATTTCCAAGAAAACTGGTGCTGTTATGCAAATGAAAGTGCTATGACCCTCGAAGAGCTTTGGGTAGATAGACCTATTATTTGGGTTGACAGCGAAAACGATATTCCATAAAGTGCATAAAAAAAGCGGACACAAAGTCCGCTTTTTTTATTTTACTATTAAGACACTGTCTTCTCTGTCAGAGTCTGCTCCTTACTCTGCCATTTCAATAATTTCGTATTCAAGCTCAAGGTCAAATTCTGCGCTTTCCCCTGCTATTTTAATCTTATAATCTCGTCTTGAATCTTCGATTATGGTTGTTTGGTTTTCGCCTAATGGAATATCTAAAATAATTTTATCATTTTGTATTAAGACAACTCTTAAATTGCCCTCCTTCACATCAATGCTGGAGCGAATAATCATTTTTTCTCCAACCGCGTAAGGTATTTTTTTAATAGTTGTAACTCCTGAAAACTTGTTTGCCTTATAAACAACTCGGTCACCTACGTTGCTGGTTATTGCAGCCGTCTGCGTATATGAGGACACATTTTCAAGAATGTCCTCGTCAGTCAAGCTGCAAAGCGATTTATCATCTCCATTTTCGTCCTTTATATGACCTATGGTACAAGAAGAAAGCAAAAGCACAAAGCACAAGCAAATTGTTAATATCATTATTTTTTTCATATTATCACCTCATTTGTACTTTTATTATACAATATGGTTTTTGAGGTGTCAACACGAAAAATAGCAACATCGCACAAGTGGTGAGGTTTTGGTATTTTGGGCAGCTATGACTTTCGGGCAATTCTCCACCACTATCATTTTGTTTTAAATTTGTAAGGAAAAAAGCACGTATTTAAGGTCGTTATACCCCTTAAAAATATCGCCCGTTACCTTTTGAACATTATGTGGCACCTCAGCGCGGATAACAAAATTAATTAAATTCCTTTGGAATTTCTAACAGCTCTCCACCGCGCCTTGCAGATTCAGCAGCGATAATTCCAGGAAGGGAAATTCTAATGCCCATATCGACGTCAATCGGTGGGTCAGTATCGTCAATTATGCATTTGATAAAGTCGCGTATCATTCTGGCATCGACTCCGCCGTGGCCATAGACATCTCCTGTATTTGATAGCTTGACAGGAATTTCAAAATACTTTTCAAAGGTATTTGGAACCTCATACATTTTTGCAAATGATGTCGCATCTTCCAGTGGCTTTGTTTTATCAGTAAGAATTGAGCCACGCGTTCCATATAATGCAAAGTTGTGGTCGTACCCAACGTACATACCAAAGCCGATAAAAATGCGAATAACTGCTCCCTTTGCGGTTTTAAATATTGCTATTCCGTTTTCGTCTCCATTGCTATACTGATTATATCTGGTAACATTTGGAACCATACAGGAAACACTAACGGCATAGTCGTCCATAATGTAAAGTAATGGACCTAAATTGTGTGTTAAATATGTTATTGCCGAGTTATATCTGCGCCAATGATTTTGGGGCTCATATGGCTTAATCTCATCGGGATGGATTGCGTGCAAATATTCAGACTCGGCATACAGAATATCGCCAAACTTCCCGTCCTCGCGCATTTTTTTCCAAGCCTCAATAAATGCCCAATAAAAGCAGTTTTCTCCTGCCATATATTTTAGCTCGGGATGTGATTTTACTGCATCACGAAGGATTTTTGCCTCTTCTATTGTTTCTATTACAGGAATTTCACTTAAAACGTGCTTCCCTGCCTCAAGTGCCATTAATGTGTGCCTTGTGTGGAGTGGCTTGTCGGTTGCGATATAAACTGCATCTATATCGCTTTTTAAAAGCTCCTCTATGCTATCAAAGCAAAGTAAATCCGTAACTCCATTTTTCTCATAGTCCTCTTTACAAGCCTTTAGGGTGTCGGGGTTGCTATCTGCAATTGCACGAATAACCACATTGTCATCCCCAATTAATGTCCAAGCAACATAAGCTCCTCTTTTAAGCCCCACAACTCCTAGCTTTATTACTTTATTTTCCATTTTCTAATTCCTCTTCAATGTTGACTTTGCGTAATTTTTTCCGCACTAATACAAAATAAAATATTACACCGATTAATATAGGGACAAGCTCTGCAAGGGTTGTTCCAAACCAATATCCCATATATCCCCACTTTAATAAAACACCAAAAATAATTGCCAGTCCAATTCTTGCTACAATTGCATCTAAAAGGGCAACTATTAGGTTGATTCGCTTGTTTCCACTTCCGTCAATTAACGCTCTTGTTACAGGCCTTATCCCCGCATTTATTAAGGAAAAAATTAAAATCGGCAAGTAAGGATATACTAATTCAAGAACGCTTTCTTCCTCTGTAAATATACCAAAAATCGGAACAGGGCACACAAGAAACAATACTATTAAAAACGCTGAGACAGACAAGGAAATAATGCCTACCCGTATCAGTGTGCCATTTACTCGTTTTAATTTTCCTGCAGCAATATTTTGTCCTATTATCATAGCTCCCGCAGTAGCTACCGAGCCAAGAATCAAATCAACAGTAGTGGCAATATTTGCTCTTATACCTGCAAAAGCAGAGACTGTGACACCAAAATCATTTGTCATTGAATTTATTACCATACCCGCTATTTGTATAGCAGAGTTGTTTATCGCCATAGGAATAGCTAATTTAATAAATTTAGAAAGCTCGTGCTTATCCCAACGATAAAAATCCTTGACTTTAAATGTTAAATCAAACGCATCTTTTTTCTTTGAAAGAACGATAAAAGCAAATACAACACTCACAAGCTGAGCAATAACCGTTGCTATCGCTGCTCCACCAACACCCATATCAAGCCAAAGAACAAATATGAGGTCGAGCACTATATTGAGCCCACAAGCGACGGAAATAAATACAAGTGGATGCTTTGAATCTCCCAAGCCTCTGAATATAGCACTTATGATATGATAAAAATAGATTGGCACAATACCAAAAATACAAATCATTGCATACTCATATGAGCCCTCATACGCCTCGCTCGGTGTATTAAGTAAATCTAGCATCAAGTCAGTAAAAGGTAGCATTACAAATATAGATGCAATCGCAATTACAAAAACAAACCCACATACTGTACTTATGAATTTTGATATATGCTTTTGTTTTCCTGCCCCTATCATCATAGCTATAATAACCTGCGCCGCCGATGAAAATCCGCCGATGAATGCATTTAAAAACATCGCAACAGAGCCACCTATTGACACTGAGGACGTGCCTACTTCTCCAAGCCTTTGACCTACTACTATCATGTCTACTGTATTAAGCAGAACCATCATAAGATGAGAAAGCAAAACCGGAATAGCAAATTTAATGAGGTGTGATGTTAAATTACCATCTGTGAATACTTTTATTCCAGAGCTTTTTTTCGCACTATCCAATCGCAACACCTCTCAATGTAAATATACATAACTAGTTTAACAAACAACAATTAATATGTAAATGCAAATTTTCGTGTTTAATTTGTAAAAAAATCCACAAAATAATTGTTTTTCTTGACAACGTTTGTACAAAAAATATATAATTGAACTAAGAAATCATAGGAGGCACGCTATGAGTAAAAGTATATGCCGGTTTATGCCAGCAAAGAATGAGGATTCAACCATACAGGCTGTGCGTTTTGTGTATGAAACTGAGTGTCTTTCCTTAACGCAACCGTTTATGCATCCGATATATGTTTTTCATATAGTTACTAAAGGAAACGCAATTTTCCGCATAGGAGACAAGAAATATTCTTTAAAAAGAGGGGATGCTTTTTTTGCCTTTCCTGCCTTCCCTTACTATTTAGATGCAGATGACGAATTCGAATACATTTATATAAGCTTTATGGGAAATGGAGCTACCTCTCGCCTTCTAAAATGCAATATAACTCCGGAAAACCCATATTATACTGATTTCGGTTTTCTTTGTACAATATTTGAAAATGCCATTAGACGCATAACACCCTTCAACTCGAATTTGCTCACAGAGGCTGTCCTATATTATACTCTTTCATTTTTCGATAGCGATGATTGTGAATCTGAAACAGACGAACAAAAAATTTCAAGCAACGTTTTTCAAAACATAGTAGACTATGTAGATTATCATTACAGAGAGAACGATATTTCTCTTGGCAGACTTGCAAATGTATTTTCTTATACCGAAAAATATCTTTCATCTCTTTTCAAAAAGAATATGCAAATCGGTTTTATAAGTTATCTAAATAACTTGAGAATACAATACGCGTGTGAGCTTATTCAAAAAGGCAATATGAATATGTCTGAAATTTCAATTGCTTGTGGTTACAGTGACTACTCGTATTTTTCAAAGGTGTTCAAAAAAATCACAGGACACTCCCCAACAGATGGCTTAAAATACCTTAAAAATAAATAACTATGCATATAAAGCAAAGCTAAAAGCCGTGCAAGTTCTCGGCATAGCATCAAAAAAAGCAGACACAGGGTCTGCTTTTTTGTTTCTCAGTTATTTACTTAAAGCGTTATTTACTACATCGTTAAATGAAACGAATGCATACTTATCGCCTTCTGCTACCTTGCCGGACTGTAGATAAGAAATTTTCTTTCCCTCAGTGCCAACTACCTCAACATATGCGCCCAATGTAAACTTTGTTGCTTTAAGCGCGTCTGTATTAAAGCCAACAAGCTTTATGCTTACCTTAGTATATCGCTTTGTTAAAGCTACTGTCAAAGCGCCACCTAAAACCTCTCCATTTTCATCGAAAATGTCTTTGTCGCCAAGACCACTTTGTGTTGCCGCATATATTCCATATGATACAGTTGTTTCTGATAGTCTTTCATACTCTGCTATTGCCTCTAGATTTACACTATAATCTACTGCAATACCGCCCTCGCCGTTTTCCGGTGCTGAATAGCCATTGCAGGTAAAGAGAGCTGGTGCGTCCTCGGTTACATTATATGTACAGCCATCATTTGTACAAGATACTGTGTAAACACCCGCACTTAAGTAACCATTTTCATATTTGCGCACTTCTGTTAGAGTGTGTTCCTTTGCTTCCTCAAGTATTGTACCACACTCTGTGCAAATCAAAGCGGTCTCACAGTTATAATCATCCTCAGTTGTATGAACATAGTAGCAAGGATTATAGGTTACGCTCTTTGCGCAAGGCAATTTATTTTGATTATTAGTCTCATAAAATTCCTTGCTTTCGCTTTCCTTGCCTAAAACAACTACATCATAGCTTCCGACATTCCAAGAAATTTCGCCTGAGCCAATTATAGCTTCCTTGTGAAGAATAACTGTTTTAAGACTCGCGCCCTCGCCGTTTGCATATTTCTTTTCAAATAGCAATGCTATTCTTTCACGATTGCTAAGCTCATATGTGCCTTTTCCAAAGTAGATTTCCTCTATCTTACAACGAGTAAAGCAATATTGACCGAAGTTAACGCTTATCTCTCTATCCTCAAATATTACCTTTGTAAAGCCCGTAACTAATGTGTTTTCAGTTTCACTTGAGCCTTGACCACCAAAGGCTCCTCCAAAAATTTCATCAATTAATGGGGATACTATAAGAGCACCCTCTATTGGCTCTCTGCCATTATATGTTATGGTTGTTAATTGTGGTGCATTCCAGCCAAAGCCACTATCTGGAAGCTTAACAAAATATTTTGAGTATGACACTCTTTGAATATTTGGAATTATATTAACTGTATTTGTAAATGTACCATTTTCGTATGAATCATAGCTGTAGATTTTAAAGCCACCACCACCCTCGTGTAATTTAATTAAGTCAGTGCTCTCATAGCTTCCGTTTTGGTTAAAATCTGCCTTGTCAAAAAGACAAATCATTTGCGTCAAATCAAAATCCTTTGGAACATAAACAAATTTTATTTGTCTTTGGTTTCTTGCATCCCAAAAGCTTGTTTCATAATAGAATTTACCATTTTGCACTTGACCATTTGTATCGGTATAGGCAACATCAACAGATAACAAATGATGATTTCCTCCCAAATCTGCTAACAGGTCTGCAACAATATCACCATTTTCATCAAGGTTGCTTTCAGAAATTACTGTCTTTGCTCCTACGCTTAATGCAAAAAGGCACACAAGCACGCCTGTAATTACAAGGCTTAATAAAAGTTTCTTTTTCATTTTTGCATCTCCTTTAAATTTTTTGTGGTTTTTGCCAATTTAACCGCCAACATCATATATTTTTATTGACAATTCCATACTTATATTTTATAATGATTGTGGTGCTATGTAAATAGATTATCTTTGTGAAAATTTGTATTATTTTACTATTTAACGAATTATAAGGAGATTTTTAGTTGAACAAATTACGACTTAGAAGCAGGGATATTTTAAACTCTAAAAGCAAGCAATCTAATGAATACTCCCTGATTGTCAATTACACATATGATTGCTTTGAGAATGAGTTATATGCTTATGATACATATAACTGTTACGGTAGAGATGATTATTATTTAATTTATGTTACCGATGGTGTTTTCAATACTGAAATAAATGGTACTGTTTTTCACTTAAAAAAAGGAGCTGTTGTTCTTTATCCTCCAAAATATAAGTATCGCTATTGGGGAGAGCCACCATCTAAATATCTTTTCGCACACTTTACAGGCTCTTATGTGGAAAAAATTTTAACAGATTTAGGTTTTTCTTTAGAGCCATATGTATTAGAAAGCGAATTTTCTCCTAAAATTAAAGATTTATTTTATAAAATGATTGATCAATACATGACTAATGCTCCATTCTTGCAATATTCATTAGCTTGTCTTTTAGAGGAAATTTTACTTACTATTGCCGTAAACAGAGAAAGGAATAATGGTTATCGCACATTTAAGAAATCAATAAAATATATTCACGCAAATTATATCGAAAAAATACAAATTCCTTATCTTGCAAAATTAGAGGGGCTTAGCAATTCAAGGTATATTGCTCTATTCACTAAAGAGTTTGGTAAGCCACCAAGCGAATATATACTTGAATTAAGGCTTGGCAGAGCCAGCGAGCTTCTTTTAACAACGGACATGCCTATTAGCTTGGTAGGTTCGTCCTCCGGCTATAAGGACCAATATTTTTTCAGCAAAATATTCAAAAAGCATATGGGTATGTCTCCTTATGAATATAGAAAGCGTCACAAATAAAAGCAATTCAAAACGAGGATTTTAATTATAAATAAGAAAAAGCAGACACAGGGTCTGCTTTTTTGTTTCTCAGTTATTTACTTAAAGCGTTATTTACTACATCGTTAAATGAAACGAATGCATACTTATCGCCGTCTGCTACCTCGCCGGACTGTAGATAAGAAATTTTCTTTCCCTCAGTGCCAACTACCTCAACATATGCACCCAATGTAAACTTTGTTGCTTTAAGCGCGTCTGTATTAAAGCCAACAAGCTTTATGCTTACCTTAGTATATCGCTTTGTTAGGGCTACTGTCAAAGCGCCACCTACAACCTCTCCATTTTCATCGAAAATGTCTTTGTCGCCAAGACCACTTTGTGTTGCCGCATATATTCCATATGATACAGTTTCGCCTGTTAACCTTTCATACTCTGCTATTGTCTCTAGATTTACACTATAATCTACTGCAATACCGCCATCTCCATTTTCCGGTGCTGAATAACCGTTGCAGGTAAAGAGTGCTGGAACTTCGCCCTCTGTTATGCCCTCAGCGTTGCATTTTGGACATTTAAGCATTTTAGTACCTGTGCTTGCAAAATCATCATACACAATATTTATTACTATTGCGTTTTCTAAATCGTGTTTTTCACCATCATTAGAATTTTCTATTTCAATTTCGCCTATATATTCTCCACAGAAGCAGTATATATTTCCCCATGCGTTATCGACACAGTTAGGCTCTTTTGTTATAACCGACTTGCTCGGGTCCTCAACGTGAACGGTTTCATCCTTCCAAGAGCTTTGGTCAAACACGAAGCTCTTATTCAGCTTACACAGATACACCGCTGAGCCGCTGGTGCTTCCTGTTGCCGTTACCGTCGGTAAGGCTGTAGTATTAGGCATAAAAATATTCAAGGCAGTACTTTGCTCTTTTGTTAAGGAAAGGGATGTCATATTGCCAAGATAAACCGCAGCTTCAACGCCTGAGCCTGCGTACATTTTTGTCGAGTGGAATGTTACATTTTTGCTAATTACCACTGCCTTATTTGCATTAGGAGATAGAACCGTTGCTCCAAAGCTTGTAAGCCCTTGTGGGAAATAGTACATCTTCGGCTTGCTTGGTATATCATTAACAGAATTCATCCTAAACGGTTCATTTACGAAGTATATATTGTCGCTATTTGCAAATGGATTTCCTGCTCCGCTAAGTGTGGTAAGAGCGGCCGGGAGATACACTGCTGTTAACGACGAACAGCCGGCTAATGCAGCATTTCCAAATATTTTAATGCTATCAGGCAAGGAAATTGCCTTTAATGAGCTACAGTTAACAAAAGCTCCTCTGTTTAATGTGTTATCATCAAGCACAGTGCCTGGATGAAACTCAACATATTCAAGAGCAGTACAATTGTTAAATGAGTAAAAGGCTGCCATTGTACTTGTAATTCCTTGAGACCACCCAATATGCTTTAATGTATCAGGCAAGAATATCGCCCTGAGCACAGCATTTTCATTTAGTATAGCTTCTGTTAAGCTAGGAATTGTTTCGTTTGTATGGAAAGCTTTAGCGTGTACATACTCCAATGGATAGAGTTCATCCTTGTGAGTTAACTCTACTCCATTTAAATTTACAATAACAAAAGAAAGATCGCTTGTGTATGTCTTTCCGTTGCTTTCATAAACTGTCATTTTCGAAAGCTGACCTTCCCAGCATCCTAAGCTTACATACACTCCGGCTTCGTTAGCTTGGCCATCAGCCCAAACGCTACGCATTTCATTTTCGCCATTAAGATACCAAATTAAAGGGTGTTGGTTACCCTCGCTGTCCTGTTCCCAAAGTGGATAGCTTACTTCATCAAGAGTATATGTTCTGTCATAGTCCTGTGATAAAGTTACCCCTTCTGCGCTTACAGATAGCGCAAAAATGCAAGTAAGCATTGTTAGAATTAAAAAAATCAAAAATAATTTCTTTTTCATTAATGGCCTCCTCGAATTCAACCAATTTTTTTTAGTATATCATATTGTAAATATTGATTAAATTGACTATCCAATCAATTTGTACTTTTTCAACATCGATTTATGTGATATAATTTGATCCTATTGAAATTATCAAAAAAGTGACTTATAATTTTTTAGGGAGGGATTATATGGAAAATAATTTTCTTATTACTAAAATCGAAAAGGTTGTTTTGTTTAGAAAACAAAAAAATGCAGAGAGTTATCCGAGCACACTTCTGACAAATGAATTAGTTTTTGACTTTTCGGGAGAATACACGGTATATTTTGGTGATACAGTTTTGAAGGTGCTTCCCAATACTATACGTTTCTTTCCTCGTGGAGCCGTTTCTAAATATGAAATTGAGCGCGCTAAATTAGGTGAATGTATAGATGTATTTTTTCAAACTGACAGACCTATATCAAGCACCGCTCTCGCTATAAATGCCGGCTGCAAGGAATACATCGGTGCTTTATTTAAAAAGCTGTTTTCTGTTTGGACAAACAAGGATAACGGCTACTATTTTGAAAGCATGTCATTGCTATATAAAATTTTTGCAAACATTCAAAAAAACAACTACTTGCCCACCGAACAGTATTTAAAAATCGAACCTGCGATTGATGAAATTGAGCGAAACTTTTTAGATAAAAGCTTAACTAACGGTTATTTGGCATCTATTTGCGCCATAAGCGAGCCATGCTTGACCCGATTATTCAAGAAAAAATTCGGACTTCCAATTAAAAAATACATAATTCAAAAGAAAATGAACTATGCTTGTGAGCTTTTAAGATTAAATAGATATTCTATAAATCAAATCGCCGAAATGTGTGGTTTTTCTGATGTATTCTTTTTTAGCAAACAGTTTAAATCTCAAATAGGAATATCTCCGACAGAATATATGAAAAAACACAACAATTAACAAATTTAAGGAAAAACATTATGGATAGAAACAAGGTGCTTGAATTTTTTGCGGGTAATAATGACTTTTTCGAAAGCACTGTCAATGCAAATATAGAAAAGTATCGCAAGGGCGATATGAGCATTTGTATTATAGATAGAAATGGAAATAAGATTTCAAATGCAAAAATCAAGATTAAGCAGAAAAAGCACGAATTCAAGTTTGGTGCAAATTTATTTATGCTTGATGAGCTTGAAACCAACGAAAAAAACAAGCTTTATAGAGAGTATTTTAAAAGAATATTTAATATGGCGACCTTGCCATTTTATTGGTACTCTATTGAGCCTGAAAGAGGTATAACTAGATACGATAAGAATTCCCCAAAATATTATCGCAGACCTGCTATCGATTTATGCATAGAATACTGCGAGGAAAACGGAATTGAGCCACGAGAGCATGCTTTAGCCTATGAGCATTTGTTCCCCCAATGGTTGGCTGATGCAAGTGTAGATGAAATCAAGGAAGCTCTTGAGGAAAGATACAAAGAAACCGCTCAAAGATATGCAGATAAGATACATACTATTGAGATTACTAATGAAATGCTTTGGGATTATAATGAAGGCGTCACTAAATTTTACAATGAAAACGATTATGTTGAATGGTGCTTTAAGCTAGCTGAAAAGTATTTTCCTAATAATCAGCTGGTTATAAATGAAATTACCGATGCTTGCTGGTGGGCTAACTGCCGTGCAACCGACAGCTACTATGCTTACATAGAAGCAAATTTGCTCAAGGGTGCCAAAATTGATGCTATCGGCATGCAATATCATATGTTTTGCGATAGAAATGCTGAAATTGAAAGAGCAAAAGTTCTTTATAACCCTATTTCCCTTTATAAGCACATGGATTTATATTCAAGCCTAATAAATCATTTGCAAGTAACTGAAATTACTATACCTGCTTATTCTAACGAAAGGGAGGATGAGGAAATTCAAGCTAAGCTTCTAAATTATTTATACCATTTGTGGTTTTCACATCCGGCTATGGAGCAAATTATATATTGGAATTTGGTTGATGGCTATGCTTATGTTTCTAATCCAACCCCCGAAGCTATAAGATGGTCTCAAGGGAACATGTCACTGGGTGAAAATGTGTATTATGGTGGGTTGTTAAGATTTGATATGACACCAAAGCCATCTTACATTATGCTTGACAATTTAATCAACAAAAAATGGCACACTGAGCTTAATTTAACCATAAACGATGAGGGCGTTGTATATTTTAGAGGCTTTTATGGCGATTATGAAATCGAAATTTCAAAAGAGGGAAAGACTGTAAGCAAGACAGTTACATTATCAAGCAAAAAGAAAAACAATTTAACTATTACTATTTAATTATGAAGGAAATACTTATAATTTTAGCTTGTGTGCCTCTTTATGCAACAAACGCATTTTGCGACAAGTACGCATCTACAAAAAGCGGTACTCGAATGAATGCATTTTATAATGCGTTGAAGTTTTTTATTGGTAGTTTTTTCTTTATCCCTTTAGTTATTTTAGACGATGCTCCCAAATTCGGTTGGGGTACAATTGTTTGTGGTATCGCTTGCGGTATTATGTATGCAATTAGCAAAACGATAATTATGACAGGATATGAAAAAACATCTGTTGCCTTTATGTCCTTATGCCATGCGTCTGGCATGATTGTGCCCTGTGTGTTAGGCCATTTCTTATGGAACGAAAAGTTAAACCTCGTGTCCATAATTGGTATAATTTTTGCTATTTGTTCAATAGTACTTTTAAAGGATTCTAAGGGTAAAGCAAAGAAATATGAGCTATCAGGAATTATACTCGGTATTATAATTTTCTTGACAAGCGGCTCTGTTATGGTTATACAAAAAATAATGCCTCTTTACTTTAAGGAACAAAGTGTAAGTGCATACAATTATTACTCCTTTGTGGCTGCATTTTTTATTTTAATAGTTATTTCAAAGCCACATACCGAGCTAAAATCAAGAACAAAATCACTATATCTATTTTCTATTGGAAGCGCATTATCATTATGCATTATTAGTATGGTGATGACTCTTCTCGCCGGCACGGTGCCGTCTGTAGTTTTATTCCCACTATTCAATGGTCTTGGTATTATTTTAGTTTGCTTTGGCTCAATATTTTTATTCAAGGAAAAAATGACTGTTAACAAGTTAATAGGTATAATGATCGGCATATTTGGGCTGTGCTTAGTAAGCTTTTGAATATCTTTAAGAAGCAAATCATAAGGCACGATTATTATAAAGTACAAGTCAAAGCGAAATTTGCACTTTTTAATAAAAGTTAACCTAAAAGCCGAGCAGATTTTTGCCATAACAAACGGAGCCAAAAGTAAAAAGAACCCTAAGACCGATTGGTCTAGGGTTCTTTTTGGCTCCGAATGCTGGGAAACGAGGATGAAAATAATTGATAATTGTTTTCACCGAAGTTTTCTCAACAAAGTAGGGAGAGTAACAAGCAACTTACTTGAAGTTGCGCAGATAATCGACCATGCGACGGCTAGGGGTTCCCCAAAACGAAGTATGAGTTTAGGGGATTCTCGTGTAGCGGCTGTGAAGCAGGAACCAGCGACAACCTGATTAACGGTCAGGTATGCACTACTTCCTAAAACATAGTCGTTTCGCGTCGTTCGACCGGCTCTCTCCTAAAACTCCTTGTTTTAGTTACCTCCCGTCGCAAAACAATACTCAATTGTTTTGCTCGGTCGTCTACCAACTTCGCTTAGC
>JAZPYB010000028.1:0-127998 GCA_045543955.1 Eubacteriales bacterium
ATATTAATTATTATATACAGTAAAAGAATAAAAATAAAATAGTTGTTCAAAAATTGAACGATTGGAAAATCGGAAAAGAAGTATCAGGAAGGAGGTATTCAATGGTAGAAGTTCCAATCTATGAAAAAGCGAACTTGACTATTGCCGAAGCAGCTGCCTATTTTAACATAGGTGAGCATAAGCTAAGAGAAATGGTTTCTGATGAGTTTTATGATTGTGCTTTGAGAAATGGTACAAAAATACTTATCAAGAGAAGAAAGCTGCTTGAAGCATTAGAAGATTGCTTAGTAATATGATTGGAGAAAAGAGAAATGGGAAGAGTGCGGATTCAAATAAAAAACAACAAAACAACGAAAAAGCATTCGCAAAATCAAAAAAACACGATATAATCGTATTAATTTAAAATTCAGGAGGTATTAAATGGCTGAGAAACGTAAAGATGCTAAGGGCATAGTATTAAGGAAAGGCGAGTTGCAGAACAAGAAAGGTATATATGTTTACAGATATACCTTGCCTTCAGGCAAGAGATTGTCAATATATGCAGGAACTTTGAAAGAACTAAGAGAAAAGGAAAAGAAGCTGCAAATTGATATAAATGACGGCCTAAGAACTGATGGCGAAAATCTAACCATCAATAACATATTTGATAGGTGGAAAGATATAAAGAAAAGACTTGTAAGAGATAATACAATGTCAAATTACATATATATGTACGAAACATATGTGAAACCAAACTTTGGCAAACGAAGAATCAAGAAGGTAGTTAAGTCTGATATAAAGAAATTTTATAATCATTTGTTAGATGAACGACACCTGAGTGTTTCAGCTATTGAAACGGTACAAAATGTATTAAGACAAGTATTTGAAATGGCGTTAGAAGATGGATATCTAAAAGCAAATCCGGCTGTTAACTTGTTTAGAGAGTTTAAAGCATCTAGAAACTTTGATACAGAAAAAAGAACAGCTTTGGAAAAGAGTGAGCAAGAACTGTTTGTAAACTTTTTGAAGAATAACGACAACTATAACCATTGGTATCCAGTCTTTGCAGTTATGCTTGGTACTGGCATGAGAGTAGGAGAAGTAACCGGGCTTAGATGGCAAGATGTGGATTTTGAAAAGAATGTTATCAGTGTAAATCATACATTAGTAAATTTCAGTCGAGGCAAAGGAAAAGGGAATAAGTTTGCAGTTAACCCACCTAAAACCAAATCTGGAATAAGAACAATTCCAATGCTACCAGAAGTAAGAGAAGCTATCTTGCAGGAAAAACAATATCAAGAAGATTTTGGAATTAAGTGTAAATCAAGAGTAGATGGATATACAGATTTTATATTTGTAAATAGATTTGGCGAACCTCAGCATCAAGGCACATTAAACAAAGCAATCAAGAGAATTATTAGAGACTGTAATGATGAAGTGTTGTTAAAAAATTCTTTAGATGATGATCCAGTGTTATTGCCGAATTTTAGTTGTCATATATTAAGACACACATTTACAACAAGATTGTGTGAAGCAGAAATGAATGTTAAAACAATTCAAGTGGTTTTAGGACATTCTGATATAAGAACTACCTTAGACATTTATACTGATGTTACTGAGACCAGAAAGCAAGAAACATTTAATAGCGTTACTGATTTCTTTAAAGGAATAATTTGATAAATATATAGAGATAATACCCCGTACGAAAGCAAGTGTACGGGGTATTTTTTGTTGCAAAATGAAGGCGAAAATTGTTGGTGTGCCAAGTGTGCCAATTAGTGTACCAAAAAATGTACCAAACACATGAAAAGCTATGCCGAGATATGACAATTTATGAATATCAAAAATCAATCAAATGTAAGGAAATGAGAAGATATGACAAGATATGCCATGCATCTATTTCTTCTCCCAACAATGAAGCCACTCGCAGATAACTAAACCTAAAAAGCCTTGCACCGCAAGGCTTTTTCTTATCTCGCAAAACTTAAAATCATATGCCGTATGCCAAACATATGCCAATTTGCAGGCAAAAACACACGAAAAAATTAATAAAAATCAACCCATGCAGACCATAATCTGTATGGGTTCTTTTGTGGTATGAAAAATAGTATTTTTAAAATTCTTATTGTTTTTTCTTAAATTTGTGTTATAATAAAGGTGCTACATTTCGAATCACGAATAATTTGAACCTCTAAAGGGATAATATCGGTAAAAGGTATTATCTCTCTTTTCCAATACCTTTAGGGGTTCGTGAAGAAGTGTAGCAGCTTTGAGGGATGGTGCTTTTTCGGTGCGTTCCTTCGGGGGCGCACTTTTTTATTTCAAGGGGGAATTATAATGGAGAACAAAAAAATTATAGATGTAACTGGTGTTGAATTAACTCCTTGTAATATGACATCTTGTTTAGGAAACGGAGAGTATTTTGACGAAAATGGCAATCTTATTGAGTGTTGCTGCGACGAGTGTGATTATTTAATATTGTGTTTGGAAAATAAAAAGAAATGTGAAAATCCATCAAAAATTGGTTAATAAATAACCTATTAGAACCAGCTCTTGTGGCTGGTTTTGCTTTTTATAAGAACCATTCTATTGAAAACTAGCGTTTGTTATGATATACTATCAATAGAATACTAATATAAGGAGCAATTAATGAAAAAAATACTGCTTTTATTATCAATAATATTTGTATTTTCCTTGGCTTTAATTTCTTGTGGAAGCAAGGAATGTGAGCATGATTTCAGTCCGGCGACCTGCACGTCTCCTAAGACTTGCGTATTCTGTGGAGCAACAGAGGGCACAGCCAACGGGCACACCTTTAACCCTGCAACCTGCCAACTCCCCAAAACATGCAAAAGCTGTCAAGTAACAGAGGGAGAAGCCCTTCAGCACAACTGGAATAGTGCAAGCTGTACAAACCCAAAAACTTGTAAAGTATGTGGTACAACCGAGGGCGAAGCGCTAGGTCACGATTGGACATCTACAATTTGCACAAAAGTGAAGATATGCAAATCCTGTGGAGAAAGGGAAGAAGCAAAGGAGCACATCTGGAACACAGATATGTGTCTTGAGGTTCCTGTTTGTATTGAATGCGAATTTGTAGGAAACGAAATCCAACATAGCTTTGAAAGCGCAAGCTGTGTTTCTCCAGAAACCTGCACGAGCTGTGGCGAAACAAACGGAGAAGCACTAGGACACGATTGGAAAATAACCTCTTGCAAAAATCCAAAGATATGCCAAAGATGTAAAGAGACATCAACCGAGGATTTACCTCACGAATGGGAATTTAAAGGATGCGATAAGGAAAGAGTTTGCTCTGTTTGTTCTCAAAAGGAAGGCTTTCAGTATGGACACAAATGGATAGAAGCAACTTGTAAGGAAGCAAAGCATTGCGAAAACTGTCAAGCGACAGAGGGTGGGCTAGGCGCTCACAATTGGCAAAACGCAACCTGCACAACTGCTAGATTTTGTGATTGCTGTGAGCTGACAGATGGTGCACCGCTCGGGCACAACTGGGAGCTTATCTCAAGAACAGAAGCATTGTGCGAAAGCGAAAAGGAAGAATATTTCTGTGACAGATGCAAGGAAGACTTGAAAATAGATAAGGAAAACGCAATATATAACTACCATATTTGCGATGCTAACGGACTTTGCATTCAATGTAACAAGCAATATGACACAAGCAAAATGACTCTTGAATCTGTATTGATTGTAAACGAGCATTCCGTTGACTTTTGTGGAATATTTACAAGTGAGGAAGCAACAGTAAATATATATAAGCCAATTACATATGAGGATGTCGGTATGCCTGTTGTCAACTTGGGTGGCACCCTACCAATCTCAAAGACAAAAGAAGGAGAAGAACCCTATACCGTTGATTTCACATATGATTCCGAGGAACTTAGCTTCGCTTGTACGGCTGAAATAAAGGTGCAAGGCGCATCAAGCGCTGGCTATCCTAAAAAGAATTTCAACATAAAGCTATTAAAGGAAGACGGAACTAAAAACAAGGTAGAATTAGTTGATGGCTGGGGCAAGGAAAATAAATATTGTATGAAAGCCAATTATATTGACTATTCCCAGTCAAGAAACGTGGTGTCTGGCAAAATTTTTGGCGAAATTGTAAAATCAAGAAATGATGAATTAATAAATACTCCAAATGGCGGAGCAATTGATGGTTATCCGATTTTAGTTTACAATAATGGCGTGTATCAGGGCGTTTATACAATGAACATTCCAAAGGACAAATGGATGCTCGATATGCACGATAGCGATGAGAAAAATCAAGCTATATTTATGGCTGAAACCTGGAATAACGCAGTTTCTTTCAGAGAAATTTCAACAAGTGGATTCGTTCTTGAATACGCATCAAACGAGGACAGCTTAGATGATAATAGCACTCAATGGGCATATGATAGTATGCTTGCTTTGATAGAGTTCGTTTATAATAACGATGGCGAAGACTTTAAAAATGGAATCCATCAGTATGCTGACATTGATAAGTGCATTGATTCAATGATATATACATTCTTCATTTGTGCCGACGATAATACAAGTAAAAACATACTTTGGGTAACCTATGACGGCAAGGTGTGGTTTAGTAGCATGTATGATATGGATGGCACATGGGGTATGAGATGGAATGGAAATATTGAGTTTGATGAAAACACCCACCCAATATCTGCGCTTGTTGACGGCAAGGGACTCGCCCCCGAAAGAAACCACTCTCATATGAATCTTTTATGGGAAAGAATTTATGTTAATTATTTCGACCGTGTTTGTCAAAGATATTTAGAATTAAGACAAGAAATTCTAACCTTGGAAAACATCACAAGCCATTTTGAAGCATTCTTTGATGCAATCCCCGATGCTGTAAGGAAAGCAGAAAGAGAAAAATGGACAGGTGTCCCTTCTCAAAGCATAGACCACTTAGAGCAAATTTTAACCTTTGCAGAGAAGCGCATTGAGGTAATGGATAAAATATTGCTTTCAAAAGAATAGTAAAAACATACGAGCTTTGTATACACTCCAAATGGGTCTAACCTTTGGGGTGTATATTGCTTTTGGTAAAAAAATTTATGCATTGATTGAATAAAAATGTGAATATATGCAATTTGACGTGAATATTTAAGCAAAATTCGAAAAAATATTCACAAAGCAGTTGACAATTAAGAAATATGAGTATATAATAATTAAGCAAAAATAAAATTATTATTTCAAGGAGAAACAAAAATGAAAAAGATTATTTCACTTACAATCGTTGCAATAATGCTTATCGCTACTGTTTTCTGCTTCGCTTCTTGTGGAGAAAAGGAAGACGTTGTTGATTATGTGAAAATTAAATTGACAAACGAGCAATATGCATACGGCGTAAACAAAAACGACCCAGCACTTTTAGCTACTGTTAATAGCGTTCTTGCTGAAATCAAAGCAAATGGTGAGCTTGACAAAATCGTTAACAAGTACTTCTCTGGAGATGATGCAAACATCAAGACATTTGATGCAGGTAAAGAGGATGCTTCAAAGAACCAACTCGTTGTTGCTACAAATACACCATTCTCTCCATTTGAGTACAAAAAGGGTGACAAATACTGCGGTATCGACATTGAAATTGCAGCTTTAATTGCTCAAAAAATGAACGCAGAGCTTGTAATTAAGGATATGAATTTTGATGCTGTACTTACAGCTGTTGAGACAGGCAAGGCTGACATCGTTATGGCTGGTCTTACAGTTTCACCAGAGCGTGAGGAGCAGGTTACATTCTCTGATACATACTACAACGCATCACAAGTTATCATTACAAAGGCAGGCGACACAACATTTGCAGATTGCAAGACAGCAGCAGATGTTGAGGCTAAGCTCAATGCAATGAACAAGGACACAATTATCGGTTACCAAAACGGCACAACAGGTGGTCTTTATGTTGAAGGCGATGCTGACTGGGGCTTTGCTGGTTTCCCTGTAACAGCAAAGGGCTATGACTCGGCAGTAAGCGCAACTCAAGCACTTGTTAATGGTCAAATTGACTTTGTTGTGGTTGATGAGGGCCCTGCACAAATCATTGTTAAATCAATGAATGAATAATTAAAGCATAATTCCTCGCTCTAACCAAGCGAGGAATTGTTGCGATTAGCAATTCTTTAGGAAAGGAAAATTATATGGGCTCTTTTGGCAACAAGATTTCAAAATTTATAGACTCATTTATTTATGATGGTGGCTATAAAGAGGTTATTGAAGGTCTTGGAAATACATTAAAAATTGCAATATTAGGACTTTGTATAGGTGTAATTTTAGGTACTGTAATTGCTACTGTTCGCGTTATGCCAAAGTACAAGGTTTTCCCAAGAATAGCTGATAAAATTTGTGGACTTTACGTTGGATTTTTCAGAGGCACCCCAATAGTAGTTCAGCTTCTTGTAGGCTACTTTGTTGTTTTACCACTCATTGGCCTTGGCAGAATTTCAGAGGAAAATGTTTGCGTTGTTATATTTGGACTAAATAGTGCGGCATATGTTTCCGAGGTTATGCGAGGAGGACTAAATTCAGTTGATCCGGGACAACTAGAGGCTGGCCGTGCGCTAGGCTTTAGCTACGCTTCGACAATGATAAGGTTTGTTGTTCCTCAGGCTGTTAAAAACATTTTGCCATCTTTAGGAAATGAATTTATTTCATTGATTAAGGAAACATCAGTTATCAGCTTTGTTGGTGCTATGGACTTATATGTAGCACTTACAAAAATCGGACAAAACAACTACGAGCCAATGGTTCCATATCTCTTTATGGCAATTTGCTATATTGTAATGATATTTATAATCACTCAGCTTATAAGACTTTTGGAAAGGTCCCTTTCTAAAAGTGATAGAAAAGGAGGCGCAAAATAATGACCGAGAATACAAATGTTACCTCATCAGATATCTCTGCGCCAATACTTTCAGTTAGCGAACTAAAAAAAGCATTCGGCTCAAACGAGGTTTTGAAGGGAATAAGCACTAATATATACAAAGGCGAAAAGGTTGTTGTTATTGGTCCATCCGGCTCAGGCAAGAGTACATTTTTAAGATGTCTTAACTGCTTAGAGGACCCAACCGGCGGTTCAATCTTCTTTGATGGAGAGGACTTAGCTGACCAAAAGGTTGATATAAATAAGCATAGACAAAAAATTGGAATGGTTTTCCAACAGTTCAATCTTTTTAATAACAAAACAGTTCTACAAAACATTATGATAGCGCCTTATGCTCTTAACAAGAAAAAAGCAAAGGCAGAGGGCAAAACCACAAAGGAATTTAAAGAGGAATGCCGTCAAAATGCGCTTTCACTCTTGCGCCGTATAGGACTTGAGAAAAAGGCAGATGCATACCCATCAACCTTGTCAGGCGGGCAAAAGCAGAGGGTCGCTATAGTTAGAGCTCTTGCTATGAACCCAAAGGTTATGCTATTTGACGAGCCAACATCAGCACTCGACCCTGAAATGGTTGGCGAGGTTTTGAACCTTATAAAAGAGGTAGCCAACGAGGGAATGACTATGGTTATAGTTACTCACGAAATGGGCTTTGCCCGTGAGGTTGGCACTCGCATTATCTTTATGGACGAGGGCGTAATTGCTGAGGAGGGAACACCTAGCGAGGTGTTTGACAATCCTCAAAGCCCAAGGACCAAGCAGTTTTTAAACGCTGTACTATAAAAATAAGCCGTGTAAATTCAACACGGCTTATTTTTATAGTGCTTTTGATTTTAACGTAAAAATACAATATTTTGTAAAAAAAATATAAAATTTATAATATATCTTGCACAAATAATATTTTTATGTTAGAATAGTAATGATTTTTTATATATGTGTGGAAGGAGGAGCTTATGAAGAATAACAAATCAAGGGTTGATAAGCCAATTTCCTTGGAAGAAACTCAAATTCTTGATATTCACGGCAATAAGGCTAAAAACCCAATGAATGGCAAAAAAATTGCACTTTTTATCTTATATGCAATAATTGGTGTGCTTTTGCTCATTACCGTTTTGTCATTTAATGATTTACCAAGCATAATGGAGCAGCTAAAAACTGTTAATATCGGCTATGTTCTTTTGGCTGTTTTGATGGTTTTAATATATTTGGCTATGTATCCTCTTTCGCTTTGCATATTGTCAAGGGCAAGAAAGTTAGATGTTAGCTTTGGCACAACCTATTCAATAGCTATGACCGAGCATTTCTTTAATGGTATTACCCCGCTGTCAACAGGTGGACAGCCATTCCAAGCATACTCGTTTTCAAAGGCAAAGGTTAAAATTTCTGAGTCAACCGGACTTCTTTTAGCTAATTTGCTGATTTATATGGCGGTTACAACAGGCTTTTCTCTTACCGGTCTTTTCTTTGCAAAAACCCTCTTTGCAGAGATAGATATTACTTGGACTGTAATTATCGTAATAGGATATATTTTAAATCTTGTTATGTTTGTAACAACACTGGTTTTAGGCCTTAGCAAAAATGTGCGTAACCTTCTTATAAAAATAGTTTGCTTCCTTTGTAACTTTAAAATATTCAAGTTTTTAAGACCAAAGGTTGACACATTAAAAGAATATTTTGAGAGCGTTCAACAAGCGTTTAAGGATTTGATGAGCAAAAAGGGACATTTCTTCCTTGCGCTTCTTGCAAAAATTTTGTCATTTGGTTTCCTTTATTCAGCATCGTATTTTATTTTCTTAGCACTCAATGTTAATATAGGACCGGAGCATATTTTTCTTGCAATTTCAGGAACATCATTTGCAATAACTGCAGTTGGCTTTATTCCGACACCGGGTGCGTCAGGTGCTGCTGAAGGCTCATCAGGCAAAATATTCACATCAATTATCGTGTTTGTTACTGGCATGGGCGCAACGGATGCAATAGCACGTGCAAGCGGCGTTATGCTCATTTGGAGACTTTTAAGCTACTATATGGTGCTCATTATTTCCTTGGCTTTCTATATTGGGCTTGAAATATACTTTGCAAAAACAAGAAAAGTAAGAGTCGCAAAAAGAGAAGAAATTCTAAGACAAATGAGAGAAGCGGAGGAAAAGGCAAAAGAACAAGAGCCTCCCGAGGAAACTATCACGATTGAATAATAAAGAGGGTTTTTAAACCCTCTTTAGTTTTATAAATGTTGACAATAAATTAAAAAAGATATATACTTATAATATAGATTATTTAAAGAGGTATTTATGATTACAGTTAAACCGTTTTATGCATTAAGACCAGCTAGTGAGCTAGTGGAAAAGTGTGCAGCTCTTCCATATGACGTTATGTCAAGCTCTGAGGCTAGGGAAATGGTAAAGGACAACCCTTATTCATTTTTAAGAATTGACAGGGCAGAGATAAATCTAGATAAGGGCGTAGATATTTATAGCGACCAGGTTTATAATACTGCGAAAAATATGCTTGCACAATTTGAAAATGATGGCGTTTACATAAATGACGAGAAAAAAAGATATTATTTCTATCGTCAAATAATGGGAGAGCAAAGCCAAACTGGAATTGTTGGCTGTGCCTCAATTGACGATTATTTAGAAAATAGAATTAAGAAGCACGAGTTTACTAGAGCCGATAAGGAAGAGGACAGAATAAGACACGTTGACACCTGCTCAGCACATACTGGTCCTATCTTTTTGGCATACAAGGAGAGTGCTACTCTTGACGAAATTATAAAGACAGAAACCAAAAAAACTCCAATTTATGATTTTGTTGCCGAGGATGGCGTAAGACATACTGTTTGGACAACATCAAGCTGCGAGGTTGACAAAGAGATTGAGTCTGCCTTTGCTTCTCTTGAATCACTTTATATCGCCGACGGACACCACAGATGTGCATCGGCTGTAAAGGTAGGGCTAAAGAGAAGAAAGGAAAACCCAAGCTACAATGGCAATGAGGAATTTAACTATTTCTTGTCCGTTATTTTCCCTGCATCTACCTTGAAAATCCTTGACTATAACAGACTTTTAAAGGATTTAAACGGTTACTCAGCTAGTGAGCTTTTAAAGGTGCTTGAAGAAAAGGTTGGCACGGTTACTGAATACAAGGGAGAAGGTCAATACAAGCCGGAAAAGAAGAACACTGTTGGCATCTATGTGGATAAAAAGTGGTATAAGCTTGAGTTTTACAAGGAAATATGCGAGTCAACTAGAGCAGTTGAGCGCCTTGACTGTGCTATTTTACAAAAGAATGTATTGTCAGCTATTTTAGGTATAGGCGACCCAAGAACTGATAAGCGCATTGACTTTGCCGGCGGAATACGCGGACTTAAATATCTAGAGGAAAGATGCGAAAAGGATATGCAAATGGCAATTTCTATGTATCCTACATCATTAAATGACTTGATGGCAGTTGCAGACGACGGAGATGTTATGCCACCAAAATCAACTTGGTTTGAGCCAAAGCTTAGAAGTGGACTTTTAATTCACAAAATATAACAAAGCACAAAAAGGAGCGAGGACGTGGACGTATTTTTGACAATATTACAATATGTTGGCGCCGTATCATTCGCAATTTCTGCAACTATTTATGCAGTGCATAAGGGCACAGATATAATAGGCGCTCTTGTGTTTTCTTTGCTAACCTGCTTTGGTGGTGGATTTATAAGAGATATGGTTATAGGCAGAATCCCACCAAACATATTAGTAAATAGAGAATACCACTATCTTGCGATGGTGTGTATAGTAACATGTTTAATTTGTTATCACCTTGGCTTCGTTGAGCCGATTGGCAAGTTTATGAATAAGCATCAGCACAGCGTTATAATTGAGTTTACCGATGCTCTGGGCCTTGCTTCCTTTGCTGTACTCGGCATTGAAAGCGCAATTGAGTATGGAAAAACCGGCTTTGTCATTTTGGTTTTTGCAGGATGTATAACGGGTGCAGGCGGTGGTATATTAAGAGATATATGTGCGGCAGAAATCCCAGCTGTTTTTAGAAAGCACATATATTTAATACCGGTTATTATAGCATCGTGCTTTATGGTGCTAACCTATGACAAAATGCCTAAGATTCTTTCGCTAATTATATCTCTTGCACTCATAATAATTATTAGAATGTTGGCATTTAAGTTTAAATGGAATTTACCAATTCCAAAAGAAAAAATAGACTCCAACGAACAAACGAAAGAAGAAAAGGAGCTTGTTTAAAACAAATGGAAGAAAACAAAAATTTAGACACTCCCTCGGGCGAATTCGAATCTAACGAGGCAAGAAGACAACGCCTTTTAGGTATAGAAAACGATAGTAAAATACACGACGAGACGCTAGAGATAAAAAAAGGCAATTTCTTTGCTAATCTATGGTATAAGCATAAATGGGCAGTGCTCATTACATCATTTTTTGTTGTGCTTGGAATAGCGCTGCTTGGAACATATATCTTCAAGGACAGACCCGATATGAGAATTTCATATTGTGGCCCTGTGAAAATTACAGAGGAAAAGCATCAGCTTCTGGATAAGGTTTTTTCCTCTGCCTTGGTTGACTATGATAAAGACGACGAAAATGAGCTTACCTTTACACAAAACACATATCTAACCGCTGAGCAAAAAGAAGCCGAGGCGCGAAAAAACGCTTTAAATAGCGGAAAGGAATATGACGAGAGTGCAAAGTATTCAGATGATGACCCGTCAGCTGTTTCAAATGCATTAAGAATGAGCGAATATAATTTTGTTATAATCGATAAGGCCTTATTCGACAAATTCAAAAACAATTTTACCACAATAAAAAGTGCTTTGGGAGAAGCAGAGGCTTCCAAGTATAGTGACATCACGGTTGATGATTGTGGTATATATTTGAAGAAAACCGAGCTTGGAAGGTCATTTGAAAAGGAGCTTTCGTTTCTGCCAGATGATACAATTATTGCAATTTGCAAACCTGCGGTTTTCGATAAAGATTTAGATAACGAATATGATTATCTAAAAAGAATATTAACATATACGGAAACAGAAGAATAATGAAAAAACAGACACTCCCTAAGAGGTGTGCCTGTTTTTCTTTCTTAATCTGCGACTTTGCGTGCTTGCAGAACACGGCAAAAACCGCTTGCTATAAGAGAAAGCACCTAGCTTTAGGCTAAGTGCTTCCGTATATAAGTGAACTAGATCTATAAGCCGTGTTCTGTATTCGACGGTTATCTATCTTTGCCTTGTGTCACCACAAGGCTCTGCAAAAATGCATGCCACCCATGGAAACGGCAAAAAGCCTTATCGGGCAAATAAAATTTCCATATGCGGTGTTGCTTCGGATAGGGTTTACACCTGCTCTATGTTACCATAGCGCATCGTGAGCTCTTACCTCGCGTTTTCATCCTTACCCTTAGCCACAGCATACCCAGTCAAACTCGATTTAGAACGATAAATAATGATGCATACTGCAACAAAAAAACTTGTAAATTGCTTAATTGACTGCGTTTTTTGATTTTGTCTACACCCTTATTTATTCGCTCGAAATTTGCTTGTAATCTGTCAACACATAATAGGTTAGTGGATTTCAATCGAGAAAGGCACAGACATATAAAAATATTTCAAGCCTTTATCGGTTGGAAGACACCGTATATTATTTGTTGCAGACTGGTTTGATTGGGTATACTGTAGCTAAAGGCGGTAATTTTCTGTTGCACTTTCCCGAGAGTCACCTCTGGCTGACGTTATCAGCTATCCTGCCCTGCGAAGCACGGACTTTCCTCACACTAATACCTTTCGGCGTGATAGTGCGCAACCGTCCAACCTAGTTCGTAAGTTATTATAATAGAAAATGTTAAATTTGTCAAGAGGAGAAAAAATTGCCACATATAATAATATAGACATATGATAAAAATAAAGGTGTAATATTCAGCAAGGAGCCAAAAATGAACGAGGAGAATAAGATGCCACTAACCTTTAAAATGGCGCTGGCGCATAATGCGTCGTCGATGAGCGCTTTTCTAAAAATGAGTAACGAAAAGCAGGACGAGGTAATAGAAAGGTCAAAAAATATAAAAACAATAAGGGAAATGAATAATTTTGTCGATTCAATTCCAAAAATACATTGAAAAAATTTTAATAATATGTTAATATATTATTAAGGGTTGGATTTAACAATATTTTCCGACCTGGAAGGAGAAAAATATGGACAACGAACAAAAGAGCCCTAAGGAAAAAGTACCCTTTAAGCAAAAGCTTGATAAGTACTTTATGATTTCCGAGCGTGGCTCAACATTCAAGACCGAAATAATTGCAGGTCTTACAACATTTTTTGCTATGGCGTACATAGTAGTAACAAACCCTAACCAAATTGTTAGCTTTAACCGTTTTGGTGATCTTAACACAATTTGGCTCTCAGTTTATGTTGCTTCGATTTTAGTTGCTGTAGTTGGAACACTTCTTTATGCATTTTATGCAAAAATGCCGTTTGCACAGGCGTGTGGTATGGGTCTTAACTCATTCTTCTTTGTTTCCTTTATTCTTCCAGAGCTTGCTGGTGGAAATGTAATAAAGGGATATAGAGAAGGTCTTGCAATCATTCTTCTTTCCGGTATTTTGTTTATGATTCTTTCTCTTACCGGTCTAAGACAGTATATTGCTAAAGCACTTCCTGAAAATCTGAAGAAGGCAATTCCTGCTGGTATCGGCTTGTTTATTGCATTTCTTGGCTTCCAAAACGTTGGAATTATTCAAGCAAACAAATACACACTCGTTCAACTCTTTGATTTCCATGGCGCATGGGTAAACGCCCCTTCTAAGCTTGATGGTTGGCGTGCAATAGCACCTGTTTTAATTGCTATTCTTGGCTTAATTGTAATGGGTGTTCTTTCTAAGTTCAAGGTTAAGGGCTCTGTTATTATAACAATTCTTGGTTCAACAGTTCTATATTACCTTGTTACTTGGCAAGCTCCTGTATTTGACTTCACAAGCATTGGCGATTCCTTTGCAGCATTCGGAAAAGAGGGCTTGTTTGGCGCATTCAAGGGCTTTGGCACACTCTTCAAGGCTGAAGGTAATGAAACTACAATTGGCGTAATTCTTAGCGCAATTATGCTCGTTATCACATTCTCATTAGTTGATATGTTTGACACTATGGGAACACTTTATGGCGCGGCTTCTCAAGCTAATATGCTTGATGAAAACGGCGACCCAATCAATATGAAGCAATCAATGAACGCAGACTCAATCGCAACAGTTACAGGTGCTGCTCTTGGCACATCAACATGTACAACATTCGTTGAGTCAAGCGCAGGCGTTGGCGTTGGTGGACGTACAGGCTTTGCATCACTCATTACAGCTGCATGCTTCTTTGTATGCCTATTCCTAACACCAATTGCAACAATTATTCCTGCTTGTGCAACAGCTCCAGCGCTCATCTACATCGGCGTTCTTATGCTTAAGGGCTTTGCAAAGGTTGATATGGACGATATTACAAGTGCTATTCCAGCATTTTTAACACTTGTTATGATGCCACTAACATACTCAATTTCAAACGGTATCGCTATCGGTGCTATCTCATATGTTCTTATTAGACTTTTCACAGGCAAATATCAAAAGAAGGATATCACAGTTACAATTATCGCTGTTTTATTCCTACTTCGTTTCTTCTTTATTTCAATGTAAGAACAAACAATATAAGAGCGAGCTCCCTCGGGAGTTCGCTTTTTTATTGACATAAATAATAATATATGTTAAAATAATTATGTATGGAAATCTTTTGAAAACGGGTAATATGATGAAAGAACTACTTTGTCCTGCTGGTAATTTTGAAAAAATGAAAGCAGCAATTTTATATGGTGCAGATGCAGTTTACTTAGCATCTGATATGTTTGGTATGCGCGCAGCGGCTGATAACTTTTCCTTAGAGGAGTTAGAGGAGGCGACAAAATACGCACACTCCCACGGGGTAAAGCTCTATGTTACAGTGAACACAATGCCACATACAAATGAATATGCAAGACTAAAAAAATACTTACTGGAATATGATAGAATAGGTGTTGATGCACTGATTATATCTGACCTAGGTGTATTTATGCTCGCTAAGGAAACAATCCCTAATATGGAGATTCATATTTCCACTCAAGCAAGTATTGTATCAGCAGATACAGCAAATGCTTGGCATAAACTGGGCGCTAAGCGCGTAGTTTTGGCTCGTGAGCTTTCACTTGAGGAAATTAACGAAATTAGAAGAAACACCCCGAAAAGCCTTGAGCTTGAGTGCTTTATTCATGGCTCAATGTGTATATCATATAGTGGCAGATGCTTGCTTTCTAACTATTATACAGGCAGAGATGCAAATAGAGGTGCTTGCGCTCAGCCTTGTCGTTGGAATTACAAAAATGCGTACCCGTTGTCGTTTGCTGAAGAAAAACGACTGGAGGATGAGCTTAATATCGAGGAATATAAGGAGGGCTCTTTTGTTATGTCCTCGAAGGATATGTGTATGATTGAACATATTGAGGACCTTATGGAAAGTGGAATTGATAGCTTTAAAATTGAAGGCAGAATGAAGAGCGCATATTATACGGCGATTTGTGCTAACACATATAAGATGGCAATCAATGAATACCTAAAAAGCCCAGAGGAGTATCGATATAATCCACTTTGGCTAAGAGAATTAGAGAGTGTCAGTCACCGCGAATATGCAACAGGATTTTATTATGATGACCCTATGAAAAATCCACAGGTTGTTACACAAAACGGATACCTTCGCGAAAAGGCGTATTTGTGCGTAGCAAATGGAAAAAGCGAGGGGGAGTGGATGTATTTCACTCAAAGAAACAAAATAAAAGAGGGAGACGTGTGCGAAATTATTACTCCTGGTGAGGTAGGAAAGAGATTTGTTGCAACCGATTTGAGACTTCCAAACGGAGATAAAATCGAATCTGCCCCTCATCCATCTATGGAATTCAAAATGAAGGTTCCATACGAGGTTAAAGAGGGCGATATTGTTCGCTCATCTGAGAATTAAAACGTCAAAATTCCGACACGTGTCGGGTAAAAACAATTTGAAAAGGAGAAACTATGCTATTTTTGGAGATTTTGAAATCAATCTTTATCGGCATTGTTCAAGGTATAACTGAGTGGCTTCCTGTTTCTAGTACAGGTCATATGATAATAGCTAATGAGTTTGTTAATCTCAATATTAGCGAGGGAGCGTGGGAGCTTTTTGAGGTTGTTACGCAGCTTGGTTCGATTTTGGCTGTTGTTATTTTATTCTTTAGCAAACTAAATCCTTTTAAAAAGATAAACGGAAAGGTTTCATTAAAAAAAGAAACAGTTTCTCTTTGGAAAAAAGTAATTATTGCTGTTTTGCCTGCTGCAGTCATTGGCGTATTGCTTGACGACTGGCTTGAAAGCAAATTCTATAACTTTGTAGTAGTTGCAGTAGCTTTGATAGTTTATGGCGTTGCATTTATAGTTATTGAAAGAGCAAATAAAAAGAAAAAGTTTAAATTCAATTCAGTTTATGAGCTGGATAATAAAACATCGTTTAAGGTCGGCTGCTTCCAGGTGCTTTCCTTAATTCCTGGTACATCTCGTTCGGGTTCAACTATTCTTGGCGCATCTATTGTTGGTGTTTCAAGAACAGCAGCTGCCGAGTTTTCGTTCTTCCTTGCAATTCCTGTTATGGCAGGTGCAACCCTTTTGAAAGGTGCAAAAGCGTTTTTGATTGATGATATTACGCTTTCGGCAACCGAGGTTTTAATTATTTTTGTGGGAACTCTGACTGCATTCTTAGTTTCTCTTGGAGTAATTAAATTCTTGATGGACTTTGTAAAAAGGCATACATTTGAATCATTTGGCTGGTACAGAATAATATTTGGAATAATTCTTTTAGGCTATTATTTCATAATTAAATAAAAAACTATTGATAATTTAATTAATATATGTTATAATATTTGCGAAAAATTTTGAAAGTAAGATTTTTCCACTAACATAAGATAATTTTAAAATAGGAGAATATAAAAATGACCTACAACAAGAAAACTATTGAAGACGTTAATGTTGAAGGAAAAAGAGTCCTCGTAAGATGCGACTTTAACGTTCCTCTCAAGGATGGCGTTATCACAAGCGACAAAAGAATCATCGGCGCACTTCCAACAATCAAGTATCTTCTTGACAAAGGCGCAAAGGTTGTGCTTTGCTCTCACATGGGCAAGCCACATAGCATTTTGACTGAGGGCTTCGGTCTTACAAAGAAAGAAAAGAAAAAGGTAGAGGAGCTTCCAGAGGCTGAAAGAGCTGCGGCAACAGCTGACTTACTAAAGAAGGCTCTTGGCGACAAGCAAAAGTTTACTCTCAAGCCAGTCGCTGATAGACTTAATGAGCTTCTTGGCGGTGTTGTTACATTTGCTGAGGATATCGTAGGCGAGGATGCAAAGGCTAAGGTTGCTGCTCTTGAAAACGGCAAGGCGGTTCTTCTTGAAAACGTTCGTTTCGATGCAAGAGAAACAAAGAATAACCCTGAGTTTGCAAAGGAGCTTGCTTCTTATGCTGATGTTTATGTAAACGATGCATTCGGTACTGCTCACCGTGCACACGCAACAACAGCAGGTGTTGCTGACTATCTCCCAGCAGTTTGTGGTTACCTAATTCAAAAGGAAATCGGAATTATGGGTAAGGCACTTGCTGATCCAAAGAGACCATTCGTTGCTATTCTTGGCGGCGCTAAGGTTTCAGACAAAATCGGCGTTATCAATAACCTCATCGAAAAGGTTGATACCCTTATCATCGGTGGTGGTATGGCTTATACATTCTTCAAGGCGCTTGGCTACAATGTTGGTACATCACTTTGCGAGGATGACAAGGTTGAGCTTGCAAAGGAAATGATGGCTAAGGCTGAGGCAAAGGGCGTTAAGTTCTTAATCCCAGTAGATAACAAGATTGGTCTTGAATATGATGAAAACACAGAAGCTAAGTTCTGTAACTCAAACGAAATTCCTGATGGTTGGATGGGTCTTGATATTGGTCCTAAGACACAAGAGCTTTTCACTAACGCCATCAAGGGCGCAGGCACAGTTGTATGGAATGGTCCTATGGGTGTTTCTGAATGGAAGAACTTTGCATCAGGCACAGAGAGTGTTGCTAATGCAGTAGCAGAGAGCGGCGCAATCTCAATCATCGGCGGTGGCGACTCAGCTGCAGCTGTTGAAAAGCTTGGATTTGCTGACAAGATGACTCACATCTCAACAGGCGGCGGAGCATCACTTGAGTTCCTTGAGGGCCTAGAGCTTCCAGGTATCGCTTGTCTACAAGATAAATAATTTAGGTCTTTAGCCAAACGCCAATGGCGTTTGGCTTTTGCCCATAAAAATGGCAAAAACCCAATAAACACAGGGATTTATAAATGATTTTCAAATCAAAATTTAATGACAAATGAAAAATATGCACATCTGTTCATATGAATGCATATTGAAAATATAGGAGAAAAACAATGAGAAGAAAAGTAATTGCAGGAAACTGGAAAATGAATATGACACCATCACAAGCAAAGGCTCTTATCGAGGAGACAAAACCACTTGTTGCTGGTAAGGACAATTGCGATATTATTTTCTGTGTACCATTTGTTGATATCTATGCTGCACAAGAGGCTGCGGCTGGTTCAAATATCAAAATCGGCGCAGAAAACGTTCACTTTGAAGAAAAGGGCGCATTCACAGGAGAAATTTCAGCAGCTATGCTTAAAGAGTGTGGCGTTGAATATGTAATCGTTGGTCATAGTGAAAGAAGACAATACTTTGGCGAAACAGATACAACCGTTAACCTTCGCACAAAGGCTGCTATCAATGCTGGCATGAAGGTTATTCTTTGCCTTGGCGAGGTTAAGGATGAAAGACTTAATGGAATTACAGATGAGGTAGTTTCAATGCAAACAAAGCTTGCACTCAAGGACATAACCGAGGAACAACTCGCGCAAGTTATAATCGCATATGAACCAGTTTGGGCTATCGGTACTGGATTGACAGCTACCCCTGAGCAAGCAGACGAAACATGTGGTGTTATTCGTAACACAATCAAGGCTCTTTACGGCGCTGAAGCTGCTGAAAAGATCATCATTCAATATGGTGGATCAATGAACGCAGGAAATGCAGCTGAGCTTTTGGCTAAGGAAAATGTTGATGGTGGTCTTATCGGTGGCGCTTCACTTAAGGCTAAGGATTTCTCTATAATTGTTGAAGCAGCTCAATAATTGTGTTGAGGAGCATTAGCACTAATAGAACAAAAAGCACAAGCAGTTCTAAAGAATTTATAAGGTTGAAAACAGGCGTTCGCCTGTTTTCTTCATTTGTGTGCTCTTTTAGGCGCGACCACTCGTTCTGTCGTACGCAAGTACGCCGACGACTTCGTGTTCGCACCTTCTCTCGGCACTACTCCTCCTAGGGATTTTGGTTGTCAGACACGGAAAAACCGAAATCACAAGATACAAAAGCATAGTACTGTCTATGCAATAAATGATGCATAATAAGGGAGAAAAGTACACGTTTGTGTGCCTTTCTTTTTTTGTCTAATTTAACTGAAAAGCCGCTTAAATGCTTTGAAAATTGTTTAGAATGCACAATTTTAGGCACTTTGCCATATTGACAAATATATAATATAATGATATAATTATTCTGTAAGATTATAACTTTATGATAAGAGGTATCATATGCGCAAATATAGAAATAAATTATTATTAATGATCGCATTTGTATTTATGTTCGCCTTTGTGCTGGCTGCAACTGCTTTCTGTATAGAGGAAGAGTCAATCACGATTTCTTTTGAATCGGCACTAGGCATTAGCGATGCGTTTGACGATATTACATCAACTAGCGGAAAACAAATCGAATTACCAAAGGGTGAGGCTCCAAAGGGCTATTCATATGTTTGGGTTACATCAGATGGTAAAGCTTATATGGGTGGTACTAAGGTTATTTTCTATGATAGCATGAAGCTGAAGCCTATGTACGCATATGATGTTGAAACCGATGAGGAATTTCGTTCATTCTGCAACAATTTCGACGATAGCGAGCTTGCTAAATTAACACCAAACGAATTGAACGTAACACCTGACATTCAAAGATATATAACAGTAAGACTTTTAGATGACATCGCACTAACAAGAGCTCTTCAAATCAAAACCTCCTTGGGCTCATATTTAAACATCATTTTAAACGGTCATACATTAACTGTCGGAAAGGCTCTAAACGGCGCATTAGGCGGAGAATGCTTTGGCACAAGACTTTATGGCTCAGGAACATTAAAGTATGAGGGCACGGGCGCGATATTTAGGCTAGATAGTAGCGATGGTGGTGAAGGCAAGCCAAGCGGTGAAAAAAATGAACTTTTGATAGGCGCAAATGTTTATGTTAATGCACCAAAAGCAGTTCTTGCTAAGGACAGCGCAGAAGCAGTTACTACTGGCTATCCACAGGTGCGTATTTACGGAACAGTTGACTGTAAAACAGTTCTTCAAATAGAAAAATCAGTAAATCGTAAACCGGTAATTAACATATATCCACGTTCGTTTCTAACTCTAAATGGCGGATTGGTTGATGGAAATGATAACGCATTTACTATTACAATCAGCGGTGGAACAATAGTTGCAAAAAGCACAGAAATATCATTTTTTAGTGCAATCGCTAATACTACGCCTTCAACCTTTAATATAGTTGGTGGTTCATTTAAATTTGCTAAAGATAGCGACGATTTGACATTAGGTAATTTAGTTAATAGTTCATACGTAAAACATTATAAAATCTCTTATGATGACGTTAAGTACAGCACAGTTTTCCCAAGCTCTTGTGCAGTAAGGCATACATATGAAAAAAATAAAGAGTACCCTCCAACATATTCGCACGCAAAGGAAATTATTTTTAAGTGCTCAACCTGTGAAAGGCTTGAGTATTTATCCGTTGGTGCAGTTGGTGGGCAACACAGCTTTGATGAAGAACAAGCAACAATTAACAAGGCTAAGCCAACTGAGAGAGGCGAGATTATAAATCGCTGTAATCTATGCGGATGTGAGGATTATACGTTTCTATACTATAACCCGCTTGACGATGAAATTCAGGTAGTGGTTCTAGTGGACGGAAAGTCAAGCACAGTTAGTGGCAAGGTTAAGGATATATTTGATATTGATGAAAAAACCTTTTATATAAAAGGCTTAAAGGATTTTGACAAGTATACTGCTACGCAAGTGATAGAAATAATAGTTACACCAGGTATAAAGGGCTTGAATTTCGCAAGTGAAAATAGCACTCTTAAAAAGATTGTTTTATCTGATGGGCTTGAAGTTGAGATAGTTTCTGTCGCAAAGCTGACTGCACTTCAAACAATAGAAATTGGTGCGGTTTCTTATGCCAAATTCTCTAAAAACTGTGCACCTGATAGCTTGAAATCAATTGTTGTAAAGGCAGAGGGGGCTAAAATCGTATTTTCCGACGAAGCTTTTAATGGGAAGGTTAACCTTGAAACTCTTACATTAACAAATAATTCTGAGTATTCCTTTGGCACATCATCATTTAAGGGAACAGGCATTAAAAAGCTTCACTTACTTGATGGCACAAAAGTAATATTCACAGGCACCGGCGCCTTTACTGGCTCGGCTATTGAGGAGCTTTATATTGGCAAGGGAGTTAAAAAGCTTGATAGTAAGCAATTTGATTCAACTGCTCAGTTAAAGAAACTCATGCTTATGGAGGTTACAAGCATCGCTGACGGAGATTTTAGCAATAACGCAACAGGTTCTTTAGTGATTTATCATCACGCATCAACCTTGACTCTAGGCGCGAAGACCTTTGAAAATAGTAATGGTTTAACCATCTATACAAAAGCAGAAATTACAACCGGCTTTGGAGAAGGCTGCTGTGAGACATTTACAATAATTAAAGGCATTACGCATGCATACGATGAGGACTACAAAGAACCAACCTGTACCGAGGATGGTTATAGAAATTTCGTTACAGATTGCCTTTGTGGAGTAAATGAGGGCGCAAAAACCACAGTTTACAAAAATGTATTAACAAATAGCGAAACCAAAGAGGAAGGCGCTAACTATACAAATCAAAAATATCCAAAAATTGCTCACCCATTTAAATCAAATCCTGTAATTCAGTATTTTGATGGTTATACTAAAAATGGAAGCTATGCAAAGGAATGCGAAGTATGTAAAATTGTCGTTCCTGACATGGATAAGCCAAGCTGTGCTCCTTTGATTAAATCTTTGGGCTTCTCAGTAAGCGAGGAGAGAAGTGGCGCAGGCGCTATGGTAGTAAAATACGTTTTTAATACAGACGTTATAAAGGATTTCTCAGAAAGCAAAACTATCGAATTTGGAACTGTCTTTGCCGTAAGGGATATGCTGGGCGACAAAACACCATTAGAAGCAACCAGCGGGGTTCGTAAGCTAAGTGGTTCTGCTGATGGAAAAATGTATGCATCATTTACTATGAAAATTGCAAATATTACCGAGGCACAAGAAAACATAAGCTTTATTATGGCTGCATATATTGTAGAAAACGGAAAGGCTACATATATTCAAGATAACGAGCTAGTTACAAACCCCAGTGGTGTAACTTATAAAGAGGTCAAGCTGCTTTCCGGTTACTAAATTTAAAATAAAAGAGTCTTGCTTTACAAGGCTCTTTTTTTGTTGCATAAATTTTGCTATTTATGAGAAAATACTAGTAAAAAACAAAGGAAAAGAAAATGAAAGAATTTAAATTTGTTATACTAGATAAAAATGGACTCCATGCACGTCCTGCAGGCGCAATAGCCTCGGTAGCAAAAGGCTTCGAATCGAAAATTACTATTTGTTGTGATGGCAAGGAGGCTGATGCAAAAAGGCTTTTATCTCTTATGTCATTAGGTGCGACAACCGGCAAAGAGCTTAGATTTGAAATAGAGGGAAAAGATGAAGAAGAAACGATAATGGCAATGGAAAAAATTTGCAAGGAAAAACTGGGTAAGGACAGCCAAATATGAACACAGGGTGCAAGATTTTTCAAGGAATAGGCGTAACAAATATCAAAGCCTATGGGAAAATAAGATTTCTGGACATAGCAATTGACACAATTGAAAGCAAGGCATCAGAAGATGCGGAAAATGAGAAAAAAAGGTTTTTAGATGCTACCCAAAAGACAATAATCAGCACAAAGCAATTAGCCGAAAAAGCTAAGGAAACATTAGGGGAAAACGAAGCGCAAATTTTTGAAATTCACGCAATGCTTCTAGAAGATGAGGATTTTTTAGATAGTGTGTATTGTGAGATAGAAAATGGCGCATCTGCTGAGGATGCAGTTTTGAAAAGTGGTGAAAAATATTCAAGCATTTTACGCTCACTAGGAGATGAATATTTAGCTGCACGTGCAACTGATGTAAAGGACATTTGTATGGGAATTATCGACACTTTGTCTTCAAAAAAGGAAGAAAATGGAGAAGAGGACGTGCCATATATTTTGGTTGCAAAAGACTTGACCCCATCACAAACCGTCAAGCTTGATAAATCCAAAATTCTTGGCTTTGTCACCTTTGATGGCTCAGCTTCTTCTCATACTGCTATTCTTGCAAGAGCAATGGCAATCCCGGCTTTAGTAGGGGTTGGCTCAATTTCAAAGGAATATAATGGCGAATATGCCTTGCTTGATGGAGTCAGAGGAAGGCTGATTATAAAGCCAGACGAAAAAGAGGTTTTAGAGTTTGAAAAGGAAAGAGCAAGAGAGAGCAAAATAGTAGAAGAGCACGAAAGGTATTTGCGCTCAATTATGCATCGCCCTGCAGTAACAAAAAGCGGAAAGAAAATTTTGATATATGCTAACATTGGAGAGAGTGATGAGGTGGATGGGGCGCTTTCAAACGGAGCAGAGGGCATAGGCCTTTTGCGTAGCGAGTTTATGTATCTTTCAAGAGAGGAAGCGCCAAGCGAGGAGGAGCTATACTTGTCATACAAGAAAATAGCGACCAAAATGCAAGGCAAGCAGGTTGTTATTCGCACACTTGATATAGGCGCCGACAAGCAAATTTCTTATTTTAACTTAGATAAGGAGGACAATCCTGCATTAGGCTACAGGGGTGTTAGAATTTGCTTAGATAAAAAGGAGCTCTTTAAAAATCAAATCAGGGCTATATTAAAAGCCTCGGCTCACGGAAGAATATCAATTATGATTCCGATGATTTCAACGCTCAAAGAGGTTTTAAAGTGTAAAGCCTTAATTGAAGAATGTAAGCAAGAGCTAAGAAGGGACAATATAGCTTATGATTCAAAAATAGAGCTAGGAATAATGATTGAAACTCCGGCGGCTGCAATTATAAGCGATATTTTGGCAAAGGAGGTTGACTTTTTCTCAGTCGGCACAAATGATTTAACTCAATACACATTCGCAATAGACAGACAAAACTCGCGCGTTTCCCACATTGGTGATGAAAGCAGTGAGGCAGTAATGCGACTTATAAAAATGTCAGCAGATGCAATCCATCAAAATGGAGGCTGGATAGGCGTTTGTGGAGAAATGGCGGCAGACTTATCCTTAACTCAGGAGCTAGTTGATATAGGTGTAGATGAAATATCGGTCTCGCCTCCTTATCTTTTAGGGGTAAGAGGAAAGGTGTCTGCGTGCAAATGAGCGACCCCGTGTTCAAAAATTGATATATCTAGGAGATAAAATGAGTAGTGAAATTAATAAAAATGTGATATTTGCACCTTGCGATGGTGAGGTTATAAGGCTAGAGGAGGTAAACGATGAGGTTTTTTCCTCTGGCATAATGGGAGAAGGCTTTGCAATAGTCCCAGCCTCGAAAGAAATTTTATCGCCGGTTGATGGTAAAGTGGACAATGCATATAAAACCGGACATGCATACACGATTATATCAAGCGACGGACTTGACGTGCTTGTTCATATCGGAATCGATACTGTGGAGTTAAATGGAAAGCATTTTGAAAAAAATGCTTCTGAGGGGGAGAGCTTAAAAATGGGCGACCCTCTTTCATATGCCGAGATTGATAAAATAAAAGAAGAAGGCTTTGACCCTGTTTGCATTATAGTGGTTTCAAATCCTGAAAAAATGCATAGTGTAGAAATAAGCTACGGGAAATGCTATGCCAAGGACGAAATAATGAAATATAACTTAAAATAAAAAGAGTGGCGCACGCCACTCTTTTTTGTATTAGTGATTATTGATCCAATCATTAACAGCAGTTTTTGCAACTCTTTTTATGTTTTCTTGTGGGTGAATTGATTCCTCTCCACCGTTTTCATAAACGAAGTAGAAGCCATCTTCAGTAACATAAAGAGTTTCCTCATAACCCTTTGGATCGCCAAATTCGCCATATACGAATTTCTTTACGATTTGAGATTTTTCTGTATCGTAAACCTTTTTGCAAATTGTCTTTACCATGCTATTCACTCCTTTTTAAAATTTTTTTCATAGAAATAATATCATAAACATTTAATTTTGTCAATACGTGATCGTATGACAATTTTTTCTAAGCTAATCTACGTTTTCGGTAATAAACTCAGCCTCGGCATTTGTTCTGCCGTCCTCATGTACAGAGCGCATGTAATATTTTCCATCGCTTTTGGCAATATAAAACTTAAGATTATCATCTTTTTTTGCTTCATTTACATATGAAATTGCATAGCTCTTAACAAGCTTAGCTTCAGGCTTGGGCAGGAAATTGAAAAACATATCGGGGTAGTTTGTATTGTTCATATGTCCGTTTAAGTCAATGTCGGAATATCTAACAGTATATTCTCCAACAAGGCTTAATTTTAATTCGTTTGGAATACGCACCTTTGCAGGACTGTCAAGCACTAAAGGCTCTTCCGGTTCGAAATTAGAAAAATCGACCTCAGAAACTCTTATTAGCTTCTTGTCGCTAACAGAAACGAGCGCCCAAATAGAATTAGACTCTGCCATTAATTCCTCGCCCTTGTAAATTTCAAATGAACGTGTAGTTGTAAAGCCTCTTGAGCCACAAGCCCATGTTTTTACAGTAATTTCATCGTAAGCATAAATTGGCGAATACAAATTAACTCTTATGCTACTTAAAATAAGAGCCTTGTTTTCATTGAGCAAGTCCTCATAAGATGGACGACAGCCGAGCATATGTAGCATACCAGTCTCTTGCATAAATTTAAGCACGTGTGAAGGGCTTAAAATTTCATTTGAGTTAGTATCGTGAAATTTAACCTTATAGGATTCAATCCATTTCATAAAAGCACCTCGAAAAACGATTTAAATACATTTTATCACTATTATAGTATCAAATCAAGTAAAAAATAAAAAAAGCCTTTTAAAGTGAAAGGCTTTTTTAAAATAAATTATATTATATTTTGTTGTTCATTATAGGCAGGGGAGGAAGACGCAAGGCCACCTTGATTATCATTTGATAATCCAAATGAAACATTGATGGCGTTGTTTACCTCAATCATTGTATCGTTGTCAAGATGGCCCATTTTTTCCTTTAGGCGCATCTTGTCAATGGTTCTTATTTGCTCAAGTAAAATAACAGAGTCTTTAAGTAATCCAACCTGACTTGCATAAACCCCTATGTGTGTTGGTAGCTTAGCCTTTGACATTTTGCTGGTTATTGCCGCCGCAATAACTGTCGGGCTATGCTTGTTTCCTACATCATTTTGCACGATAAGAACAGGGCGCAGTCCCCCTTGCTCTGAGCCAACAACTGGGCTTAAATCGGCATAAAAAATATCTCCTCGTCGTATGTTCAACTTTTTCACTCCCGTTTGATTTCTTTCACAACAAAAGCTGTGATTGCATAGTTATTATTGACAAAAATTCACACTTTAAACTTCTTTTTATTATTTTATGTCGGGAAATGAAACTTGACTAGAATTAGATAGGGCGTGTGAAATGAGTGCAGAAGATGTGAGCTCGTACACGTCGGCGTACTAGTGTACGGTAGAGTGCGAGGTCGCGTATAAAAAACATACATAAAATGAAGAAAACTTGCTGGTTTTCAGCAAGTTCTCAACCTTATAATACAAAAACTTAAGTCTCGTCTGGTTTTGGTCTGTGCTTATTGCAACAGCCCTCAAAATTATTTTATTGTGATTTCATATCTGGTCTTATGAACAGAGCCGGACGGCAAATGCACCATTTCCTTTTTTGTCATAAGGTCATCGACAACTCCGTCGTCGGAAGGAGAGGAGCACCAAGGCTCAATACAAACATAAGGAGCATCCTTCTTTGTTGCGTGCCAAAAGCCCACATATTTCATATTGTCAAACTTAACAGTAACGCTTTTTTGACCCTTGTCAGAGCACAATGTTACCTTTTTAGGTGTGTTGTAAAGGAAAATAGCGTCATCGTCAAACAAATCGTGTCTTAAATTAATGCTTTTTGTTTTTTTGCCACCATAGAGCTTGTCGTTGCGTGTGCAGAAGCAGGTTGGCGAAAACTCAAGCCTGAACGCATCACATTCCTTTTCGAATTCAACTCTGTAATCCTCAAAATTAAGTCCCTTTTCCAAAGGAACATTGAATGCAGGATGGCCACCCAAGCCAAAAATAAGCTCCTTTGAATCCGTGTTTGTAACCTTGTATTCGACCAAAATCGAAGAATTTAAAAGTGAGAAGGTAACATCAAAAATAAAATCAAATGGGTATGCTTTTTTAGTTTCGTCATTTCCTACAAGAGAAAGAGTAATTTTGTCATCAGCTTGGCTCTTTAAGGAAAACTCACTATGCCTTGCAATACCGTGTGAGCCCATTTCATATTCCTTGCCAAGATATGTATATTTTCCACCGAAAAATCTACCACAAATAGGGAACATAATAGGCGCACGTCCGCCCCAATAGGCAGTATCGCCCTGCCACATGTATTCACAGCCGTCATTAGTTTTTACGCTGTAAAGCTCAGCACCGAGGGAAGAAATTTGAACGGTTAAGCATTGATTTTTAATAGTATATATCATAATAAAGCTCCTTTTTAGTACTTCAATAAGTTTATCATAAAATGCTAAAAAAATCAAGGTCAATTGAACTTGAAAAAAGAGCACTAGTGTGCTACAATATTGATATAAACCTACAAGGAGGCAAAAATGGCAAATATAGCTTTAACTAATAGATGCAATCTATCGTGTGAATATTGCTTTGCGCATGAATATACATCGTCAAGCTCTGGCGATATTACAATGGAAAATTTTATAAAAGCGCTTGAATTTGCCAAGGACGATGGGGAAGTTGGGCTCATCGGTGGCGAGCCTCTTTTGCATAAAAGCATAAACGAGATGCTTTCAGCTTTAATTTTTGACCCAAGCATAAGACGGGTTACTCTTTTTACAAATGGCATTTATCTTGACAAAATCAAAAAGCAAAACATCCATCCAAAGGTCCAGTTTCTTATAAATGTAAATTCAATGGAGCAAATAGGGGAAAAGGCTTATAAAAGAATGGCAAACAACATAAATGAACTTCTTTTTTACACAGACGAAAGCAAGGTTACCCTAGGAATAAATATATATAAAGAAAATCAAGATGCAAGCGATATTATCTCACTATTAAAGGAGCATTCCTTAAAAAAGGTAAGATTAAGCGTTGTTATTCCAAAGGACAAGGGAGAGGGAGCATTTTCATACTTTTCTCGTATGAAGAAAACGCTTTTGTCGTTTTGCGAAAAAATAAAGGAAATAGGAGTTTCCCCTTGCTATGATTGTAATGCGATTCCTGAGTGTGTTTACACAAAAGAGGAGAAGGAGTTTCTTTCAACCCTTACTTATCTTAATGAGCACGAAAGACGCATTTTTATGGGTGAGGCTTCCGTTTGCGCCCCGATTGTAGATATTTACCCAGACCTGACAGCTACAAGATGCTTTGGTATGTCTGACTATAAGGTGAATATCGAGGATTTTAGAAATATAAATGACCTAAAAAATCATTTCTTTTATGAAATTGATACTAAATTGGTTCACAAGCCATCAAAGGAAGCGTGCCAAGGCTGTTACAAAATGAATACCTTTGGTTGCTTTGGTGGTTGTCTCTGCTATAAATAAAACATAAAGGAGAAGAAAATGAAAGAGGTTTTAAGCGTTGATAATATGCGCAAAAGCGACGAATATACAATTAAAAACAGCACTCCATCAAGGGAGCTTATGTATCGTGCCGCTATGGGTATATATAATTCTATTCCATTTGATAAATTTTCCTCTCCAAATATTTTAGTTGTGTGTGGCACAGGGAACAACGCAGGCGATGGCTACGCGCTAGCATTAATTTTAAAGGAAAACGGACACAGGGTGCGACTTTTACTTATAGAAAACCGCTTTTCCGAGGACGGCAAATTCTATTTTGATAAATGCGTTGAAAACGGCATTGAATACGCCCTTTATAATAAGTCAAGTGACCTTTCCTCTGATATACTTATTGACTCTATTTTTGGCACTGGCTTCAAGGGTACACCCAAAGAGATATACGTTGAAGTAATAGCAAAAATAAATTCGGAAAACGCTTATGTTATCTCAGCCGACATTAACAGCGGCTTAAATGGCGATAACGGAATAGGCGAGTGTGTAGTAAAAAGTGATCTAACAGTTTCCATAGGCTCATATAAAAGCGGTCATTTTTTAAATATGGCGAAGGACAAGATAGGCACGCTCGTCAATTGTGATATAGGCATTGTGCCTCTTGAAAAGTCTTACCAGCTTTTTGAGAGAGAGGATGCAAAAAAACTGCTCCCAAAAAGGGAAAGCTTTGCTCATAAGGGTACATATGGGTATATTGCCTTAATAGGTGGTAGCTATGAATATTCAGGCGCTATTAAGCTAGCAAATATTGCTTCAAGTGCTATGCGCTCAGGCGCTGGTGTTGTTAAAGTTGCAACGCCAAAAGGCATAGCTGACTCAGTTATGCCATATTTGCTTGAAAGCACGCTTTTCCCACTTTCCGACCTTGACGGCAGACTCATATTTTGTGAAAATGAAATCAAAGAATGTCTAGGAAACGTTAAGGCTGTCGGCATTGGAATGGGCTTAGGCACAAAGGGAGAAAATGAAAAGCTAATAGAGTATGTCTTGAAAAATTATAATATGCCAGTGCTTTTAGATGCAGATGCACTAAATACACTTGCTAAAATGGACGAAAAGCTTTTAAAGGAAACTGGGTGCAAGGTTGTTTTAACCCCTCACTTAAAGGAATTTGAAAGACTCTCAAAAAGCACAATTGAAAAAATACAAGAAAATCCTATAAAACACGCCGAGGACTATGCTAAAAAAATGGGTGTTACACTTTTGTTAAAGGGCAACTCAACCATAGTAACAGACGGCGAAAGCACTCAAATTATAACCACAGGATGCCCTGGAATGGCAACTGCCGGCTCGGGAGATGTCTTGTCAGGCATTATAACCGCACTCCTCGGTCAAAAGCCCGACAACGTGTTTGAAATGACTTGCCTTGGCGCATACATAAATGGTATCTCAGGCGAGATAGCAGAGAAGATGCTTGGCTCAATTTCAATGACCTCACACGACACAGCCCTGTCAGTGGCTGAAGCAATAAAATCAATAGCTGAATAAAAATAGCGCATCTGCGATAAAGCAGATGCGCTTCTTTTAGTTGTTTAAAAATTCAAAAATCTTGCCCCAAACCTCTTGACTTTGGTCGGTCATTTTGTACCAGTCAAACTGGTCTCTGAAGCTCTCGCAAGCCTCGGTTGAAGCGAGCTGCTTCTTTTTGCCAGCCTTTTTTAGCTTTTTAAAGAATTCTTCCTTTGCCTTAACCGCCTCTTCTGTATAGTTAGGGTTGTGCCTTGTATTTGACACTGTCAAAAATTTGATATTTTCTTTATCCTTTAACGTTTTTTGTAGCTTTAAAAAGTTCTTTTTATAGTTTACCATATGGTCGTTTGGCGAGTGGATTACAAGCACATCTGTGTTTGTATTTGAAAGAGTGTCAAGCGCCGAAATTTCCATATAATCTGGGTTTAATTTTACCTCGTCCTTGTAAATCTTTTTGGCGAAAACACGTAACACACCGCCAAGATGCTGATATATGATAGTCTTAGGGGAAACAAAGCCAGAGATTGCAACAATTCTTTTTATATCAGGATGGAAGCGTGCAATATTGAGCGCCGCAAAGCCACCCCAGCTGTGTCCTATAACATAAATGTCATAGTCCTTTAGCTTTTCCACTCTTTTAAGTGCTGAAATAACATCATTTGAATCGCGCAAGGACTGTGCAAAGCCACCAGTCCCCTCGCCACCTGATTCCATACAACCGGTATGGTCATAGGCAAAAACTAAGTAACCATTTTTCGCTAACAATTCAATTTCTCTCATATAGCTGCGGTGTCCACCAAACATTCCGTGCTCAAAAACTATTAGCTTGTTTTTTATCGGATTGTCATAGTAATAGAAATACCCCTTTAGAGTATGCCCAAGGCTAGATTTGATATCAAAGCTCTCTTGCCTAAAATCATCAAAATCCTTGTGGGAGAAGAGAAAGACCGCGGGCTCCTCCTTGCTTCTTTTATAAACCACACCTCTAAAAATCGTTTGTACCTTTTTTGTAATCATAACTCACCTTGTAAATATAGCAGTATCGAAAGTATACCCACCTTCGCATTTTTTAATTCCATATCTTGTTTTTTTCACAAGCTCAAACAATTTTTCTCCGTCAATTCCAACAAGGTCGTGGACAGAGTCTAGAAAATACTCAGCGCTGGAGTGAAAATGCGTAGTTGTAACATAAATGCCACGTGTAGCGCCTATCGCATTCATAGCACCATAAAACTCACGCACCTCTTTTTCAGTAACGTGTGCCTTATCTCTACACTTTGTTTGAGAAACTATTTTTTCGCTAAATCCTAGATAATCAACTGTTTCAAGAATAACGTCAATTCCGCCATCGTCACTGCCACCGGTTATGTCGCAGTATACAACCATCTGACCGGAGAGGGTATAATATTTTTCCAAAAGATTTGCAACAAAGCTCTCAAAAAATTTGCCACCCATAAGCCACAAATTCTTGAAGAATATCGGCTTGAATTGTTCCTCTGGCAAGGGGTTATCATAAATTTCATTTTCGTCAGCCAAGGCAAGAGAATATTTACCGTTGACGAGGGAAATTTCGTCACTGTCGCAAAGATTAAATAGCACGTTTCCTGCAATTGAGCGCAGGTTGTAGTCGTCCTTAAAAGAAACGGTTTCTTGAGTTCCAAAATGCTTTTCAAGAATTTGGAAAATTTCTTCTTTAGCGTATGTACCACTTTCCAAAATTTCCTTGATTTTTGTCTCGCACTCATCCTCACGAATGATGACAAGCTCCTCTTTAACTAAAGAATAAGTGTCGCCCGTGCGCTTTATGTCCTTTTTGTTTGTTAAGTCGTTGAGAGCAGTACCTATATAGCTTCTAATTATTGTATTTTTGCTCTTTGGAGAGTAGTCCTCAAGCTCTCTTTTGGTAAGTCCGTAGTGAAAAAGAGCACCATCAATAATCTGGTTGCGAGTAGCAGTGCCAACCTCACTCAAATACTTAACAATAGAAGAAAGAGCCTTCTTCCTCATTTTATTGGTAATTCTCATTTTTTCACCACCATCCAGTTTGTTGTCCTCTATTTATATTTTATCACACATAAAAAATTAGGTCAACCTTTTAAGAAAAAATTATCAAATCAAAAAGTGGCTCTGCAGAAGCAAAGCCACTTCATCATATCGGTATAAATAGGACCTAGCTCAACAGCATTTAAAACAACGCCTCTTTCACAAAGATATTTGCCATAAGCACTTACAATACGAGAAATGCTATGCTTTCTAATTTGATATACTGGCAATAAATCTCTATGATCGCTAATAGAGGAGACAATGCAAACATTTCCTTTACGTTTGTTTTCGTATAGGTAGTTAGCAAAGTCTCTATGAAGAAGATATAACATCGTCCCAATCCTTTTCGAGCTTCGAAAGGTTTTTGATGCAATAATTACCTTGTCAGCACCACAATCTAAAAGCCCTTGAGCAATAGCGAATCCAATTCCGCACCCACTATCTACTTCGATTTTTTCATTTTCTCTTATTTATTACAAAAAACTTCAAAGAAAACAGCATTTTTAGGCTTGTCACTAAGGAAGTATGGAAGCTTTTCTTCAAATTCCTCCATTGAGCTTGCGCTTATATATTCAAAGCCTGTTGAACGAACCCAGCCCTCAGCATTTGTAGAATGCTCTGATGTTACGGCTCTAAGATTGTTATTTCTAAGAAGTCCGGAGCCGTGATTATTGGTTAACAAGATTCTGATGTTTTTATTTAGCTTCTTGTTCCAAATACCATTCATATCATAGAAGAAGGATAAATCTCCAACTAAAAGTAAGCATAGCTTTTCTGTTTCGACAGCGCATTGACCCATAAATGTAGATGTGCATCCATCAATTCCGTTAGTTCCCATATTGCAAAAAACATGTATGCTTGGGTCAAGGTCGTATCTTCTTACATGGAAGAAGTTTTGTCCAACACCTAAATGTAGGAAAGAATTCTTTGGAAGCATTGGCAACAATTTGTCTTGTATAGAAAGAGTGTGGAAGCCACCATAAACACGAGCCTCATACTTAGCAGCCTCAGTCTTCCAAGCATTTAAATAAGATTCGTTGTTTTTGCTCTTTGGCGCATTCTCAGCAAAATATTTAAAGAAACGATTTGGAGTACATTCAATAACAGAGGACAGCTTAAAATAAAAATCTTTAATCTTGCCATTTGGTGCAACAGACCAGTGCCTTATCCCGTGAGAGCCTCTTAGCTTAAAGGTCAGTGGGTCATTCATAAGTCTTTTTCCACCAACGGTTATTACAATATCTGGGAGCAATTTTTTGTTGAATTCATCTTGTGACATCGCACATAGCATATTGTATGAATTTACTGAATACTTTGAGGAAAAATTTGAAATTGTATCGGTAACAACAACACAGTTGTATTTTGAGCAGAAGTCCTCAACAACATCCTTTTCTTTTTTAGTTAATGGCATACTTTGTCCGTAAACGAGCAAAATTTTAGGAGACTTTTTCAATGCATCTACCCAACGAGGCATATTGTCCTCGCTGTCGCCAAAGCTAACACGTTGAATATGAGGGTACATAAATGGCAAAATAGACCAAGCCTCACGAGGGAGCTTTTCTCCAAAAGCGATGTTGTTTATTGGAACATTAACATGAACAGGGCCGCAATCTCCGTGAGTTGCTTCCAAAATACAGTTTTGTACATCGCGTCTTACTTGATATTCAGACATAGGTCCCCAGCTTTCTGGTAGAGAGGTGGACATTTTAACAACATTGTTAAAAATATCCTTTTGCGGAATTGTTTGGTCCTCGCCATGATTCAAATACACACTATATCTGTCTGCGGTAATCACAAGGAGCGGAACTCCTGTATAATATGCCTCTGTAACGGCAGGAAGGAAATTACTTGCCGCAGTACCGCTTGTGCAAACACAAGCAACAAGCTCGCCAAGCTTTGATGCCAAGCCAAGTCCATAATATGCTGCACTTCTTTCATCAGTAACGCGATGCAATGTGAAATGCTTTTCGTTATGCTCAAGCATTCTGATAATTGGAACGTCACGTCCACCAGGAGAAAGAACTACATGCTTAATGCCATAATCGCGAAGAAGAGTAACTAAAATTCTGATTTTCACAAAATCAAAATTTCCACTTAGCTCTGGGTATTGTGATGTGTTGTTTTCCATTTTTGTCCTCCAAAGTTTTTTAGATTGTTATTTTAATTATTATACCATATTCTTATAGAAATGTAAACAAAAATACGACAAAAAATTGATATATAGTTGAAAAAGAGAGGCGCACGCCTCTCTTTTCTTGTTATGGATTAAAATTAGATTATTTTTGGGTTTCTTTTTTGTATATTTCAGCAATAAAGTCAGCAGTTTTTTCAATTCCAAGATTAGTGGAATTTAGCATAACTGTATAGTTTTCGCGCTCACCCCATGTTCTGCCGGTGTAATATTTATAGTTTATGCTACGTTTTTTGTCTGTTTCCTTAATGAGCTTTTTAGCTTCCTTTTCGTCAACTCCCTTGAAGTTCATTGTACGTCTGATTTTGTCCTCCATAGGAGCATAAATGAAAACATCAAGTGTATCATAATGTCTTAAAATGTAGTCGGCACTACGTCCAACAATAACGCAAGGGCCCTTGTCAGCTAATTCGCGAATAACCTTTTTCTGAATTGCAAAAATTCTGTCCTCAATAGACTCGCCTGATGCACTTCTTCCGACAAAGGAGTAGGCAAAGATGCTTTTTGATGGTGCGTATTCCGACACACGCTTAATAAAATCATCCACAAAGCCGGATTCCTCAGCGATTTTTTCAATAATGTCCTTGTCATAGCAAGGAATGCCAAGCTTTTTAGCTACTAAAATACCGATGTATTTTCCTCCACTACCAAACTCACGGCTGATAGTAATAATTTTGTTACTCATAAAACATCCTTTCTCGAGTGCATAGGTCTAAAAAAGCGCAATAGTGTATTATAGAAAAACTATTACGCAAAACAACTCGAATATTTATTTTTTACCGAGCTATTTCGGTATATTAATTTTAACATATATTTGAAAAAATGTCAATTATTTTTTTGAGGAGTGTAGCTATTATTTTAATTATAATAATTATATCACTTGACAATTAATTAATATTATGTTAACATAAAAAAGATGACATAATCATTAAAATTTGCATAACCAAAAGGAAAAGATATGCCAAAGGTAAGTGTAGTTGTTCCAATTTATAACGTGGAAAAGTATTTAAGACAATGTCTTGATAGTGTTGTTAATCAAACGTTAAAAGATATTGAAATTATTTGCGTAAACGATGGTTCAACCGATTCTTCGCTTGACATTATCATGGAGTACGTAAATAAGGATTCAAGAGTCAAGGTTATTGACAAGGAAAATTGCGGATATGGTCACTCAATGAACTGTGGCTTTGATATGGCAGAGGGCGAATATATCGGCATTGTTGAGTCTGACGACTATGCAGAGCTTGATATGCTTGAAAAACTATATTCTACTGCTAAGAAAAACGAATTGGACGTTTGTAAGGGGAGCTTCTTTTGGTATTTCTCATATCCAGAAGAGAAAAATTTGCCATTTTTGGGCTTTTCCGAGATGCGTAAAGACGTGTTTTGTCCAACAACTGATTTTAAATCGTTAAAGGAGCAAGCCATTTTCTTTAGCATTAAGCCGACGATCTGGTCTGCAATTTACAGAAAAGGTTTTATAAGGGAAAATGGTATTAGATTTAATGAAACCCCCGGTGCATCTTTCCAAGACACAAGCTTTAATTTCAAGGTTTGGGCACTTGCGAAAAGAGTGCAGCTTTTAAAAGATGCCGTTATTCATTATCGTCAAGACAATGAAGGCTCTTCAGTTAATTCCAAAGGAAAGACCTTTTGTGTGTGCGATGAGTTTGCAGAAATGGAGCGCTTTATTAATGACAACTCAAGCCTTGCTCCACTTTTACCAATTTTAACATATAGAAAGCTAGAAACATACATTTGGAACTACGAGCGTTTGAATGAAGAAGAGGGGTTAAAGTTTCTTCTTGTTGCCTCAAAGGAGCTCTCAAAGGATGTTGAAGACTTGCGAGTAATAAAGGATTTGTATTCTGCAAAAAAATTGAAAGCATTAAATTACATTATCAAAAAACCAATAAAGTACCACAAAAATTTTAGACAGCCAAACGGCTTTCTGAAAAGGATTGCAAAGAAATTGCTTTACAGTCTTTGCAGAAAGGATAAATATGAAGCATACGATAAATGATATTTCGAGTAAGCATTGTACAGGATGTGCATCGTGTAAAAACATATGTCCAACAAATGCGATAAAAATGCTTGAAAACGAAGAGGGATTTTTGTTTCCAACAATAGAGAATGATAGGTGTGTGGAATGTGGCGAATGCTACAAAAAATGTCCTGTAAATTCTTTTGAAAAATTTGCCGAGGGGACACCGGATGTATATGCCGTTATGGGCAGAGATGAATATCGTGCTACATCATCCTCCGGCGGTGTATTTGCACATCTTGCTGAATATGTATTTAAAAAAGGTGGAATAACCTTTGGCGTTGCTAACAAAACACCTTTCGAGCTTGAATTTGTTAGTGCTGAGAGCATGGAGGAGCTTGAAAAGCTCAAAGCAGCTAAATGCTTCCAAGCGGTAGTTGGAAGCACCTATAAAACGATAAAGAAAGAGCTTAAAAAAGGCAGGATGGTTCTTTTTGGTGCTTGTCCGTGTCAGGTTGCGGCTTTGAAGAGCTTTTTAGGTGCGGATTATGACAATCTAATTACTGTCGATGTCGTGTGTAATGGAGTGCCGTCATATAAGGCAGTAAAAAAATACACAGAAGGATTTTGCGAAGCAACAGACGTTAAAGCTCTTTTGTTCCGAGATAAAACTAAGTATGGTTGGTCAACTACAAACACTATTGAGAAGAACAATGGCGAGGTTATAAGACAAAGCTATGAAGACTCTTTATTTTACAGAGCATATGGCGCAGGACTTATGGCGAGAGAAAGCTGCTATAATTGCAAATTTGCAAGAACAGAGCGTGTTGGAGATTTCACTTTAGCAGATTATTGGCACATCTCAGAGTTCAATAGTGAAATGAATGATGGCAAAGGTACATCGTGCGTTTTCGTGAATACTGACCTTGCAAGACGTGTTTTTAATGAAATTTGCTGTGACTTCAAAAAATATTCAATAATGCCATTTGAAACCGCGGTACAATATAATACACAGATAAAACAACCAGAGCAAAGACACCCACAAAGGACACAATTTTATAAAAATCTAAAAGAAAGGCCATTTGATGGATTGGTAAATGAAAGTATGGATAGAAAGCATTTTGATGTAGGAGTTGTTGGATATTGGTATGCTACCAACTACGGAAGTGTAATTACTTATTATTCACTTTATAAAGCAATAGAGGATATGGGCTACAAGACAGTTATCATCGATAGACCTGATAAATATAGTGATGCAGAGCCTCAAACGGTATTCTCAAGAACCTTTATGAACAAGTTTGCGAATATTAGTGACAGCTATCGTGCAGATGAAATGGGTAAATTTGACGAGCTATGTGATAAATTTGTTATAGGCTCTGACCAAGTTTGGACACTACACGCTGCAAGAATGCTTGGATATCGTTTCTTCTTGGATTTCGTTTCAGACAGCAAGACTAAGGTTGCATATGCTTGCTCATTTGGACAAGATTATTTTGGTGGATTGCCTGAAACAAGGAAGAACATTTCATATTTATTGAGTCGTTTTGATGGTGTTTCCGTAAGAGAAAACACAGGTATTGATGTTTGTAAAAATGAATTCAATATTGATGCTGTTCAAATGATAGACCCAATTTTCTTGAACAAGAGAGAGTTCTATGACGAAATTGCTGAGCATTCAAATTTGAAATTGGATGAGCCATATGTTTTGTCTTATATTCTAGACCCAGATGAAAACAAGAGAAATATGCTTCTTCATACAGAGAAAAAGATGAAGATGAAGATGCTAAACATCCTTGACGGAAGATACAACACCTTTGACAGAAATAACCAAAGATTGAATTTGAAAAATACATTAAAGGATGTTGATGAGGAGCAATGGGTAAAGCTATTTGCAAAGGCTGAATATGTAATTACTGACTCGCACCACGGATTTGCAATGGCAGTTCTCTTTAATAAGCCTGTTATATGTATTATGAATAAAGAGAGAGGCGGCTCCAGATTTACATCGCTTCTAGGTTGGCTCGGTATGCTTGATAGATTGGTTGACAAAACTGAAAATTTAGCAGATAAGGACTATTTATTTGAGCCATATGATTATACTAAGGTAAACGAGGTTATTGAAGAAAAACGCATAGAGTCACTTGAATGGCTCAAAAATAGCTTGGCAAAGGAAAAGAGCACAGACGCAACGCTATATGACTTTTTCAATGGAAGAATTAGAGAATTGCAAAAGCAAATGGCACGTTTGCAGAATGAAAATGCTAAGCTTAATGCAAGACTAGAAGAAATGGAAGGGAAACATTGAGTATGGTAAAGGTAAGTATTGTTGTTCCTGTATGTAATGTCGAAAAGTATTTACCGGAATGCTTAGACAGTATAATCAAGCAGAGCTTAAAGGACATCGAGATTATATGTGTTGATGATGGTTCTAAGGATGACTCTTTGAAAGTTTTGCAGGAATATGAAAAGAAAGATAAAAGAATAAAGGTTATAACAAAGCCAAACGCAGGATACGGACATACAATGAATGTTGGTATGGACGCCGCAACGGGTGAATATATAGGCATTGTTGAGTCGGATGACTGGGTTGAAAAGGATATGTTTAAGGACCTTTATACAGCGGCAAAAAAAGACGATTGCGATATAGTAAAATCTGACTATTTTGAGTTTTCAACTGAGCTTAAAAAGGAACAGGTGTATATAATGACTCCTGTTGAACCAAGATATTATAATACTGTAATGTCTGCCAATGACACAGAGAGAATATACCATTTCAGAATGAACACATGGACAGGTATATACAAAACCAGCTTCTTAAGAAAATACAATATTAGACATAATGAAACTCCAGGAGCTTCGTATCAGGATAACGGATTTTGGTTCAAAACGATAAGTCTGGCTTCAAGAATTGTGTTTGTAGATAAAGCATATTATCATTATAGACAGGACAACCCAAATTCGAGCATCAATAATAAGGGCAAGGTTTTCTGTATGTGTGATGAATATGCATTTATTAGAGAATTCCTTGATGAAAACCCAAGGCTTTTAAAGAAACATCTGAAGGTGTTCTTAGCAAAAAAATACTATAATTATTTTTACACCTATGGTCGTATAGCGCGCGAGCATAAGAAAATCTTTTTGAAAAGATTCTCTGAAGAATTTAATGAGTCCTATGAAAAGCAAGAATTTGACGATTCATTGTTACCAACACAGCAAATGTGGATTTTGCGAAGAATAATGGAAGACCCTGAAAAATTCTATTATGACGACACCATTTGGAATCTCAATTTACAGCATATTGAGCTTGCAAACGAAAAAGGATTTTATATAAGTGAACTGGAGAATAGCTATGGAAAGAAAAATTAAAATATCTGTCGTTATTCCTGTATATAACACGGCGAAGTATATCGAGGAGTGTCTTGACAGCCTTTATGTTCAAGAATGCCAAAACATAGAATACATTTTGGTAGATGATGGCTCAACAGACAACTCATTGGAGATTTGTCAAAAATATGCAGAAAAGGATAGCCGTTTCGTTGTTCTTCACAAGGAAAATGGCGGACCATCAAGCGCTAGAAACCTAGCTATATCGGTAGCAAAGGGCGAGTATATTACCTTTGTTGACTCGGACGACTCGCTTTGTGAGGGCGCATATTCAATAATGGAAAAAAGATTACAAGAGAAAAAGGACCCAGACATTTTAGTGTTTGGTGCAAATCTATTCCCTGAGAATGCTCCTGAGCATCTAGTACGTATGGTTAGCCCGAGAAATATTACTTATGAAGAATTCAAGCCTGAAATTCTCTATGATGAGGTTGGCTCAAGACCATTTTTATGGTTACAAGCAATAAAGAAATCGTTAATAGATGAAACAAATATCAAAATGGACGAGGCATTGAATTTGGGAGAGGATCAGCTATTCCAAATAGAAATTTTCCCACATGCAAAGAGAATTGCCTTTGTAAGCGATAAGCTATACAATTATCGTTGGTATAGAGAAGATTCTTTGATGAACAACTATGGTCAACAAATGAAAAAGAAGATATTTATGCACATTAATATTGTTGACAAGGTTTTGGAAAGAGTTTTAACTGAGAACTATACAAGAAAAATGCAAATCAAGACATTTACATGGTCTATATTCTTCCTTTGGGGAGATCTTGTATATCAGCTTGATTCTGCAAGAGATGACGCGTGCGCATTGCTTAGCGAGGTTTGGGAAAAGCATGAATGTGAGCAATTCTATGATGAGCTTGAGATATGGGCAAAGCTTCGTTATAATCAATTAGTTCTCTTAGGCGAAACAGATAAGGATAAGAAAATCGAATTGCTTGAGGAGGCAAACCAGACTCTTGCAAACGACATTGCAGAGATAAAGGCTACACCTGAAGGAAAAAAGATTTACAAAAGCACAATTCAAAAAACAGGAAGAATCAAAAGACTTGCAAGAAAGTTCTTTAGAACTACAAAGGAAGAAGGACTCTTCCGTGCAATTGGTAAGAGCTTTAGAAAGATTTTTCGCAGAAGATAAGCAAAAAATGAAATGAGGGAAGGGTATTATGAAAAAGTATGATTATTTAATTGTCGGCGCAGGACTTTTTGGCGCGACCTTTGCTTATGAGGCAAAAAAACGCGGAAAAAGCTGTCTTGTTATAGACAAAAGAGACCATATAGGCGGTAATATTTATTGTGAGGAGATTGAGGGCATCAATGTACACAAGTATGGCGCGCATATCTTCCACACCTCTGATAAGGCTATTTGGGAGTATGTAAATCAATTTGCTGAGTTCAATAATTACATTAATTCTCCTGTGGCAATTTACAAGGACGAGTTATATAACCTTCCGTTCAATATGAATACCTTTTCTAAAATGTGGAACATAAAAGCTCCAGACGAGGCAAAGAAAATTATTGCTGAGCAAATTAAGGAGTTAAATATAACTGAGCCTAAAAACCTAGAGGAGCAAGCGCTCTCCTTGGTTGGTAGGGACGTTTATGAAAAGCTCATTAAGGGCTATACTGAAAAGCAATGGCAACGCTCATGTGATGAGCTTCCTTCGTTTATTATCAAGCGTCTACCACTTCGCTTTACCTATGATAACAACTATTTCAATGATAGATATCAAGGTATTCCAATTGGTGGCTATAACCAAATAATTGAAAAAATGCTTGATGGCGTAGAAGTTCTTTTGAATACTGATTATTTTGAATTTGTAAATGAGAACAAGACTGAGTATACAAAGACAGTTTTCACAGGACAAATTGATAAGTTCTTTGACTATAAGCTTGGCGTTTTGGAATATCGCAGTGTAAGATTTGAAACAGAAACTCTAGATATGGAAAACTATCAAGGAAATGCCGTTGTCAACTACACAGAAAGAGAAGTTCCTTATACCAGAATTATTGAGCATAAGCACTTCGAATTTGGAAAGCAGCCAAAGACTGTAATTTCAAAGGAATATTCAAGCGAGTGGGAGCCGGGCGAAGAGCCTTACTACCCAATCAATAATGATAAAAACAACGACCTTTATGCAAAGTATAAAGAGCTCGCTGATAAAACCGAGAATGTTATTTTCGGTGGCAGACTAGGTCAGTATAAATATTATGATATGGACAAGGTAATTATTTCTGCCCTAGATGCCGTAAAAACAGAATTTAATGACTAGTGCTAAGGGGGCGAATTTTCGCTCCCCAAAGCGCGTTTTGAGGGACAATGATAACAGTAAACAATTTATCCTTCAATTTTGGAGGACAATTACTTTTTAAAGACGTAAATCTAAAGTTTACACCAGGAAATTGCTATGGTGTTATTGGTGCAAATGGTGCAGGAAAAAGTACATTTCTGCGCATCTTGTGTCGTGAGCTTGAGCCTACAAAGGGAGAGGTTTCAATTCCCGACACGGTTCGAATGAGTGTTTTAAAGCAAAACCACTTTGAATTTGACGAATACTCAGTGCTTGACACAGTTATTATGGGAAATGAGCGTCTATACTCTATAATGAAGGAAAAGGACGCATTATATATGAAGGAGGATTTCTCCGAGGAGGACGGAATCAGAGCAAGTGAGCTTGAGGGTGAATTTGCTGAGCTAAACGGCTGGGAGGCGGAGAGTGATGTTTCAAAGCTCATTCAAGGTCTTGGGCTTAGCGAGGACCTTCTTTATGAGCAAATGGTCAATCTAAAGGAAAGCGAAAAGGTTAAGGTGCTCTTAGCTCAAGCGCTTTTTGGAAATCCTGACATCATTCTTCTAGACGAGCCTACAAACGGTCTTGACATTGATGCAATCACTTGGCTTGAGGACTTTTTGTCCGATTATTTTGGCACAGTTTTGGTTGTATCGCATGACCGCCATTTCTTAAATGACGTATGCACAAATATTGTGGACATAGATTACACAGGTATTAAAATGTACGTTGGTAACTATGAGTTCTGGTATGAATCCAGCCAGCTTATTCAACGTATGATTAAGCAACAAAATAAGAAAAATGAGGAGAAAATCAAGGAGCTTCAGAGCTTTATTTCTCGTTTCTCTGCAAACAAATCAAAATCACGTCAAGCTACCTCAAGAAGAAAGCTGCTTGACAAATTAACAGTAGAGGAGTTGCCAGCCTCAAGCCGTCGCTATCCATTTATCGGCTTTGATATGGATAGAGAAGCGGGCAAGGATATTTTGACAGTGACAGACCTTTCAAAATCCGAAAATGGCGTATCTTTATTTAAAAATGTTTCATTTACAGTTGCTAAGGGCGAAAAAATCGCACTTCTTGGAAACGAAATGGCAATAACTGCCTTCTTTAAGACCTTGATGGAGGAAACAGAGGCAGACTCAGGCTCGTTTAAATGGGGCATTAGCATTTCAAAATCATATTTCCCTAAGGACAATATTGATTATTTTGACGGTTGCAAGGATTCAATCCTTGACTGGATGAGAAGATATTCTAAGGATCAAACAGAGACATATTTGCGTGGCTTCCTTGGCAGAATGTTGTTCTCGGGCGACTCAATTTTCAAGCCCGTAAATGTTCTTTCTGGAGGCGAGAAGGCGAGATGTATGTTCTCTCGAATGATGCTTTTCGGCTCAAACTTCTTGCTCCTTGACCAACCAACAAACCACCTAGACCTTGAGTCAATCACAGCTGTAAACAACGGCTTGTCCGACTTCAAGGGAAATATACTTTTCTATTCTCACGACTACGAAACAATAAATACCGTTGCTAACCGTATAATTGAATTAAAGGAAGATGGTATTTACGATTATAGTGGCACATATGAGGAGTATATTCAATATAAGAAAGAGAAAAATTTAATATAAATGGTAAATTCTGAGTGTAGGCCTCTTTGTAAAGGGGAGCTGGAGCTCAGCGACTGGGGGATTATAATTGTAGGGACAGGCGTCCTCGACTGTCCGTTCCTCGTATTTACAATAAAATCACTCAATTACAATCGAAAGGAGAAGCGATGTACGAGCAAAGAAAAATAGCCGTCATAGGTGGCGGTCCTGCTGGTATGATGAGTGCAATATACGCATCACTAAACGGTGCATCGGTTACTCTTTTTGAAAAGAATGACCGTTTAGGAAAAAAGCTTGCCATAACTGGCAAAGGCAGATGCAATGTTACAAATGATTGCGATAATGGAGAGTTTTTAAAAAATGTAATCTCCAATCCTAAGTTTTTATATGCATCTATAAACAACTTTTCAACAAGCGATACAAAGGAGTTCTTTGAAAACGCAGGAGTCCCTTTGAAAACCGAGAGAGGCAGACGAGTTTTCCCTGTTTCCGACAAGGCTTGGGATATAGTTGATGCATTAAAAAAGACTTTGTTTGACTATGGCACAACAGTAAAAAACGAAAAGGTTGTTGAAATCTTAACTGAGAACGGCAAAGCGACGGGAATAAAAACCTCGCGCGGAGAATATCAATTTGACGCAGTTATATGTGCAACCGGTGGGGCATCCTACACAGGCACAGGCTCAGATGGAGACGGCTTCCGTTTTGCTAGTAAGCTCGGACATGAAATTACCCCTCTTGTTCCTTCACTAGTTCCATTGGAGACGACAGAAAAGGTGTCGGAGATAATGGGTGTTTCATTGAAAAATGTAGTATTAAAAATCAGAAATAATGAAAATCGAAAAATAGTTTTTGAGGAATTAGGCGAGATGCTCTTTACTCATTTTGGTATAAGTGGACCGCTTACGCTTTCGGCCTCTTGCCATATGAAGAATATGGAAAAGGGAAAATATTCCGCGATAATCGATTTCAAGCCTGCACTAGATAGACAGACACTTGACGCAAGAGTTTTAAGCGATTTTTCAAAGGCATTAAATAAGGATTTTCAAAATTCACTCGGTGGACTTTTGCCATCAAAAATAATTCCGTTTATGATAAAAAAGAGTGGAATTGCACCTGAAACAAAGGTTAATGCTATCACAAAGGAGCAAAGGGCATCTCTTGTTGATACATTAAAATCACTCACACTTCAGATTAAGGGCTTCCGTCCCTTGAATGAGGCAATTGTTACTCAAGGTGGAGTAAAAACTAACGAAATCAACCCATCTACAATGGAGTCCAAAAAAATTAAAGGACTTTATTTTGCTGGGGAGGTTATAGATGTAGACGCCTACACAGGTGGCTACAATTTGCAAATTGCATTTTCAACAGGCGCACTCGCAGGCACGCATAGTGCTTGGGGAGAGTAAAAACCGCGGAGGTATAAAATGAGAATAGCACTTGATGGACCAAGTGGAGCTGGCAAAAGCACAGTTGCCAAAGCACTTGCAAAAAAATTAGGAATAATCTATGTAGATACAGGCGCTCTTTATCGCACTGTTGGTCTTTATGTTAAGAGCCAAGGTGTTGCAAAGGACGATGAGGAAAAGGTTATTTCCTTACTACCGGAAATAAATCTTGGTATGGAATTTATAAATGGAGAGCAAATAGTTACTCTAAATGGAGTAAATGTTGGCGACACAATAAGAACAGGCGAAATTGCAATGTATGCATCTCGCGTTTCTGCTATACCAGAGGTAAGAGCTTTCCTTTTGGAAACTCAAAGAAAAATAGCAAGAGAAAACAGCGTTGTTATGGACGGCCGTGATATCGGCACAGTTATTTTACCTGATGCTGAGGTAAAAATCTTTATGTTCGCATCTGCCGAGGCAAGAGCAGAGAGAAGATATAAGGAGCTAATCGCAAAGGGTGAAAACTGTACTTTTGAGAGTGTCTTGGCTGATATAGAATTAAGAGACCATGACGATTCAACAAGAAAAACAGCTCCGGCAGTTCCAGCCGACGATGCTGTAATGCTTGACAACTCTAATCTTGATATTGATGGCACAGTTGATGCCGTTATCAATATAATTAAATCGAAGGTTCAGCTATGAGTAAGTTCTATAAATTTATAAAAGGAACGTTTGGATGGATTTTTAAGATTTTATACCGTATAAAGCCGGTAAATCTTGAAAATGTTCCAAAGGAAACTCCATTTATAGTTTGCGCTAATCATACGCACATTTTTGATGTTGTTCCAACTGTGATATACCTGAAGCCACAAATTCACTTTATGGCTAAAAAAGAGGTGTTTAAAACTCCATTTTTAGGCCCGTTTGCAAAGGGAATGGGTGCGTATGCAGTTGACAGAGGCGCAGGAGATATTGGCGCTATTAAAACATCATTAAAGACCTTGAAGGACGGAAAATGTATTTGTGTTTTCCCACAAGGCACAAGATGCCCTTATCTTGACCCTACCGAGGTAAGTGCAAAGGAAGGCATAGGAATGCTCGCTGTACGTTCAGGCGTGGGTATTTTGCCTGTTTGTATAAGAACTAAACGAAACAAGGTTTCATTGTTTAGAAAAACGGAATTCGTTGTTGGTGAATATTTGTCACCAGAAAAGCTAGAATTCCCAGAGCTTAGTGGAATGGAAAAATTCAAGGCAATATCTGATTTGGTTTACGAAAAAATTTGCGAAATGAACAACCAAATTAAAAGAAAGCCACTCAGCGAGAAAAAGATTAAAAAATTAAAAGCTAAATTAGCAAAAAAAGAAAACAAGCAAAGGAAAAAGAGCAAATGATTACAATAGCAAAAAACGCAGGCTTCTGCTTTGGTGTTCGTCGTGCAACCGACACCGTGGAAAAATTAATTAAGGAAAAAAAGAAAAACGACATTATCTGCACACTAGGAAAGCTGATTCACAATGAGGAGTACAACAACTTCCTTGCAAAAAAAGGAGTTATTGAGCTTACAAATGATAATATAAATGAGATTTTTGAAAAGGCAAAGAATGGAACAAACGTAACAATCGTTATAAGAACTCATGGTGTTGAAAAGCAAACTCAGGAGGCTATTGAGAAATTTGCAAAGAACGCACCAAGCCTAAAGGTTGTTGATTCAACATGCCCATACGTAAAAAAGATTCACGATATCGCTGACCAAAATTCAGGCAAGGGCGAAACCTTTGTTGTTATAGGACAAAAGGAGCACCCAGAGGTAAAATCAATAATTAGCTATGCTAACAACAAATGCCAAGTATTTGCAGACGAAAAGGAGCTTGAGGAGTATCTAAAGGCTAATAAGGACACACTAACACAGGTAAATATGGCAGCTCAAACCACCCTAAAGCTATCACTTTGGGAAAAATGTCAAGAAATTCTCAAAAAATACTGTACAAACGTGAAAATTTTTGATACAATATGTAGTGTTACCGAGAAAAGACAAACTGAAGCTAAGGAGCTTGCAAAAAAATCGGATGCAATGCTCGTTATAGGCGGTAAGGATAGCTCAAATACATCAAAGCTAGCACAGGTTTGCTCCCAGTATTGTGAAAAGACATTCTGGATTCAAACAAGCAAGGATATTGATCTTGAAAAAATAGGTAATGCAAAATACATAGGAATAACTGCTGGGGCTTCAACACCAGACAGTTTAATTAGGGAGGTTGAAATGGCAATGAACGAGGTAAGAGAGGACAACTTTGCAGATCTTTTCGCATGGGAATGTGAAAATGGTGCAAGAGTGAAAATATATACAGGAGCAACAGTTAAGGGTACAGTAATGTCAATTTCAGAGAATGAAATTAGACTCGATCTTGGCACAAAGGTAACAGGCGTTATCACACGCGACCAAATCACCGATTCAAATGACGAAAAGCTACAAGATCTTTTCAAAATCGGAGACGAGGTTGAGGCATCTGTTATTAGCGTAAGCGACAGAGATGGTATTGCAATCCTTTCAAAGAAGAAGATTGACGGTGTTAAAAACTGGTCCAAGATTGTTGAATATCAAGCAAGTGGCGAAACTGTTAATGCAAAAATTACAGAGGCTACAAAGGGTGGCTTAGTTGCTCTTATTGACGATGTTAGAGTATTCATTCCTGCATCTATGACAGGAGTTACTAAGGATGACGATATGTCTAAGCTTGTTGGCTCAACACAAGAGGTTAAGGTTGTTGAGATTAAGGAAGACAAGAAAAAGGCAATTGCTTCTATCAAGGCTATTTTAAAAGAAAAGAGAAAAGCAGAAAAGGAGGCTTTCTGGGCTTCTATCGAAGAGGGTATGGAATTTGAGGGCACTGTTAAGTCCATCGCTTCATATGGTGCTTTTGTTGACCTCGGTCTTGTTGATGGTCTTGTACATATTACAGAGCTTTCTTGGAAGAGAATTAAGAATCCAAGCGAGGTTGTAAGCGTTGGCGACAAGATTAAGGTATTTGTAAAATCAGTAGATAAGGAAAATGGCAAAATCTCTCTTGGCCATAAGACAGATGACCAAAATCCTTGGAATATCTTTAAGTCAAAATATCAAGAGGGCGACGTTTGTGAGGTTAAGATTGTAGGCGTTACTACATTTGGCGCATTCGCTCAAGTTGTTCCAGGCGTTGATGGTCTTATTCACATCAGCCAAATCGCTGACAAAAAGATAGATTCTGTTGCAAATGTACTCAAGGTTGGCGAAACACTTGAGGTTAAAATCGTTGGTATAGACGAGGAAAATCACAAGGTTTCTCTTTCTGCAAGAGCATTGCTCCCAGAGACTACAGAAGAGGTAGCTGCGGAAGAAACAGAGGTGCCAGCTGAGGAAGCAGTAGCTGAATAATTGAAAAACAAAAACCCACAAACTTTTAGCTTGTGGGTTTTTTAAAAAATATTAGGGTAAATGTGTTGCTAAATTAATGGCAGCAACAACAAAGAATAATAGCTGCTAAAACTATTATCCAAACAATGTCATTATCAAAAAGATTGCAAAGACAGTTATTCATAGTATTACCACAACGCTCCATATGAAGACATCCTTTACTTAAATTGAGTGGCTTTTGTGCCCCTCTGTTATAATACTATGTCGAAAAAGCACAAATGTTACCGAAAAAAAGAAAACGGCATTAACCGTTTTCATAAATATTTATTTTAGTCTTAATTCATCTGCCTCTAAAAATTCTTGAGCGCCTTGAGTTGAACCGACAGGAATAGTGGTCTTTGCACCGCATTTTTTGCATTTTATCTCAACTGAGGAGTCAAGAATTTGTGAGGTATATTCGCCAAAGCCATCAGGACAATTACAGTAAATTTTGCCCTCCTCATATAAATCACTAATAACATAATTGACTACATCAAAGAGCATAGGGTCTGTAAAATCAGATTCCGGTTTTGATTTTAGCTGTTCGATGGAAGCATCTCCGAGTAGCTTGATGATTTCATCATTTGAGCGCTTAACGGCATTTGCTACCTCTTGTTCATTTCCGATAAAGCAAATGTCAATGCCACAAATTGAACAAGGGATTACAAAAATATCGCTACCAAAAAACACATTTTTAGAAATAACATATGAATGTGGAGTGGGGCAGACAAGACAAGGTACGACCAAACGGATTTTGTCGTCATATGTCTTTTCAAGGGTCAAGTGGCTTTCGCCACAGGTACATTTTAATTTAAATAAATTACCGCTGAGGGAAAAAGCGCCAACCATACTTGTAGGCACACCACCACATGCGGGACATCTATAAGCAAGAGTTGTTTTCTTTTGGTCTAGTATCATAAACACCTCGTGTGCCTTAGGCACAATTTAAAATTTACAAAACAATTATACAATATAATTCGACAAAAGTCAACGGGAAAGGAGTGATAAAATGAAATGCGTATATGATAAGGAAACCGACGCCATATACATTAACGCGCGTTTGCTTTGCGAATATGCATATCGCGGTGGAGATATAGAAGCAAGACTCCTCCGTGGCAATAAAAACGGTAGTGCCTTAGTTTCTCATAAATTGCATACAAAAAAGCCTAATATAGCTGACGCATATACATTTACCACTATTCTCGAAGGACTAAAAATCGTAACCTATACCTATCCCGAGATAGTAAGAGAATGGGAAGACGGATATATGATAGAAAGCGTTGTTCCCGTTCCATATAGGCTTGATAGCCTAGAAAATGGCGAGCTTGAAATTTCTCTTAAAACCGCGCTAATTTCTGCCTACATAGTATGTGAAACCTTTAAGCAGTTCTCGGTCAAGACCAATGTTACCTTCTATCGCGAGGGTGGAGACGAGGCAAGAGAATTTTCAAAAAATGCAACAAGAGAAGAATTAATCTTGGAATTTGAAAAAGCAATAAATATAGCGCTCCCGTTTTTTAAAATAATAAAGGAAAGAGCTACAAAAACAGTAAATGAGCTACACAGTCTTCACTTCCCATTCAAAGAAGGCGCAAGAGAGGGTCAAAGGGAGCTTATTGTAGAGTCCTTTAGGGCAATTCAAACGGGAAAAAGATTAGTGGCAGAAGCACCAACTGGCACAGGCAAAACGATGGCGACACTCTACCCGGCACTAAAATCGCTAGGAGAGGGTAAGGGAGATAAAATTTTTTATTTCACTGGTAAAACAACAACGGCGTTGTCGGCGCTTAATGCCATAGATATAATGCGTGACCAAATTCCGAATTTGCGCTCAATCCACATTTCCTCAAAGGATAAATGCTGTGTTAGCTTTCCACCTAACGCAAGGCGCAAATGTGAGCCGAGGCATTGCCACGTAACACGCGCATATTTTGATAAGATAAATGAAGCTCTTTTAGAGCTTTTGACAAATTATAAAACGTACACAAAGGATATAATTGACCAAATAAGTGCCAAATATTCAGTTTGCTCATATGAGCTATCTCTTGAGCTTTCCGAATGGTGTGAGCTTATAGTGTGCGATTATAACTACTTATTTGATTTAAACGCATATTTCAGAAGATATTTTGAGTGTGGCAGTGATGGCTCGTTTATATTTTTAATTGACGAGGCACACAACCTACCGGACAGAGCCAGAGAAATGTATTCAGCAACTCTTACTCGCTCAGATTTTGTAAAGATTTCCGAGCACTATTCGGGGGATAAAAATTTAGGCGAGCCAATTGCAGAAATTCTCAACCAATTTGATATGTTTTATGAGCTTGCAATGGCAGAAAAGCAAGAGATTGATGGAGAGGTATGTGGATTTTACATAAATTCACAAATTGAAGACACCTTCTGCGACTCGTTTAATAAGTTCCAAGCAGGCGCAAAAAAGATATTTAATAAAGATATAGACGATGACGAATTGCATAGTCTTTTTATGAAGATAAAGAAATTCATATCGGTTTTTGAAATTTTCGACAAGCGCTTTAATCTATTTATAGAGGCACACGGAGAGGATGCTTCAGTAAGGCTTATGTGTCTTGACCCCTCATATATGCTCGATGAGTGTATGAAAAAGGGTACATCTACTATTTTGTTCTCAGCAACCTTAACTCCACTTGAATATTTTAGCGATATTCTAGGCTGCACAAAGGCGCAGAGCATAACCCTAAAATCTCCATTTGATAAGGAAAAATTATGTCTTGTGGGTGTAAATAATGTAAGCACAAGATATGAGGACAGAAAAAAGAGCGCCGGCACAATAGCAAACATTATTCGCGCTGCAGTTGAGGGAAAGCAGGGAAACTATATTGTCTATTTTCCATCATATGCATACCTTACCGAGGTTGGCGAGATATTTGAGAAGAAGTACCCCAAAATAAAGGTAACTTATCAAAAAAAGAGTATGTCTGAAAAAGCTAAAAAGGATTTTCTTGACTCCTTTGATGCTAAAAAAGATGGTACAATGGTTGGCTTTTGTGTTCTTGGAGGCAGCTTTTCTGAGGGAATTGACCTAAGAGGCGAAAGACTTATAGGCGCAATAATTGTAGGAGTAGGACTCCCCACAATTTCAAGCGAATTAAACATCATAAAGGAATATTATGACAAAACTAGAGAAACAGGCTATGCTTACGCATATACTTATCCTGGAATGATTAAGGTCTTACAGGCGGCAGGTAGAGTAATAAGGAGTGAGGACGAAAAGGGCGTTGTCTTTTTGGTAGATGACCGTTTTGCAACTCCTGAGTATCATCAGCTCTTGCCTGAACACTGGAAGCACATAAAATACATAAATAACGCAAAGGATTTGTTGAAGGAAGTTTGCGAATTTTGGAAAAAATAACAAAAACTATTGTAAAACTGTGTTTATAGTGCTATAATATTAAATATTTTATAACTAACAAACTAAAAGAGGGAATAAAATGATAAGAACAACTGTAAAAGAAATATTTCTAAACCCCGAGAAATTTGCAAATAAAGAAATTACCGTTGCAGGTTGGGCAAGAACTATTCGCTCAAGCAATGTATTTGGATTTATTGAGCTTAATGACGGTAGTTATTTTACAAATCTACAAGTAGTTTTCGAGGCTGAGTTTCTTGATAATTATAGCGAGATTGCTAAGCAAAACGTGGGTGCTTCTCTTATCGTAAATGGTACACTTGTACTAACCCCTGAGGCAAAGCAGCCATTTGAAATCAAAGCAAAGAAAATAGAGGTAGAGGGTGCGTCAACCCCTGACTACCCACTTCAAAAGAAAAGACACACTCTTGAATATCTCCGTACAATAGCGCACCTTCGTCCACGCTCAAACCTATTTAGTGCAGTGTTCAGAGTTCGTTCAGTTGCAGCCTTTGCAATTCACAAGTTCTTTAATGAAAGAAACTTCGTGTATGTTCATACACCAATCATAACAGGTAGTGACTGTGAGGGCGCAGGCGAAATGTTCCGCCTAACGACACTTGACCTAGACAACCTACCAAGAACAGAGGACGGCAAAATCGACTTTTCAAAGGACTTCTTTGGTAAGAGCGTTAACTTAACTGTTTCAGGTCAATTGAGTGCGGAAACATACGCAATGGCATTTGCAAATGTTTATACCTTTGGTCCAACCTTCCGTGCAGAGCGCTCAAATACAGCTCGTCACGCAGCAGAGTTCTGGATGATGGAGCCGGAAATTGCATTTGCTGACCTAAAGGATGATATGCGTCTCGCTGAGGATATGATTAAGTATGTTGTTAAGTACGTAATGCAAGAGTGCCCAGCTGAGATTGAGTTCTTCAATAAATTTGTCGACAATACTCTCGTTGACCGTCTGAACAACTTGGTAAGCAATGACTTTGGTCACGTTACCTATACAGAGGCAATCGAAATTCTTGAAAAGAGTGGAGAGAAATTTGAATACCCTGTTAAATGGGGTATCGACCTTCAAACCGAGCACGAAAGATACATTACCGAGAAGGTATTTGGCAAGCCAGTATTCGTTACCGACTACCCAGCAGACATTAAGGCATTCTATATGCGCTTAAACGACGACGGCAAGACCGTTGCCGCTATGGATATGCTAGTGCCTGGTGTTGGCGAGCTTATCGGTGGCTCACAAAGAGAGGAGCGCCTAGATTACCTACTAAAAGCTATGGAAAAATTCAATCTAAACGAGGAAGACTATTGGTGGTATCTCGAGCTTCGTAAGTACGGTGGAACTAAGCACGCTGGCTTTGGTCTTGGCTTTGAAAGACTTATTATGTATATTACTGGTGTTGCAAACATTAGAGACGTTGAGAGCTACCCAAGAACAACAGGTAGTGCAGAATTCTAATTGGCTCTAAAGTTTCAAGTCAAAATTGATTTTGATGTAACAGTGCCTTTTATAAATCAAGTAAATTGTAGGGACAGATTATTTCGACTGTCCACCAACCCCTTTATCGAAAGGAATAAATATGAAATATAGTGAACTCACAAAAGAAGAGCTCCAAGCACTAAAAAAAGAGCTTGAGGCTAAATATAAGGAATTCCAAGCAAAGGATTTAAAGCTAAATATGGCAAGAGGAAAGCCTTGCGTTGAGCAACTAAATCTTTCAATGGGAATGATGGATGTTTTAAATGGAGACAGTGACCTAACCTGTGATGACGGAACAGACTGCCGTAACTATGGCGTTCTTGACGGAATCAAGGAGGCACAGGAGCTTCTTGCTGATATGATGGAGGTTCCATCAGACCAAATCATTATTTATGGCAACTCCAGTCTAAACGTAATGTACGATACAATCGCACGTTCAATGACACACGGTGTTATGGGCTCGACCCCTTGGTCAAAGCTTGATAAGGTTAAATTCCTTTGCCCTGTTCCTGGATATGATAGACACTTTAGAATTACTGAATATTTCGGCATTGAAATGATTAACGTTCCAATGACCGAGGACGGACCTGATATGGATATGGTTGAGGAGCTTGTTGCAAGCGATGAGTCAATCAAGGGTATATGGTGCGTTCCAAAGTATTCAAACCCACAGGGCTATTCATATTCTGACCTTACAGTTCGTCGCTTTGCAAGATTAAAGCCAGCAGCCAAGGACTTCAGAATTTACTGGGATAACGCATACACCATCCATCATTTATATGATGACAAGCAGGACAATCTTGTTGAGATTTTGGCAGAATGTAAAAGAGCAGGCAATCCTGACCTCGTTTATAAGTTTGCTTCGACCTCAAAGATAAGCTTCCCAGGCTCTGGTATTGCAGCATTAGCATCATCTCATAACAACCTAGACGACATCAAGGCTCAATTAACCGTTCAAACAATCGGTCACGATAAGGTTAATCAGCTCCGTCACGTTAGATTCTTTGGCGATATTCACGGTATGGTAGAGCATATGAGACTCCACGCCGACATTCTTCGTCCAAAGTTTGAGGCTGTTATCGAAATTCTCAAAAGAGAGCTTGGTGGACTTGAAATCGGCTCTTGGACTGAACCAAAGGGTGGTTACTTTATCTCCTTTGATTCATTAGAGGGATGCGCTAAGGACATTGTTGCAAAATGTAAAAAGGCAGGCGTTGAGATGACCGGTGCTGGTGCAACATACCCATATGGTAAGGACCCACACGACTCAAACATCAGAATTGCGCCATCCTACCCACCACTATCTGACCTAATCACAGCAACAGAGCTATTTGCCCTCTGCGTTAAGCTTTCAAGTGTAAATAAGCTTCTTTCACAAATGTAATAAAAAGGCCATCGTATAAGCGATGGCTTTTTGTTTTATACTAGAGCAGTTTTCACCAATAAAACCGTAAATTGCACCAACGGGCACGGTCATATTCAAATGGTCAACAGCGTACATTCCACGAAAGCTCTTTGATAATTTCTTTTGTCAAAAAAGTGTTTCTGTTTTGTAAAAGTAAAAAAACAGACCTTAAAAAGGTCTGTTTAATTAAAATTTTATTCTGCTTTTTCTTTCTTTTTTCGTTTCTTAAATATAAACGAACGGAATAAAACTAAATTCATAACCAAGAAGAAAACTATTAAAATTCCCCAAGTAAGGAACGGATTAACTGCAATTACTCTAGGTGCGGCTAGCAGCATAATTGGTAAGCCAAAGACAATAGCGGGGAAGTTTTGGTAAACTAAGTTGTCGGATGCTGGTGTTTTAAAGTGTGGGTCCCATTCACGAAGGAGAATAATGCCAGTACTTGCCGTTCCGGTTAGCATACCATATGTGGCTAGGAATTGCTCATCCTTGTATTCAGGGAATAGCTTCTTGGAAATAAATCTTAGGTAGAAATATGTTGAAACTGCGCCAACAAGACCTAAAATCAGCAAAATGTGCCAGTATTTTCCAAGAGTGTCAGGCTTGATTGCTGCCATACCTGAAATTATCATAATATCAAAGAAAAATCCAGCTAGGCGCTTCATTAAAAATGTGTTTATATACTCGTGCTTGATAATCTTTTTATTTTTCATAAATCGAAGTGCAAAGCAAACACCGGTTGCAACCAAAACACCAATTAAGAAGTTAAAGCCATAGATTGTTGAGCTTAGGCTAGGTATTAGCTTGGCAAGAACAAAAAGAATGCCGTATGCCGCAAAATATGAGCCGAGAATGAATGCAAGCTGCATTGTGATTTTGTCAACACCTGAGGATTCCATAGGTAATTCCTCGGAGGTTTGAATTTTGTCTATTGTAACAGTTTCGCCAAAATCGGCGTCCTTCATTTTCTTTTGTGCACGATGGCGAAGAATATTTAGGAAAATAACGCCACCAATAGCGGCAGAAATAAAGCCAAGAGAAGCAATAGATAGACCAAAGTCTGTACCGTTTACAAGTGCCTCAGCACCCTCTAAATAGTTTTCGCCATTAGGATTATAATTGTTTATTGTTTGGTATTGCTGACCAAAGTTAAAGGCTTGACCTGTGCCTTGACCAAAGCCAAAGGCAAGAATAACACCAGAATAATTTGTAAGACCACTAATAAATAGTGAGCCTATCATAGTAATTGATATACCTATAATGGCTTGAAGTAGGTAGGTCGAAACTGTGGAAACACCGGCATTGAATACCTCAGTGTTGCGCTTTTTAGAAAGCTTTTCCTTTACGGGCTTAAATGCAGTTGCAATAAAGCCAAGCGCAAGAGAGTGGTAGGTTATAATTTCAAGTAATTGTAAGCCGGTAAGCGCAACATCGTGGCTGTCAATCAGTCCCTTGTCAACAAGCTCAAGAGTTTCCTTTGACGGTGAACCGAAGAACTTGAGGTCAAAAAGATATTCGCCCTCGCCGTTTATAGCTGTGTAAATGCAAGAAACAATAAGTATAATTCCACCTGCTAAAACAGAGGTTGGAATTAATGATTTTTTAAGTAATGGAATACGTCTTTTGAGCATGTTTGCAACTAATAGTGATATAAGCAAAACAGCAACAATACTGACAATACCCCACGCATCAAAGCCCGAGAGTGTCATTTTCAATATCTCCTTTCGCTACGCTTATGCTATGATAATATGTGTTTATATATTTAACCGCGTTAAAGCGTACGCTTCCTTTGATTTGGAAAACCCTTTTGTCGTAATATAAATTTAGCTTGTTGCGACCAAGTACCCCAGAGGCAGTAACCATAGAGAAAGGGACAATTTCGCGCCTGTCCTTTAATTCTATTTCAAATCTGTCAGCAAAAGCACGGAATTTTACATTTTCGCCAAGTAAAATCTTTTTCTTGCAGGGAATAACCTCGCTATAGCTTACAACATCCTCAAACAGAGGAGTGTCATAATATGGGCTTAAATCAAAAGCACGTATGAATTTAGATTGAGCATCATACCATTCGGTAATGAAATCATAAGGAAACTCGCGATTAACCCCGACGAGCTGCTTAGATGGAGTGTACCTAACTGTCAAGCCACAGCTTTTGCAGTGCATTTTATCGCCATTGCTTTCCCATTCGCTGAGCCCACATTCCGGACAGTAGTAAATGACTCTTTCAAGATATTCAGCACTATTTTTTGAATAATATTTTAGGTCAACCACGCCCTCATTTACAAAGAGCTTATCGCAAATGAGCTTATATAATTCACTATCGGTCATATCCTTATATTGGTCGTATTCAATAATCTCGGCAACACCAGACGACATCCTTCCACGTCTTATTTTATCACTCCAACGAGGATGAACGCCAAAGCCACCACGAATGTGATAAATAGCGATAGGCAATTTTAAGGATTTTGCAAAGGGTGCAATTGTGTCCTTTATATATTCGGTTTTACCACTATATGTGCGGTTGCCCTCAGGGAATATGGCAATAGAGCCCCCCTCCTTAGCAACACGCTTGCAATCTAAAACAGCCTTGACATCAGTTGCCCCTTTTTTAATTGGAATAGGCTTAACCAAAAAGCTAATAAGCCAAGAAACAAAGCCGTTTGAAAATAAATCATCATTTGTTACATAATAAAGGTGCTTTTTAAAGGACATACTAACAAAGAACTGGTCAAATGGAGTTTGATGGTTTGAAATAACCAAGAACTGTCTTTTGTCCTTGAATTTTTTAACCTTTATGTGATATTTGATTTTACAAAGGAGACTAATAAATGGATATAGGGTTTTTCTTACAACAGTGTGTCTAAATTTAATCCATTTCTGCTTCTTTTTCTTCTTATTTCCCATAAAAAATCTTCTTTCTTAAAGAAAAAATTACATATCTATTTTACCATAAATTGGTTGACTATTCAATAAAAACAGGAAAAATACTTGACAAACTAATATAAAATTAACTGTAAATCCATAAAAAATTAACAAAAAACGGCTAAAAGATAGACACAGTTAGCCGTTTTTTTGATTTAGTCAACAATTGTAATTTCACAAGGTGCGCTTATTTTTATGCCATCCCGCTTTGATATATCAACTACTATGAATCCATATGGAGTTGGTATCTCCACGTGCGCAAAGTCAAGAGATAAAAGTGTAGGAGAAAGACGTATTTTTTTAAATCCAGCCTCTAAAATCTCAAGGTTGCAAATTGCCATAGGCAAAGAGTAAAGTGGCGTGCCGCCCCAAGCGTGTGAGTAGTCAAACTTGTAGCTTGGCTCTGGTGGGTAAAAGCCCTCAACAAGTCCTTTAGGACAAGCTTTAATTGAGTCTTTCCATAGCTCAAGCAGGGGTAGAGTATATTTATAAGAAACCGAATTTCTTAAAATCGCCTCAAGCCAAAAGTGTATAAAGTAAGGCTGCACCTCGCCTAATGATGAGTCATTATATATTTTGTCTAATAGCTTAGCACATTCGTTTTTTTCCAAAATTCCAAAGTAACAAGCTAAAATGTTTGCGTGTCTTCGGTAATACCTCTTCTTTACATTTTCTGGTAGGTACTGATATATATGTTCGCTTGGCGTATTAGTATTTAGCCCTTCAAAGAAAAGCCCCTTTTCTTTATCATAAAGATGAGATAAAATAGCATTTTTAAGCTCGTTAGCCTCGATTTTACAGGCTTTTGAAAGCTCGGTCTTGCCAAGCACGTCATAGATTTTTTCGCCCGAATTTAAAGCGCCATATAAAAACATATTAAGGCAGCTTTGCCCTAGTGCCTTAGGTGGATGGTGGGTTGAAATTCCGTCAGGGAATAGCCAGTCGACAAACATATAGTCAGGTGGTGTTTCAACCAAGCCATTTTCTCCCATATAGCGTTTAAATCTATTAAATAGCAAGGAAAGTGCTTTTTCGCATTTGATAAGTAAATTTTTGTTACCACTTAGCATATAGCATTCATAAAGCATATTTACCCAAATTAAACTATAAGTGGTGTGAAATAGCCTTCCATCATTTGCTTCCATTGTTTTTGCTATTCTTTCAATGTCAAACTCGCAAAGGCGCAAATCCCCATATGAAAACATCGTCATTAGCATTTCAATATAGTAGTCGCCAACACACGCAAGAGGCTCGCAGTGCTTAGGACTGTCAAGATGATGGGACTGGCGACAATATTTTAATGTGTGCGCACAAACCTCCAAAAGCTCATTCAATTCGTTGTCGCTTACGCGTGTTTTAGCTTGTATATCAATAGGGAAGAATGATGCATCAAAGCATATTTCAACCTCACTATCACTATTTGAGTCATTAATTATTTCAATATTAAATCCACCTACACTTGAAAGCTCAAGGGAATAGTATGTGTCGTTTTCGTAAAAAATACATTCATAGGAAGCACAAGCTGTATCAAGCTCAAAGGTATTTAATTTTACAGTTAATTTGCCATTTGTCAAGGCTTTTATTTTTATGTAGCCAGCATAAACACGGTCGTATTCTACACGTTTGGCTATCCTTTCACCGAAGCCTATTTTAAATGAGTGATTTTTGAAGGCATCAAGAGTACAGGGTGGAATAGGCGCAACCTCTGCTTGCCAAATATCATTTTTGATTTCCGCCTTTATTTTAGGCTCTTTTTTTATACTGCCGTTAAAAAAGCCATGTGCACTATATGAGCTTAAAAGCTCAATTTCCCAGCTGTCGTCGCTTGAAAAATCAACTGCTTTCCCATCTGAAAAATAAGCCACGCCAGAAAGTAAAAAACCACCACTTCCACGCGAATACTCACATATGTGATAAGGGGAAAGACGCACCATAGCCATAAAATCAAGATAAGAGGTGCCAGGGTGAATCTCAACCTTAAAGGAATAATAGTCATTCCTTGGTGTATCATTATCTAGAAAATCTCCACCTGAGTATGCAGGGCCACGCGCAATATCTTGTCCGTTAAGGGTTAAAAGAAAGGCAGTGTCAGCGCTAAAGGTAAGAGTAACACTAGTTGGTACATCACTAAAGCTATATTTTCTTGTCAGACGGCAAACCGTATATTTCCCTTGTCTAAAAGAGCCTAGAGGATTATAAAAGGTCTTTTGGTTTTCGGGATATTTTTCGCTTGGTAGCCAAATCCATTTTGACATATAGACACCTCCTTTTTTACAATTATACCACATATAAAAATTTTCTTCAACAAGCTTTATAATTTATTCGCCATCTCCTAAAACAAAGCCTTCTCCAAGCACAAGTCTAGCATCTGAAATAATTATAAAAGCACTGGGGTCAATCTCTTTTACCTTTTTTGCAAGTCTTGGCGCTTCCTTTGGAGAAACTACGCAAAGTAGCATAAGTCGCTGGGTGCGTGAATATCCACCCTGTGTATAAATTTCAGTAACACCGCGCTCAAACTCACAAAGAATTAGTTCTTTAATTTCTTCATTTTTCTTTGAGGTAATATAAATTGATTTTGATGCTTTGCCAACATCAATAACCCTATCACTAACCATTGATGAGATAAACATACAAAGGGCGGAATAAAAGGAAATTATAAAGTCGCCAAAGCAAATGCCGGCAATCGAAATTATTATCAAATCAATTATTAAAATATTAGTAGCGACTGAGATGTGTGGTAGCCTCTTTCTTATCATAAGACCCAAAAAGTCAGAGCCACCACTAGAGCCGCCTACCCGTATAACTAAGCCAACCCCAAATCCAACTAAAACGCCGCCGGAAATTGTTGCGACAATAATATCAAGCTCTGGTGTGGGGATATAGCTTGTGAGCTCCAAAAATAAGGAAAGAAAAAGCATACCAAATGCTGTTTTAATAACCGAGCCACGCCCCAAAACCTTAAAGCCAACAATAAAAAGCAAAAGATTTAAAACAAGGTTGGTTACTGATAGAGGAATATTAAAAAAATAGAGAAGCACCGTGCCGATTGTACCAATTCCACCGGCAGAGAGCTTAATAGGCACTAAAAATATGTTAAGCCCAACAGCTAAAATTAAAGCACCAACTAAAATCAATGAATAATCCTTAATTCTCTTTTTCATATCACGTCTCCTTTCCCATGTTCAACATTTATTATATCACAAAAAAATATAAAAACAATAAATATTATTGAAGATAAGGTATGGACTTGGCAAGGTCAATGTGTTAAAATATAATAAAGAAGAAAGGAAGGCAATAATATGGATTTTAAAATATTAGGCAAAGATTTTGTAATTAACGGAGAAAAAACAAAAATCATCTCAGGTGCAGTTCATTATTTCAGAAATATGAAGGGCACATGGCGCGACATTTTTAAGAAAATGAAGGCTATGGGACTAAACTGTGTTGAAACCTATTGTGCTTGGAATATGCACGAGAAGAAAATAGGCGAGTTTGATTTTTCAGGCAATTTGGATATAAGAGAATTTGTAAAAATCGCAGATGAGGAAGGACTGATGGTTATTGTCCGCCCAGGTCCATATATTTGCGCTGAATGGGAGTTCGGTGGGCTTCCTTGGTGGCTACAAACAATGGATGATATGGAGATAAGATGCTCAAACCCAATATATATGAAGCACTTTGAAGCTTATCTTTCAGCTATGTTTGACCAAATACGTGACCTTCTCTTTACAAACGGTGGTCCTATTATTATGCTCCAGTGTGAAAATGAATATGGCTACTACGGAGACGATAAGGAATACCTAAAAAGCCTATACGAGATATATAGAAAGCACGGAATTGATGTTCCACTCTTCACTTCAGATGGTACAAGCGAGGCAAACTTGCTTGATGGAACAATTAAGGATTGCTTGCCAACCTTAAACTTCGGTTCTCGCGTTGAAGATAACTTTAGAGCTCACGATAAGCTTTTCCCAGACTCTCCTAAAATGTGTATGGAGATGTGGAATGGTTGGTTTGATGCATGGGGCGACGGCTTCCATCACACCACAAGCGCAGAAAACTACGCATCTGTGGTTGATGATATGCTAAACAAGGGTAGCTTGAATATGTATATGTTTATCGGTGGCACCAACTTCGGCTTTACAAGTGGCGCAAACCACTACGAGAAGTTTACTCCCGATGTTACAAGCTATGACTATGACGCTATGCTCACTGAATGCGGAGATATAACTCCTAAATACCTTATGGTGCGCGATGTTATTAAAAAGCACATAAACAAGGAATTGCCTGAGGTGCCAAAGAACAGAGAAAAAAGAGCATATGGCAAATGCACCTTGAGTGAGAGGGCTGGCTTCTTTGATAATCTTGATAAGCTTTCAAGCCCTATTTTCTCAAATGTTCCAAAGTGTATGGAGTATTATGGACAGGGCTACGGCTATATCGCTTATACAACCAAATTAAATCGTGATTACATAAACACAACTATTACCTTTGCCGAGCTTGGAGACCGTGCGCAAATTTATGTAAACGATACCTTAAATGGTATTGTATATGTAAATGATGACGAGCTAAAAGCAACAATAAATGCTAAGGCGGGCGACACATTGACTATTCTTGTTGAGAATATGGGCAGAGCTAACTTTGGTCCTAAAATGATGCGCAAAAAGGGAATACCGGGCAGACTTTTGCTAGGTAATAATATAATTCATTTTAATTGGAATGTGTACCCGTTGCCAATGGACAATCTAGAAAAGATTGAGTGGGGTAAGGAGTTTAATGAGCCTTCATGCTTCTTAAAGGGCACATTCAATGTCGATAAGGTAGCCGATACCTTTATTTATCTTGACAATTTCAAAAAGGGCTTTGTTGTAATCAACGGATTTAACCTTGGTAGATATTGGGAGATAGGTCCACAGGTTAGCCTTTATGTTCCGGCATCAATTTTACACGAGGGCAAAAACGAAATTATAGTTTTTGAGTCCGACGGATTAAAGGGAGATGCAACAGTAGAATTTAAAGACTATCCAACACTAAGCAAAAGCGAATAAAAAGCAAAGAGCAGACAAGTGTCTGCTCTTTATTCTTTAATACAAATTTTGCAAGGTGTATATTCACGCTCTAAAATAAAATCAATGTCCCTTGTTTCGACCTTGTTTTCCTCTTTGATTCTGTCCGCCATATAACAGCTTGATAAATGATATGAATACGATGAAATATTCACAATATATAAGGTGTCGCCTAAAATTTCGCTCTCGGTATCCACCTTTTCCTTCTCGTCAATTTCGTAATAGCTTTTGGCACAGGAGATAAAAAGGCAAGAGAGAAGTATAGTAAGTATAAATAAACTAAAAGCTTTCATAAAAACCATCCATTAGTTATTTGCAAACGCGCTTGGGCAAAGACCGTTATTTATAAAATCATCATTGCAAATTACACAACAAATCCTTGCCTAAAACAAAATTGATTATAATATAACATAAAAACAATTAAATTTCAACTGCATTTTTGACTGAATATAATAAAAGTGTTTTCGGAGAAGCATTGAAACAGAGGAAGGGACCGTCTGCGAACTGTGCTATTGGAACGTTGAGAAACGTGTGGGAGGAGCTTGCTGCTTTGCCACCAGTATTCAAACAGGGAGGTGGGATTTGAGTTGCCCACTAAAGTGTTGGAAGAAAGAGCGTTTAGCCTTTCCTTTTTACCTCCGGGTTATCGCTTCACGCCACTCCTGTCGCATAGAAAAGTCAGTGCGAACATATCCCGCCTTGTAGTGACCGAATTTTGTTCGCTTTCGCAATGCTCGGCGCAAAATTCGACTACTGCGGAACTCACACCCTACCTGCATCTGCCACTGGCAGCGGTAGGGCACGAGCCCCAACGAGCCACGCTCGTCGGACTATAACAAAAAATCGCGAGAGTCAAACCCCGAGCACTCATACTAAAAGCAAAAGAAAAAACACACCTCCGACGGGTGTGTTTTTCTTTTGTTTGGGTGTGGAGGCGGGATGTAAGTTGAACCATTATATCTGTTTGTCAGAATATATTTTCTGTAATATTAAGTTTGCATTTTGTTTGTACTCCAATATATCGATAAATCCAACTAGTTTTTCCTCTGCATATTTAATAACTATCTTTAGATTATTTCGCTTTATTTCTTTTTCTGTTAAACTATCTTTTTTATCATTTATAATGAATTCTTTTAAATCTTTTATATTTATTTTAATTATTGACTTCTCGTTTATTCCACTATATTTAAAAAAATTGTTCACTTTAAAAATATAAATGGTTTCTTGATAAATTGACAAATAAAATCTGTTTTTTTCTTCTACAATTGAAGATGCTAAACTCCCAAAAAATCCACTCCATTTGCAATTTTTTATAAACGATACAACTAAATTGAGATTCTCAGCCATTTTGTTTTCCACTAAGTCGTTTCTTAATTTTTCGTCAATTATATTCATTTATGTTACCAAATCCTTTTTAATATAAAATTTGTTAGATTATTGTTTTGTTATGAATTTGAAGTTTTATATTATTATATCAACTAATTGTAAAGAAGTCAACAATAATGTATAAATATGAAACCAAAAAACACATAATCCAAGTGTTAAAAATAAACATTGACAATATCCCCAAATAGCTATATAATATACTTAATACTTAAAAGGAGATTAAATATGAATGAAAAAGTAGTTTCATCTAATTTAGGCGGAGAAGGATATTATTTTGAAAATTTTTCAGAATTTGCTTTGTATGTCAAAGTAAACAAACCTAAAACAGAAGTCGTTTTTTTATCTGGTGATAATTATAAAGATATGCTTTTATACGGAATTGAACTTTTTGAACAAAAAAAATTTGAAAAAGCAATCGAGATTTTAAAGGAATGTTTAAAGCTAAATCCAGTAGGGTTGAGCGCTCGTTTTGAATTATCTGAGTGTTATATTTGTATTAATCAATTTGATTTGGCGAAAAGAACGCTCTTGGATATGAAAGAATATTTAGAATTAAATACTCATAAAGCACGATTTTATCGCAGATTAGGATACATTGCAACGGAAGAAAAAGATTATAAAATAGCTTATTGTTGTTATAAGTATAGTTTAAATTACGAAAACCATTATACAGTTCTTCAAGAATTAAAGTACATAAAATCAATCAGCAATTCAAATTTTTTATTTGTACCTATAAAAAGCACTTTGAAAAACAAATCAATACCGTTATTATGAAAAACATTATAGAAATTTATTGGTGTTGTTTGAACATGCAAGGATAATCGTTTCCGACTGTCTGTTAGAGACCTCACGGGTTATCGCTTCGCATCACTCCTGTCGCATAGAAAAGTCAGCGCGAACATATCCCACCTTGTAGTGACCGAATTTTGTTCGCTTTCACAATGCTCGGCACAAAATTCGACTACTGCGGAGCTCGCACCCTACCTGCATCTGCCGCTGGCAGCGGCAGGGCACGAGCCCCAACGAGCTACACTCGTCGAACTATAACAAAAAATCGCGAGAGTTAAACCCCGAGCACCCATACTAAAAGCAAAAGAAAAAACACACCTCCGAAGGGTGTGTTTTTCTTTTGTTTGGGTGCGTGTGTGGTATCTAATTTGAACCACATATGTTTCTTGTTGCTTTTAAGTTAACAGATATTTTATCAATTCTTCTATACCGAAAATTATTAGTCCTGAGACAATGGCACTCAATATACCGAGAAAGAAACTTTCTTTTTGAAAGTTAAAAGTTTTTGTTGAATTATCATTTCCAACATTACTCATTGAAGCTTCACCATTTTCAACTTTTTGTACGTTTCCACCAAAAATGTTATCTCCATTATGAATGGTAGACGGTACATCCTTTTTTTCTTGTTCCTCTGCTTCTGTATATAATTCTTCAAGTTTCAAACGAATATAGTTGATTAAAGGAAGAACTGAGGTTCTTAATAACTTTTGAATAGAAGCATTAAAATTTTTTTCTGCCCAATAAATTGAATAAGCATATGTACCTAATTCTTTATTACTTTCAACCATAAAAGCAAGATGTTTATATAGAATTGCTTTATCCTTGATTTCATCTGCGTCGCTATTTATAGGTCAACGATAATTTCCTTCATACAAATCAGGAGCTTCAAGTGCAGCTTGCTTTATTGGTGAAATAATTGAATTTACAAGAGCATTGGTATCTATAAATGTTTTGTATGCCAATAGTGTGTTTTCTCTCGTGTCATATTTAGTGTTCATAACGGCACTTGCCAAATCGGTGTGTTTCATTATCACTTTTTTTATTTCAGTTGTTTTCATATAATATCTCCACAGAAAGGACAATATATTACGATTGACCCAAAGCTTGTTTTAAAGGTTTCGTTACACTTTTTACAAAAATGTTTTGTTTCTACATTGGGATGCAAACCATACATTTTAGGTTTTAAATTAGTCCCCTTACTTTTATATTTAATTAGACCTTTTGATTTTTTAGCAACATTTTTCAATTCTTTGTCTAAATAATCATTGGCGAGATAACTTCTCATATCTGAAATGTATTCGATACACTCTGTTGTATAAAAATTTTGAATACTTGATTGCATATTACAAATAGGACAAAATAGGCTGTCATTTTCCTTTTCGCCCTGAAATAAGTTTTTATCTAATCTAAAAACAGCTTTGCATATAGGGCACTCGTATTCAATATAGCCTTCATTATCACTTGGTAGTTCGAATGAAAAATCTAATTTTTTTGACATTATTTCCTCCATATGATGAATTTATTGAATTATAAAATTAGTAGTAGAAGCAGTAGCAAGGAATAAACACTTATTACAATTTATTTGTTATTTCTTGTTCATACCATTGATTTGGAGCAAGTGAAGAATTATAAGCTTTTTCAAAAATTTTATATAGCTGAGTATAATTCAGCTTATTTTGAATTATAGTTTTAATTTCTGTTGTTTGGCAAGGAATAATTTTCATCCCATTGACACAGTTTGTTCCATCAGTAGAATAATAAGGCATAAATTTTCTTCCTCTAAAATCTGCAATAACGTTGATATGAAGATAAGTAGTAGCGAAAACACAATAAGCTTCTTCATCGTGAGAAAGCAAATAATCGCCTAAGTGTCTTGAAACAGGCTCCATTTCCATTCTTCTTTGATTGGTGCTATTAGCAAGTGTAGCTTCAATCAAAAGAGTGTGGGCAGGATAATTCTCGGTTGCTTCATACTTATATGTAATATCTTCGTGTCCGCCTGCTGCGTGAGTAATTGGCAAAAGGTCAGAGTCTAACGATAAATTCATATATTCCAACACCTTACCTTGTCTGCCTGATATTTTATACCAAGCAATAGCCAATACATATTCAAAAATAGTAGGCACATCAGCATTGCTTGTTACCATAGAACGAATATCGTTGTCGGCACGATTTTCAAACATTGTCATAAGAGCAACGATGTTTTCATCGGTAAACTTTTCATCAATCATTTTGTTGAGTCGGTCATATCTTTCCTTATCAACAAATTCTTGAACATCATAAATAGAACGAGCTTTTATGCCATATAGCTCTTCAACCTTATCAATTATTTCATTTTGAGAAATATCGAAGCTTGGGTTTATATCAGCAAGAGAGCAATCCTTTTCAAGACTATCGCTTTTGCAGAAAGCTAAGTCAAAAAGCTTGTCCTTTGCAATAGAGAAAAAGCAATTTGGGATGATTCCAAGAGTTACTTTTTCATCTTGAAAAATAACTGTATCAGTAATTTTGAAATATCTTCTGTTTAGGTCTAAGTAATCATCTAACAGGCTCTTAGCTTTGAACAAATGAAGTAATCTAAAAAATTCTTCCTTAAATGCTTTGTCATTTGTTAATCTAAAGAGCTTAACATCGTTTACAGTAGAAGCACCACCTTTTTCGATTTTTGAGGTAGAAGGTGTGTTAAATAAATATTGCTTCCAATATGTTTGAGCCTTACCTGATATGCCTTTTACGGAATGTAAAAGGGAAACAGCTAAATCATTAGTTTGTTTCTTTTTAAAAGCTATCAATGCTTTATACAAAGGAAAATACGGAGCATCATAAGTTCTGCTTTTTCTGTTCATTCCTATTTCTTGAATGAGGCTTTCATCCACCTTGCGAGCAGATAATAACATATTTCTTGCTTCTTTGTAGTTGTTCATAGAAAGAAGAATGTTTACAATAACATCATCAATGTTTTTCTTGCCACATCGAATATCTTTAATGTCTTGTACCATTTGCTTGGTTTTGTCGGCACTTGTTGTTAATGGCAATAAATATGTAAATTCTTCTTTGCTAAGCTCGCCTAATTCTTGAAGCAAATAAGCAAGAACGATATAAGGACGTGCAACATTATTTTCGTCAAATTCATTATAAAGCTTCGTCATTTGCTTGAAATAAACAAAACTATCAGCAGGAATTTGAAGCAAATTATTTGCCGAAAAATCAGCTGATGTTGCGATTTTCAAAAGGGCTTCACCGGCTTCGGTTAATCTTCTTTCATCCGTGATTAAACCTAAATCAACTAAACCTGATGTTTTCTCGCGAGCATCTTTAGCTTTTCTTGGAGCATCCCTATCTTCAATAAATTCCTTTTCTTTCAAGAAATTATAATATGCTTTTTGTATATCTTCGTTAGCACTCCATAATTCGTTTTGATATTGTGGTAATTCCCAAAATTCCTTTAACAATTGCAACTGTAATTCAATTTTTCTGTTAAATTCAGTTGTACGGAAGCTCGTTGTTCCTAACGCCCAACAAAATCTTTTATAAGCAGGCATAATAATCTCCTTAATAGTTTACTATAAGTACCTCATCCGTTTTTGAGGTTTTGTCTTTTACTTGATAATTTGAGTTTGAATAGCTGTAATCAAGATATATCACACGATATTTATCACGATTTCTATTTACCCAATCAATTAGAATACTGTTTTCTTTACCTTTTGAACGCAAAACATTTGAAAGAGCAAATCTAATTTCTTTTTCGTTTAGCTTATCAAGATAAGCCAAAAGCTCTTTTTCTAAGGTTTCATTCCAACCGTCTTGTTCATTGTATGTAGCACAAGTTATCAAATAAGGTGGGTCAGCATATACAAATGTTTTTTCATCCCATTCCTCGTTTGGTAATTCACGGAAATCGTAACATTCAAATTTGTAGTCGCCACTCTTTAACCTATCAATGAAAGAAGAAAGCTTTTCACGCATTTTTTTATTGAAATCACGCTTGCCAGCAGGCAAATTAAATTCGCCTTTTCTGTTGAATCTAATTTGATTGTTGAAAGCATAGACAATCAATACATAAAGAGTAATGTAATAATTGTAATCTAATACTTTACAATTGTTGAAATCGTTTCTAAGTTTCAAAAATTTTTCGCTATTGTATGAAGATAAGCCGTCAGCACTATTGCAACCATATCTTTCATAACCATATTTTTCGGTATTAGAAAGACCATATTTTTCGATGATGTTGTCGATAAGCTCCATTGTTACTTGCTTATCAAGGTTTTTGAATGTTCCAAAAACGAATTTCAAAAGTGAATTATTATCGTTGAAAATAACACGATTGCAAGGAACATTTATTCCTACGTTTCCACCACCACTAAACAAATCAATGAAACAATTTATATCTTGTGGGAAGTGTGGCAAAATTTGAGAAAGCAATTTGAACTTTCCACCTGTATAGTTAAGAGGGGATTGTATAAGTTCCTTTTGCTTGCTGTCATAGCACTCACAAACAAAAAGTCTTTCTTCATTATCTTCAATGCTTGATTTTCCTGCACTAAAAGCACGATGCTTTTCAGAGAACACCTTAACACGACCTTTTTGAGATAAGATTCTCATAATATCATCATCGCTGATTTTAGCATTTGAACGGTCGTTTCCTTTTTCAGCCATATTGTTGTAAGAAAGAACAATATATTTTGCTTTGATTTTGGAAATTAAATCTTCAAAAGCCTTGGTGGCAGACGTTGTACAATAATCACTTTTTAGTGCTGTTCTATCCATTTTAAGAGCAACGCCCTTAACCTCAGGTTTTTCCCAACGAGCAACATTTTCAAGCAAATGATATGCATCGCAATACTGTCTTGAATTGTATGGGGGGTCGATATACACTAAATCAGCTTCTATTCTTTTTACAAGCTCATTAGCATCTTCATTGTAGCATTGGTTATTTTCGTTATTATCGTTGCTTGCTAATGGAACACTTAATTCTAAGCTTTTATCAAACTGTGCGTTTTTGATATATGCGTCATAGTGTCCACAAGTATTAGCAATCTTGTCCATAGCATAAAGAAGCGATGTTATCAAAATAGCTCGTTCTCTTGCGTTGATATTTCCATTAGAATAATTTTCTTCTATATCTTCACGGATAAAGCCTATTTTTCTGCAATCAGCTAAAGAAAAGAAAGTGTTTGCAAAGTTAATAGACATATAGTTATCTTCTTGTGGAGCAATTGCATTATAATAGCAAATTAAACTCTTTATTTTTTCTTCATCGTACTTTTCAGCACCAAACCACGCAACATGGCAGATATGGTTAAAGTACAATAAATCATTTGTTATGAGCTTTTTATCAATAAAAGCAGAAGCAACAGAGCCGGTGCCTGCAAATATATCGGCAACAGTTGTTATCTCGCTACATTCGTTTTCCACAGTTTCTTTTATGAAAGAAAGAAGTTTGTATTTATTTCCTAAATATCTACGATTGTTAATAGCAGTTGTTTTATAAGCAGGAACAGGCTCTGGCTCTTTTGCTTGAAACATAGAAGCAATTGTTTCTTTCAAGGAAGAAAGGGTTTCTTCATCCCAAATATATCTGCCTGTTTCTGTGGTTGGAACTTCTATTAAATTGTTTTTTAGTAAATAATAAAATGTTGAACGACTAAGGTTCAATTCTTTTAAAATCTCCGAAGATGTAAAGGTTCTATCCATAGTTATCTCCTTATGCAACTAAAAATAGCTTTATATTAGACATTATAACATCATATAGGCACATTTTCAATCATTTTACGCAAATTTTATATATATTTTTGGATGCACTTTTAAATTAGCATCCTTTTTTATATTTATGAGTAATATTATTGTTTTTGGGCGTGTGCTTGGCTGATACGAGAGCCCTCGCTACGCTCGGGCTGCCAAGCACACGCCCAAGACTTGACCTGACAGACAAAGGAAAAAGAAAACAGGCTGAAAAACTACATAAAACGAATTGAAAACAAAGCCGAAGAAAAGGGCGTTGGCGCTGAGCCGCTTGCCAATCGCCCTTTTTTCTTTCGGCATTTTTTGTTTTTCAGCACTGTTTTTAGTAGCAAAATTTTCAAATGTGGGAATTTTACCACTAATTACCCCATTTTTTGATTTTAGGCGTGGGATGTGTGCTTGTCTTGAACGAGAACACAGACAAAACGGTCGTTTGTGGAGCTTTGATACAAAATGATACACTTTGATATTTTCTTGTCGTTGGGCGTGTGCTTGTCTTGATACGAGTATCAACCAAAGCATTTTTGAAAATAAAGAATAAGCTCTTTATTTTTGCGTTGCACATACTTTTCCGAGTAGCACAAATAATAGCCAGCATCCTTTTGCGTTAGTCCCTCAACATAAAGAAACTTATATATTTTCTTTAAGGTTGGATGTGCATTTTCAATGTACTTGTCGTATTTTTCAACAAGAGAAAATAACTTTTCTTGATATTCTTTATTCTTCCTATATTCTTCAAGTGTGCTTTCAGGCAAGTTGTGAAGAAATTTTACGGTATATCTTAACTCCTTGCGTATTTCATCCACAGTTTTCAAAAACATCACCCCTTTCGTATATTACTTTACAATTTTATTTTTAAAAAGTCAACAAAGTGCTGTCCCAAAAAATCGACACATTGCAAAAACTTTGCAACTTTTTTCAAAAGGTGGGGTTTTGACCCTTTTCTTACCTTTACAAATTTTCCACTATCGTGTTAAAATTTAATCAACGACGAATGAAAGGAGGGTGTTTTTGAAAAATGAAATTAAAATTAGTGCAATCGGCGTAGAAAATTTAACAGAGCTTTTGAAAAACGAAAAACAGTTATATTTAAAGCTGTTAGAAACAATTACAGAGCAAGTAAAAAGCAAGAATAATCATTAAGAGGTAAAAATTATGTTTAACACTAAACTAATCGTAATTTGTCTTTCGCCCGGTGGGGTTTAAACGAAATTGCCATTTCTGTCAAGGGAAAATATATTGATATAACATAGAATAGTTGTTTTTGTGAGCAATATATTTTTTGATCCCATTGACAGCCCTGTCAATTCCGTTTTGGGTTTTCCTGTCGAAAGACAAATAAAAATTTAATTAAAGGAGAATTCAAAATGGAAAAGAAAAAGCAATCAAAGGAATTGAAAACAGCAGTTATATATGCTCGTTATTCAAGCGACAATCAAACAGAGCAATCAATTGAAGGGCAACTTCGAGTGTGTCAAGAGTATGCAAAAAGCAATAACATCATAATTCTTGATACATACATTGACAGAGCAATGACAGGTAGAAATGATAATCGCCCTGCGTTCCAAAAAATGCTCAAGGACAGCTCAAACGGAAATTGGGACTATGTATTAGTTTACAAGTTTGACCGATTTTCAAGAAACAAATACGAAACAGCAATTCACAAGAAAACCTTAAAGGATAATGGAGTTAAGCTAATGTCAGCGACTGAATATTTGCCTGATACACCTGAAGCTATCATTATTGAGTCAATGTTTGAAGGATATGCAGAATACTATTCAGTTGAACTTGCTGTTAAAACAAAAAGAGGAATGAGAGAATTAAGAATCAAGGGTAACTTTCAAGGTGGCTACGTTCCATTTGGTTACAAGGTTGAAAATAAAAAGCTTGTAATCGACCCTGAAAAAGCAGAAGCTGTAAAATACATATTTGAAGAATACCTAATGGGTACCGAAATTAAAGACATTATTGCTAACTTAACAGCAAAGGGTATTTACAACAGAGGCAAACCACTTGCAAGAACAACCGTATATAATATGCTTAAATTTGAAAAATACACAGGCATTTATCAATACGAGGATGAAATTTACGATAATATGTACCCACAAATAATTTCAACAGAGTTATTTGAAAAGGTAAATAGCAAAGCAAAGAAAAACCATTATGGCAGAAAAAGTGAAAAAACCGAATATTTACTACGTGGAAAATTAAAGTGTGGTTACTGTGGCAGACCAATTAGTGCAGAAACAGGCACAACAAGGTCAGGCAAGGTTAATCACTATTACAAGTGCCTTGGTAGAAGAGAGCATATTTGCAATAAGCAAACAGTACCACAGGAATTTATAGAAAACTTAGTGGTTGATAGTATAATGGAAGCATTATGTAATAGAAATGTTCTATCACTAATGGTTAATAAAATTTTAGAAATGCAAGAATTAAAGAAAGACGACAATTACGACTTAAAATGCTTGTTACAAGAGAAAAAGCAAACAGAAACAGCACTTAATAATCTTGTAAATGCTCTTGAGAGGGGAGTTTGTTCAAGCACTACAAACAAGAGATTGCACGAGCTTGAAGAAAAGCTTGAAAGCATTGAAAGAGAGATAATCATAGCAGAGAGTAAGAAAAGCTTTGAAATATCCGAAGAGCAAATTAGAGAATATTTCAAGGATTCAATTAAGCTTGAAGCAAAAGCACTTATAAACAAGTTAATTGATAGAATTGAATTGTTTGACGATGAGGTTAAGATTATTTACAACAATCCAATAAACAATGGTCCTGATGAAAATCAGGGCTTTTGTTTTTATACAAGCAAAATTGAAAAAATGAAAATAAAAATGCTAATCTAACATAAACGAGTAGCATTTATTCCACGGAACAATTGACAAGAGCCTCCTCGGAATGTGTAGTAAGGCAAAGAGCCAACTGCATAGCCGAGGACGGCTTTTTGTTTGCCTCGGCGAAAGCCTAACACATTCCTACTCTTGTCAATCGTCTTTCGCGGCATAAAAGCAACTCTATCGCATAAAATCAATGCATTTATGAGCAACCGCAAAAAGAAAAAACAGGGCAAAAAGCCCTGTTCAAAGCGTTTATAAATCATAATCAAAATAACAGAAAAAAGAAAAAGAACCCAATCCAAACCAAACGGTTCAAATTAGGTTCTACTTGGGTGCGGAGGCGGGATTTGAACCTCGCGACCTCCGGGTTATGAGCCCGACGAGCTACCAAGCTGCTCTACTCCGCGATATGGTGCCGATAGCCGGACTCGAACCGGCACGGGAATTTCTTCCCAACGGATTTTAAGTCCGTGGCGTCTACCGATTCCGCCACATCGGCTTATTAGCCTAATAAGTATAGCACACGAATTTTGACTTGTCAAGTACTTTTTTATAAAAATTTTTTACAAACGGAACCATACTATATTATATACAAAGGTACGCGCCAATATTCCAAAAATTTTTAAAAAGGTCTTGCAATTCTAAAAAACATATGCTATAATCTTATAGTCTAATAGTACAAGACAAATAGGGGTGTAGTTCAGTTGGTAGAACACCAGTCTCCAAAACTGGGTGTCCAGGGTTCGAGTCCTTGCGCCCCTGCCAAAACAAAAGGTCGCCATTTGGCGGCCTTTTTGTTTTGAAAGTGGAATTTAGCGCAAGGCTCGAAGGGGAAGCGGTGTTGAATGACAGTCCGGGGGACTGTCAGATCCGCGGAAAGGCTTTGCCCGCAGGCAAAGGAGTCCTTGCGCCCCTGCCAAAACAAAGGGGCGCCATTTGGCGGCCTTTTCATTATACAATAAAAAAGCCAAGCTAATCGCTTGGCTTTTAAATTATTTTAATCATCACTTTTGTTGATTCTGTACTTGTCCTCGTATTTATTTTTCTTGTCCTTGGACAAAAAGAGAGTAATGAGTGTATACAGTGAAATTCCAATCAAAATGCAACCAAAGACAACGGCAGCAAACGCATCCCATCCTGGAATATATTTAAGGCAAAAGGCTAGTGCGGTAACTAAAACGCCAACAACAAGGGTTATAACAAATTCTGTAGTTGAGTTGTATCTGAAGAATTTAGATAAAAAAGCTTCCACAATAATGGCAATTCCAATGGCGATCATTATGTAAAGAACATAGTCAATCAAAATGTACGCAAGAGATTTGACAATAAACATAATTCCAAAGGAAAGCGTGCAAATGCCAAACACTGCATCGGAATTGAAAAGAGATCTTTGCTTTATAAGTGCGTTTAAAATATAAAGAGCACCGGCTAAACATAAAGCAGCTCCAATTAACCAGCTAAGACCACTGCCAAGTGATTTAGAGCAACAAAATAGAATGCCAATTACAAGAGTGATTCCAGAAATGACAACCGTACGAGTTTGATCCTTCTTGAATTTTTTTGGTAACATACTCCACCTCAAAACAAATTTTTAATAATTATAACATAAATACATAAAATTTTCAATATTTGTATAGAAAAAAGGCGCTTCATAATGCGCCTTTTTAATATTTTTATAGCGAATCGACGTAATCACAAGCTGCCAAAGCTGCTACTGCACCGTCAGCACAAGCAGTTGCAACCTGACGAATACGCTTTGAACGGCAGTCGCCAGCTGCGAAAATGCCCTTTTTATCAGTCAAACAGTTTTCAGCCGAATCTACATAGCCCCAGCTGTTTAAAGAGATTAAATCAGCCACGATTTCGTTTTGAGGAATAAGTCCGATAGCCACAAACATTCCGTCAATGAGCAAGGTTTTTCTTTCTTCGCCCTTCTTAACAACAATTCCGTCAAGTGTGCCCTCGCCCATAAGTGATTCAACAATCGTGCCAAGAATTACCTCGACGTTTGATTTTGTAGCCAATAAATCTTGAAGCTTCTTTTCGCCTGTTAAATAATCAAGGTTTTGAACAACATAAACCTTTTTACAAAGGTCTGAAAGCATAAGCGCCTCTTGAAGCGCAGAATTACCACCACCGATAACAGCAACGGTTTTGCCAGTATAAAAGGCTCCGTCGCAAACTGCACAGAAGGAAATGCCCTCACCAATGAACTCTTCCTCGCGTTCAAGACCAAGCCTGCGGTGCTTTGCACCGGTTGCAATAATTACACTCTTGCCCTCAAAATCGCCCGAGTCAGTTTTTATAGTTTTTATGTCGCCATCGACAACCTCTAAAACCTCGGCACATTCAACGTCAGCGCCTTGCTCCATAACCTGTTCAATCATTTTTTCAGCAAATTCATTTCCGGAAAGAGCCAAAAAGCCAGGAATATTTTCAACCTTTGGGGAATAAGTAATTTGTCCACCGAAGGTAGCCTTTTCGATAACTAAAACAGTTTTGTTAGCACGTCTGGCATATAGTGCCGCTGTTAAGCCGGCAGGACCGCCGCCGATAATTACAACGTCATATATCATAATATAATCCTTTCTTTATTAGGGTAAAATAGGGTGTTTGCCAGTGCCAACACCCTATTATTTTTTAATTATTATGCGCCGATATATTTCTTAATATCAGAAACACCAGCGTATTTTGAAACATTTCCACCCTTTATAACAACGAGTGTTGGTGCGGTCTTAATGCCGATTTCTTCAACTAGCTCCTTGTTTTCGTTAGCGAGAAGCTTGTTGTAAGCAACGCCAGCCTTGTCAAGGAGTGAGCAAGCTATTTTGCAGTTAGGGCAAGTAGCAGTTGTGAAGAGGTAAACGCCATCATTGGCGCTTGATTTGCATTCACAAGCCTCAGCCTTAGTAGCAACCTTCTCAGCCTTGTTTAATTTTGAGTTTTCAATATTGTAAACAAGTCTATCCTTGTATTCTTGTGCCTTACCATCGTTCCAGTTTTGAACAGGACGGTAGTAACCAGTAATACGGCTGTAAACCTCTGTTCTTGACTTACATTCTGGGCAATTGTAGTGTTCGCCTGCGATGTAGCCGTGATTCTTACATACAGAGTATGTTGGGGACATTGTGTAGTAAGGTAGGCGATAGTTTTCTGCAATCTTACGAACAAGGTTAGCAGCAGCCTTCCAGTTAGGAAGCTTTTCACCTAGGAATGCGTGGAATACAGTACCAGAGGTGTAAAGTGTTTGAAGCTCATCTTGAATATCAAGAGCTGTAAAGATGTCCTCTGTGTAGCCAACAGGCAAGTGTGAGGAGTTGGTGTAGTAAGGAGTATCGTCATCTGTCTTTGCAGCTGTAATGATGTCAGGGAAGTGCTTCTTGTCGTGCTTAGCAAGACGGAATGATGTTGACTCAGCAGGAGTAGCCTCAAGGTTGTAAAGGTCGCCGTACTTCTCTTGGTAGTCGGAGAGCTTTTCTCTCATATGGTTGAGAACCTCTTTTGTAAACTCTTGAGCCTTTTCTTGTGTCAAGTTTTCCTTAATCCATTTAGCGTTGAGACAAGCCTCATTCATACCAACAAGACCAATAGTGGAGAAGTGGTTAGCAAATGTGCCGAGGTATCTCTTTGTGTATGGGTAAAGACCATTTTCAAGAAGTCTTGTAATAACTGTACGCTTAACCTTTAGAGAACGAGCAGAAATGTCCATAAGTCTGTCAAGACGAGCATAGAAGTCTTCAGCATCAGTTGCAAGGTAAGCAATTCTTGGCATGTTAATAGTAACAACACCAACTGAACCTGTGGACTCACCACTACCGAAGAAGCCACCGGATTTCTTACGGAGCTCACGGAGGTCGAGACGGAGACGACAGCACATTGAACGAACATCGCTTGGCTCCATATCGCTGTTGATGTAGTTAGAGAAGTAAGGTGTACCATACTTAGCTGTCATTTCAAAGAGAAGCTTGTTGTTCTCGGTTTCGGACCAGTCAAAATCTCTTGTGATTGAGTAGGTTGGGATTGGGTATTGGAAGCCACGGCCGTTAGCATCACCCTCGATCATAATCTCGATGAATGCCTTGTTAACCATGTCCATTTCCTTCTTACAATCCTTGTACTTGAAGTCAACCTCCTTGCCACCGATGATACAGTTGAGCTCGGCTAGGTCAGCTGGAACTGTCCAGTCAAGAGTAATGTTAGAGAATGGAGCTTGAGTACCCCAACGAGAAGGTGTGTTAACACCGTAAACGAAGGATTGAATGCATTGCTTAACTTCTTTGTATGAAAGGTTATCAATCTTTACGAAAGGAGCAAGATATGTGTCAAATGAGGAGAATGCTTGAGCGCCTGCCCACTCATTTTGCATAATACCAAGGAAGTTAACCATTTGGTTGCAAAGAGTAGAAAGGTGTGAGGCTGGAGCTGATGTGATTTTACCAGTAACACCGCCAAGACCCTCTTGAATGAGTTGCTTTAGTGACCAACCAGCACAGTAGCCTGTGAGCATTGAAAGGTCGTGAATATGAATATCTGCATTGCGGTGAGCATTTCCGATTTCATCATCGTAAATCTCAGATAGCCAATAGTTAGCAGTAACCGCGCCGGAGTTTGAAAGGATAAGACCACCAACTGAGTAAGTAACAGTTGAGTTTTCCTTAACTCTCCAGTCGTTAATGTTTAGATAGTTGTCAATGATTGCCTTGTAGTCAACCATTGTTGCATTGATGTTACGAATCTTTTCTCTTTGGCGACGATAGATGATGTATGCCTTTGCAACATCGTCGTATCCTGCCTTGATAAGAACAGACTCAACAGAGTCCTGAATGTTCTCAACTGAGATTTTTCCATTTTCTATCTTTGGTTCGAACTCGGCAGTAACCTTTAAAGCCAAGAAATCGATAACGTCTTGATTGAATTGCTTTTGACACGCGTCAAATGCTTGTGTAATTGCTTCGCTGATTTTCTTAATATTAAAATCAACTATTTTGCCATCACGTTTAACTACATTGTACATAATTTTTCTCCTTCTTTTTCTCTTATTTTTATTTTTTCGCTAAAACTATATATTGATTTTGCCCAACTTTTGGTTACCCTATTTATTGGCGCAAAAAAACACCAAGATTTTTCAAATGTCCCTAAAGCCTTGCACCATAGGCATTTAAGCCCATAAAAGACAAAATGTGACATAATTTTTTCCGGTGTCGAAAACAATTATATCACATATCTTGTGTTATGTCAATAGGTTTTTAAACAATATCTTGTGTTTTTTACTAAATTCCGCGAATTTCGGTATTTGGCACAAATTCCTTTGCCAAAAGAGCCATTTTTTTCATATTTTCGGGTAAAACTGCACAAAGACCATTTGAAATTAAATCACCTGAGTCAACAAAGCTCTGCAAAAAGTACCTAGGTGCACCTTTTATAGTTTTAGCTATCTCCACTATATCTTGTGTTTCGTGTATTTTATCAACAACAGTTGTTCTGAACTCGAAATCAACCTTGCCAGATAGCAAAAACTCAACAGTTTTTTTAAAAGGGGCAAGGTCTAAATTTTCAATTCCGGTGGTTAGCGGGTACTTATCATATGTGTTTTTGAAATCGACTGCTACATAGTCAATTAATCCTTTTTCTACAAGGAAAATCAGTTTGTCCGGGAAAAAACCATTAGTGTCAAGCTTGACGGAATAACCGAGCGATTTGACATCCTTTATAAAATCTTCAATATGAGGCTGCAAAAGAGGCTCGCCCCCCGTGATGCAAACACCCTCTAAGATGCCTACGCGTTTCTCAAGATATGAGAGAATTTCTTCCTTTATATATATATTTGAGTTGTCTATATGTGTAACTAAGCTGGCATTGTGACAAAACGGGCAACGCAAATTACATCCAGAGGTAAATAATGTGCATGCAACCTTGCCAGGGTAGTCGAGTAAGGTTAGCTTTTGAAATCCTGAAAAGTTCATAGAATCCTCCTAAATGGTGTAATATAATTATATCATTTTTAAATAGAAAAAGCAAGGAGCTGTTAAAAACAACTCCTTGAAATTTATTATTTCTCAATTACAAATACCGGCTTTTCAGAAGAACAGAATGTAACGAAGCCATCTTTATTCTTCAAATCACTGCGCTTACCCTTGTAGTATTCAAACTCAAGCTCAGCAAGAGCAAATTCTCCCTCGCCAACATTGAGCTTAAATCTTTTAACCTTTGTTGAGTTGGAGGTTGGGCACCAAACAGCATATCTAGCCTTGCCCTCTGCGGTTTCATACTTGAACACCTTAACCTTTGGATTGCCTGAATCAATCTCGGCAACAAAGCGAGTATCCTTTAAGATTTCCTTCAATGTATAGATATAATAGAAGGAATCCTTCTTGTTACCTTGAATTACGTTTGTTGGGTCAATCTCGATAGGATGACGAACTAAGCCTGATGAGCCGTATTTACCAACAGCTGTTTCCTCAGGACCACAGTCACGAGACATATACATAGCCGCACGCTCAACGCCGATAGAGGAGAGAAGCAAGTACTCACGAACAAGCCACATACCTTGAACTTGGCGTCCTGTATATTCGCCGTATGCGTGAGCAGATGTTGAGGTTTCGTAGGATTGGTTTGTGTCCCAACCGAATTCAGTTAGCCAAATCTCCATATCTGGATAGTATCTATCACGCCAGTCCATAATAGTGCTGAATGCGCCGATAATATCGCCTTCCTCAGGAGAAATACCAACGTAAACCATTTGGCTCTTGTCGCCTCTGTCATCAATGTTTACGTCAACATTTTTTGTTTTACCTGTCTTTAGGTTAGTACGCTTGCCACAGTATCTGTGAGCATTTATAACATCGAATGGCAATTTTTTGTCCTTACGGTTATATTCGCACCAGAACTGCATTGCCTTTAGTCTGCCAAGATGAAGTCCTGCACCACCAGACATAGACATAATGAAGTTAGGGTCGGCCTGCTTAACACCTACATTTTTATACATACCCTCGTGTCCGTCGTAGCACATACTTAAAAATGCCGCCATTTCAAATGGTGTGAAGTATGGCTCACGACCGAGCCAAGTTCCGTCAGGCTCGTTGAGTGGCTCAACTGCTGTCATATAACCAAGACCTATTTTCTTTTCTTGACCGGGACCAACCTTGATCAGCTCTGGATCAATATCCTTGTTGTGTCCGTAGCGAGCAACAAATTGGAAAAGCATAGCTGCATATGACATATAGTTTTTAGGGTCGCATGAATCACATGTGTTGTCCTTAGGAGTTCTTTTGTGGTGAGTAGAAATAGTCGTAGCAACATCAATTCCATGGCTATGCATTCTTGCATAGTACTCGTCGAAATACCAAGGACCCGCAAAGCTAGGATTCATAGAAATAGTAGTGTTTTCAAGGTCGGGAGTACAGCTCCATAGCCAAGGATGGTATTCGCGAATGTATGTACAAGCACGAGCAATATCGTCACCATCGTTGACAAAGCCGTTCATACCAACAAACTTTGATAGGTCGCTCCATTTGTGTTCTTTTCTTGGTGGAGGTGTTAGGTCTATGTCCTCAACCTTATAACCATAAATCAAAATCTCGCTTGGAGCTTGATTGTTATTAAATGAGAAGTTTATATAACGAGTCTTGAAGCTTGTTTCAAAGCCGGTCCATTTTCTAACCTCAGGGGCGAGCTCTTCATCGTATTCCCAGCTAAATGGAGTGCCCATTTTAACTCTAACCTTACGAACACCATAGTCATGTTTGTCCTGCTCAGGCTTGTATTCGTCGTAGTCATTATAAATGTACATATTGGTAATTTGATAAATACCGTCAAGCTCTACTGTAAACTTGAGGTCTGTTTGACCAATCCACCAGTGGTCGTGTCTTGGATGAACCTGTGGAATTGCACCCTCTACACCATATAGTGGGTCACCATCGTTATCAAATTCGCAGAAAAAGTTCTCGACCTTTTCAATACCCATATCGTTAATAATCATTTCTGGTGTAACTTTGATTTTCTGTGTTTTGTTCATTTTCTTTCTCCTTGTGGCATACGCGAACAAAATCGCAAAATTGATTTTGTGCAACTTACATAATAAAACGGTAAAAATTGCACTATCAATAGTATAATATAAATGAAATAAAAAGTCAATCAAATATCGGAAATTATTAATAAAAATAAGCATTAAAATGAATTTAGACAAATATTGACAATTGAAGGTGGAAAATGTATAATATATAGAGAATTGAAGAATTAGAAAAGGAAAGAAAGAATGAAATTAAGTATAATAATTTGTCTATATAACACGGATAAGATATATTTTGAAGATTGCTTGAAATCAATAAGAAACAGCACTCTAAAAAAGGAAGAATATGAGATAGTTGTAATTGATGATGGTTCTAATGAAAATTATGATGAAATTATAAAAAAGTATGACCCTGTGTACGTAAAAACAGAAAACAGAGGCCAAATGGCAGCAAGATTTTTAGGCGTTTTGATAGCAAATGGAGAATATATCGCTTTTTGTGATGCGGACGATATGGTTACATTTAATTACCACTCCCCAATGCTTAAAAAAGCGCAAAATTCGGGCGCTGATATTGTAATAAACGACTGGGCATTCAAAACCGAGCGTACAAGATTTGTTTGTGGCGATGATTTGACAATTAAAGGCGACCTTCAATATGAAAATGATGATGTGCTAAGCTTCTTCACCTCTGGCGAGGGCAAAATGCACTCTTATTATGTTCTTTGGAACAAGCTATATAAAAAATCGCTCCTTCTAGAAGCAAAAAAAGAGCTTGAAAAGACAGAGGCGTTTGACAAAAAATACACCTTTTCTGAGGACACACTTTACAACTTTTTCATAATGAAAAATGCAAAAAAACTTGTAAATACACACACAGGGTACTATTTTTATCGTATTCATGCTAATCAAAGCGTAGTAACGGCAGGAAGGGAAGGGCTAAAAAAAGAAATTGATGCAATGACCCTAACCATAGACACAATGCTTGCTAATTTGCCGTCAAATTCATATGCACAAAAAATGCAAAACGAAATCAAAAGCTGGTCAGAGCTTATGGCAAGAAAGCATTTTTCTTATGCAAAAGCAAACAAGCTAATTGATATGTATGAATATATAAAGGAAAAGTATCATATTGATAAGCTATCTGTTTCTCGCGCAAAGGATTCATATGCATATTTGATAACTGAGCTTTTGGGCGACAACTTTGACACAATAGAAAGAGAGCTGTATAAATTCTATCGAACAGACGATGTCAAGCTGATTTATAACAAAAAAGACCCGTATGTTAATTTTTCAATCAAGTATTTAATCGACAACGAGGGTAAGAAAATCAACGCGTCTTCTAACAAATTAATTATGATTCCAAAAAGAGAAATCAAGCTTTCTCACAAAATAATTTATAATAAATGTATTTATAAACTAGGCTTGAAGTTGTTTAAAAAAGGCTCAAAAATGCGTGCTTTTTTGAAAAAGAGTATCTAATTTAGGAAAAAAGCCCTCTCACTGCTTGGGAGGGCATTTTGTTAATTTTTAATGAACACAAATCGAAAAACATTAAAAATCCACCACAGGGTCGCTCTTTTTGGAAAGAAAAACAACTAAAAATAGCTATTGACAAGCCTTCTATTGACAAAAAGTGTCACGTGTGTTATAATATCAAAGACTTAAAGGTTAATTTTATAATAATAAGGAGTTAATTATGCAAAGAACAAGAAAATTGCTTTTGCTGGCGTTGGTTTTCATTGTGCTTATCTCTTGCATCGTTTTGAATGCTTGTGCTAAGGACCATATTGATACTGACACAGATTCAAGCAGCGATTCTGCTTCTGACACAGGTGCTACAGATACTAGCACAAACAGTTCGACCGACAAGGATTCAAATGACGATATAGTTCAAGAGGGCGAGACAAACTACACAATTACCGTAAAGACCAAGGGCAATATGCCTCTTGAGGGAATTAAGGTTTATGTTCTTGACTCGAATGGAAACTTCTCACTTGACAGAATGGGTACAACAGATAATAAAGGAACGATTTCTTTCGTTATCCCGACAGATGAGTATACTATTTCACTTGAGGGCGTTCCTTCTGGCTACAAGGTTGAAAAGGAATATCCAATGGACGAAGAGGGAGCAGACATTGTTCTCGAGTCCGAGCTTAGAACCGGCGACCCATCAAGCGCAAAATACCAGCTTGGTGACATCATTCACGATTATTCAATCACAGTAGATGGCGTTACATATAAGTTTTCCGATATTTTAAAGGAAAAGGATGCAATTGTTCTTAACTTCTGGTTTACAACCTGCTCTTACTGTATTGAGGAGTTCCCTGATATGGATGCTTCTTATGCAAAATATAGCGACAGAGTGGCACTTTTTGCATTAAACGGTAAGCTCGGTGGAGATTCTCCTGCTGATGTTAAGAGCTTCAAAAATAAATTCTACTTCAGCTATGCAGATTACAGCGCTATTGCTAATGCGCTAAAGGCTTCTTCTGATGAAACAGTAGTTACTCTTGGTAACGCACTTGCAAGCAAATCCTTTGATTTAGCAAAAATTAACACAGCGATAGATGGTATGCTTTCAGCTGTTAAGGGTGCATCAGATGCTTCCGCTGCTGCAAAATCACTTTCAAGCACGATTGAATCTGCTATTGGCGAGCTAGAGGATTCTAAAATGAGAGTTGCTCTTGCAAACTTTGCAACTGCACTTAAGGACGCAACAGGCACAAGCCTTGAGGCTGCTTTTGAAACTGCAAAGAGCGAGATTGCCGGTGCATATTCACTCAGCCTTCCTATGGCTAAGGATGAAAATGATATTGAGGGCAAATTCGGTATTACAGGTAACCCTGTAACAATAGTTATCGACCGCTATGGTATGATTTCATTTATGCATACAGGAGCAGTTCCTAACGAAAAATATTTCGATATGTTGTTTGAATACTATATTGTTAGCGATGAGGCTTATGTTCAAAGAACATTTAGTGGTATAACAGAATTAACTCCTACTGATAAACCAACTGAAGAAATGCCAAGCCAAGAGGCTCTTGCAGGCGTTCTTAATAATGGCACAATAAATGTTACATATGAGCCGGAAATTGAATCTGGCGATGCTGAATATTCTTGGCCATTTGTAATAACTAAAAAAGGCGAATTCAACTGCATTAAGCCTTCTAACTACGACAAGGATACATCATTCGCTACCCTTCACGCAAAGGTTGCCTTAAAGGCTGGCGAAGCATTTATGTTTGACTATTTTTCATCTACCGAGCAAGGCTATGACATCCTTTATGTGTTAGTAGATGGAAAGGATATTTACACAATCTCAGGCGAGAGCGATGATTGGAGTGGATGCTGTCCATGGGTTGCTACTAAGGATGGCACATATGATATCGCATTTGTTTATAATAAAAACTATGCAGATAAGAAGGGTGATGACGCAGTTTACCTCAAAAACTTCCGCGTTGTAAATTCAGCAAGCGTTAATGTTGAAACATATATTCCACGTGATGCAGTATCTGATTTGACAGATGACCTTTCTGATTACGAAAATTACGTAACAGCAGTTCTTGGTGACGATGGCTACTACCACGTTGGTACAAAGACAGGCCCACTTCTTTTGGCAAGTCTTATCAATTACACAAACTTCTCAGACAAAATTTCACTTACACTTTCAATCTCAGACTCAAAAGAGCTTATGGTTGACGGCGTAAACTGTTATGATGATTTAATTCAATATTGTAACTACGCATCTAACTCACAAATTTATTCATACTGTCCTGTTACACCAACCCTTCAAAAGTACCTTGCTGCCTTTGTAAAGAAGGAAACAGGTATAGGCGAGGACAATCCTAATCAATGGCTAACACTTTGCTATTACTATGATGCTTATGGAACAAACGGCAAACAACTTGAAAATCCAATTAAAGGTCTTGCTACATTTAGTGCTTATGATGTAAAAGAGGATGCACCAAATGTTGTAGAATACAATAGAGTTATTATGCCAAGAGGCTTGCTCTACAAGTTTGTTCCTACAAAAACTGGTGTTTATAGATTTACAACAAAGAGCGAATACGAGGTTAACGGCTGGGTATTCGTTGGCGACCACGATACATGGGTTAAAAACGGCGACAGAATAGAGTATACAAACTCCGACCTTGGCGAACGCTTCTGTACAGAGCTTCTCGTTGACCCTGACGGAGACGGCAAGAACTTTGAAAGAGACTTCACAAACGCATCAATGGTTGCTTATATGGAGGCAGGCAAGGAATATTTTATTAACTTTGCTTACTATGACCAGTATCAATATGGTAAGTTCACATTTGACGTTAAATTCTTAGGCGACGCATTTAACTACTTCATTGTTGCATCTCCAGGTCCATTCACATATGAAGAGGGCGTTGGTGGTGTACAAGGCGATACAATCGCCGGTGGTATCAATGTTGAACTCGGCGAAGATGGATATTACTACCACAAGCGTGAGGACGGCACACTTGGTTCACGTCTATACGCAGATTTCCATCAATACACAAACATCTTCACAACTCGTTCAATTGAAAACTTAATAAATGCTGGCGCATTTAATTTCGCAATTACAGAGGTTGACCAAGAGGCTATTGCATATCTAAGCGCTTATGGCGAGGATGGACTTAAAACTCTTTGGGGCGACACCTTTGAAGAAAACTGGGAGTATTACCAAATGGACGATATCATGGAAGGTAAATACCACGGTTACATTGTTGACGGCAAATTAAAGGCTTATGGCTATGAATATGTTATAGTTGACGAGGAAACTCTTGAAACTGAAGCTGTTCTTCAAACCCCACCAAAGGGTGCGGTACAAGCCTCCGACTATACTGAGGCAATTAAAAAATACCTACCTCTTATGCTTGACGAGGAGACAAACCCAGAAAGACAAGGCTGTGTTGCAGTAGATGAAGAATTAGCAAAAATTCTACAATTCCTCATGGACAAATTTACATTTGAGGGCGTTGAGCATTCTTGGACAAAGCTTTGCTACTATTACGAATATCTCGGTTCTGAAGTTACCGAATAATTTGAATTAGGCGGTTACCCATACCGCCTAATTTCTTTAATATGGAGAAAATATGAATAAGAAAATATTACTAATTTTGTGTGCGATATTTCTCCTTTGTTTCTTGCTATGCGCTTGCGGAGGAGATGGCAATACTGATACTGAAACAAGCACTGAAACAAATACGGAAACAGAGACAAATAAAGACACGTCCTCCAACGAAATCGACTATACAGTCAAGGTTGTGGACTATAAGGGAGAGCCAATCTCTACTGGGCTTTTTGTTCAGTTTTACAAGGACGGAAAAGCTTTTGATTCAATGAAAAAGGCAGACGCAAATGGTACAGTTGTGTTTAAAATGGAAAAGGCTGATTATACCTTTGAGGTTATTTATACGGATTCAGAAACCTTGACCTATGACAAGGAAGGCTGTACCTTGACAGCGCAAAATCCATCAAAGGAGATTGTGCTATACAATATGCCAAGCGAGGATACTATCAAAATATTCCCTTATGATAGTAAAAAAGGCGACACCTATGAATATGAGGCTGTTGTTATTAGCGAGGGCGCAACTAAGGCTACAATTGATGGTATGACCTACTATGTTTTCCGTGCTACACGCGGGGGAGTGTACAAATTTAGCTATATTTGCGACGTTGCAATCAACATCGGTTTTTATGGAATGAGCGCGAATGTGTTAAGAGAAAACACCGCTGAAATTGAAAATCGTGCATTCCAGCTTGAAATTAAGGACTCTAGTGCCTCAACTCCTGGTGGAGAAATAGTTATTGGTATTAAATCCTTGGCAACAGATAATTGTATCCTTACAGTTGAGAGAATCAGCGATGCTTCAAAGCCAATTCAGAGGCTTGAGTATCCCGCAAGTGAGGTTCCAAGCTCTAAAGTAAACTATAATTATTTAAATGGCGATATTGTTGATTTAGATATAAAAAACCCTAATCTTGAGGTGGTATACAATGAGGATGATGGGTATTACCATCTTGGAACACTAGATGGCGATATCGTTCTTGTGAGAATCTCAACTCCAAGCAAATATATAGCTTCCTTTAAGGAAATGTGCGATGTTACTAAGCTCTTTAAGATATTTACTGACGAAAATGGTACTCCTTTAAGAGAAGAAACTTATAATGAAATGATTACAAAATATGCAGAAAAGTGCGACAACGCCGGAGTTGTTCCTTTGACTAAGGAGCTTGCATATGCTATTCAAAATATTCTAGAACAGCAAGGCTGGTATGGAAACAACAACATCTTTAAGGAAAAAGAAACTGTTGACGACCAAGGAAATATTATTGAGGGCGAAAAAATAAGCATTCCTGAAAAAAATGCATGGCTCTTTCCTTGCTGTATCTTGAAGGAAAACGATAAAGGTGCGCTTGACAAGAAAATCGTTGTAGAGGACACACTTGACCCTAAGCCAGCTATTGTTATAATGGACGGAGAAGAAACACTATATTTTAAGGCGAAAAATCAAGTCAAGGCTACATTCTTTATAGAAGATGCTAAAGATGTTAAGGTTTTGGTAAATGGCGCTGAACATATAGCCAATGAAAATGGTGTTATTGAGATAATATTTGAAGCGCTTGACGGAGCCATCGAATTTGAAATCGTTAACATAAGCAAGACATCTCAAGAGATTGAATTTACATATGTAACATATGTAGGTTAAATGTATTGCAAAAAATTCTAACAAATGCTATAATATTTTGTGAAATAAAATTGAGGAGGATAAAATGAGTAAAAAGCTTTTATCTATTTTACTTGTTATGATACTCGGCATTGTGCTAGTATTTGCTTCATGTGGTGGAAATGGTGACACTAATACAGACACCGACACAAAAACAGACACAGAAACAAATACCGAGACTAATACCGATACAGAAACAACTACAGAAACAGAAACTGAAACTGAAACTGAGGCAAAAGAATTCATTTACACAGTTTATGTAGAAAATCAATTAGGGCAGCCTGTCGAGGGAGTGAATCTTCAAATTTGTAATGATTCATTCTGCCTTACATCTAAAATCACAGACGCAGAGGGCGTTGCAAAGTTTACCATCGACTTTGAGGATAAATTCAAGGTTCAAATCAACTCCGTTCCTAAGGAGGGCGGCTATATTATGCCAGAGGTAAACAAAATACCTTTTGAAGATGGCAAATCAACAATGGTAGTAATTATTGAACAAAATGAAACATATGTTGTAACTGCGGCTGACCTTCACGGCAAGAATCTTTCTGGTATTTTGGTTGAACTACTTGATGAATCAAAGAATGTAGTTGGTAGCATTGTTACCAAGGAAAACGGCGTTGCTGAATTTGTGGTTGCTCCCGGTACATACTATGCAAGAGCAAGTCACAGCGAGGGTAATGGTGCGTATAAGCTGATTACAATTGATGAAGAGGGCTTGGTTAACTTTAAAGACACAAAGACCAAACAAATTCAATTTACAGTTGTTGATACACCAATTGACTATACTGTAAATGTTGAAGGCGCAAAATCAGACGTTAAGGTAATGCTTTATAATAAAGAATTAGACCTAGTGGACGAAAAGACAACATCAAACGGAGTTGCTAAATTCCAAGCTCCAAACGGCGACTATTTTGCAGTTCTTGATTCTGCATTGGGCACATATGCTAATTATGTAGAGTTTTCAAAGGATGGAAAAACAACAGGAGAAATGACCGTATCAGCTGATAAAGCAGGTAGCAAGGACACACCAATCTTTTTGGTTGGGGATATTAATGTAACACTTGCAAAGGGTGAGTCTGTTTGGTATTTTATTCCTAATTCAAACGGAAAGGTTATCGAGATCGAATCAGCAACTGCAAGCATCATATATAATGGTCTGCCAAAAAATCCTATTGATGGCAAAATAAAGGTGGATTTAAAGAGTGGAGCCGCTGTTAAGCTTTCAACCACAGCTGAAGCTGGCGAGACAATCACCGGTAAGGTTTATCTCCCTGGCTCACAAAAGACACCATATGAAATAAATGAAAGCGCAATCGGCGAAGGCTATAAGCTCACGGCTGATGTCGTTGAAAACGGTGCTGTTTATTACTCATTTGTTGCTAGTAAGGATGGCACAGTAAGAGTATCAAACACAACAGAAAACGCATATATAACTATCAATGGCAACCCAAATAAAAAGTCTGTAAAAGCGGGCGATACAGTTGTTATCTGTTTAGCAACTCAAAAGGGTGCAGAAGGCAACATTGAAAGACCAGCAGCAAGCATTGAAGCAACGCTTACATTTGCTAAAACAAATGCAAATTATAATGTAACAGTTATTTTAGATAATGAGCCACTCAAAAATGCTGAATTACAACTTTACAAGCTTGAAAACGAAAGCTATGTTGTATGTGGTGAAGGCACAGTGGTGTGTGATGCAAACGGAAAATACACATTTACAGGTCTTGAGGAAAGAGCAGATTACTACATAAAGGTAACATGTCCAGATGGTTATGAGACTGAAAAGGAATATATTCCATTTGGCGATGAAACAGACATCACTATTTATGTTAATCACGAAAGAGATGGCAGCTTGGAGTATCCATTCCTTGTAAACGGCGACGAAAATACTTCTAGTACAACAGAAATAACAGTAGAAACAGGCAAAAAGGTATATTACACAATTTTCTATATTGCTGGTGCTACTATTTCAATAGATAACAAGGATGCGAAGGTTGAAATTATCGTTAATTCGAAAACAGAGGCTATCTTAACAGGCGAAACTCTTTCATATCAACTAGTTAGCTCAAGTGGCTCGGAATCAAGCAATGGTACAACAACAAGAGTTCTTATTCTTGTTTCAATGGCTGACGAAACAGCGAGTGGAACAGTTAACTTGACAATTACAGCACCTGAAATAAAGGAATAATAAAAAAGGATGCCAAATTGGCATCCTTTTTATTTAGCTATTATGTGCTTTTTGAACCTCTGTTTCCAAGATGTCGGCAGTTATTGAGCCAAGCTTTGTGTATGTAATAACACCATCAGCATCAATTATTACAGTCATAGGATAAAGTCCGTAATTACTACCACCGAGCGCTTTATAGTATTCGTCAATTGTTTTTCCGGGAACATCTTGAGCAAATACCATTTTTGAGTCAGGATAATTTGTTTGAACAAATGTAAATGCATCCTTGAAGCTCGGGTCGGTAGAGTGAATTTCAACTACTGTAACTGAACTTGAGTATTTTGAAGCAATATCATCAAAATGTGGCATTTCAGCAACACAAGATGTGCATGTTGTGTACCAGAAGTTTATAACTGTAACCTTGCCGGTCTTTGTAGGGTCAATTTTTGTGTTTGAAAAACCGTTTTCATCAAATACATTTAATTCAATACTAGGGCAGGAGTCGCCAACCTTGTTGCCAACTGGTGGCTTTGGCTTGGTGTCTGTGTCTGTGTTGGATTCTGTGCTTGTATCGGTATCAACAATAGGAGGATTTTCGTCGTCTTCCCATAGCTCGTCATTTCTTATAACATTATAATAAACAAGAGCGCCTACTAAAACTACTGCCATAACCGAGCCGATAACAGTTTTTATAATATTGTTTCTTTTCTTTGTTTTTGCGTTGATTTCTTGTTGCTTTTCCTCGATGATTGCGATTTCTTCGTCGGTTGCATCGTCGGGAATGTCAATTTCGTTAGGAGCAAGTAAAATCTTTGGTCCCTTGAATGAAATTGCTTTTGTAGGACAAACGTCAATACATTCGCCACAGCTGATACATTCACGGTCGCCAACGTGTCTAATATCCATTTCGCATTTCGCAATACAACGTCCACAGTTTGTGCACTTTGGTTTTTCAAGCTTGATTCCGAAGAATGAAATCTTGTTGAAAAGGCTATAAATTGCGCCCATAGGACAAATGAAACGGCAAAACGCTCTATATACAAATACAGAAATAACAACAAAGCAAATGAATAAAGTGAATTTCCAAGTGAAGCCAGCGCCTAATATAGGTAATAGTGAATCAGGCTCGGCAGGTAACATACCAAACGCCGCCTCTAAAATGCCGGCTGGACATATGTACTGGCAGAAAATTGTGCCGATGCTGAGCGCTGCAAATATAATTGCAAGAGCCAGTATGACGTATTTTAAGTAAGAAAGAGCGCGAGTAACAGGGCTCTTTTTTAATTTAGGAGTCTTAATCTTGTGTAAAAGGTCTTGAACAAGACCGAACGGACAGAGCCAACCACATATAAAACGTCCAAATATGAGTCCATATAGGAATATAATTCCAAAAATATAGAAGAAATAGTTTTTATCCTTTAGGCTGTTTTGAAGAGTGCCAAGAGGACAAGCGCCAATAGCACCAGGGCAGGAGTAACAGTTTATGCCAGGGGAGCAAATAAACTTTTCTTTTCCGCTGAACATGTTGCCTTGAATGTAGCCCTTGATGTTTGCGTTGAAGAGGAGAGCAGCATATAGCTGAATAAGTCTTCTCTTAGATGGAATAAGCTTTTTGAGAGCACCCAAAATGCGTTGCTTTCTTGTTTTGGGTTTTTCTACCTCGCTGATATCAACAACAACAGTGTCGTGAGCAATTGATACGTTTTTAACGTAGTCGGCAGCCTCCTCATCCTCGATGCGAGGTGCAGGCTCTGGAATTTTAAATTCAGTAGTGAAGCTATCGCTATAATCTCTAAACCTCAAGGAGTCATCGTCAATGTAATCCTTGATGTTAATGTTTATTAGGTCCTCGTCATTATAGTGGGGCTTAACCTCGTTTAAATAAACGCCTTTATTTTCAGTAGGGATTAGCTTTAGCTTGACTTCGTTTCTTTTTCTAGCCATTGTACCCCTCCTTAAAATAGTCCGATGCAGCCGGAGCAAACCTTATCGCCTGCTAGACTAGCAACTTCTTTTAAATCATCAAAAAAGAATGATGTGATTATAAGACCTATAGCAACCACTAAAATAACGCAACGAGTGATTATAAGTATCTTTTTCTTGTGCTTTTCAAAGAAACAAGTTTTTTCTTCTTTTGCCTCAATTTTAGACACTGGATTGCCCATTTTCTTATTGTTTTCTATAATTAGCTTTATCGCTTCTAGCTCTCTTGAGTATGTGAAGTTGGCAAAAATAATATAAACTGCAATTACGAAAATCGGAATTATAGCATATGAAAGAGCAGTAGCGCATTGTGGCAAAAATTCAACAAGGTTTTCAGGGGATGTTGTCCTTAATTCACTGCCAACGAAGATGTAAAAGATTGCGGTTACAGCATTAATAACTGCATTGAAAATTGTTATAACCAAAAAAGCAACTCTAAAGCGCCTTTGGCTCTTAACAATGTCAACTAGCTGCTTAGGAGCCTCTTTAAAATTAATGCGCTTTGAAAGATTTTTTATAATATGCTTGTCCTCGATATTTGAGCGAAGCTTTTTGTCCTCTGCTGGCAAGAAAATATGCAAGCAAGCGCCACCAATAATAGCCAAAACGCACAATACGGTTGGGATTATTAAGGCAACAAAGTGAGACTTTATTGCTTCTGGTGTAAATGGAGAAGTTTCAGCGCTCTTGTAAATGTCTAGGCATGAAAGCGCAAAGCACACACCTAAAGCAACAATGAGCATTGAAAGGGCTACACCATAAATAATATGAATGATTTTAATTCTTTTCTCAGTCATCGCTTTCCCCTTGTCCTAATAATATAATACATTACACGTAATTCTATCATAAATTTTGCATATTGTCAAGTCAAAAACGACTATTTAGAATTTATTGGTAACAAAGCGCGTTAAAAGATTGCGCTTTTAGAAAGAAAAAAATCTATCGCGGGGTGAATATATGTTTCAATCTCCAAATTTTAAAAACAAACACTCCATCAAAGATTTTAATCAAAAACACACACAGGGTCGACATTTTTTGAAACTGAATTTTGCGATTGTATCTTTCAAGGAAAATTTAAAAAATTGTAAACTTTTTTTAAAATAAAATGATAAAATAAGCCACTTTTCCAAAATAAAAATTATCTATAAATCTTGAAAGTGCCTGATACTATTAGCGTTTTACCACTTTTTTGCTTTATAAGGCTAAAGGAAAATGCCTTGTTTTTTTACTATCATCATATATTATTACTTTATACTACGATTTTTTCTACTTGAATTTTCTTTTTTAGTATGGTAAAATACTACCGTATGTTATGATTATATAATATAACCCGCAAAATAAAAGAAAGGCGAAAAATCAATGAACAGAAAAGTACTGACAAGAACAACGACAATTATGATTGCTATTATATTGCTCGCTGCAACCCTCTTTTCACTTGCAATTCCTGTTTTTGGTCAAGATGATTCAACCTTTAATTCATCTTACATCAAGGATGTGTCAAATGAAATAAATATTGATGCAGAACAATATTTTGACAATTCAGTTGTTCAAAAACTTCCATCAAGTGTTAAGGAAAATGACGAGATCTCTGTCATTTTATCACTTGGTACAACACCCTTGCTTGATGCATATAAGCAAAAGGAAAGAGAAATCTCCTTCGCAGACTATGTTTTAAGCGAAGAGGCAAAGGGCATCGTGGCTGATATTGAATTCGAAAAATCGGCAATTATTGATGCACTTAATGAAAATGAAATCGATTTCGAGCTAGGAGCAGATTATACAGTCCTCCTTAGCGGATTTGAAATCGTAATCAAAGCAAAGGATTTTGAGCTTACCTGTCAAAGCACAAAGAGCTTCGCAAAGGCTATAGTTAGTGAGGTTTATAACGTTAGCGAAACAAAGCTTGTAGAAAACAGCGTTAATGTTTACGAAACCGGTATTTTTGACAGCTCTAGCTATAAATATGATGGAACAGGAATGGTTGTTGCGGTTTTGGACACAGGTCTTGACTACACGCACCCAGCGTTTTCCGTTGACAGATTTACAGCAGATAGAAAAAAGCTAGGTCTTACAAGAAATATGGTAGCTGAAAGACTTGCTATGACAAAGGCAGCTGCTATTTTGAATGGCTTGTCCGTTGACGACGTGTATTTAAATGATAAGGTTCCATTCTCGTTTGACTATGCTGACAGAGATGCTGACGTTTATTCGTTACATAACAATCACGGTACACACGTTTCGGGTGTTATCGTAGGTAAGGATGATACAATCACAGGTGTTGCGCCAAACGCACAGCTCGTGTCTATGAAGATATTCTCAGATATTCAAGACTCTGCAAAGGCTTCGTGGATACTTGACGCACTTGAGGACTGCGTTGTTCTAAATGTTGATGTTATCAATATGTCACTTGGTACTGCTTGTGGCTTTAGCCGTGAGTCGGACAAGGAGGCAATGACAGGCGTTTATGACAAGATTCGCGCACAAGGCATTAGCTTGGTTGTTGCTGCTTCAAATAGCTTCTCATCCTCCTATGGCTCTGAAAAGAATGGTAACTTAGGTCTTACAACCAACCCAGATACTGCAACCGTTGGCTCTCCTTCCACATATGAGGGTGCTATGTCTGTTGCATCTATCAATGGTGTAAAAACTCCTTACATTCTTTATAATGGTAGAATCGTTTACTTTGTTGAATCAACAAATAGCGCAGCTAAGGAAAGAAACTTCGTTGAGGACCTTCTCGGCTCTGGCGACGATGAGCAAGAATTTGAATATGTTTTAGTTCCTGGCGCGGGCCGTAATGCGGACTACACAGGTATGGACGTAAAGGGCAAGATTGTTCTTGTAGAGCGTGGTTCAAACACCTTCGAGGAGAAGGCGAATGTTGCTGCAAGAAAGGGCGCAGTAGGTATCATAGTATTTAACAACGTTTCAGGTGATATTAGAATGAACGTTGGTACATCAAATCTTGCAATATGCTCAATTTCACAAGAGGACGGAAAGGTGCTAGCAGAGGCAGGCTCCGGTACAATTACAGTTAGCCGTTCACAATCCTCAGGTCCATTCATGTCAGATTTCTCGTCATGGGGACCATCTCCATCACTTGGCATTAAGCCTGAAATTACCGCTCACGGTGGAAACATTCTTTCTTCTATTACAGGCGGCGGATATGACCGTTTGTCAGGTACATCAATGGCATGTCCAAACCTTGCGGGTGTTACAATACTTCTTCGTCAGTACGTTACAGAAAATTACGATAAAATCATCGGCGACAATGAAACAAACGAGTACAAGCGCGAGGTGCAAATCAACGCTGCTGTAAACCGTTTGATGATGTCAACCGCTGATATAATCTACAATAAAAACGGTCTTCCATATGCTGTTAGAAAGCAAGGCGCGGGCTTGGCTAACCTAACAAGCGCTACATTGACACGTGCTTACTTGCTTACATATGATAGACTCACAGGCAAAGCAATGGATAAAACCAAGATTGAGCTTGGCGACGATCCGGAAAAAACAGGTGTATATACACTCAATTTCTCAGTAGTAAACTTTGGCAATACATATTATTCATATGATGTAATCGCTTCTGTTTTAACCGAAGGGGTTAGTGATGTTAAGACTCACCAAGGACAAACAACTGTAACCGAGGAGGGCTATCTCCTTGAGGGCGCAAGCATTAAGGTTACTGCTAATGGTGGCACATTAATTAATAACAACATTACAGTTCCAGCAGGCGAAAAGGTTGACTTGACAGTTACAATCACATTGACAGAGGAAAACAAAAAGTATATTGACGACAACTTTGCAAATGGTATGTATGTTGAGGGCTTCGTTTCCTTGAAGCCAACTTGGGGCACAGATATTAGCCTAAATGTACCTTATCTCGCATTCTATGGCGACTGGACAAAGGCTCCACTCTTCGACCTTGATTACTTCGAAACAAACGCAGATGAGCTTGACGATAATATTCCTACACTTGATAAAACCTTGCCAGATGCATATGCAACACGTCCAATAGGTGGTATCGAGGAAGACTATGTAAGCTATCTCGGCTCATACTACTTCCTACAAAATCCAAACAACAAGATAATTTCTGCAAGCAGAGATTACATTGCTATTTCAAATACAGTAGGAACAATTCACTCAATTAGATTTATATGGACAGGTATGCTTCGTAACGCAAGCAAGGTAGTTGTTACAATTACCGACGACGCAACAGGCGAGGTTGTATTTGAAACCGTTGAAAAGGATGTTCGTAAGTCCTATGGCGATGGTGGCTCATACCTTTACCCTGCAAACGTTGACGTAGAGTTTGACGCACAAGAGCACAACCTAAAGAACAATACAAAATATACAGTAAAGGTTGTTGGTTATCTCGACTATGATAATGATGGCTTGGAAACAAACCTAAACAACACCTTTGAATTCCCGTTCACAACAGACTTTGAGGCTCCTGCTATCACAGGCTGTGAATTCTATACAGAATACGATAAGGACCTTGAAAGAAACAGACTTTACGCAAGAATGGCTATCTTCGATAACCATTATGCAATGGCTGCGCAAATCGGTTATGTAGACTCTGATTATCAGTTCCAATCGTTCAGCTCATATATGACTCCTATATATTCAACATATAACGGAATTACATATTTAGAGGTTGAATTGACCGACCATATCTTTGATATCAGAGATAACGCAGTAAACTCAAACTCAATCGTTGTTGCGTGCTATGACTATGCGTTGAATGATGCAACATACGAAATTGGTCTTCCTGATGAGATTGAGGACTTCTATTTCAGCGAGGCAGAGATTACATTGAGCCCTAACGAGCTTTATAATCTTGCTCCTGTCCTCTATCCAGAAACAGAGTGGGGCGAGCTTCTCAGCTACCATTCATCAAACGAAAAGGTTGCTATAGTTGTTAACAATAAGGTTATCGGCTTAGAGCCAGGTGTAACAAGAATTTCAGCAACAGATCCAAACACATACGAAACAAGATCGTTTAAGGTTACAGTTCTTAACCAAGACGATGAGGGCTACAAGTACTTTGACAAGCCAGTCGCAGACGAATTTAAGCTTGTTGGCTATGAAACCTTAAAGGCGTTCTACTTGGTTGACAGTAGTGAACGTGAAATCGGTGTTACAGGCGATGTAACAATATTCCCAAGCAACAACTACAGCCTAGTGCTTTATCCATCGGAATCAGTTAAGCTAAAATATAAGCTTGATGCATTCTTCCCAGATGCAACCTCCGTTGTATTTGAAACGAGTGATGATACAATCGTTACAATTTCTGAGGATGGTACAATAGTGGCACAGGATGAAGGCTTCTCATCCGTTAGCGTTAAGGTGCTCCTAAACGGCGAAAGCACATATTATTCACAAACAGTTAGCATTGAGGTTAAGGACCCATTCATCACAACCGCGCCAACACTTAAAAACTACTATGGTAATGGTGGCGTTGTAGAAATTCCTGCTTCCTTATTGCTTACAGAAATCGGTCAGTTTGCATTCTCCAACTTTGATTACATTCCAAAAGAGGAGTGGGAGCTTGATCCTGAAGACCCAAGCACATCAAAGATGTGGTATCTCGGCGAGCATACAATCACAAAGGTAATAATCCCTGAGGGTGTAAAAAAGATTAATCCTTACGCATTTGCAAACCTAACTGCACTTGAGGAGGTTGTTCTTCCTTCTACAATGGAGGCAATTGAGTATGGCGCATTCCTCGGCTGTGTAAACCTAAAGAAGGTTGAAGGTCTTGAATACGTACAGCTCATAAACAAGGAAGCATTTGCTTTCTGTAACCTAGAGGGTACAATTTCTCTTGATAACGCTTGCGCAATAGGTGATTACGCATTTGCTGAAAACGGCGAAAGAGAAGACTCAAATGAAGACGGCATTGTTGATATGTACGATAAGATAGTTTCCTACAACCTAGAGGGCGCTATCTTGCCAGAAAAGCTACAATCAATTGGTGCTTATGCATTCTATCACAACGAAAAATTAACAGATGTTACAGTTAATGCCGAGAAGGTTAAATATGGACCTTATGTATTCTCAAATTGTACATCACTTAAAACAATTAATATGAACGCAAATGTTATTCCTGAGGGTGCGTTCTTCGGTTGCTCCAGCCTTGAAACCGTTACTATCGGCAAGGATGTATCAACAATTGGCGAGTTTGCCTTTGCAAGAACAAATATTTCAGAATTTACATTTGTAGATGAAAACAAATCATTCATTCTTTCCGAAAATGGCGACTATGTTCTTTCTGCTGACGGAACAACACTATTGTTTGTTTCTCCAACTGTTAGTGGAGAGTTCACTCTTGACAATGAGAGCATAACCAAAATCGGCAAGGGCGCATTTGCTTACAACACAAAAATCACAAGCATTAATATTCCAAGCATAACAGTAGTTGATGACAATGCATTTGCATATTGTACAAAGCTAGAAACAGTTACACTTGGCACATTGAAAGAAATTGGAGATTATGCATTCTTTAGAACTGCAATAACTCAACTTCCTTCATTTAATATTATAGAAGAAATCGGTGCATACGCATTTGCTTACACAAAAATCACCAGTGTTGAAATCCCTAACTCGGTTGTAGTTGGAGAGGGCGCATTCTGCGAGTGCACAGAGATTGAAACAGTTGTAATAGGCGATGGTGTTGTTCTTGGAACAGGCGCGTTTATGCTTTCAAGAGACTACAACTTCGCAGACGAATTAAAGAGAGACCCAAGCTACACTGACCAAAAGGTTTATTACTATGAATATACCTCCAAGCTAACAAGCTTGACAATCGGTAAGAATGTAGTAATTGGTGATAGCGCATTTATGGGCGCAGCTAAGCTAGAGTCCGTAACTCTAGGAAAGGGTGCAAGCCTTGGCGCACAAGCATTCTACAATGCTCCATGCCTAAAGACAATTGACCTTTCACATGTTGTTTCAATAGGCGACAGAGCCTTTAGTGGAGATATTCTTTATACATATTCAGACCAAGGCGCGCAAATAGTTGCTCTTGACGAAAATGGATATTATATTTACCACTACTATTCAGCAGCTCTTGAAAATATCGACCTTTCAAGCCTCACATTTATCGGTAAGGAAGCATTTACAAACTGTAATAGCCTCACAACCGTTAAGCTAGGCAAAAAGCTTGCTGAAATTTCAGAAAACGCATTTATGAACTGTAAAAAGCTTTCAAGCATCAATCTTGAAAATGTTAAGGTTGTTGGATTGCAAGCATTTGCAGAAACACCACTTACATATGTTGACCTTTCATCCTGTGAAAGAGTTGACAATTACGCATTCGTAAACTGTAAGGAGCTAAAAGAGGTTAAGCTTAACACAAACGGCACAGTTATTAACGAAGGTGCGTTTGCTTATGCGTCTTCATTAAATAACGTAATCAACCTTTATAGAGTAGAAGAAATCAGCGCATACGCATTTGCTTATACAGCAATAAACAGAGCAAATCTTGTATCTTGCGTTTCAATTGGCGACTGGGCATTTATGAAGGAGGAGCTTACAGACTTTGAGGTTATCCTTGGTACAAGCATTAAAACTCTTGGAGATAACCCATTTGCAATGTGTAAGATTGCTCCATTCAGCAAGACAGTATCAACTGAATTCAATGGAGTAAAATATGAGGAAGTAATTTACACCTTTGACATTAACGAAAATGTAACAGTAATTGATGGCTCGCTTTATACAAGAGTTCCATCAGGACTTGAATTAACTACATTTGCTGGCACAGAGCATACAAATGTAAAGGTTGCAGATGACACAGTTAGAATTTCTGCTATGGCATTTGCAGGTAGCGATGTTGTAAGAGTTACATTACCTGAGCTTCTAAAATCAATAGGCCATAAGGCATTTTATGATTGCGATAAGCTCATTACAGTAATCTTTACAAGCTACGAAGCACCAGTTCTTGAGGAGGAATTTGACAGCGCTTATTACGATAGCTTTGAAAACCTTCCTGCAACTGGCGAATATGAATTTACAGATTATGAGGGCAATGTTCTTGTATTTGAGGGACTCGAAATAGTTCCTTACTATATGTGGAATGTTTCAGACGGAAAGTACTCTAATGCTTATTACGGTGCAAACTTCGTAAATCAAATAGGACACGGCAACCCAAATCTTGTAATGGTAAGACCTACAAACGGCTTATACTACGACACATTTATCTATTCACAATATTTCACAACAATGGTTGATGGTATTGTTGCTAAGAGACAAGATACTCTTATCGCAATAGAGGCAATTAATAAGCTTCCAGCTGAAATCACATTGGCTGACGAGGCTGCAGTTATTTTGGCAAGAGAGCTATATGATAAGGCAGCATCTATCGACAATCAAAAGGCACTTATTGAAAACTACTCAGTGCTTGTTTCTGCCGAGAATACAATTCTCGCACTCAAGAGCTTAGAGTCAGAGGGCGATGGAACTCCTGAAACACCGGAACAAACTCCAGATAAAGCTCCAAATGACATTGAAGAGGATAACAACACAGGCTATATTGTTACAATAGTTGTTATTTCAGTGGTTGGCTTAGGATTACTTGTTATTTTGGTTCTTGCACTAGTTTTAATTGTTGCATCAACAGTAACACATACCCCTGTTTCTGTGGTCGTTTCTACATGGCTAGTAAACACAATGCAAAAAAGACTCTTAAAGCGTCTTGCAAAGCAATCAAAAAAGATTGAAAAGGCGCAGCTAAAGGCAGTAAAGAAAGCAGAAAAGCAAGTAAAAAAGGGTAAAAAATCAAAGAAAAAATCATCTAAAGATGATATTGTGATAGAATGAGCCTAAGCTCTTTGACAAAAATAGTTAATTAAAAACCGATTATACGTATTGTGCCACTCGGCATAATACGTGTAGCGGTAAGAAAAAGGAACAAATATAATGAATAAGAAAATTAAATTATTGTTTATTGCGTTTGCAATATTCCTTATGTGCTTATTTGTTGCCTCATGCTCTAATAAAAGCGTGTATGATGAATACGATGATGATGGATATAAAGTAACGATTAGATATGATGCAAACGGCGGCTATTTTGGTAACGCTGGACAGCTTTATGTAAACGATACATATAATCTAGGTAAATATAGGGTAAACGAAAATGGAATGAAGGAGCTTCGCCTAATTGACTTGAACGATGCAAGCAGAGGTAAAGCAAACAGATATCCACTAGACCCAGCATCAAATGTAGGATATTTCCACGCTGGCTGGTATACTGAAAAGACAGCTATGAAGGATGCAAACGGCAACCTAATAAAGGACGATTTAGGTAACGTAGTATATAGCTACTCAGGAAAAATTAAGTTTCCACAGACAATAGAAATAGACCCAAAGAAAGAGTATTCAGCAGATGAGCCTGCTGTTACTGTATATGCCGCATGGGTAAGATGCCCACAAATTGAGGTATATGAAAAGGTTAACGGTAAGGACGTACTCGTAGGAACATACGAGGTATCAAAGCCACTAACAAAAGGTGGAGATTCAATTATTCTCCCATCAATTGACAGTGAAACTGGATATATGAAATTTAACACACTGGCAAGCGTTGGCGACTGGCAGGAAAGAACCTATGAGGATCATATCGCAATGACCGATAACGGACCTGTCACAATAAAGGTTACAAAGTTTTTTGACGGATTTTATCTTGATTCCGCTCGCCAAAACAAGTTAAGCGGCACATCATATAAGCTTCCATTTGTTTATGATGAAGAAACCGCTACCATTAAAAATACAAAGCTAAAGCTTTATACAGGCTATGAAGAAAGAGTTGGCGAATGGTATAAGATTTATACAGCAAGTCAGCTTGAGGATACTGCAAATGAAACTGCAAGCTATGAAATTTTGGCAGACCTTGTGTTTACCGAGAGAGTTTCATGGCCAAACGCGTTTAGAACAGGCACCTTCGAAGGCAAAATTTTTGGTAATGGTCATACAATAAGCAACATTAGTATAGACAGTACAAATGGTCAATATTTCGGTATGTTCAAGGAAATTACAACCGATGCAGTAATTGAGAACATCACATTTGATAATGTAGTAGCAACACTTGATAAGTCGTATAGATATCCGGGTGGTAGATATGCGTTGTTTGCTGCAGTAATTTCAGGCGACGAAAATGGAGAAAGAAAGCCATTTGAAAACGTTAATATTATAAATTCAAAATTGGTTGTTTGCGCATCAGCTTACACAATAGAAACTAGTGATTATGAGGTTGGTTTACTTTGTGCAGACGGATATAGTGAAAGCCTAGGAATTGACATAAGTGGTATTTCATATGAAACCTATGAGGAGGAATATGATATTTACACACTAAAAATTTCCAAGGGCGCAGACGGAAACCAAATCAATCTTCTCTTTGAGATAAAGCCAGAGGAAGAGGAATAATTAGCTTATTAAAATTTTACATATACAAAAAGGAGAAAACACAATGAAAAAGAGAATACTCGCACTTGTGCTTTGCATTTTAATGTGCTTGGGCACGGTTGCACTTTTCTCAAGCTGTGGCAAAAGTAATGGTGGAAAGCCAGACGCTTTCGTTATTATGTCCGAGGACTTCGATGGTGTATTTAACCCGTTCTTCTCAACAACAGCAGCAGATGGTACAATAGTATCAATGACACAAATCGGCATGCTCTCATCAGAGTATGTAAATGGTGTGGTTCAAGAAGCGTATGGCGAGGACCACGCAACAGTAACAAAGGACTTTGAAATTTCAGAGTACGACAAAAAGAATGACGAAACAGTTTATACCTTCGTTTTAAAGAATGGTATCAAGTATTCAGATGGACAACCACTTACAATGGAGGACGTTCTTTTCAACCTCTATGTATATCTTGACCCATCCTACACAGGCTCAGCAACAATCTATTCAACAAAGATTAAGGGCCTTTCAGAGTACAGAACCCAATCAAATGCTTCAGGCAGCACAAGCCAAGACGAAATTATTACTGAGCAAGCTGCGAAGAGAGCACAAGCGCGTATTAACGAGCTTATAAATATTTTTGTTTCAAATGGCAAAAACCAAAGCGGCTACGAGCTATCATATGACGATATGGTAGCAGCAATTGAAAAGAAGAAGCCTTCAAAGGGCTACAAGGAAGCAGTTGCAGGTGGCGGAACAAATGAAACACTACTTGCTGACTATGAATATGCATTAAAGCTATTCAAGGAAGAGCTTAATGACGACTATGTAGCTGCACAAAGCGCATATACAGAAACAGAGCCATATAAGTCCCACCCATTCTTCAAGGATGAGGTTGCTCGCTTTATGTACCACGAAGGATATGTAACAATCGAGTGGGGCAAAAAGGTAGTTAACGGTAAGGAAACAGATGACAAGAGCGTTATCGTTTCTGTAACTCCTAACTACAATACATCAACAGTTACAACAAAGGAAACAGCTATTAATTATGTATATGATGCAAAGGTAGAAACAGAGCTTCATATTATCCTTTCTGCTTGGGCAACAGCTGCTGAGCTTATGACAGAATATACAGCTGAGGCTAAGGGCGTAATTCTAAACGAGGGCAAGAAGGGCGATTCACTAGTTTATGACCACGTTTCTGGTATCGTTTCACTTGGTCACAACACAAATGAAACATCTATAACAGTAAACGGAAATGAGTACAAAATTGCTCAAGAGCATAACGAGGATGGAACTCCAAAGAATGCTGATGAGTATGATGTTCTTCAAATCACTATTGAGGGACAAGACCCTAAGGCAAAATGGAACTTCGCTTTCTCAGTAGCTCCTCAACACTACTATGGCGATAGCACACAATATCCAGTAGATATTGAAAACAACAAGTTTGGTGTAGATTATGCTTCATATGATTTTATGAAGAATGTAATTCAAAAGCCAAACAAAACAGCAGTACCAGTTGGTGCTGGTGCATATAAGGCAACAAATGTAAAAAATGAAGACAATCCGGTAGGTACTGGCTTCCTTTCAAATAACGTTGTTTACTTCAAGGCAAACACTCTATTTGAAACAGTAGGAGAAAAGATTCAAAACGCAAAGATTGAAAAGGTTCGTTATCAAGCGCTCCCAGCAGCTGACGCGATTGCAAACCTCGAAAGCGGAAGCGTTCACTATATCTCTCCACAATTAACAGACGAAAACTATGACAAATTAACATCATTGCAAAACAAGGGTGGCTTTAAATTTATGCAAGAAAAGCAGCTCGGCTATGGTTATATCGGTATCAACGCAGATAAAATTCAAAGCCTAGAGCTTCGTCAAGCTATTATGTGCGCAATGAATACAGCAACATCACTTAGCTACTACCGTCCAGGAACAGCTGAGCAAATCTTCTGGCCTATGTCAACAGTAAGCTGGGCATATCCAAGAACAGAAAATGAAGAAGGCGAGCTTGTCCTTGATAATAAGAACAATAAAAACTATCCATATATTGGTAACTGGTCATCAGATCTAAATGGTGATGGAATGGCAGATGGCGAGGCAGCAGCAAGAAAGAATATCGAAGCACTTGTTCAAAAAGCAAAGAAGAACGGCTATACAGACAAGGATTTGAAGATTGAATTTACAATTGCCGGAGCTTCAACTGACCACCCAACCTTCCAAACATTTATTGATGCCGCAGCACTTCTTAATAGCATGGGCTGGGATATCACAGTAGTTCCTGATGCAACAGCGCTTACAAAGCTTTCAAGCGGTGGTCTTACAGTTTGGGCAGCTGCTTGGGGCTCAACACTTGACCCTGATATGTATCAGGTATATCACAAGAATTCAACAGCATCCAGTACAAGAGCTTGGGGCTACAACTTCCTAAGAACAGAGGGCGGTGAGCAAGAGGCTATTCTTGATGACCTCAGTGAAAAGATTGACGAGGCAAGAGAGATTCTTGACGAAAACGAGCGTGCAGCTATCTATAAGGAGGCTATGAGCTTGCTACTTGACCTTGCAGTTGAGCTTCCTGTATATCAAAGAAGCGTAGTTTATGCATATAACTCAGACGTGATTGACCCAGAGTCATTCCCTGCAGTTTCTAATCCTTATTCATCACCACTTGATAGAATTTGGGAGCTTGAATTTAAAGACTAATTTGGAGTGATACAATGTTAAAATATATACTAAAAAGAGTAGGATTATCTCTTCTTATATTAATAGCTGTATCTATTATCATTTACTTTCTAGTTCGTTTAATGCCGGTTGACTTCGTTGCTGCAAACGCGGGTATGAACTCAGAGCCTGAGACTCTTGATAAAATCCGCGAGCAGCTCGGCATTGGAGACAATAGCTTTGGCGGAATTGTAAAGGGATATTTTGATTGGCTAGGAAATTTGTTTGAATTTGAGAATGGCTTTATCACTCTCGGTCGTTCATTCAAGCTAAATAACCAACCAGTATCTCAAGTAATTCTCCAAGGCTTGCCAGTTTCATTCATTGTTGCATTGATTGCAACAGTATTTGAGTTTTTAATTGCAATTCCTCTAGGAATTACAGCGGCAACTCATCAATATTCATTCAGAGATTACTTCATTACTGTACTTGTAATGATAGGTATCTCCCTCCCATCCTTCTTCTTTGCCAACATCTTTAAGGCGGCATTTGGAGACGGAGGAATAATAGATGGCATTTTGACCAACATATTCCAAGAGGGCTCGTCCGCTTATGAGTTCTTTAGTAGCTTCCTTGTTTTCCCAGTTTCGGGTACAACGGACGCATCACAAAGCGCGACGGGAATTATGGGTATTTTAGGCAATCTAAGATATTACATATTGCCAATTTTCACCATCACTATTTTGAGCCTTGGTGGAAGAATGAGAATGACAAGAACCAATATGCTTGAGGTTCTAAACTCTGACTATATTCGTACAGCCAGAGCAAAGGGACTAAAGGAAAGTAAGGTAATATATAAGCACGCCTTTAGAAATACATTAATCCCACTTGTAACAACATTAGCAGGACTTATACCGGCACTATTCTCAGGTGCGATAATTACTGAAAAAATCTTCGGTCTTGATGGTATCGGTACAACTGCTCTTAACCTAACCAACAACGGAGATATTCCGTTTATTATGGGCTACAATATGTTCCTAGCAACTCTTAGTGTTATAGGAATTTTGATGTCAGATATTATGTACGCAATTGTTGACCCACGAGTAAAGCTGAAGTAAAGGAGTGCAGATAGATGAAAAAGAGAACAAAAAATATCGCATATTTAACTTTACAACAGTCAGCTGATGCTCAAGAAAAAGTAAATACAGAGCTAAAGGAAGTTGAAAAGGAAGTAGAGGAGCAAGATGAGGCTCTTGAAGAGGAAGAAGTGCCTCTTGACAAAAACCTAAAGCTTATGTCCCCTACAAGAATGGTTGTGCGCCGTTTCTTCCGTTCAAAGCTTAGTGTTGTAGGTCTTGTAATGATAATAGGATTATTCCTATTCTCATTTATTGGTCCATTCATTTACCACGCAATAGTTCCAGGTCTTGACGGCAACGGCTGGCAACAGGACGAGAAGGACGAGAGTGGTAGATGGGAGCAAACAACAAGTGAATATACTTATACCGTAAACGGAAAAGAATATACAGTTTATCAAACACTTGAAAAATACGAAAAGGATAATGTTTTGGCAAAGCCATCAAAGCTTCACCCACTTGGAACTGATAAGTCAGGCTATGACGTGCTTTCAAGACTTATGTATGGTGGACGAGTTTCACTTATAGTAAGCTTCTTGGCAGTATTTATTATTACAGTCCTCGGTGTTGTCGCTGGTGGACTTGCTGGATACTTTGGCGGAGTAATTGATAATATCATAATGAGAATTTGTGATATTTTGATGTGTCTACCAGGTATTCCAATCCTTTTGATTGTAGGTGTACTACTTAACGGTTGGATAAGCAAGGGCTATTTCTTCATTAGTGGTGAGTCAAGAATTTACTTCCTAATGATATTTATCTCCTGCATTTCTTGGCCAGGCACTGCACGTCTTGTTAGAGGTCAAATCCTTTCACTTCGTGAGCAAGAGTATATGGTAGCTGCTGAGGCTATGGGCTATTCAACCGGTCGTAAGATATTTAAACACCTAATTCCAAACGTAATGCCACAGTTAATCGTACAAATGACACTTGGTCTTGGCTCAATGATTATTTATGAGTCAACACTTTCATACCTCGGCTTCGGTGTAAAAGCGCCAAATACTGCTTGGGGTACGATACTTAACCTGTTCGAGGAGCAAAATGGCTTCGAAATCGCTATGGCTAACCCACTAATTTGGGTACCAGCAGGTCTTTGTATCGTTATTGCGGTTCTAGGCTTCAACTTTGTCGGCGACGGCTTGCGCGATGCGCTTGACCCAAAATCTAGGAGGTAAGAGAAATGGCAGAAAAGAAAACAAAGGCTTACCTAACCGGCAAGGAAATTAGAAAAATTGCAAAAGAAAATGCCAAAACTATGCGTGTTTTGGAAAATTATAAAAACCGTAGAGCTGAAGAATCTGAATTCTTGAGCGAAATGAAGGACCAAAATAACATCTTGGAAATAGAGGACTTAAATACATATTTCTTTACTGACCAAGGCGTTGTTAAGGCTGTAAACGGTGTTTCATTTAATATTCCAAAGAACACAACAGTTGGTGTAGTTGGCGAATCAGGTTGCGGTAAGAGTGTAACCAGTATGTCAATTATGCGTCTTTTACAAGGACCAACAGGTCAAATCTATTCAGGAAGCATCAGATTTGCTGCTAAGGATTATGTAAGAGGCAAAAATGGCAAGCCTACAAAGTTCCCGGTTACTGATGAAAACGGAAACATTGTGGCAACCGAAACAAAAACAGAGGAAAAGGTTTACGACATTGCAAAAATGCCAATCCGTGAGATACACCGTGTTCGCGGTAAGCAGATAGCAATGATTTTCCAAGAGCCTATGACCTCACTTAACCCTATTTTCACAATAGGACAACAGCTTGATGAGGTTACATTTATTCACGTTCCGGATGCGACAAAGGAGGAGGCTAAGGCTAAATCCCTTGAAATGCTAAATTTAGTTGGTATAGCTATGCCTGAGCGCGTTTATAAATCATACCCACATGAGCTTTCTGGTGGTATGCGTCAGCGTGTTATGATTTCAATGGCACTCGCTTGTAATCCTCGTCTTATTATTGCGGACGAGCCAACAACAGCTCTTGACGTTACTATTCAAGCTCAAATTCTTGAGTTGCTTAATGACCTTAAAACAAAAATCGATGGTTCTATCCTTCTTATCACTCACGACCTTGGTATCATCGCTGAAATGGCAGACTACGTGGTTGTAATGTATGCGGGTAGAGTTATTGAAAAGGGTACAGTAAAGGAGATTTTCCATAATCCTTTGCACCCATATACAAAGGGACTTCAAAAGTCAAAGCCTACGCTTGAATCAAATAGTGATGAGCTATTTAACATTCCGGGTAATGTTCCTAACCCAATTAATATGCCAAACCATTGCTATTTCAAGGAAAGATGCAGTGAGTGCAAGAAGGCATGCTCAGGTCTTTACCCAGAAATGAGACAGGTAAGTGAAACACACTTTGTTGCGTGTCATTTATACGAAGATATGAAGAAGGAGAACGACTAATGGCTGATGAAAAAATAACCGAAGTTGAAGAAACAGAAGTAGAAAAAGAAGCTGTTGAATCTCCTGAAGAAACAGTAGTATACGATGATGAAAAGGAGCAAGAAGCATTTCTTGCTAAGCGTAAGGCTCAAATAGAGGCTGACAAAACAAAGCCCTTCGACCCAGATGCACTTTTAGAGGTACGCCACCTCCGCAAAAGCTTCCCGATAAAGAAATCAATGACTGGAAAGGTTTTGCAGGAGCTTGTTGCAGTTGATGATGTTTCATTCACACTTAAAAAGGGAGAAACCCTTGGTATAGTTGGAGAATCCGGATGTGGCAAAACCACAATGGGTAGAACAATTTTGAAGCTTCATCCATCAAACGGCGGACAAATTATATTTGATGGTAAGGATATTACAAATTATAAATCCTCTCAAATGCGTGAAATTCGTCGTCAAATGCAAATAATTTTCCAAGACCCATATTCATCCTTGCCACCACGTTCAACCGTTGGCGGTATCCTTTCTGAGCCTGTCGGAGTTCACAAAATCGTTCCCAAATCTCAAATTAAGGAATACGTTCTTGAGCTTATGGATAAATGTGGTCTTCGCGATTACTATTATGAAAGATATCCACATGAGTTTTCTGGTGGACAACGTCAAAGAATTTGTATAGCAAGAGCGCTTTCAGTAAAACCTAAGCTTGTTGTTTGTGACGAGCCTGTTTCAGCTCTTGACGTATCAATTCAAGCACAAATTATCAACCTTCTAAAAAGCCTACAAGACTCAATGGGGCTTACATATCTCTTTATCTCACATGACCTTTCAGTTGTAAAGTTCATTTCTGATAAAATCGGAGTTATGTACCTTGGCTCAATGATGGAGTTTGGTAGCAAGGAAGATATTTTTGCAAATCCTTTACATCCTTACACAAGGGCACTTTTCTCGGCTATTCCTAACCCGAATCCAGATGTGAAAATGAACCGTATGGTGCTAAAGGGAGATATCCCATCTCCTGCAAACCCACCAAAGGGCTGTCGTTTCCATACTCGTTGCCCATATGCAAAGGAAATATGCAAGCACGTGGTTCCTGAGTACAAGGAATACGAAAACGGACACTTCGCGGCTTGTCATCTTATTTAAGAGGTAAAATATGAGCGATAATAAGAAAAAGAAAAAAGAAAAGGCAAAATACGTCGACGATGGCAGAACAATAGCGGATATGTCTGCTTTTCGCAAAAATTCAGGCTTCAAAACTGATGACAAGAATTTTGTGCGCCCACCGTCAACCGCTAAGGACAAATGGAATACCTATTGGGCAGCGGTAAGAAGTATGCTTGTGCCTATGTTTATTACCCTAGGTGTAATAACACTCCTCTTTTTCTTGGCGTTTGTATTTTTAGGCGGATTTAATTATTACTTTCAGTAATAGTGTGCTGTCATATTAAGGCACAATCACAACCCCAAAAATAAAAGGTGTACCATTTTAAGTGGTACACCTTTTTTTATTTAATTTTTTGAATAGATGTAACTGTTAAGGACTTGCCATCGACTTTGAATTTCACCTCGTATTTGTCGAACAAAAAGCCAAAAATTCTGTCCTTGTCATTTATATATGATGGGCGAGGGTCGTTTTCTAAAGCCTCAACTAAGCAAAGATAGGTGTCAGGGGGGAGAGTATTTTTTATTTCATCTGGTATATTTACATCTAAAATAAAGTCGTCAAGCTCCTCGGTAAAGCCACCAATGGCATCGGATATTGAATCAGCAAAGGGAAGATATGGCTTTATATCATAAACAGGCGAGGAGTCCATCATATCAGCGCCCGAAAGCTGCAATACATAGCCGTATTTTTCGGTTTTTTCTATTCCTTCGAGCTTTAAAACAGACAGGGCAAGAGAGTTAGGTCTATACGGAGAGCGAGAGGCAAAAACACCGACACGGGTATTGCCACCCAAGCGAGGAGGGCGCACGGTTGGAGAAAATTTCTCATATTTTGCTTCTGAAAAGCCCCAAATTACCCACACGTGTGAGTATTTTTCAAGACCTATAAGTGACTCGGGCGAGCGAAATTCCTTGTTGAAAATCAAGGTTGCAGGAGAACTTTTTGATACTCCACTTTGCCTTGGTACGCCAAATTTAGTAGGGAAGCTCGTTTTTAAATAGCCTATTTCTTTAATTTCCATAATGTTCCTTTCAAGCCTTTATTTATACATCATTCCAGGCAAGACAGTGTCCTTTTGTCTGTTCTTTGGCATTTTCTTTTCGTCAAGCACAGTGGCTGGCAAAAGAGAGGATTTGCCATACGTGTCCTTTATATCATCAATGACCGAGGTTAATTTCTTTTTTCTGTCTTCCTTTTCATAGTCGAAAAACATATCCTGTTGAACAGGAGTATCGTTGGTTTCTATCGAAATTGCAGTAACAGTCAGTGCACGAATTTTGAAATTCCAATGATAGTTTTCTTTTAATAAAGAAATGGCAGCCTTTGATAAAATGCCCTCGTCTTGAGTTGTAAAATCAAATTTTGTTTGATAAGAATGATGGGTAAAGCCCTCATCCTTAATTACAAGGCTAACGCCCCCTGCATATAAGCCTTCCTTTCGTAGCTTATAGCCGATATCAAGCGACAAGGAAACTATAACCTTAGAGGCTTCCTCTGTGTTTTCTAAGTCCTCAACACAAGTAACTCCATGACCAACGCTCTTTGGTGGAACATAATGGTCCTTGTGTGCAACGCGTGAGGTGTCAAGTCCGTTTGCAAAAAGCCAAAGGGAATGTCCGTTTTTGCCGAATTTTCTTGTCAAATATTCATCAGGCATTTTGGCAAGAGTTCCTATTGTACGTATGCCAATATCGCTAAGCGCCTTGCTTGTTTGCCTTCCACAAAAGAGAAGGTCAGAAACAGGCAAGTCCCATACCTTTTCTTTAAAGTTTTCGCGAGAAATAACGGTTACTGCATCCGGCTTTTTAAGGTCAGAGCCGAGCTTTGCAAAAACCTTATTAAAGGAAACTCCAATGCTAACAGTAAGGCCTAATTCGTCCTTAACAGCTTTACGAATTTCCTCAGCAATTATATAGCCGTCGGTATTACAATCAGTCACGTCAAGCCAACATTCGTCAAGTCCAAAAGGCTCAATATAGTCAGTATAGCGCTCATATATTTTGTGTAAAAGCTTTGAAAATTTTGAATAGTATTCAAATCGAGGTGGCACAATTATTAAATCCTTGCATCTTTGCCTAGCCTCCCAAAGTGGCATTCCAGTTGTAACACCTGCTTTTTTTGCTTTTTCGCTTTTTGCAAGAATAATTCCGTGTCTTTGCTCCTCGTTTCCACCAACTGCGACGGCTTTGTCTCTAAGGTCTGGATTTAATACCATTTCGCACGAAGCATAAAAGCAGTTGGCATCACTGTGTAAAATTACTCTGTCACTCATTATTTTTTAAAACCTTCTTTACAGAAAACCATTTGCCAGAATCCTTTTCAAAATATATTCTTTTTGTTTCTCCCTCAACCATAATAGTAAACTCAATAGGCGCAATTGCGGGTACACTCTTTGGACAATAATTCTTTTTATAAAGAACCTTGTCAATGGAGAAGACCTCTCCATTAACAGAAATAGTCTTAGGCTTGAAATTACCGTCGGAGCTGTATATGACTCCGACGGTAAGAGGTATGCGAATGAATTTCATTATAGTGATTTAATAACCTTGATGGCAATACCCTGAACCTCGCAGTTGTCAACAATAATGTCGTCCATCTCGGAGTTTTCTGGGTGGAGTCTGATTTTCTTTATTGCAGGGTCGGGCATATAGCGCTTTAAGGTGCTTTGACCATTTGCTAGCGCAACAACAATGTCGCCCTTACGTGCTGTTTCCTGTTGCTTAATAATAATCATATCGCCATCGTCAATTCCTGCCTCGATCATAGAGTCACCAGAGGCAGTAAGAATAAAGAATTTACCCTTACCAACAAAGGATTGTGGCAATTTTACATAGCCCTCAATATATTCTTCCTTTTCATCAAGTGGGCCACAAGGAATACGGCCAAGCTTAGCAACGGAAACCATCTGCTTTTCTGTCTTTGAAATATAAGGAGTTTCAATTCCATCATCAGTGCGAGTGATAATTCCAACACGCTCCATAATCTCTATATATCTTTGAACAGTGCTCTTGCTAATACCTGTCGAGGTGGCAATTTCACGCAAGGAAGGGGAGCGTGAAAAGCTATCAAAAAATTCTTCAATACAGCTTCTAATAGTAATAATTGTGTCAGCACTAACGTTTCTCATAAAAACTCCTTCTGCCATATGGCAAACTAAATTTGGGACACCAAATCTTATTTTCACGGGACACCTAACCAGAGCTAAGTGAAACGTAAAATGCATCAATTTGGTACGTCTTGTCCCATTTAGTATAGCACCTTGTCCCAACTTTGTCAATAGGTTATTTAGAAAAAAATTAATATGTCGCAAAAAAATCACACATGCTTAGCTTTACTATAATAGCGAGAAGAACAGTAGTAAATAAAGAAATCGGACATATAAAATCTAAAAAGAAAAGAGGTCATTTCGACCTCTTTTTTCTCAAATTTTAAATACCTTGTCAACAGGAATAGATAAAACAGTTCCTTGTGCCTCGCTCTTTAGACCAAATTCGTTGTTTACACTTTCAAGAATTTGATTTCTAACGCTGTCTGGCGCTAAAATTGTAACAATTTCCTTTTCCTCATTCAAGATTTGATTTGCATAAGCCTCGACAATTTGAGGTTCAGCAAGTCTTGCCTTAATTATTGTACCGCCGGTAGCACCTGCTAGCTTAGCAGTTTGCATAACTGCATCTGTGTAACCACGGTTTACAGAAATAAGAATTAAGCTGTATTTGTATTCGCTATGCATATCTTCGCCTTCTCCTTTGGTATAGTCATTACTGTTTTTCTTTATAATCTCGGCAGATATTCTACTGAACGCCGAGGTGGGAATAATCATAAAAAGTCCTTGGTAGCCTAGGCTTGTGCCTAAGTTCTTATTAAGGCTTGACGCAAATCTTTGTGCGGTTGCTTGGGTAGAAAAGCTAATCATAATATCCTTTTCGGAGCTACCAAGACCGAGAATATCCATAATTTCCGATGGGGCAGTGCCATCGCCGACACATTGATAATGTAAAACTATATCGTTTTCCTGCAATTTTTTAATGTATTGCGCGCCCTTACCACGCTTGATGATGGAAAGGAGCATTACTATACGTGAGCTTTTATTGGACATTTACAGTAACCTCCTCTTCGTCGTAGTAGCAGATTCCGTCATCAATTTGCTCAATTTCGCTATGAATTCTTCTAAGCATTTTATCTTGCTTAAGCTTGCCGATAAGACCGAGCACTTGAATTGTGATAAGCGGAGTCATAGCAATCATTGCAACAATACCGAAGGCGCTTTCCAAAATATTTCCGCCCATAGCAGTGCATGCACCGATTGCGAATGGTAAAATAAATGTTGTCGCCATAGGACCGGATGCAACACCACCCGAGTCGAACGCGATAGCAGTATAAATACGTGGAACAAAGAATGTAATTACCAGTGGAATAATGTAGCCGATTATTAAAACAGGTAAAATAGAAAGCCCTGTCAAAATACGAACCATTGAAATACCAACAGAAACGGCAACACCAATAGAAAGAGCTAAACCGATTGATTTTTCGGAAATAGCGCCGTTTGTAACCTCGGAAACTTGCTTTTTCAAGGTGTGAACAGCAGGCTCGGCAGCAACAACGAAGTAGCCAAGAAGCATACCGATAGGGATGAGCAACCACTTGAGCCAGCCGGAAGAGCCAAGAACAGAGCCAATTAATTGACCGGTTGGCATAAATCCGATATTTGCACCGGTAAGGAATAGAACAAGTCCAACATATGTATAAAGGAATCCTACACAAATTTTTGTGATTTGAAGCTTGTTAAAGCGTTTAAAAATAAGCTGGAATATAACGAACATAGCAACGATTGGAAGGAAAGCAAGAGCCACCTCCTTCATATATGTAACTATGCCGTGTGGCGCAACAGAAGGATTAAAGAATTCAAGGAATGCATCCTTTGTTGTAAAGTCTCTATATAATTCAGGATTGAATGGATCATTGTTTACAGTTGGCTTTCTTATAAGTCCCAATAAAAGAACTGAAAGAATAGGACCGATAGAGCAGAGGGAAACAAGACCGAATGAGTCTTGACCAGAGTTTTTGTCCTTACGCATTGATGCAATACCAGCACCGAGTGCCATAATAAATGGAACAGTAATAGGACCGGTTGTAACACCACCTGAGTCAAACGCAGTTGGAATAAATTCAGTTGTGCCAAGCTTGTTGCCGGTTATATACGGCAAGGTTGCAAGCACAAGAGCAACACCATAAAGCGGAACTAATATGTAAGAAAGTGGAATGCGTCTTCTTGTTCTGATAAGAGCAACAGCTAAAAAAATACCAACGCCAAGAGCAACGCAAAGAATTAAAATCCATTTACCGGCGTTAAAATTACCGATAGTAACGCCCATATCAATTTTGTCTGCCAAAACTGTCAAGTCGGGCTCGGCAATAGTGATAAGAAAACCAACGACAAAGCAAACAAGAATAGGTAAAAATTTCTTTTTGGATTTACCAATAATAACACCAATGCCATCGCCGATTGGTTGCATACAAATGTTTGAGCCTATGGTAAATATGCTCATACCACCAATGATGAATAGTGAGCCGAAAAGGAACATTACCATAACGCCAGGCAAAATCGGAGAGAGAGAGATGGTCAAAGCCAAAACTATTGCACAAATCGGCAACACCGATTGAAGTGACTCTTTGATTGAGCCGAAAAACATTCTCATAAAATTCCCTCCTTTTAATATGAAATATTAAACGTGTCAAAAACACATTACAAATATTATAACAAACTAAAAATAAAAAAGCAATACCAAAAACGAAATAGGAAAAATTTTTATATTAAATTTACATAAAATTCTTTAATCATTTGAGATAATCAAGTTGACATAGAAAATAAGGTGTGATATAATGATTTATATTTTATTTTAGGAGAACAAAAAAATGAGCGAAATGAACATAGTATGTCTTGATTTAGAGGGTGTTTTAGTGCCTGAAATTTGGATTGCGTTTGCAGAGGCAAGTGGCATTCCTGAGCTTAAAAGAACGACACGTGATGAGCCAAACTACGATAAATTGATGGCTTACCGTATCGCAATTTTAAAGGAGCACGGTCTTGGCCTTAAAGAAATTCAAGAAACTATTGCTAAAATAAATCCAATGCCAGGAGCTAAGGAGTTCCTTGACAAGCTACGCGCAAAAACACAAGTAATCATTATCAGCGATACCTTTACTCAATTTGCAAAGCCACTTATGGAAAAGCTTGGCTGGCCAACAATCTTTTGTAATACATTAGAGGTTGCAGAAAGCGGAGAAATTACAGGCTTTAAAATGAGAGTGGAGAAGTCCAAATTATCAACAGTAAAGGCACTTCAATCCGTCGGCTTTGAAACAATCGCAGCAGGCGATAGCTACAATGACCTCGGTATGATTTTGGCAAGTAAAAAAGGCTTCCTCTTTAAGAGCACCGAGCAAATAAAGAAGGATAACCCAAGTCTCGAAGCATACGAGGAGTATGACGATTTGTATAACGCAATAGTTAAAGCACTATAAAAGTAAAAACGGACACCCAGTGTCCGTTTTTTTATTCATCTCGCTTCGCACCGAGCCTCACCTTGAGGGACGAGGACGGAGGAAAAATGAACGATTGCGTAGTCGTCGCTGTACTTTGCACTGCAGAGTAGCAAGCGTTCATAGAAATCACATAAAAGAAAACACGCAAAAATGTGCGTGTTTTCTACTATAAGCTATTAGATAGGGAAACACCAAATAGGTAGATTTGTTTTACTTATATGGTATCAATAACCTAGTGGCTATTTGTGATTTCGTTTTTACCCGAAAGTCGCGCCCTCAATTATTATCTCTGAACCTCTTCCATAACGAAAGCCTCGAGTATATCGCCCTCTTTTATGTCGTTAAACTTATCAAGTCCAACACCACATTCATATCCTGCGGCAACCTCTTTTGCGTCGTCCTTGAAGCGTTTGAGTGAAGCAATCTTATCCTCAAAGATAACAACGCCATCACGGATAATTCTGATTTGAGAGTTTCTGGTAATCTTACCATCTTGAACGTAAGAACCTGCAATTGTACCAACGTTAGGAACTCTGATTGTTTGACGAACCTCAGCGTGGCCATTGATAACCTCCTTGTAGGTAGGCGCGAGCATACCCTTCATAGCAGCCTCAATTTCCTCAATGATTTCGTAAATAATTCTGTGAGTTCTTATATCAACCTTTTGGCGCTCGGCTGAGTCAATAGCCTTCTTGTCAGGGCGAACATTAAATCCGACGATAATAGCATTAGATGCTGCCGCTAACATAACGTCATTTTCTGTGATACCGCCAACAGCAGTATGAATAACATTAATCTTAACCTCAGCGTTTGAAAGCTTAACAAGAGAAGCCTTAACAGCCTCGCAAGAGCCTCCAACGTCTGCCTTGATAATAATGTTGATTTCCTTAGCACCATCGCTGATTTGAGCAAATAGGTCGTCAAGGTTAACCTTTGCGTTAGCCTTAAACTCAGCCTCCTTAGCCTTTGCACGTCTTTGCTCAGCTAGCTCTCTTGCCATTCTTTCATCCTTAACTGCGTTAAATTCGTCGCCAGCCAAAGGAACCTCAGAAAGACCTGTAATTTCAACAGGAACAGAAGGTCCTGCAACCTTAAGCGCCTTACCATTGTGGTCTGTCATAGCTCTTACGTGTCCTACTGCATTACCGGCAATAACAACATCTCCGGCATGAAGAGTACCATTTTGAACGAGAAGAGTAGCAACAGGACCGCGTCCCTTATCAAGCTTAGCCTCAATAACAAGACCCTTAGCCAAACGGTCTGGGTTAGCCTTCAATTCCTTAACCTCTGCGATAAGAAGAACACTTTCAAGTAGGTCGTCAATACCCATTCTTGTGTGAGCAGAAACAGGAATACACATAACATCGCCGCCCCATTCCTCAGGAACTAAGTCATATTGTGTTAGCTCTTGTCTGATATTATCTGGGTTAGCAGTTGGCTTATCCATTTTGTTAATAGCAACTACAATATCAACGCCGGCAGCCTTCGCGTGATTGATAGCCTCAACTGTTTGTGGCATAATTCCGTCATCAGCTGCAACAACGATAATAGCGATATCAGTAGCCATAGCACCACGTAAACGCATAGCAGTAAATGCCTCGTGACCAGGTGTATCAAGGAATGTAATGTCCTTGCCGTTAATATTAACTCTATAAGCACCGATGTGCTGTGTAATACCACCAGCCTCGCCTGTGGTAACATTTGAATGTCTGATTGCATCAAGAAGAGAAGTCTTACCGTGGTCAACGTGTCCCATTACACAAACAACAGGAGCGCGCTCAACAAGTGATTCAGGAGCATCTGTCTCTTCCTCAAAGAGCTTCTCCTCAATAGTAACAACAACCTCTTTTGAAACCTTAACTCCAAGCTCGTCAGCGATAAGATAAGCGGTGTCGTAGTCAACAACCTCATTAACAGTTGCCATAACGCCCATCATAAATAGCTTTTTAACAACCTCGTTTGCGTTAACCTTGAGTCTTGTAGCAAGCTCGCCAACGGAAATCTCGTCAGGAACAGTAATAGAAAGCTGAGTATTTTTAGCCTTTTCAAATACCTCACGCTTGATTTTTTCCATAGCCAAGCGTTCCTTTTCCTTTTTGGAGTTAACATCTTTGTTGTTTTGCTTCTTTAATTTTTGCTTAGATGAGCCTTGATTGTAATGTCCGTAGCTTGACTCGTAGGAATCATTCTTTTCATCATATTTAGAAAGGTCAACATTTGATGTTCTTGTGTCAACGATACGTGTTGCGCCTGTCTTTGTCTTAATTTCAATAACATTTGATTCAGGCTTTTTCTGCTTAGGTGTTACGTTGTAGCGTCTTTCACCAGAGTCCTTATCAAAGCCGTCCTTGGAGAAGCCTTTATTAAAGCCACCCTTGTCGCCCTTGTTAAAGCCACCCTTATCAAAGCCACCCTTATTATCGTAGCTCTTTGTAAAGCCGTCCTTACCAAAGGATTTTTCGCCCTTGTCAAAGCCCTTGTTGAATTGTGATTGTGGCTTTTCAAATGGCTTTTTACCATCGCGATTGAATCTGTCATTCTTTTCTTGTGGCTTAAATTCCTTAGCCTCTGGCTTTGCTTCAACTCTTTGAGTTGGCTTCTCAGTCTTAACCTCTGTCTTAACTTCAGCCTTAACCTCAGCCTTTGGCTCGGCTTTTGTAGCTGGCTTTTCAACCTTAACCTCAGTCTTTGGCTCAGCTTTTGTAGCTGGCTTTTCAGCCTTAACCTCTGTCTTAACTTCAGCTTTAACCTCGGCTTTTGTTTCAGCTTTTGGTGCCGACTTTTCAGCCTTAACCTCAGTCTTTGGTTCAGCCTTTGGTGCTGGTTTCTCAGCCTCAACCTTTGGCTCTGCCTTTTTAGCCTTTGGCTTTTTGCTCTTGATAGTAGCTTCGCCATTAAAATATGCGTCAATATTATTAAATTGCTTACCAAGAGTATATTTGTTTAAGAATATTGCCATCTCGCCATCGTCAATATTTCCGCTTGATTGCTTTGTGCCAAGTCCGTAAGAAGCGATAAGCTCGATAGTATCCTTTATCTCAAGACCTAAGTCTTTTGCAAAATCCTTAATTCGTGCCATAAAATGTACCTCATTTCATTGAGAGTCTGCCAAGAACTATTCTTGACAAAGTGATTTTAATTCACTAGCAAAATTTAAGTCGGTTATGCCAAGGGCGCAAATTGCTCCACTTTTTCCAATAGCATCAGAAATTTCCGAGGAGGAGAAGTTCGCTTTTACACACTCAACTCCATAGAACTTACATTTATCAGTAATTCTTTTTTCAGTGTTTTGGGATGCATCGTTGGAGTATATAACCAGATATGTTTTTTTACTTGGGAGAGATTTTGTCACCAAGTCTGTTCCGGTTATCAATTTGCCAGCGCGACGACATAAGCCAAGCATAAATAGAAATTTATTATTCATTGGCTAAGCTAAGCTCCTTTTCAAGCTCGAGGAATATTTCTTCTGGAATTTCAATTTCTAAATTAGATTGAATTCTTTTAGATTTAATAGCCTTTTTTAGGCAAGCCTTGTCCTTGCAAATATATGCGCCACGGCCTGACTTTTTGCCACTTAAATCTATTATTACCTCGCCCTCGGGTGTTTTTAAAACCCTAACTAAATCCTTTTTAGGAAAAGAGCTCATACAGCCAAGACATTTTCTTAAAGGAACCTTCTTTTCCATAGCTTACTCGCTTTTAATATCTATCTTACAGCCTGTAAGTCTAGCAGCTAAACGAGCGTTTTGTCCCATCTTACCAATAGCAAGTGAAAGCTGGTCAGGTGAAACAACAGCTCTTGCTTGACGGTCGCCAACTAGCTCAACACTCTTAACAGTAGCTGGGGAGAGTGCTTGCTTTACATACTCACAAATATCGTCGCTGTAAGGAATAACATCAATCTTTTCTCCGTTAAGCTCGTTAACAACTGCGCCAATTCTTGCACCCTTGTTACCAATGCAAGAGCCAACTGCGTCAACCTCAGGGTCGCGTGAATAAACAGCAATCTTAGTTCTTGAGCCTGCCTCACGGCTGATGTTCTTAATTGTAACAGTACCCTCGTTAATTTCAGGAACCTCAGATTCAAAAAGTCTTTTTACAAGAGTAGGATGAACACGAGTTAAAGAAACAAGTGGACCCTTAGCCTCTGTATTTACTTGAGTTGCAAAAACCTTGATTCTGTCGTCAACACGAAGAACCTCGCCAGGGATTTGCTCGCTCTTTAAAAGAACTGCTTGGGAAATGCCGGTGTCAACTACAACATTACCGGTTGAGTCCTCAACCTTAGTAACAATAGCAGAAATCATTTCGCCCTTCTTGTCCTCATATTCCTTAACTTGATAGCTTCTTTCTGCCTCACGGATGCCTTGAATGATTACTTGCTTTGCGTTTTGAGCGCTTAGACGTCTGAACTCCTTTGTGTGAAGCTCATATTCATAATCACTACCGATTGAACGACGACGGGAGCGAACCTTGTGCTTAATGCCGGCAGCCTTTTGTCTTGCCTCAAGCTCCTCAATTTGTTCTTTAGTAATTTCTGTTGTTGGGTCCTCAACCTCAGCAACGATTGTGTACTTTCTATACACCTTCATATCTTGCTTTTCTGGGTCGATAACAACTGTGATGTTGGCAGAGCCAAGCTCTCTTTTACAAGCAGTAGCAAGTGCTGCCTCAACCTTTTCAATCATATACGCCTTTGGAATGTGACGCTCTCTTTCGAGCACGTCAAGTGCTTCAAAAAACTCCTTGTTCATTTTGTATCTCCTTTTTAATAATTATTCAGTAATTAAAATTCAAAATAGATATGCATTTTTGCTATATTTTTTCTTGGAATTGTTATTTCGATTTCATCCTTTAAAACAACATTCTCGCTATCATAAGAGAAGAGAGTGCCACGCACAAGCTTACAGCCCTCAATAGCAGCAAATAGCTTAATTTCAACAACCTCGCCTATGCATTTAGAAAGATGAAAATCGTTCTTTATAACTCTTTCAATTCCAGGGGAGGAAACCTCTAATCTGTAAGTGCCCTCAATATAATTTTCCTCGTCAAGTAGTGGGTCAATTGCACGAGAATACTTTTCACAATCCTCGATGTCAATGCCCTCCTCCTTGTCAATTTCAATGCGTAAAAACCATTCAGTACCCTCTTTAACGTAGTCAACGTCCCAGATAAAATATCCAAGCTCAGAAGCTACCTTTTCACAAAGCGGAGTAACTCTTTCAACAATACTTGCCATTTTGTAACCCTCCTTAAAGAAACCCTTGACACAAATAGATGGAGCAGAAATTGAATAAATTCCTTTCTGCCTTTTCATTTCGGTTATGTCTTTATATTCAGTCAAACCTACAAAGAAATGAGAGAGGACTTCGTGCCCTCTCTCGCCGTGTATGATGTACACATTATAACATGTGTTTTTGAAAATTGCAATACTTTTTTAAAAATTTATTATTATATATTTACAAAAGTATGTTTTTGTGCTACAATAACTTTAATTTAGAAGTGAGGAGAAGACTGATGAAAAGGGAAGGCACGCTTGGGGATACATTATTTGCATCATTAAAATGCTTTCTATATTTTTTTGTATTTCTTTTAATACCCTCACTTTTTAATATTATTTTTGGTGCTTGGATTGATTTAGCCTGCACAGGCTTACCCGAGGATATAGAGAAGGTAAAAACCGATAACGCAACGCTTATGGTTATGCTTGGCTATATTACGACGGTGGTGATTTTTACAGTCTTTTTTGCAATAAAAAAGCCAAATATTTTCAAGGCAACAAGCATAAACAAAACAAAACCACGCATAATGGTTAATTCGGCACTTTTAGGCGTTGGTATGCTTGGCATTTTTCAAGCTGTTGTCTTGGTAATAGGAAAAATTGCACCAAGCTGGCTCGAAACGCAAAATGCGCATGCCGAATCTATTTTGAATGGATATATGTGGGTTGCAGTAATTTATACTGTAATTGTAGCGCCAATTTGCGAGGAGCTTGTTTTCCGTGGGCTTATGCTTTCCGCCTTAAAGGGAAAAGCGCCGAAATGGGTAGGCATTATTGCCGTTGCTACTGTTTTCGGTTTAATTCACTCATTTCCAATCGGCTTTATTTACGCATTTTCGCTTGGAGTTTTACTTGGCTGGCTTTATTACTATACGGGCTCGCTTTTGCCGTGTATTATAGTCCACGCGCTATTTAATGCAACTAATTACTTATCCTTTATCCCAAACGGAATAGGAATTTATATTGTAATGGCAATATCATTGCCACTTACGGCTTATTCAATTTTTGATATTGTAAAAACATCTCGGAGGCAGATATGAAAATTTATAATACCCTTACAAAAAAAGTAGATGATTTTATTCCAAATGAGAACGGAAAGGTTAAAATGTACACCTGTGGACCTACCGTTTACCATTTTGCGCATATAGGTAACCTACGCTCATACATTATGGAGGACGTTTTGGAAAAATTCCTTCGTTACTCTGGCTATGACGTAACAAGAGTTATGAATATTACCGACGTTGGACACCTTTCAAGCGATGGTGACACAGGCGAGGACAAAATGCTCAAGGGCGCAAAGAGAGAGCACAAAACCGTTCTTGAAATTGCAGATTTTTATAGGAAAGCATTCTTTAGCGATTGCGAAAAATTAAACATCAAATACCCAGATATCGTTGAGCCTGCAACAAACTGCATATCTAACTTTATAGAGATGATAGAGGGTCTTATCGAAAAGGACTATGCATATCTAGCTGACGGTAATGTGTATTTTGACACCTCAAAGGTTCCAAACTACAACGAGCTTAGTGGACATTCAACTGACGAGCTTATGGTCGGTGTACGCGATGACGTTACTGAGGATACAGCAAAAAGAAACAAGAGTGATTTTGTTCTTTGGTTTACAAAATCAAAGTTTGATGACCAGGAATTGTAGTGGGATAGCCCTTGGGGTATCGGGTATCCGGGCTGGCATATTGAGTGCTCAGCTATTTGTATGAAGCACTTAGGCACAAAGCTTGATATTCACTGTGGTGGCGTTGATAACATCTTCCCACACCACACAAACGAAATTGCACAAAGCGAAGCATATACAGGCGAAAAATGGTGTAACTACTGGTTCCACGTTCATCACTTGAATGACGAAACAGGGAAAATGAGTAAATCAAAGGGCGACTTTTTAACAGTTTCACTCCTTGAATCAAAGGGCTACGACCCACTCACATATAGATTTTTCTGCTTACAATCTCACTATCGTAAGCCACTTGTGTTCTCATATGAAGCACTTGACCAAGCGAGCGCAACCTACAATAAACTAATCAAAAGAATCGCATCTCTTAAAAAGGATGGCGAGGTTGACGGTGCGTTTGTTGAAGGCGCAAAGAAAACCTTTATTGAAAAGGTCGGCAACGATATGAATACTGCCCTCGGCATTACTTGTATCTACGATATATTAAAGGCTAACACAAATGATGTATCAAAGCTTGAGGCTATAAAGAGCATTGACTACGTTCTTTCCGTTGGGCTCATTGACAGAGCCGAGAAGCTAAACGCAAAAGCTACAAGCCAAAATACAGAGGCAAGTGCAAATGACAACATCGACCCAGCCCTTAAAGCAAAAATCGAAGAGTTAATCGCTAAAAGAGCAGAGGCTAAAAAAGCAAAGGACTTTGCAATGGCTGATGCTATTCGCGGCGAGCTTAGCGATATGGGTGTTACTATTAAGGACACTCGCGAGGGCACAACATACACTTTGAATTAAATAAGCTTCGTTATACTGCGCTCTTCCGCGCCTCGCTTTTCGACTATGGAAAACATAGCCTTCAAAGCTCGCTTTGCGGTGCACCTTGCCTAACTTGCTTCTTTATCCAAAATGGAGAATAGATGCGCCTAGAGCAGTCTAAAAATTTAGTTAAAATTAAAAATGTAGGGGAGGGGCTTGCTCCTCCCATACTTATAATAAGAAGGGAGGCTCCTTTGTAAAGGGAGCTGTCGGCAAAGCCGACTGAGGGATTCCTATGCCAAAAAACTGTGAAAGCTGTGAGCACTTCGACTACGACGAGGAAATAGACGATTACGTCTGCAAAATAGACCTCGACGAGGATGAATATTTAGATTATCTTGTAGCAAAAAATAGGGAATGCCCTTACTACAAGTATTACGACGAGTATAAGTCTGTGCAAAAACAAAACTAATTTTAGACGCAAATAAGCGTCGTTATGCGTTGTTGCCCCTCAATCCTCAACCTCGACTATCGTCATGATAGCCTTCGTCTGAGGCTTTCAGTTGCGCCTAGCCTAACTCGCTTCTTTGCGCCTAAAATACTCTCAATATAGACTTGTGTAATTCCAAAAAGGAGGTAAGATTATGGACTTCAAAAACAAAATAATTCTTGCCCCGATGGCAGGAGTAACCGACTACGCATTTAGAAAAATAGCAAGAGAATACGGTGCTGATTTTTGCGTAAGCGAAATGGTCAGCGCAAAGGCTATGGAGTTTAACGACAAAAAAACTGGCGCTCTTGCTGAAATCAGAGAGGACGATACCCCAATGGGTGTTCAAATCTTTGGGCACGAGCCTAGGTGTATGGCAAATGCTGCATATCTTTTGTCAAGAGGTCTATACGAGCACACAAAAAGCAAAATTCTGCCCGAAACGATTGATATAAATATGGGCTGTCCTGTCAAAAAGATAGTATCAAGTGGGGACGGCTCAGCCCTTATGCGCGATATAAAATTAGCATCCGAAATTATAAAAGAGTGCGTAAAAGCCTCAAATGTTCCGATAACTGTTAAATTCCGAGCAGGGTGGGACAAGGAGAGCATAAACTGTGTTGAGTTTGCCAAAATGGCAGAGGACTCGGGCGCTTATGCAATTGCAATTCACGGGCGCACACGCGCGCAAATGTATGAGCCAAGCGCAAATTGGGACTACATAAAAGCAGTAAAGGAAGCGGTTAAAATTCCCGTTATCGGCAATGGCGATATAAACACGGCTGATGACGCATTCAGAATGATAGAAGAAACAGGCGTTGACTCTGTAATGATAGGCAGAGGCGCACTTGGAAATCCTTTCATATTTAAAGAAATTAAATATAGAGCCCAAGGGCTTGATTATACCCCACCAACAGCCGAGGAAAAAATAAAGCTAGCCCTTTATCACACCAACCTTATGGTCGAGGAAAAGGGCGAAAAAACAGCAATTCCCGAGGCACGTAAGCACATCAGCTGGTACCTAAAGGGACTAAAGGGCAATGCCCCTGTGCGCGTAGCCATAAATCACGCACTAACATATAAAGATGTTGAAACAATACTAAATGACTATTTGAAAGGATTTTAAAATGAAAAGAAAAGCAGCTGTTTTCTTAGTTTTATCTTTATTTATTGTTTTGCTTGCTTCCTGTGGTCGTTCTCGTCCTTGTATTGAAGAATACGAATGGCATTTAAAATCAGCTATGCGCGTTGAAAACAACCAGCTTGTTGTTGTAGCTACCGATGGCGCAGATAATTTGCATCCAGAGGCAATAGTTGTTGATGTGGTCTTGGTTGCTTCAAATGGAAATATTACAATACAAGATAAGACTAACAAAAAAACATACACAGGCACCTATAAAACTGAAGGCAAAACTCCGGATGGTGCAGAATATAGTGTAAAAATTAACGGACTTGAAGGGCGCGCGGGAGCTGCTATGACTACCTATTATGATGGTACCAAGGAGCCCACCTTGCCAATAAGTATTGGTGGATACTCACTTTATTTTTACGCTTGATTTAAGGTTTGACTATGCAAAAGAAAAAATTTAAATTTTTGGGCCCACTCATTTGTCTTTTGACAGCGATTATATGGGGCTCGGGCTTTCCGTTTCAAGATATAGTCGGCAGAGATACTGCTAACATAGATAATTTTTCATTCAACGGAATCAGATTTATAATAGGTGGTATTATTTTAATACCGGCTATATTTATTTTTGAGCGCGAAAAGGAACTAACAAAGGAAGAAAAGAAGCCAAAGCTAAAGCGCACAATCGCTTTTGGTGCAATTTCTGGCGCTCTGCTTGCTATTTCTGCCGTTTTACAGCAGGCAGGAATACAGCTAACAGGCGAGAGTGGTAAGGCTGGCTTTATAACAGGCTTTTACTTAATTATTTTACCTGTGGCTATGCTAATTATGTTCAAGCAAAAGCCATCAATTTTTGTGTGGATTGCAATTCCAATTTCACTTTTAGGGCTTTATTTCCTCTCAATCACAAGTGATTTTAGAATTCAACTGGGAGATTTGCTCGTGCTTCTTTGTGCGTTTGGCTTTTCTGCACAAATGATTTTTGTTGATAGAGTAGGAAAAGGGGTTAGCACACTTAAATTTTCATCCACACAGTTCTTTGTGGCAGGCGCAATTTGCCTAACTCTAGGTCTTGTTTTTGGCAACCTTACTTGGCAGGGAATAACAAATAATATCGTGCCAATTTTATATTGTGGTGTAATGTCATCAGGCGCCGCATATACGCTCCAAAATATAGGACAAAAGCACACAGCCCCGACAGTAGCTTCACTAATTTTCGCCCTTGAGGGACTTTTTGCCACCGTCTTTGAGTGTATTTTTGAAAAAACAATCCCATCAGGCAGAATACTAATTGGCTGTGTCCTAATGCTCACCGCCGTACTTCTTTCCCAAATACCTAAAAAGGAAAAGACACCTAACTAATGGGTGTCTTTTTTATCTTTTAAAAGATAAGTGCCTCATTTGTAAAGGGAGGTGTCAACGCAGTTGACGGAGGGATTTTTCTTCTTGTGTAGGGGAGGGGCTTGCTCCTACCGTAAAAACAAAGGCAGGATACATTGCTAACGCAATGAGCATTGTCGAGGCACTTACAAGCGAGCTTGCAGATGCCTTTCGTCAAGCTTGCGAACCTAATTCAAGGCAAAGCCTTGAAGACAGGTCGAATACGCCGAGCGAGCCAACGAACAAAAAAGACAGTACCGAAATGGTACTGTCTTTTTGTT
>JAZPYB010000029.1:0-63316 GCA_045543955.1 Eubacteriales bacterium
CACAAGCTCAGCATCAATTCCTAAGCTTTTTATAGCTTCAAACTCATTAATAATTTTCTTTTTATTCAATGAATAAATGTAGTTATCTGTAATTTTGAAATCACAGTCAAAATTTTTCACAAGGTTCATATATTCCTTAATAGCCTCTTCGTTTGCTTCATAGTATAGCTTCGAAAAATCCTTGCCAAATTCTTTAATTAATCTTGAATAGATAAATCCGTGTAGAGAAGTAATTTTTGCAGTTGTAAATTTCGTGGTTTTATTACAAATCTTATCGCTTTCTAAAAGAATATAATTAACACCTTGTTTTTCTAGCATGTAAGCACACATAATTCCAGCAATCCCTCCGCCAATTATTAAAACGTCGCACTCTGTGTCTGATTTTAGCGTTGGAAATGATGGGGTATGAGCATTATCTTCCCAAATTGATTTCATAAAATCTCCCTAAAATATAATATTTATTTTAGTTTAACCCAAATATAATAAAAGCACTCCTCTAAAAAGAAAATAGAGGAGTGCTACGCACCAAAATTCATACACGTGACAGGGCATTTCGGGAATCAGCATTATAAAAGAATGCAAATCAGTCCATTAGAGCCCTCATTTATAACGCGAGATAGAGTGTCAGATAACTTGTTCCTTGACTCAGGGGAAATATGCTCGAGCTTAGCATGTAGTCCATCGTTTACTAATTCATATAGCGATCTGCCAAACATTTTGGATTCCCATAGCTTCTTTGAGTCATCCTCAAATTCAAGAAGCATATTTTTTACAATTTCTTCGCTTTGTTCAGCGCTGCCAACAATTGGATTAATTTCGGTGTTGATATCAGCTCGTATTAGGTGAATAGATGGAGCGGAAGCCTTTAATTTGACACCATAACCATTTGACTGACGAACTATTTGAGGTTCTTCTAATGTCATATCGGCAACATCTGGTAAAACTATACCGTATCCCTTTTCATTCACTTCTTCAATTGCATCAGCAAACTTGTCATATTCTTTTTTTACTTCTGCTAGCTCTTTAATGCAAATAAACAAATCTTTGTCATCTTTGATATCTATATCGCAGAATTCACTCATTATTTGATAATAAAGCTCAGGCTTTAGCTCTAATTCTATGTCGATTTCTCCAGTTCCCAAATTTGAAGAAACAGAAGGCGAACGGAAGATGTTTTCATTTTGAGATACAATTTGTGCACACTCTTTAATATCGTTGATTTTTTCAATTGAAATTATTGATTCTTTAATGGAATTTAAAAGGCTTTCCTTTAGCCAATGACTAGAATCTAATGAACATAAATACTTTGGCAAATTAAATCTGATTTCATTTATAGAAAATTGACCAAGCAAAAGCTCAATAATACCATCGAAATCCTCATTTGTCAGTTCTAGAGCATTAACTAAAGCAACAGGAGCACCATGCTTTTCTTCAAGCTCAAAAGCCAGACGTTGGGCGCTTTCGTCGAGGGGAGTGGCTGAATTTAATACTATTACAAATGGTTTGTTTAGAGATTTGAGCTCGGAAATGATGCGATTTTCCGCACTCTCATACGCTTGACGTGATAATTCTCCAATAGTGCCATCGGTTGTAACCACTACACCAACGGTTGAATGGTCACATATTACCTTTTTAGTGCCGAATTCTGCCGCCTTTTCAAACTCCATTGGCTCACTATCCCAAGGAGTCATAACCATTCGTGGATTGTCTCCATCCAATGCTCCAATAGCACCATCGACCATATATCCAACACAGTCAATGAGTCTAACCTTCATATTTGACGTACCAATATTGACATTAACCGCTTCGTCAGGGACGAATTTGGGCTCGGTTGTCATAATGGTTTTTCCTGATGCGCTTTGTGGGGTTTCATCCTTTGCTCTTTCTTTGTCATATGAGGCTGGAATGTTAGGAATAACTATAGTGTCTAAAAATTTTTTTACAAATGTGGATTTTCCACTACGCACAGGTCCTACAACGCCTATGTAAATTTCACCATTTGTTCTTTTTGCGATATCCTCGTATATATTCATCGTTATCGTCCTTTCAATTACTTTTGCAATGTTTAATAAAAGATATTCGCAATAAGGACAAATTATGCAAAAAAATAAAGCGCACATTTAGTGCGCCTTAATTTTAAAGTGAGTTCATCATATCAAGAAGCTCTGGTGGGAGTAATTCTTTGAAGAACTCTAAAATTTCTGGTAAGTATACAAAACCAAGAGCAATAACAGCATATACTAGAAGAATTGCTAGAACGTAAATAGCATATGCAACGATTGAACAAATAAAACCAGCCTTGCCTTGACTTGTCATCTTTCCATTTTTAGCCTTATCAGCAATACCAAAAATAACGCCAACGAGTGGGAAGTATGAGCCTAAAGGAAGTGGAAAAACAAAAGTAACAAGGGAAAGTATACCAAATACAAGAGCAGAAATACCAAAGCACTTATTTGGCTGCTTTTCAACTGTTTCAGTTGTTTCAACAACTTCATTTGTTTCAACTGCATTGTTTTCTTCTGCAGCTGTTTCTAAAATTTCATTGTTTTCATTCATAAGTCTATCCTCCAAAATAATAAGATATTTCTAGTGCGTTTAGCACAATAGAACAATTCAACAGTACAAGTCAAAAAAACCTGTGCAAAGAAATACAAGAATTACCAAAGAAATAGCGATACTTTTTTAATTGGGATAAATAAGGTGCTTCAAATAAAGGAAATGTTACTAAAAAACACCTTGAATTGCACCCCAATATTTTATGTGTAGCAATTATTGTTCATAAAATCTATTAAGAGTATTTACAATTACAGTATTATAATATCACAAAAAAGAAAAAAATCAATAGTTTAAATGAAAATTCAATGAGTATATGAATTCACTAAATTAGTACAAAAATAAATTAACTTGACAGAATAGTAGTTATATGCTATAATAAATTAAATTTATTTTATGGAGGATTTTTTTAAAAAATGGACCCTGACCCTGATACTAATATTATTTTTCCGGCTATAATGCTTGTTTTACTCTTTTTGTCGGCTTTCTTTTCATCAACAGAAACCGCATTTACCTCATTCAATAAGATTAGAATGAAAAGCTTAGCACAAGGAGGAAATAAAAAAGCACAGCTTGTTACTAAAATTGAAAGCAAGTATGATAGATTCCTTACTAGTGTGCTAGTTGGAAATAATATAGTAAATATTTCTCTTTCTTCAATAGCAACAATTTTTTTTATAGGACTATTTAAAGATGCTAATTTTTCTGATCCTGATAGTTTAGGATCAACTGTGTCTACAATAGTTATTACAGTAGCAGTTTTGATTTTTGGTGAGATTACACCTAAAGTAATAGCTAGACAAAACGCAGATAAAATGGCAATGCTTCTAGCTCCATTTATCAATGCCGTTATCATTATACTTATGCCACTTAGCATTATTTTTGGTGGTTGGAGCAAGCTTCTTGGAAAAATTTTCCGTTCAAAGGAGCAAATGTCAATTACTGAAGAAGAATTGATCACTATAGTTGACGAGGCTGAAGAGGATGGTACACTTGAATCTGACGAGGGCGACCTTATTCGTTCAGCTATTGAATTTACCGATGTGTGTGCAGGAGATATTTTAACACCTCGTGTTGATATTTGCGCGATTTCTAAGGACGAAACCGTTCCAAATATCGCAAAGGTTTTTATAGAGAATTCATACTCACGTCTCCCTGTCTATGACGAGGATTTGGACAATATTGTAGGTATTTTACACGAAAAGGATTTCTTTATTGCATATCATAATAATAATAAAACAATAACGAAACACTTAAAAAAGCCAGTACACGTGTCTGAGCATATTAAAATTTCTGACCTTTTGCAAGTTCTCAAGGCTAAAAAATGCCATATGGCAGTTGTTGTTGACGAATTTGGCGGTACTATGGGTATCGTCACAATGGAGGATATTATCGAGGAGCTTATCGGTGATGTATTCGATGAGCATGATGAAATATCAGAGGACTATAAGGAACTTGAGGATGGAAGTTATATTGTCAAATGCTCAGCAGAGCTTGATGATTTCCTTGAAAAGTTTGATATTGTTCTTGAAGATGAAGAGGATTTACCGCAAACCGTTAATGGATTTATTATGAAGGAGCTTGGCTCTTTCCCTCATGTAGGTGATACATTTGAATACAAGCATCTTCAATTTGAAATTAAGAAGATTGGTACAAAAAGAGTAGAAGAGGTTCGTGTAATAAGAACCTATATAGAGGAAGAAGAAACAGAATAAAAGCCGTGCGAGTGCCGCCAATGGCACTCGCATATTTGATATGAGGAGAAAAAGATGAACGTTTTTGATTTTGACGGAACAATTTATCACGGCGATAGCTCGAGGGATTTTGTTTTTTATTGCTTCAAAAAATATCCAAAAACTAGAAAAAACATCCCTAAGTGTCTGTTTTTTGGCTTCTTATATGGATTAAGGATTGTTAAAAAGTTGACATTTAAGCAAAAACTCTTTTCTTTTGTAAAGGATATAAAGGATATAGATCAAGCAGTTTTAGATTTTTGGGACAAGCACGAAAAGAATATTCACAATTGGTATCTTGAAATGAAACAGCCTGATGATGTTGTTATTTCTGCATCTCCCGAATTTTTGTTAGGACCAATTTGCAACAGACTAGGTGTTGGCACTATGATGGCATCAAAAACCGACAAGCACACCGGCAAATTTGACGGAAAAAATTGCCATGGAGAAGAAAAGGTTCGTAGATTTAGAGAATTAATGCCTGAAGCCGAGGTAAACGAATTTTACTCTGACCTTTATTGTGATACACCTCTGGCAAAGCTAGCAAAACGTGCATTCATAGTAAAGGGAGAGAAGCTTACCCCTTGGAAAGCTTCAAAATTAAAATAATGCGACACCCAGTGTCTAAAATAACAAAAAACGGATGCAAAATGCATCCGTTTTTTATATAAGCTTTTTCATAATCTTGTATAGTGGAATAATCAAAAATGACATTGCAAAATTGCCACACATATGTACTATATCAAATGGGAAGCCTGCCAAAACCCAAGCAATCATTCCCTTGAAGGAAAGACCGAACATAAGCGCTTGAAGTGGCGCATATAGAATTCCGAAAAATAGTCCATGTAACGCGCAAAAAACAACGCAAAGAATAAACTTAATCTTTTCAGATGATGTTTTGGGAACTAACATAATTAGTGCCCATAATATTGTCCATACATATAGATACGGGATCCACCACATCGCAAACCCTGCATATACGCCAGTCAGCGCAACATATACATAAATAGGAATTAATGCCTTAACTCGATAAAGCAGTGTGAAAAGCGCAATAAACATTGCAACACCATGAATGTTTGGCAGAGCCTCCATCAAAATATCAGAAAGAAACATAATAGTGCCAAGCATAGAGAAGACAACAATTTCCTTGGTTGTCAGCCACCTTTTGCGTTCCATTTAGATTAAAGTAACCTTTTTCATAACCATATCGATCATAGGTCTATCACGAAAATCTGTTTTAACGCCAGCAATTTCATCAACGACCTCAATGCCTGAAACGACCTTACCAAATGCAGCATATTCGCCATCTAGGAATTTCCCATCGGCGTGCATTATAAAGAATTGTGAAGATGCGGAGTTCTTGTTTTGGCTTCTAGCCATAGAAATAACACCTCTTACGTGTGAAATCTCATTTTTAACACCATTAGATGCAAACTCACCCTTGATGTTTTCCGAGGAACCACCACAACCAGTACCAGTTGGGTCTCCACCTTGAATCATAAACCCAGCAATAACTCTGTGAAATATAAGTCCATCATAAAATCCACTTGATACCAATTTCTTGAAATTAGCACAAGTTATTGGGGCTTTGTCCTCGTAAAGCTCAATGTCAATAATTCCACCATTTTCCATTTCAATACGTACCATAATAATCACCTCTAAAAATAATATATTTTTATTGTAACAGACAATATAAAAAAAGTCAAATATTTTGTAAACTTATTTAATAATTTTCTCGTTTTGGAAATATAACTAAAGTACAGTCTTAAAATTGGGAGAATTGTTTTGGAAAAGTATAAAAAAATTGCATTTGGCGGACTCTGTGTCGTAATTTTGGTAATAATTGGTTATTTTTTCTTTGAATACGTGTTCGGTCTTTTGTTTCCTTTTCTTGTTGCTTTTTTGATTGTAGCTATGGCGCGACCACTAATAAATGCTTTGAGCAAAAGGACAAGAGTGCCAAAGCCTATCGTTAGCTTGTTTGTTTTATTTATGGTTTTATTAATAAGCGCATTGGCGGTTGGGGTTGTTGGTGCAATAACAGTTAATCAAATTGCAAGTATAACTGAGGAACTAATAAATAATTTGTCAAGCGAAGAGAGTGCTATAACTAATTTATTTGAAATTGTTGATTCTTTTGAAGAAAGAGTTCCGTTTATTAAAAGCTTTCTAAAAGAGGGAGAAAGCCTTTCTATGCTAATCAGTGATATGATTTTAGATAGTGCCAAAAGCTTAAGCACGTACCTAACATCTGTCATTGCACGTCTGGCTTCCGCCTTGCCAAATATAATTGTAACCGTTATAGTAATAATGCTTTCACTGTTTTATTTTGCCAAGGATTATGACAAAATAGGGAACAGAGTGTTTGATTTTCTGCCTAAAAGACTAGGAAAAATAATCCTCATATTCAAAAATGATGTATTGCTTGTAGTAACAAAATATTTAAAGTCGTATTTCATTTTGTTTGTTTTATGCTTTGCAGAGCTTTTTTCGGGATTTTTGATATTAAATCAAAAAAATGCGTTTGTTCTATCGCTTATAATTTCCATTGTTGACGTTTTGCCTATTCTGGGCGCTGGTACGGTTTTAGTTCCTTGGGGAATAATAATGCTGATAATAGGCGACTACAAATTGGCAATAGGCTTGATTATTTTAGCAGGCGTTACGTATTTCTCACGTCAAATACTTGAACCAAAGATACTGAGCGACCAAATGAATATTCATCCACTTATAACTCTTTTTGCGATGTTTGTAGGACTAAAAATGGCAGGCTTTTTGGGAATAATCATCGCTCCTGTGGTCGCTTTTATAATTAAAATCACTATTGACAGAATTAAAAATCAAAAAAATGTTGAAAACGCAGAAGAGGTGTGATATTATATATAATATATTTCACGAAAAGTAGAGGAATTTGACCGTGTATAATGATAAGAAAGTAGTTTTTTCAGGTGTTCAGCCATCTGGAAACTTGACAATAGGAAACTATCTGGGCGCTATTAAAAATTTCAGCGCGTTTTCCGAGGAATACCATTGCTATTATTGTGTTGTTGATATGCACGCAATTACAGTAAGACAAGTGCCATCAGAGCTTCGCCGTAGAACCTACGAAACATTGGCTCTATATATCGCATGTGGACTTGACCCACAAAAAAATACGTTATTTGTTCAAAGCCACGTGCCACAGCATGCAGAGCTTGGATGGGTGCTTGATTGCTACACTATGTTTGGTGAGCTTTCTAGAATGACACAATTCAAGGACAAGAGCACAAAGAATGCAGATAATATCAACGCAGGACTCTTTACTTATCCATCACTTATGGCGGCTGATATATTGCTTTACCAAACAGACCTTGTTCCTGTTGGCTCTGACCAAAAGCAACACCTAGAGCTTGCACGCGATATTGCAAATCGCTTTAACCAAGTTTATGGAGAAACATTTGTTGTGCCTGAGGGTTATATTTCAAAGGGTGGAGCTAGAATTATGTCTCTCCAAGACCCGACCAAGAAAATGAGCAAGTCAGATGTAAACGAAAATGCCGTTGTTAGAATCCTTGATTCTAAAGACGATATTATCAGAAAATTCAAAAGAGCAGTTACTGACTCAGGTAATGAAATTTGTGTAGGCGAGGGCAAGGATGGTATTGCAAACCTACTAAGTATTTATACTTGCTTTACAGGTAAAACCCTTGACGAGGCTATAAAGGAATTCGAGGGCAAGGGCTATGGCGAATTCAAGCTCGCAGTAGGCGAAGCCTGTGCTGATTCACTCGCCCCTGTAAGAGACGAGTTTAATCGCCTAATTGCAGATAAAGCATACCTTGAAGAGGTAATGAAGCAAGGTGCAACCGACGCATATCGCCACGCAAGAAAAACAATGTCTAAGGTTAGACGCAAAATCGGCTTTACAGAGCTTAAATAAAAACAAAAGCCACGGGATTTCCGTGACTTTTGTTTTTATTTAATTAATCATTATTTTGGAAAACCTCAAATTTGTAGCCAACGCCCCAAATTGTACGTAGCTCCCATTTTGTTGAAACTCCTGAAAGCTTTTCACGTAGACGCTTGATATGTACGTCAACTGTACGTGAGTCGCCAAGATAATCAAAGCTCCAAACTTTATTAAGAAGCTGATCTCTTGTGAAAACTCTGTTATAATTCTTAGCTAAGAAATGGAGAAGCATAAATTCCTTGTTAGGCAAATCAATGCTTTCGCCATTAATCTTTAATTCGTGATTAGAAAGGCTAATTTCAAGGTTGTCAAATTTCAATGTGTCTCTATCAGTGTGTGATTCCATAGTGCTATATCTACGGAGAACCGCTTTAACTCTTGCTAAAAGCTCTTGCATATCAAATGGCTTAACAACAAAGTCGTCAGCGCCAAGCTCAAGACCAAGCACCTTGTCGAAAACACCACCCTTGGCAGTAATCATAATCATTGGCTTATTGGAATTTGCTCTGATTTCGCGGCAAACATCTGTACCGTCCTTTTTAGGAAGCATAAGGTCGAGAAGCACAATGTCAGGGTCATAGCTTTTGAACATTTGCATACCAGTCAAGCCGTCGTTAGCAACCTGAACCTCGTATCCTTCATTAGTAAAATAGACCTTAATTAACTCGCAAATATTAACGTCATCGTCAATAACAAGCATTTTTGTACCAAGCATATAAGCCTCCAAATAGTAAAAAAATAATGTAAATATTAAATCTTTATGAATTATAACATAAAATTTCTTAATTGTAAACAACTTTTTAACAAATTATCATACAGAATTAAAAATATTTTAATAAGTTATTCTTATTTTACATCATTATTGTGAAAAACGTGTGAAGAAAAAGTGTGATAATAATAAAAATGTGGACTTTTTTACTTTTTTTGCCTTTTTACTTGCACCTTTGCTAAAAATAATGTATAATTACAATGATAATATATTAAACGAGGTAAAAAATGAAACTTGGTATTGTAGGCTTGCCAAACGTAGGCAAGAGCACACTTTTTAATGCTTTAACAAATGCAGGGGCACAAAGCGCAAACTATCCTTTCTGTACGATTGAGCCAAACGTTGGTGTTGTTGCAGTTCCGGACTCACGCCTTGATGTTCTTGCTAAAATGTATAATCCAGAGCTATATACTCCGGCAGTTATCGAATTTGTTGATATTGCAGGCCTTGTAAAGGGAGCTAGCAAGGGCGAGGGACTAGGAAATAAGTTCCTTTCACACATTAGAGAGGTTGATGCGATTGTACACGTTGTCCGCTGCTTTGAGAATAATGATATAATTCACGTTGATGGTAACATCAACCCACTTCGTGACCTTGAGACAATCAATTTAGAGCTTATTTTTTCGGATATGGAAATTTTGGAGAGAAGAATAGATAACGTTAAAAAGGCAATGAAGGGAGACAAAACCCTAGCTCCTAAGGTTGAGCTTTATGAAAGAGTAATGAAAACCCTAGAAGAGGGCAAAAGTGCAAGAAGCCTCGACTTTAACGAAGAGGAAGCTGCTTGGATTAGCGAGGTTGCACTTCTTTCAATTAAGCCTGTAATTTATGCAGCGAATATTAGCGAAAACGATATTGGAAATCTAGATAAAAACAGCTTCTACCAAAGTGTTCTGGAATTTGCTAAGAGCGAAAAAAGTGAGGTTATTCCTGTTTGCGCAGAAATTGAGGCTGAAATTGCGGAGCTTGATGATGAGGAAAAGGAAATGTTCTTGTCAGACCTTGGAATTACTGAAAGCGGTCTTGACCGTCTTATTAAGGCAAGCTATTCACTCCTTGGACTTATAAGCTACTTAACAGCAGGACCAAAGGAGGTTCGTGCTTGGACAATTACTAAGGGCACAAAAGCACCGGGGGCTGCTGGAAAAATCCACTCCGACTTTGAAAGAGGCTTTATTCGTGCTGAGATTGTTTCCTTTGATGATTTAGTTGCTTGTGGTTCTATGAACGCAGCAAAGGAAAAAGGACTTGTTCGCTCTGAGGGCAAGGAATATGTAATAAACGACGGAGATATCGTTTTATTCAGATTTAATGTATAACTAAGAAAAGTCCGTGCGCGGACTTTTCCTTTAACAAGGAAAGAAAGGAGGAAGCAAATGAAAAGATATTTAAAAAGCATACACACAAGATATATGCTTACATTTATGACCATAATGATAATGACTATTTTGATTTTGGGTATTATCATTACAAATATCATTACAAGCTTTTCGCTTGATACAAAGCTCAATCAGCTCTATGAAACTAATGTTCAGGTTTCCTCCTATTTTAAGGTTAAGGAAATTGATGGAGAATTGCCTCCAATAGAAAACAAAGAGGGAAACGGCTTCAGTCCAATTTTGGAAGAAACCTTGGACACAATCTTTTTGATTTCTCCTCAAACTGGAATCGTTGCTTTTAATGAAGTAGGAGAATTAATATTGTTCGCATCAATGAATGAAAATAATATTGTAAAAAGCTTAGAATACAACAACGATTTGATGGGCGAAATAACCGAAAGACAGACACTTCCCTCGGGATTTTTGAATAAAATAAGCAGAGACAAGGTGGTATCCACCAGTGACACAGCTGACGGGTATTTTAAAAATTCTGTTTATTTGTATGCTACTGCAATCACTACTAAGGTTGAGGTAGAAGAACCGACATTAGATGAAAAAGTTTCAGCCGAAACAAAAACAGAGACAGATTTAGACACGAATCCAGGTTCCGATGTGGAGAGTGATTTAGGAACCGAAACTGACGAAGAAAAAGAACCGGTTTATGAAGATAAATTTCTAGGCGCTATCATTTGTTACGATCTTGGAAATACAAAAAATGACAAAATGATGCACGATATGATGATAGCGATAATTTCTACAATATTGTGGATAACACTCGCGTCACTTGTTGCAATTTATGGCGTTAGCTACTATACAATGAAGCCACTTCGCGAAATTGGTCATGCAGCTAAGAGCTTCTCGCGTGGAAAATTCGATGTTCGAGTTAAGGTTCGTGGAAAGGACGAGCTTGCCGAGCTTGCAGATTCGTTTAATAAAATGGCTATAGCAATTCAGTCTAAGGACGAAATGCAAAAGAATTTCTTAAGCAATGTATCCCACGACCTAAAAACACCAATGACAACAATAGCAGGCTTTATTGATGGTATTTTAGATGGTGCAATTCCACCCGAAAAGGAAGAATATTATCTCAATATTATTAAAAATGAGGTTAAGCGACTTAGCCGTTTGGTAACTTCGTTGCTTGATATTTCACGCTTACAATCTGGAGAGCGCAAATTTGAGTTTAAGCAATTCAATTTAAGTGAATTAGTCCGTCAAACTGTTCTTTCTTTTGAGCATCAGCTTGAACAAAAGAGGCTAGATGTTGAGTTTGATATGGATGACTACGATATGATGGCATATGGTGACAAGGATGCTATCAATCAAGTTGTATATAATCTTTGTCACAACGCAATTAAGTTCTCAAACGATGGCGGAAAATATGAGGTAAGCTTGAAGTATGAGGCTGATGATACCATTAGATTTACTATGTACAATGAGGGCATAGGTATATCAAGTGATGATTTACCATTTGTGTTTGACCGTTTTTATAAGAGCGACAAATCAAGGGGTCTTGATAAAACAGGAACAGGACTCGGACTCTTTATTGCAAAAACTATAATTGATGCACATTCTGGTAGCATAGTTGCTAATAGTGAATATGGTAAGTGGTGCGAAATGTCCTTTACAATTTCTCGCACAAGCAAGGCGTAACGAGAGGAGAATAGAATGACAATAGAATATGTTGCAACCTGTCTGTTCGGCCTTGAGGGACTCCTTGGCGAGGAGATCGATAGTCTAGGATACAAGCGTACTGAAACAATGGATGGCAGAATTAGCTTCTTAGGGGACGAAAATGCCCTTGCAAGAGCAAGCATCAATCTTAGATTAGCCGAAAGAATTTATATAAAAATAGGCGAGTTTTATGCTACTACCTTTGATGAGCTCTTTGAAGGAACAAAAAAATTAGCGTGGCATGATTGGATTGGTAGAAACGATCAATTTCCAGTGCGTGGGCACTCAATAAAAAGTACACTGTTTTCAGTGCCTGACTGCCAGAAAATTATAAAAAAAGCGGTAGTATCATCACTTTCTAGTAAATATGGTATTTCTTGGTTTTCGGAAACTGGCGTAAAATATCAAATAGATTTTTTCCTATTTAAAAACAGATGCACATTAATGATAGATACATCTGGTACTCCTCTGCACAAAAGAGGGTATAGACCAAAATCAAACGAAGCGCCAATTCGCGAAACTCTAGCTTGCGCATTAGCTAAGCTCTCGCGACCTCGTGAGGATGTGCTGCTTTGGGACCCATTTTGTGGCTCTGGCACCATTGCAATCGAAGCCACAATGCAGATGCTTAATATCGCTCCTGGATTAAATAGGAAATTTGAAGCAGAAGCATTTCCACAATTTCAAAAATCGCTTTGGCTTGATGCCAAGGATGAGGCAAGGTCAAAAATCATTTTAGATAGTCAGTTTGAAGCATACGCATCGGATATCAGTCCTGAATGTGTGGAAATTTCTAAGGAAAATGCAAAAAATGCGGGTGTTTCAAAAAATATTAAAATATTCACTCGTGATGCGCTAACTATAACAACTGAGGGCAGACGTGGCACAATTGTGTGCAACCCTCCATATGGCGAAAGACTCTTTTCAATGCGCGAAACAGAAGAGCTGTATAAGAAAATGGGTAAGCATTTCCAAACCCTTGATAAGTGGCAGCAGTATATAATTACAAGCCACGAGGGCTTTCAGTCTTTATTTGGAAGACGAGCTGATAAGGTTAGAAAGCTATATAATGGTATGATACCTTGTTATTTTTATCAATTTTTCAAAAATAAATGATTAAATTAAAAACCTCCGTAAATACTAGTAAAAGAAGAAAAATCTAGTATCTATGGAGGTTTTTGTGCGCGAGCTTTCCTTTGATTTTAAAAAGAATATACAAGAAATAGATGAAATACTAAGGGTTGATGAAAATTTCGACATAATAAAAAGAGAAATGGAAATAAACTCTACAAAAGTTGTTATGTACTATATTGACGGCTTTGTAACATCTGCAATTATGCAAAAGCTAATGATGCACCTAACAACAATTAAGGATTTTGGTGACGGCAGGGAAGGCGCGGTTGTTGATTTTGCTAAAAAAAGCGTACCCAGTGTCGAGGTTGATCCTGTTTTTGACATTGATACATTGGTTACAATGGTGCTCTCTGGGTGTTCGGCAATTTTAGCTGAAGGCTTTGGAAATGGCGCTATAATAGTTGATGCTCGCTCATATCCTGCAAGAACAACAGAGGAGCCGGGAAACGACAGGGTAATGCGTGGCGCCCGTGATGGCTTTGTTGAAACTCTAATTTTTAATACTGCAATGATAAGACGTAGAATTAGAGACCCAAATCTGACAGTTAAATATTTGTGCGTGGGAGAGAAATCAAAAACAGATATTTCCGTGGTATATCTTGATAAAAAAGCCGACCCTGTGTACGTAAATAAACTTATAAAGAAACTAGAAAGCATAAAAACAGATGCACTTCCAATGGGGCATCAAAGCCTTATAGAATGCCTAATCAAGGGAAATTCCTTTAACCCATTCCCAAAGGTTAGATGTACTGAACGACCAGACTGCGCATGCGCTTCAATTTTAGAGGGAAACGTCATAATTTTGTGCGATACCTCGCCCGAGGCAATAATACTCCCAACCTCTATTTTTGATTTTTTGCAAGATACCGATGATTACTATTTCACACCAATAACAGGCACATATTTACGCCTTGTCAGACAACTTGTTTTTTGGAGTGCCGTTGTTTTGACACCTATTTGGTACTATCTAGCAAGTAACCCACAAATAGTGCCCGAGTGGTTATATTTTATAGTACCCGATGACACCGGTGCTGTGCCTATTCTTGTTCAGCTTTTGCTTGTTGAATTTGTTGTAGACGGACTGAAACTGGCATCATTAAATACTCCAAGCGTTATGTCTAATTCCTTTGGAGTTATCGGCGGACTTTTGCTAGGAGATTTTGCAGTTCAGGTCGGTTGGCTTAGTGCTGATGTAATTTTTTATATGGCAATTGTTTCAATGGCAAGCTTTACTCAATCAAACTATGAGCTCGGCTACGCACTCAAATTTGTAAGAATTATAACACTATGCCTAGTTGCATTACTTGGTGGCTGGGGACTTTTGATAGGAGCATTAATTGGCATAATTATGATTATTAGCACAAAAACAATCAATGGAAAACGCTCATACCTCTATCCATTAATCCCGTTTAATCCAATAGCAATGTCTCGCTTGATATTTCGCCGTCATAAGCACGAATAATAGAAGCCCTCACAGAACGTGAGGGCTTTTGATTTGTTTTATCTTTATTTGTTGGAAAGCTTTATGAGCTCATCAATTATTGTTTCAATATTTTCTATATGTTCGGGGGGTATTTTTTTAATCTTTTTTTCTAAAGCTTCATATTTGTTGTAGCTTTCTTTATCATTTATGCCTAAAAGATAATCGCAACAAACATCTAAACAGAGAGAGAGCTCTTTAAGAGTGGTTAAAGAAACACCTGTAACGCCACTTTCTACATCGGCAAGAAATCTTACGCTGACATTGATTTTTTCTGCAAGCTGCTCACGTGTGAGCTTTTTTTGCTTTCTTAGTTCTCTTATTCTTTCGCCAAGAATAATATTGATTTCTTTTTTTGCCATATTTAAATTCCCTCACAAATAAATGTAGTTATTATACAATTATACTATGAATTAATGTTTCATAAAATGATGTAATTATTCACTTGACAAATGATGTAAATACGTGTATAATGTATATAACGGTCGATTTAGATCGAAAAAGAAAGGAATATAATTTATGGATACAGTAACACCACAAAAGAAAACAAAAGAAGAAGAGTTTGAAAGCTTAGTCGAATTTAGAAAAAATATGTCAGTTTATTTCGCAGCAAGAGATATGTTGCTTCAAGAAGTTGAAAAACAAAATACAGAGATTGACAGAGCCAATTCAAAGATTTTTACATTGACAAATCCAGAGTCATACTATAATAAGCCAATTAGTAGAATGGATGAATGGTACTCTTATGGAATATTTCAATTTCCAGGTATATTCTGTGCAATTGCGACTTTTGTATTTTCGCTTTTTGCATTTGGAATAGATTCTTTTAAGGACTTTTTAATTAAGCTTGTTGTTTCTATCATCGTAGGATTGGGAACGAATATACTAATAAAAATATTTTTTTCAAGAAAAGCAAAAGTAAATCGTAAGTTTAAAAATGAGGAACCCACTAGAAAAACTTCAATAGCACAAATGAAAAAAATAATTGAAATTTCAGAAGGAAAAATTGAGGCTTTAGAAAGTGAAATAGAGGAGCTGGACGAGAAATTTTATCAAATACCAGCAATTATTCATAAGAGCGATTATCAATATATTGACTATGTGATATATTTATATCAAACTGGAAGAGCCGACGATTTAAAGGAGGCGTTGAAACAAGTAGATTTGGAAAGAAGAAATTCACAACTTGTTGAAACTATGGAAAAAATGTCATCTACTATATCAAGGGCAGTACATAATGCGTGCAGTATGACTACATCAGCAATTTCTCAAATGGAAACGAGGATGGGCGCAGCACTTCAAGAGACAAACAATCAACTAAGACTTGCGAATGTACAAATTGATACTTCAAGTAGAAAAATACAAAGCTTGTTGGAAGAAGGAAATAAAATTTCTTCAATGGAGCTTGAGAATATAGAAAATCTTAGTAGAAGGACATTCTAATAAAAAAATGCGAGCATTGCTCGCATTTTTTTATCCATCTATTTTCATTTGATAAGCGCCACCAGGACCATATGGTATTCCTAAATGGTCATATGCTAATCGAGTAACACATCTACCCTTTGGAGTGCGGCTCAAAAATCCTATTTGCATAAGATATGGCTCGTAAACGTCTTCAATAGTTATTGATTCCTCGCCGATTGTTGCCGCCAAGGTCTCAAGACCAACTGGACCACCACCATAAAACTTGATAATTGTTTCAAGTATTTTTCTGTCAATATTATCAAGACCTAAATAGTCAATTTCAAGCGCTTCAAGAGCTGTTTTTGCAATTTCCAGTGTGATTGTTCCATTGCCCTTAACTTGAGCATAGTCGCGTACACGCTTTAAAAGTCTGTTTGCAATACGAGGTGTACCACGTGAGCGAGATGCAATTTCAAGTGCGCCCTCATCGTCTATTGCAACCTCTAATAGAGAAGCACTACGCTTAATGATAGTGGCAAGCTCCTCGGCTTTATAAAGCTCAAGACGGAGTAAAACTCCAAATCTATCGCGCAAAGGAGTTGTTAACTGTCCTGCACGAGTTGTGGCACCAACTAAAGTGAACTTTGGAAGAGGAACACGAATGCTACGCGCAGCAGGACCCTTGCCGATAATTATATCAAGCACATAGTCCTCCATTGCAGGGTATAAAATTTCCTCAATTGAGCGTGAAAGACGATGTATTTCGTCAATAAAAAGAACATCGCCAGGTGCTAGGTTTGTTAAAATTGCGGCAAGGTCACCTTGCTTCTCAATTGCAGGACCAGATGTTACTCTAAAATTAACGCCCATCTCAGTAGCTATAATGCCTGAAAGAGTCGTTTTACCAAGACCGGGAGGGCCATAGAGAAGAACGTGGTCAAGAGAGTCGCCTCTGCCTTTTGCAGCATCAATATAAACCTTTAGCATTTCCTTAACCTTTTCTTGACCTATGTAGTCCTCAAATATCTTAGGACGAAGGCTAATTTCGACCTCGTTGTCCTCGCCAGTCATTTCGGTTGAAACTATTCTGTTTTCAAAATCAAATTCTGTTTCTTCAATCATAGCTTAACCTCTCTTTACTTAATAAGCTTTGCAAGGGCAAGAGGAATAATCTTTGCCACATCTAATTTAGGGTCAATTCCACCCAAGGCTCTTTGTGCGTCGGCTCTTGAATAACCAAGTACAACAAGAGCTTCAAGCGCCTCTGAAAGGTTAGAATTTTTTGAAACATTTACACTAGCAACCTGCATAGCCTCAGGGCTAGTTGTGGTAAATGCTTGCTTTGTAATTTTGTCCTTTAACTCAAGCACAACACGAGCCGCGGTTTTAGGACCAACGCCGTTTGCTTTGGCGATAGCCTTAATATCCTCACTAGATATTGCCATGCTTAGTCTATCAGGAGTTAAAAGTGAAAGGATTGCCATAGCAGCCTTTGGACCTACACCGGAAACGGTAATTAATAGCTTGAATGCGCTCAATTCATCATTTGTTTTAAAGCCGTATAGCTCAACCCCATCCTCACGAACCTGAAGATAGGTTAAAAGCTTTGTTTTTTCATTTATGTGACCGACAATACTTGAATAGGTGTTATCGCTTATAGAAAGCTTATAACCAACCCCCATACAGTCAACCACACAAAATGTTGGCTCACAGTATTCAAGAGTGCCATTTACGTGATATATCATATCTTTTTTAGTTCCTTATTATTGATTTTCTTTTTGCTAACATAATCCCAAACACAAAGTCCTACAAATGCTGAAATGCCAACAAATGTGATGGCAAGGCCCTTATAGAATTGCGATGGTACATATTTAAATTCAACAGAGTGATTGCCTTCGTTTATGTCAAATGCTAAGAAAGCATCAATGCATTTATAGGTGTCAACTCTATGACCGTCAACATAAACCTGCCAGTTTTCATCATACGGAATAGTGGTGAATACAACAGGCTTTTCTTTAGTAGCGGTAATTGTACCTTTAATGTATGTGTCAGAATGCTCACTCACTCTTAGGCTGTTCTTTTTAAGCTCGTTTGTAATATTGATAAGATTTTCTTGTGTTACAGCACCATCTTTGCCATAGTAGTTAGTGCCGAGCAGACAATCTGCAAACTTGAGCGCATATTCTTCAGCATATTCGTCCCAATATTTATCTTCATTGTCTGATTTTTTCGTTGATGGACTAACCTTGATGCTTGTTATTTCATCAACAGACTCCTTAACCGAATATGCAAATGGTAAAGCATATGGGTTTCTGTAAACTAGATAGTCATTCTCAAGCTGTTTAACCATAATATAGCAGGAGTTGGCTTGAAGATTTTCTTTAGCTTTTTTGTTGGCTTCTTCGTCAGAAATTAGGTATTTTATACCTAAAAGCGAATCGGCAAGCTCATTTCTATAAATATATAGAGAGCTTTGGTCCTTTGTTTGAATACCGAATTTCTTTAAAATGTTCTTCGAGCCTCTGTTAAAGGTGGATGTAAATTCTGAAACACCATATAAATTGAGGTAAAGATTGTCATTGCTTTTACGATTAAAGGTTCTTTCTACTCTATAAAGAGAAGAGTCCTCATAATCATCAAAAAATTCGGTTATAAAGCTTGAATTATATTCAAAGGTGTTATAGTTTTTGTATGTGCCAGAGCCAGCATCAAGATATGCATCCTTCCAGCAAAGGCAGGCGCCAACTAAAGCTTCAAAGCAAACAAATCCACATAAAATTGATGAAACAAGCCTTGTTTTAGTTGGCTTTGTTTTTAGGAAGAAGAAAATTATGAGGTACACAGCAAGCAAAACTATTGTTAGCCAAATAGTTTGAATACCTATATCAAAAACCTCGGTCTCTTTTCTCTTGAACTCAACTGTCTTTTGAATTATAAATAAGAGTCCAACAGCAGCACCGGAGAATATAGCGAAAAGCTTGAACTTGGCATCCTCGATGCTTTCATAACCCTTGTATGCCATAATTAGCATAATAAAGGTAAACAAGAAGCTAAATCTGTAGCTGAGCCAAACAGGTTCGTTAAATCCGTGCCACGCAAGATTGAATGTGGTAATGGTCATACTAGCAAGGAAAACAGCACACAAAACAGAATAACCAATCTTTAATCTTGTAGGTATCTTTTTAGATGCATAAAATACTGGTAGCATCAAAAGCATAAGTGTGCCAGCGTAAAGATGAGGCATGCCACCGTCTGAAACAGGCCTGAATGTGCCAAATGTACCTATAAATAGGTTGGCTATTACGTCTAAGAATCCAGAATATATTTGTGGAATAAGAGTTTTGAAATCAATCTGACCGTCGGTTTTACCAAACTTGAGTGAATAAATTGCACTCAAAATCATAGCACCTGAAATCATTAGAGCAACGGCGGTATAAGCACCGTAGCGAATGATGGATTTTAGCGTATGCTTACTTATACCATTTGGATTTCTTACTTCCTTTGAGCGAGTACACATATAAAATACAAAATAAAGGAGAGTAAATATGCAGAGCATATATCCAATATAATAGTTGCTCCAAATAGCAATAGCAAGTGAAATTATATAGAGCTTGAATTTGCCATCTTTAATCATAGATTCAATGCCCAAGGTTATAAGTGGCAACCAAATTAGCGCATCCATCCACATAATATTTGATTGATATGCAACTGCATATGCACAAAGTGCATACATTACCGAAAACATACTAAAACCAATAGGATTTCTTGCGTGAGTTTTTCTTAGATAAATGCAGAATGTAAGACCGCTAAGTCCTGCCTTTAATAGCATAAGTGTAGCAATCGCCTCTGGCACCATTCCTTTTGGGAAAAGCGCAACAATCAACGAAAGAGGAGATGCTAAATAATAACTAAAGCATCCTAAAAATTCGCCACCCATTGCACGCTCAAAGGTGTAGAAAAGGGAAGCATCACCTCTTAATACATCTTGTAGCTGCTCAAAAAAGTAAACATATTGAGCATTCATATCAAGGATCAATGTGCTTAACCTATTTTCATAAATATTAAATGTGAAAGCCCAGCATATTGCCAAAAGAATAATTGGTACAAAAACCGCAAAAACAAGACACCAATTGTTTAAAAACCACGTTTTAATTGTGGTTATTGCTTTGTTATCTGAGTTAGTCTTTCGACCTTTAGATTTGATTTTAGCTTTGTTCATTTTGTTCACCCGAATATGATTTTTTAATCATTTTTTCAACCTTTATTCTATCTAGCGTAAGTGTTCTTGAACACCCTGTGCATATTAGCTTTATATCAGCACCCGTACGTAAAACCTTAAAGGTCTTTTGCCCACATGGGTGTGGCTTTTTCATTTCTAGTATATCGCCAACATTTATTTGCGGAATAGAACTCATAAAGACCTCCTGATTTTTCAAAAAAAGATAGTTATAATCATTCTACCACAAAAAAATATAAAATTCAACTATATTTAGTTATAAATAAATTCATAATTTTGTTTAATATATTATTTGACATAGGAAAAAAAATATGGTAAAATAATCTGTAAAGGTTTTCATGAATTTTAAAAAAGGAGGATTCTTTAATGGTTATTCTAGGGATCGACCCGGGCTTTGCAATAGTAGGTTGGGGAGTTTTGGAATGTGTTAAGGGTAAATTCCGTGTTTTGGGATATGGCTCAATACAAACAAAGGCTGGCTTGCCCATTGAAGAGCGCCTTCTTCAAATATACGATGGAATGGAAACAATAATTGATAAATATAAGCCAGATACAATGGCGATAGAGGAGCTTTTTTGGAACACAAACCAAAAAACAGGTATTTGCGTTGCAGAGGCGAGAGGGACAATCCTTCTTAGCGCTCATAAGAAAGGATTGAAGATTTTTGAATATACACCTCTTCAAGTTAAGCAGGCTGTTGTTGGATATGGCAGAGCGGACAAGAAGCAAGTAATTACAATGGTTACAACGTTACTCAATTTGCAAAAGCCACCAAAGCCTGACGATACGGCGGATGCTTTGGCTTTGGCAATTTGTCATGGACATGTTGGCTCAAATGTTTTGGGCAAATACTATAAAATGTGAGGAAGAAAATGTACTTAGCAAATAATTGGAAGGACTACGAGCTTTTAGATACATCAGATGGAGAAAGACTTGAGCGTTGGGGAAAATATATTCTTATTCGTCCTGACCCACAAGTAATTTGGAAGGGAAAAAGAGAGCATAAGCTTTGGAATAAAGCCGATGGAATCTACCGTCGTTCAAAAAGCGGCGGTGGTGCTTGGGTAAAAAACGATGTTCCTGAAAAATGGACTATTAATTATGGAGAAATGACATTTAATCTAAAACCAATGGGCTTTAAGCATACAGGGCTTTTCCCCGAGCAAGCCGCAAACTGGGACTGGTTTTCTAAGCTGATTAAGGAAAGAAAAAAGCAAGGCAAGGAAACGAAGGTTTTAAATCTTTTTGCTTACACAGGTGGCGCTACCGTTGCAGCGGCAAAAGCCGGAGCATCCGTCGTTCACGTTGATGCTTCAAAGGGGATGGTTGCGTGCGCAAAGGAGAATATGGCATCTAGTGGACTCGAAAATGCTCCGGTTAGATACATAGTTGACGACTGTCGTAAGTTTGTAGAGCGCGAAATTCGTCGTGGAAATAAATATGACGGAATTATAATGGATCCTCCTTCATATGGCAGAGGACCAGGTGGTGAGGTTTGGAAGCTTGAGGATGCAGTATGCGATTTTGTAAGCTTGTGCGAAAAGCTTATTTCTGATGACCCGTTGTTTATGCTAATAAACTCTTATACCACAGGTCTAAGTGCATTGACAATGGGCTACGTGCTTGATGTCGAGGTCGTAAAAAAGCATGGTGGAAAATCTGAAACCGCTGAGCTTGCTTTGCCAGTTACTCAAACCAAGGGGTTCCTCCCTTGTGGAGCCAGTGCTCGTTGGATTGCAGATAAAAAATAATAATTCTCAAAGGGGAAAAAATGAATCCTTTAATCAAATTAGAAAACGTATCGTTTAAATATCCAGATTCGGATGATTTTGAAAACAATTTCGCCTTAAATGATTTCTCGTTGGAGATTAACGAGGGCGAGTTCGTTGCGCTTTTGGGTCATAACGGCTCTGGGAAATCGACAGCTGCAAAGCTGATAAATATGATACTAACTGCAGATAGTGGAAGAATATATATAGACGGCAAAAACATACTTGAAGATGGACTTCCCGAGAACGATATATACGAAGTAAGAAAAAATGTGGGTATGGTCTTCCAAAACCCGGACAACCAAATAGTCGCTACGGTTGTGGAGGAGGATGTTGCGTTCGGCCCTGAAAACCTTGGCATAGAGCCCCAAGAGATTAGAAGACGTGTTGACGAGGCACTTGAAATAGTTGGCATGAAAGAATATGCAAGACATGCACCACATCGTCTTTCGGGTGGGCAAAAGCAAAGAGTTGCAATAGCTGGAATTATAGCTATGAAGCCTCGATGCATCATATTTGATGAATCGACCGCTATGCTTGATCCTCTGGGCAGAAAAGAGGTTATCAATACAATTTTACGTCTAAATAAAGAAGAGAAAATTACAATTGTTTTGATTACACACTATATGAATGAAGCGATTTTGGCCGATAAGGTTGTTGTAATGAAAAATGGCTCAAAATACTTGGAGGGTAAACCAAATGACGTCTTTTCAAAGCCTGAAAAGCTTTGGGAGGCAGGACTCGAGGTTCCTCAATCGGTTGAGCTTTTGCATAAACTTAATGAACAGTTAGATTTGCAAATCCCTTTAGGAGTGTACGATTTTGACACTTGTGCGAAAATAATAAAAGAAAAAATAGAGAGCAAATAGGTAGAAAAATGGCAATAATAGAGCTTAAGGATGTGTCTTTTATATATGGCAAAAAAACACCATATGAAATTAAAGCACTTGATAATGTAAGTTTGAATATTGAAGAAAATTTAATAACAGGTCTTATAGGTCATACGGGCTCTGGAAAGTCAACCCTAGTACAGCTTTTTAATGGACTACTGAAGCCGTCGGAAGGAAAGGTTTTTGTTGATGGCGAGGATATTTGGAAAAAGCCGAAAAAGATTGGTCAGGTTCGCTATAAGGTGGGTATGGTTATGCAGTATCCCGAGTATCAGCTATTTGCTGACACGGTGTGGGACGATATTGCATATGGTCCAAAAAACATGAAGCTTTCATCCGAGGAAATCGAACACAGGGTCAAAAAAAGTGCAGAATTTTGTGGTCTTGACAAGGAAATACTATCAAAGTCTCCATTTGATTTGTCAGGTGGACAAAAGCGTCGAGTTGCTCTTGCAGGTGTTATGGCAATGAATCCTAAAATTCTTGTGTTGGACGAGCCAGCTGCTGGTCTTGACCCAAAGGGCAGACGTGAGATTCTCGGTGGTATTAAAAAATATCGAGAGGAAAGTGGCACAACAGTCATTATCGTTAGCCACAGTATGGAGGATATGGCAATGTACTGTGATAGAGTCGTTGTTATGTCTAAATCCAAGCTCCTTTTAGAGGGGAACTGTAGCGAAGTGTTTTCACAGCATCAGCTACTAAAAGAAAACGGACTTGATGTGCCTGAAATTACTAACCTTGTTTTAAAGCTTCGTGAAAATGGTGTCGATATTCCTGAGAATATATACACAGTTGAAGGCGCTTTTGATGCAATTTTAAAAAGCCTTGGTAATACCTCTAGGCAAAAGGAGGTAGAGAATGGCATTTGATGTTTCGTTAGGACAGTATTATGAAGCCAAGTCCTTGATTCACAAGTTGGATCCAAGGACAAAGCTATTTCTTATAATTATGTTCATGGTTGCAACCTTTGTGGCAAAGGATGTATATTCATTTGCATTTTTGCTTGGTTTTCTTTTGGTGTCAATTGTTGTTAGCCGTGTTCCTATAAGAGTTATTCTCAAAGGTATGCGTGGCCTTGTTGTAATCATTCTCTTTACTGCAATTTTGAATATTTTTTGGACAAAGGGAGAAGGAGAGCCTTTGGTTGTTTGGAATGTTATTCCAAATTTCTGGACTCTAAAGATTTATCTTAATGGCTTAATAAATGCAGGAATTTTAGCTCTTAGAATTATTATGCTTTTGACAGGAACGACATTGTTTCTTTCATATACAACAACTCCAATCGAGTTAACAGATGGAATTGAAACAGCGCTTTCTCCATTGAAGAAAATAAAGCTTCCTGTTCATGAGTTTTCAATGCTTATGACAATTGCCTTGCGTTTTATTCCAACTCTAACAGAAGAGGCAGGGAAGATTATAAATGCTCAAAAGGCGAGAGGTGGAGATTTTTCAAGTGGAGGACTTATAAAAAAAGCAAAAGCGCTAATCCCTATAATTATTCCGCTTTTTGTTTCCGCATTTAGACGAGCAGATGAGCTTGCGGTTGCTATGGAATGCCGTTGCTATCGTGGTGGCGAGGGCAGAACAAGAATGAAAAAATTAAAATTTAAGGCAAAGGATGTTTTTGGATTGCTTTTTGCAATAGCAATTTTAGTAGGAGTGATCCTCATAAATATTTATGCGCCTGGATATGAGATTTAATAATGAAAAAAATTTTACTTACAATTGCGTATAATGGACATAACTATTGTGGGTATCAGCTCCAAAACGACAAACCAACTATTTCCTTGGAAATAAACAGGGCAACGAAAGAAGCCTTTGGCTTCGAGTGCGATGTAAAGGGCTGTAGTCGTACTGACAGTGGTGTGCATGCATTGGGCTTTTGCGTAAGCGTTGAGCCCAAAAACCCCAATGATGAAATTACCGTTCCAATAGATAAAATTCCAATTGCGATGAATATTAAGCTGCCAAATGATATATCTGTTTTGTCGGCAAAAAAGGTTGAAAATAGCTTTCATCCTAGATATGATGCAGTAAAAAAAGAGTATATTTATAAAATTCATGCAAGCCGAATACGAAATCCATTTTACTCAAATCTTGTGCTTGAATATGGAAGAGAAATAAGTGACGAAAGCCTTGAAAAAATGACACGTGCTGCCACTTTTTTCGAAGGAACACACCATTTTGATGCTTTTATGTCTGTCGGCTCTCAAATAGAAAATACAGAAAGAACCGTGTATGAAGCCAAGGTGGAAAGAAATGGTGATTTGATAGAGTTTACTGTAAGCGCAGATGGCTTTTTATACAATATGGTTAGAATAATGGTTGGTACACTTCTTTGGGTTGAGCAAGGTAAGATTTCGCCTGAGGATATCCCACAAATTATAGAATCAAGAAAAAGGGAGAACGCAGGCTTTACGGCTAAGCCAGATGGCTTATATCTCAAAAAGATATACTATAATTATTGACAATTGCCAATAATAATGTTATAATATAATGTAAGACTTTTAAAGTTGAAAGGAGGAAATTGATATGGGTGACGTTTTAGTTAGCGTTCTTTTGGATGCTATTTTAGTCGGTTTAATGGCATTTATTATCATTAGATATTCAATTCGCGGTTTTGTAAAATCATTCTTATCAGTTGTTAAAATTTTGTTTGCTCCTTTCATAGCTTTACTTTTTGCCTCACCCTTTGGCAAATTGATTAGTGCATGGCTTTTAGAAGGGCCTATGACAAACTGGATGAAAAATATGTTCCTAGAAAGGGCTTTCCAGGAAAATGGTCAAACATTTTATGAACTTCATAAATTCACAGATGATGGCGTTTCAAGATTTTTAGTTATAAACCTCTTAAAGGTTGGAGAAGACAATAAAAGTGGCATAGCGCTAGTTAACAAACATATGATTGGCGATAATCCAGTTCCTGCTACTTATTCAGAGGTTGAGCAAATTTCTGAGTTTTTAGGAAGTATAGTTGCTTTTCTTATTTCTCTTGTAATTGCCTTTATCATTGTTTTTGTTGTAACAGAGGGAATTATACTTTTGTTAAGCAAGCTTATTAACAAGCTTCTCAGAAAAGCTATCACCATTAAGAGGTTGGATATTTTATTGGGAGCAATAATTGGTATATTTGTTTCCGTGCTTGCAGTTTGGATTCTTTCGTTCGTTATAGGCAAGCTGTTTGATCTTGGTAATCACCATTATCCAGGGGTGTTTAAGGAGGAATATGTTGATAAAACGTTATTCCTAAGATTCTTTGTTGATAATGATTTGTGGCACTTTATCAAAAAAATTCTTTTTAAGTAGAAGTGAATATTAATTAATATATAGAAGTGGAAAGGAGTGAGTCAATGGTAGCAAGTATCATATTTGATATTTCGTTAACAGTTTTAGCTATACTGATAATTGTAAAATTTACTGTTAAAGGCTTTGTCCGAAGCTTACTTGATTTGGCAAAGATAATGATTTCATTGTCTCTCGCTTTCCTTTTGCGTGTCCCTGTTGCCGGCTTGGTTAGTTCATTGTTTATGAACAATTTGATGGTTGATGCAGTAAGGAGCTCATTGGATGCTTATCTTAACAATGAGATGGATAAGATATATGTGGATGTCGAAAATATGCCCGAAATGCTAAAAAGCTTTTTGACATTTTTCGATTTGGATTTAGACAGTTTTAATTCTGATTTTGAAGCATTTTTTACCAATCATGATACAAGTGTAATAGGATCGTTATCTAACAATGTTGGTGGAGCCTTGTCAATGCTAATTTCATCGGCGATCGCCTTTGTTGTTATTACTGTTATTTCATACATAATTCTGTCAATAATTTTCCATTTTGTTGCGCATTTGAGAAGATTTGATGATGTTAAGACTGCTGACAGGATTTTGGGTGTGATTTTAGGAATAGGAGTGGCATTTGTCATTCTGTTCTTCTTTTCACAAACTATTATGTGGATTGTTGATGAAATAGGACCAATCGCTCCTGAATATATTGATAGTAAATTCTGCGAAAAATCGATGATTATTTCAGGTTCCAATAGAGTTTGGAGTTTTTTCAAATATGTTGGCAACCTATTTAAATAAATTTATTTAACAAGTAGCACGTGCTAATGTGGCACAAAGAGGAAAACAATTATGGAAATGTGCACAAGATGCAAAAAAAGACCGGCAACGGTTTATATTATGAAACTAGAAAACAATGTGCAAAAGCAAGAAGGACTTTGTCTTGTTTGCGCAAAAGAGCTTGGAATTAAGCCTGTTAACGATATGATGACAAAAATGGGCATAACAGAGGAAGAGCTTGAAAATATGGAAAAAATGTTTGCTGAAATGCTACCTATTGCTAGTGAGGATGGTGACGACGAGTCAGATGAAGACTCTCCAACAATAGATTTTTCTAAAATTATGAAAAATGTTGGTATGGCAAGCGAACAAAAGGACGGCAAGGAAAAGAAAAAGGACAAAAAGAAGGACGAAAGAAAGCATCTTAACACCTTCTGCACTAATTTAACTCAAAGCGCACTAAATGGTAAGCTCGACAGAATAGTAGGAAGAAAGAGAGAGCTAGAAAGAGTCATTCAAATTTTAAGCCGTCGCCAAAAGAATAATCCGTGCTTAATTGGTGAACCAGGTGTTGGTAAAACTGCTATTGCAGAGGCGCTTGCTCAAAGAATAGTCGAGGGCGATGTACCACACAAGCTTAAAAAGTGTGAGGTGTATCTTGTTGACTTAACTGCGCTTGTTGCGGGCACTCAATTTAGAGGTCAGTTTGAAGCTAGAATTAACGGACTTTTAAAAGAGGTCAAGGAAGCGGGCAATATCATACTTGTAATTGATGAAATTCACAATATTGTCGGCACTGGGAATTCTGAAGGCAGTATGAATGCGGCTAACATCTTGAAACCAGCCCTATCTAGAGGTGAAATTCAAGTTATCGGAGCTACAACCTTAAAGGAATACCGAAAGTATATTGAAAAGGATTCAGCCCTTGAAAGACGCTTCCAACCTGTCAAGGTTGAGGAGCCTTCAATTGAAGAATCCATAGAAATGATAAAGGGAATTAAGCACTATTATGAGATTTATCATGGTGTTAAAATTTCTGATGAAATGGCAAAAAGCGCAGTTGTTATGAGCGAAAGATATATAACTGATAGATTTTTGCCTGACAAAGCAATTGACTTAATCGATGAGGCGTGTTCTCATATTATTCTTCACGCTCCTCACATCAATGAAAGACATAAGGTTATTGAAAAGCTTGCAGATATTGATACAAAAACCGAGGCGTTAAATCTCAAGCTTTCAGAAAGCGGCAAGGAGCCCAATCACAACGAATACAAGCAACTTGCCGAGCTCAAAACAGAGCGCTCAATGCTTCTTCTTGATAAGGAAAGACTTGACAAGGAATGCGAAAACACTGTTATGACTAAACAGGATTTAGCTGGTGTTATCGAAATTTGGACAGGTATTCCTGCTAGCAATATTTCCGAGGAAGAGTTTGAAATGCTTGCATCCTTGGAAAATAAGATAAAATCAAGAATCATCGGTCAAGACGAGGCGGTAAAATCCTTGTGTGCTGCAATAAGAAGAAACAGGGCAGGAGTTAGCATAAAAAAACGCCCAGCATCCTTTATCTTTGCAGGACCTACTGGTGTTGGTAAGACAGAGCTTGTAAAAACACTCGCGAATGAGTTGTTTAATACACCCGATTCATTAATAAGACTTGATATGACTGAGTTTATGGAAAAGCACTCGGTTTCTAAAATTATAGGCTCTCCTCCCGGTTATGTCGGTTATGATGAGGCTGGACAATTGACTGAGAAGATTAGACGTTCTCCGTATTCGGTTGTTTTATTTGATGAAATCGAGAAGGCACATCCGGATGTTTTAAATATTCTTCTTCAAATTCTTGACGAGGGTAAAATTGCAGATTCTCAAGGCAGAACAATCAATTTTGAAAATACAGTTATCATTATGACAACTAACGCAGGCGCAACCCTAACCTCATCACAAGCCGGCTTTGGCTCAAGCGCACAGGATGTGGCAAAGGAGAAAACAGAGAAGGCGCTTTCGTCGTTCCTTCGTCCAGAGTTTATTAACAGAATAGATGAAATTATAACCTTCCGTTCTCTTGAAGAAGAAGACTTCGTAGAAATAGCAAAAATTATGCTAAATGACATGAAGCTTGCCCTAGCAGAACGAAATATTAAATTTACATTTAATCAAAAGGTATGCAAGTTCATAGCAAAGGAATCCTTTAGTAAAAAATTCGGTGCAAGAAATATGCGTAGATATATCCAAACAGAGGTTGAGGATAAGCTTGCTCACGCAATCATTTTTGAAATTAAAGGTAATATTAGCGCGGCAGCAGTTGATGTTAAGGACTCAAAAATAGTCGTAGAATGTATATAATGGATAAACAAAATCACTCTCTTGTTTTTGGAGAGTGATTTTTTTGAATTTTTTTCACTTTAGTTTAATAAAATACTTGAAATTGCTTTTAGTGTGTGATATTATATTTCTATATTATTTTTACTATTTGATTTAAGAGGTTGAAATGGCAAACGATAAGAAAATGGTAGAGCAAATTACCTCAATGGAAGAGGATTTTGCGAAGTGGTATACCGACGTAGTTAAAAAGGCTGACCTTATTGACTATTCCAGCGTTAAGGGGTGTATGATTATTCGCCCTTACGGATATGCAATTTGGGAAAACATCCAAAAGCTACTTGATGCAAGATTTAAGAAAACAGGCGTGGAAAATATTTATATGCCTATGTTTATTCCTGAATCCTTGCTACAAAGAGAAAAGGACCACGTAGAGGGCTTTGCTCCAGAGGTTGCTTGGGTTACACATGGCGGTAGTGAGCCTCTTACTGAAAGACTTTGTGTTCGTCCAACATCGGAAACACTTTTCTGTGAGCACTATGCAAACATTATTCGTTCATATAGAGATTTACCAAAGCTTTATAATCAATGGTGCAGTGTTGTTAGATGGGAAAAGACAACTCGTCCATTCTTGCGTTCACGTGAGTTCTTGTGGCAAGAGGGACATACAATGCACGCAACAGCTGAGGATGCAGAAAACGAGACATTACAAATGCTTAACGTATATGCAGATTTCTTTGAAAAGGATCTTGGCATACCAGTGCTAAAGGGCAGAAAAACTGATAAAGAAAAGTTCGCAGGCGCAAATGCAACATATACTGTAGAAGCATTGATGCACGATGGAAAAGCACTTCAAGGTGGCACAAGCCATAACTTCGGTGACGGATTTGCAAAAGCATTCAATATTCAATATCTTGATAAAGACAATACCCTTAAATATTGTCACCAAACATCTTGGGGCGTTTCAACAAGAATTATCGGCGCTATCATTATGACTCACGGCGACGATAATGGTCTTGTTTTACCACCAAGCGTTGCTCCAATCCAAGTAGTTGTTATTCCTTGTGCTCAGCATAAGCCAGGCGTTATTGAAAAAGCAACAGAGGTTATGGAAAGAGTAAACAATTTTGCAAGAGCAAAAATTGATGTTTCAGATAATTCTCCAGGCTGGAAATATGCAGAATATGAAATGAAGGGCGTTCCTCTTCGTCTGGAAATTGGACCAAGAGATATTGAGAACAACCAATGCGTTCTTGTTCGCCGAGATAACAGAGAAAAGATTTTTGTTTCACTTGATGAGCTTGAAACAAAAATCCCTGAAATTTTGGCTGACATTACTCGTGGCTTGTATAATAAAGCGCAAGAGAATAGAAAGAATCGTACCTTTGAGGAAACCGAGCTTGATAGCTTTATTAAGACCGCGGGCGAAAAGTCTGGTTATATTAAGGCTATGTGGTGTGGAGATCTCGAGTGTGAGTTGAAGCTCAAAGAGGTTGCAGATGTTACATCACGCTGTATGCCACTTGATGAGCAGGGAAAAACAGGCAAATGTGTATGCTGTGGTAAGGAAGCTGATAAGCTTGTTTACTGGGGCAAAGCATATTAATTTTAATTGAAATTTATTTGGAGGATACCAATTATGTTTAAAAATCAATACCTTAACGAGCTTATGGAAAGAGTCGTTAAAAGAAACCAAAATGAACCAGAATTCCATCAAACTGTAGAAGAGGTTCTTTCTTCAATCGAACCAGTTGTTGAAGCACGTCCAGAGTACATTACCAGTGGCGTTCTTGAAAGAATGGTTGAGCCTGAAAGAATTATCAAGTTTAGAGTTCCATGGGTTGATGACAATGGCAAGGTTCAAGTTAACCGTGGCTTTAGAATCCAATTCAATAGCGCAATCGGTCCATACAAGGGAGGACTTCGTTTCCACCCATCAGTATACGAGGGAATTATTAAGTTCCTTGGCTTTGAACAAACATTTAAGAATAGCTTAACATCACTCCCAATGGGTGGTGGTAAGGGTGGCTCTGATTTTGACCCACAAGGCAAGAGTGATGCAGAGGTTATGCGCTTCTGCCAAAGCTTTATGACAGAGCTTTATAGACACATTGGTGCAGATCTTGACGTTCCAGCAGGAGACATCGGCGTTGGTGCAAGAGAGGTTGGCTATATGTTCGGTCAATACAAGAGATTAAAGAATGAGTTCACAGGTGTATTGACAGGCAAGGGAATTGCATATGGTGGTTCTCTAATTCGTCCAGAAGCTACTGGCTTTGGTGCTGTTTATTATACAGAAAATATGCTCAAATACTTCAAGGATGAAATTAAAGGCAAGACATTTGTAATTTCAGGCTTTGGCAATGTTGCTTGGGGTGCAGTAAAGAAGGTTACTGAGCTTGGTGGTAAGGTTGTTACAATCTCTGGTCCTGACGGATATATCTATGATGAAGATGGCGTAAACACAGAAGAAAAGATTAACTTTATGCTTGAAATGCGTGCTTCCTGCCGCAACAAGGTTCAAGACTATGCTGATAAGTTTGGTGTTCCATTCTTTGCTGGTCAAAAGCCATGGAATGTAAAAGCTGATATCTTGATGCCATGTGCTACTCAAAACGAGGTTGGCATGAAAGAGGCTGAGGCTATTGTTGCAAACGGCGTTAAGTACTATGTTGAGGTTTCAAATATGCCTACAACAAACGAGGCAGTTGCATACCTAAAGGCTAATGGTGTTATTGTTGCTCCTTCAAAGGCAGTTAATGCTGGTGGCGTTGCAGTTTCAGGTCTTGAAATGTCACAAAACTCAATGCGTTACAGTTGGACAGCTGAAGAGGTTGATGAGAAACTCAAGGGTATTATGAAAAATATCTTTGAAAACTCTATCAAAGCAGCTAATCAATATGGTCTTGGCGATGACCTCGTTGCAGGTGCTAACATTGCAGGCTTTATCAAGGTTGCAGATGCTATGCTTGCACAAGGTGTGGTATAATAAGTGTGATAAAAAAGGGATGCTCAAGTGCATCCCTTTTGTTTTACAATCAATTTAATTTGCCTGAAATATGCTTATATTATAATAATTTACAAATTATTTATTAATATATAACAAAAAAGTTTTTGAAGTGTATTGATTTTTGTGCAAAGTTATTGTATAATGTACGTAGCGAAATATGCATTTTTTATAGGAGGTTAATAATGAAAAAGAGAATTTTCGCATTTCTTCTCGTTGTTTTAATGCTAGTTCCTTTCGTTGTTTCTTGTGGTGGCAAGCCTGTTAACACAGATACTGCAACTGATACAAAGACAGACACAGAAACAAAGACAGATACAGAGACTGAAACCGAGACTGAAACTGAAACGGAAACAGAGACTGAGACAGAAACTGAAACTGAAACAGAGACTGAAACAGAAACTGAAACCGAGACAGAAACTGAAACAGAAACTGAAACAGAGACAGAAACTGAAACAGAGACTGAAACCGAGACAGAAACTGAAACTGAAACCGAGACAGAAACTGAAACAGAGACTGAAACTGAGACAGAAACTGAGCCAACAAATCCATCTGATAAGGTTAGCACAAAGGATAACCCTTCAACCAAGTGGAGTGGCAAAACACTTGATGTTTTAGCTACACGTTGGTATGGTGTAGCATCTCAAGAAGAGGCTGGTACATGGAGCCAACCTGAATTCTATGTAAGAGGCTATAATAACACTGACAAATATGGTCTAGCAGTTAATGATGCAGTTTGGGGCAGACACGAATTTATTGAAAAAACATATGGTATTACACTTAAATGGCACGATGCTGCAAGTGATGGTGTAATGCAAAATGAGCTTCAAAGTGGTCTTGAGGCGGGATTTGATAAGTTCCATATCGCTCTTCCTCGTATGTTCGAGGCACAATCATTGATTTCTGCTGATACAGTATATGACCTTGCAAACAGCAAGTATATTGATTTAACCAAATCATATTACAACCAAGCATCCGTTGAGTCATTCTCTGTATACGGACACACATTCTTCGTAGCAGGCGACTTTAGCTTCCTTGATGAAGAAACAGCATCTGTTATCTTCTATAACCAAGCTATGTCAGAGAGCCTTCCAACATTCCCAAATCTTTACAATAAGGTTAGAAATGGTGAGTGGACAATTTCCGAGCTTGCAAAACAGGCTAAAAAGATAGGTAAGGATGATGACGGTGAGACAGGCTACCAAGACACCGATACATACGGCTTTGGTTCAACATCACTTGCTACATTCTTCCAATCAAGTGGAATTCAACAGGTTTCCACAAAAACCATTTCCGGTTCTACAAATAAAGAATATTATATTTCCCTAAACGAAAAACCTTCAGATGTTTCCACCCTAATTTCCGAGCTTAATGCTATTAAAGCTAGCACATGGGCTAGAACTGAATGGACCGAAGGTTATGGTGCAATGGGCAAATCATTTAACACAGGAAAGCTTTTATTCTATCATGAGGTTGTACAAAAGCTCCGTGACTTCCCAGAACAAAATGACAACTTTAAGGTAGGCGTTCTTCCAATGCCTATGCTTTCAGAGGACCAAGGTGCATATTATTCACCAATGGCTTCACAAACAACAGTTATGTGTATTCCTAAGTGCACAACAGATAGAGAAATGTCTGAATATTTCTTCGATGTTCTTTCATGGACAGGACAAGAGCGTGTTATGCAGGGATATTATGAAGTGCTTGAGTTGAAGCTTTATGACGATGGTAAGACATCTCGTCAAGATGCACTTGAAATGCTTACAGATTACATCTTCCCTGGTATGTGCTATGACCAAGGATATATGCATGAAGCTATGGGACAAAAGTTCTTGACAAGTGTTCAAAGTGAGTCTGTTAACTCCTCAACTCCATTCATCCAACTTTATATGGAAGCACTACAGGATGCAACTAAGAAGTTGAATGACTCTAAAACTGGTTGGAACACATACGCAAAGAATTACAAAGACTAATTTAAAAATAAAAGAGTGTCGCTTGTCGACACTCTTTTTTACAAAAAAATATAATAATTATTTGTTGAAAAGTATTATGTGATATGATATACTTAATGTAGCAAACAAGCAAAATTTCTGCTCGAAAGAGGTAAAAATGGCAATTTTATTTAATGATAAGAAAATATTCACTTTAAACACCAAAAATACTACATATCAAATGTATGTAAATGAGGATGGTGTTCTTTTTCATTCTTATTATGGTGCTAAAATAGAGAATAGTGACCTTTCTTATGCATCACATAAAGCTGGATGGGGTGCTTCCTTTTCTCCAAATCCTAGAGATAAAAAATATTATCACTCACATACAAGCGAGGAGCTTTCTTGCTTTGGTGTTGGAGATTTTAGATTAAGCGCACTTGCACTCGTAAATAAAGATGGTTCAACAGCAGCAGAGCCGGTTTATTATAGCCATCAAGTAATAGATGGTAAATATCAAATCAAAGGAATGCCTGCGTTTTATGGAGATAACGCTAAAACTCTTGTAGTAACTCTCAAAGATAAAGCATATGATATATATTTCCATATGTATTATGGCGTTTTTGAGGAATATGACTTAATTACTAGAGCGATGGTCATAGAAAATAAAACAGATAGTCAAATCAAGCTGAAAAAAGCGTTGTCGCTATCACTTGATTTAGTATCTGGCACATATGATATGATACATTTTCACGGCGCACATATGCGTGAAAGACAGCTCGAGAGAACAAGAATAACACATCTTACCTCAACCGTGTCTAGTATTCGTGGTGCTTCCAGCCATATGCAAAATCCGTTTGTAATTGTGTGTGATAAAAACACAAACGAGGAATATGGTAGTGCGTATGGTATAGGTCTTGTTTATAGTGGTAACTTTGTTATTTCAGCCGAAAAGGACCAACACGAAACAACAAGAATCGTTGCTGGAATCAACCCTGAGGGCTTTGATTTTACAGTAGAAGCAAACGAAACCTTTGAAACTCCTGAGGTTGCTATGGTATATAGTAACGAAGGATTTGCAAAAATATCTAACAATTATCATAAAGCAGTAAGAAACAATCTTTGCCGTGGTAAATATAAATATGCAAGACGCCCAGTGCTCATTAACAACTGGGAGGGAACATACTTTGACTTTAATGCTGATAAGCTGGTTGCTATGGCTAAGGATGCTAGTAAGCTCGGTGTTGAACTCTTTGTAATGGATGACGGCTGGTTTGGACATAGAGATGATGACCATACCTCGCTTGGCGATTGGTTTGTAAATGAGAAAAAGCTGCAAGGAAGCCTTGATAACCTTGTAAAAAGAATAAATAATGAGGGTATGCAATTTGGTATCTGGTTTGAGCCAGAGTGTATTTCCGAGGATAGTGAGCTTTTCCGCGCGCATCCTGATTATCGCTTTGCAATCCCAAATCGCGATCCTCAGCTTTCACGTCAACAATTCGTTCTTGATATGTCAAGAAAGGAAGTGCGTGATAATATATACGACCAAATGGCAAAAATACTGAATAGTGCAAACATCACATATCTCAAGTGGGATTTTAATAGACACCTATCAGACCTTTATAGTGTAGCTCTACCAAAGGAGCGTCAAGGCGAGATATATCATAGATATATGCTTGGTGTTTATGAACTCCTTGAAAGAGTTACCACAAGCTTCCCTGATATTCTGTTTGAGAGCTGCTCGGGTGGCGGTGGACGCTTTGATTTTGGTATGCTTTACTATATGCCACAGGTATGGACAAGTGATAATACCGATGCAATAGACAGACTCAAAATTCAATATGGTACATCGTTTGCTTACCCCGTTAGAACAATGGGCGCACATGTTTCAGTTTGTCCTAACCATGGCAACGCAAGAGTGACTCCACTTAAAACAAGAGGAAATGTAGCTTATTTTGGTACATATGGCATAGAGCTTGATGTTACTAAGATGACAGATGAGGAAAAAGAAGAAATCAAGCGTCAAATTGTTGAATTCAAGAAGTATTACGACCTTATTCAATTTGGCGATTATTATAGACTTTTATCTCCTTTTACACCAGATGAGAGCCGTTATTGTGCTTGGGAGGTGGTAAAGGAGGATAAGAGCGAGGCGCTTGTATGCACCGTCGCATATGAATCAAAATGTACAGTACCGCCCGAGCTTTTGAAGGTAAAGGGACTTGAAGCAAGCAAAATGTATAGAATAAACAACTCTGAAGAAACTTATCTCGGGTCTGCCTTAATGAATATAGGCTTTTGGTTAGATTATGATCATTTCTCATATGCATCAAGACTTTATCACATTACATTAGCATAAATAAAAATGCCAACCTTGGTTGGCATTTTTTATTCAACTTCTGTGCAACTAATCTGACAATACTTTTTAGAACTTATATTTTAGGCATAACTAATTTATACTATACTTATAAATTAGTGTGGTGGTGATGTTATGCAAGAATATGGTAGCATTAATATTAAGTTAAAGGAACTTTTAAAAGAACGTGGACTAAGTAAAAATAAATTTAGCCATAGAGCAGAAATGCAGAGAACTCAAATAAACAATTATTGCAATAATAAGGTTACAAGATTAGATACTGATGTTTTGGCTAGAATTTGTACAGTTTTAGAGTGTGATATTTCAGACCTTATCGTATTTATTCCACCAAAAAAATAAAAGAGTGTTGAATCCAACACTCTTTTTTGATATGTTTATTTATATAGCTCCTCAAGGCGTTTATTAAATTCCTCTGCGGTATTGTAGCCCATTCTCTTCAGACGAGAGTTCATAGCTGCTATTTCAAGAACAACAGAGAGGTTACGTCCTGGGCTTACTGGGATTGTGATAGAAGGAATGTCAATTCCTAAGATATTCATCATTTCATTTTCTAATCCCATTCTATCATAAGCCTTGCCGTCAACCCAACGCTCAAGATTGATAACAAGCTGAATTTTTTCGCTTTCCTTTACTGCACCCATACCGAAAATACGGCGTACATCGATTAGACCAATACCACGAAGCTCGGAATAGTGTCTTATTATTGCAGGCGCTCTGCCAACAAGAGTTTTTTCGGAAACCTTGCTTATTTCAACGGCATCATCAGCTATTAAGCGGTGACCTCTTTTTATAAGCTCAATGGCGGTTTCGCTTTTACCAATGCCACTGTCTCCAAGAATAAGTACACCTTCGCCATAAACCTCAACTAGTACACCATGACGTGTAATAGTAGGAGCTAATTCAACATTCAGGGTTGAAATAATATTTGAAACAAAACTGTTAGTTGAGGTTTTGGTTTTCAAAAGAGGAATATCGAATTTTTTTGCTAAATCAAGCATCTCTGCAAAAGGTTCAATGTCTCTTGCTAAAACAATACAAACAGGCTTTCTTTCCATAAAAGCATAGATTCTTTCATGGCGAAGCTGTGGGTCAAGCTTTTCAAGATAAATCGACTCAGAAAGACCAATTATTTGCATTCTCAGTGGATCGAAATAGTCAAAAAATCCAGTTAAAGGAAGACCTGGTCTATGAATTTCTGCACGAGTAAGCAATATTTCGTTAATATTGTCAGGTGCATATATGGTTTCAAGGTTGAAATCCTCAATTATTTTGGTAAGCAAAACAGTTCTTTGAGTTGTAGCGCTATCCATATTATCCTCCGTAATCCATTATATTACGAAATAATTTTACCATACATAACTAAAAAATACAAGTAAAGGTGCGAAAATAGTATGAAAATAATAAGACGAATCGATAATAACAAAAAATCACAGCGTATGTACGGTTACGATATGAAGGGGGCTGCTGCCAGTATAGTTTCTGCATCACTTGATACTAGACAAATGGTAAAAGCAAATGATGAAATTTTCAGTATGGAAATAGAAAAAAGCACAGTCGGAAACGATAAAATAAAAATTTCATATAACGACAGTGGCAAGATAAAAGAAAATCTAAAAATTTCTTATTATACTAGAAGTGAGTCCGAATTGGAAAGTGAAAACTATTTGCTTTCAACCTATAAAGAGGTATCTAAAAAGCTTGATATAAGAGAAATAAAATGTAGTGACTTTTTAGACGAGGTTAAAGCTCGTTTAATAAATGATGTTCGTTATGCTTATAAAAGATTTCATATTGTCGCAAACAAAAATACTCGACACAGTGTCCATATTTATCGCATATATGCGATTATGATAGCTACATTATCCATAATGAATGAAATGGATTTTAAGATTCCAATATTAATAAAATTAGGTATGGAAAGAGAAGGCTTGACTCTTCAAATTGAAATAAAGCTAAAGAATAAAAATGTAGTAAATAACAAAAAAGAACTGTTGAAAAAGCCATCAAATGAAGCAAAGCTTATTTATCTTGGGGCTCTTTGCAACCAAGATGAAACAACAAATGGACTTTTTCTAGAAGGCAATCGAATTGTTCTCCGCTATGTAATAGATGAAGTGCCAGTCGATAGATTCAAGCTTTGCAGTAAAGCGCCTGAAGAAAATGAGTTCTTTGAAAGATATATGGATATATTTAATAGTAGCTTTAATGATAAAGGAGCAGGAACAATAGAGGAAGAATAAGCTCATTAGAGCTTGCGTTGCTTTCTCCCATCAACAATACAACGAGTGAAAGAAGCAATAAATCCTCAGAATTAACATTGCCAATTATTTTACCAATTAAGGGCTTGAATTCGTCAAGTAAATTTCCTTTTTGATGAGTGATTGCCCTTTTTTCTTTGTCAAATGATTCATTTGCACAATCAATTGAATTTACTTTTTCAATCTCCTCAATAGCATCTAAGTTTTCTTCATTATTTTCTGCGTACGCATTTAAATCATCATTTGATATTATATTGAATTCTTCGTCTGTTTCGTAGCTTTCTTTCTTGAAATCAGACACAGCATCGGCTGTTTTTAGCGCGTTTTCAAATAATGGAGAAATTGATGTCTTGGTAGGAGAATAGCTAGTCGGCTTGTGAGTCTTTGTTTCTGTTATAGGAGGGGGAACCTCGCTTTTGAATCGATTTCCACTGTAATTTTGAGGAATTTCTATACCTTTGTACCTAGTAAACATAATTTATCCTCACTTTGCTAAATTCATTATATTTGCTATTTGAGAAATTTTTACTACATTATCAATCATTTCACATCTGTTCTTGCTAAGATAGGGCTTCAAGGCCAGTAAAAAATTCGAGTTCTTTGATATGCTTTTGCTTAGTGAAGAAAGAAATGAATCTGAATTAACAGATAGCTTTGAAGTGTCGATGTTTTTGAAAATATCCTTATAAGTGTCGGAGTTTTTTGTGTTTTCCTCATTTGTTATAACTACATTACTTTCGTTGTTGTCAGTTTTATCTTGATTTTGAGAAATTAAAGAAACCACATTAGATAAAACCGTACTCATATCGTCTCCTCCATCCTTGACGGTGGAAGAGATTTTATTTAAAAGCTCTGGATTTGACGTTATCATTGATAAAACGGATTCAAAGGAATTATCGCTCATTTTTATTGCTCCTTTTCATCATATTGACAGCTCTTTGTATGTCCTCCTCACTAAGAACGGATAGGGCTTGACGTACCTTTGACATATCGGTTGGCTTTTCCATATGGGCAAAATTTTCTTGACCACTTCGCTTTGCTACATATTGAATTGTTTTCCACAGCTGGTCGTCGTTCATTTTTAAAACTCTGTCGATTGTGTTTTTATCAATTTTCATAAAAGAACTCCTTTTTCGAAATTTTCTTTGCAAAAGACGTATTAATATGGTATGATAATTAAAGAAATATGTCACTAATGAGGAATGAATTGAAATGAAAATACTTGTTTTTTCTGATTCACATTCAAATCAAAAATATATAGAAAAAGCATTAGAGATGCATAACTTTTGTGCCGATCTTGTTATCTTTTTAGGAGATGGTATAAGAGATATTGAAAATGTTAAAAGCAGACACTCCCACCTGAATTTTTTTGTTGTAAAGGGAAATTGTGATGTTTTTTCCTCCGCTGAATATCCGAATTATAGTGTGCTTGATTTGGACGGCATAAAGGTGTTAATCACACATGGCCATTTGTTTGGAGTTAAAAGTGGATATGACAGGATTTTATACAAAGCCGCTGAAATGGAGGCTGATGCTGTTTTCTTTGGTCACACTCATGTGCCAATTGAATATTCAACCTATGTTGGAGAAAAAAGAATACAGCTTTTTAACCCCGGTTCAATTGCATATAGTGGCACTTATGGTGTGATAAATACATCAAACGGTATTTTGGTTTGCTCACACGGAAAAATTTAGCTAAAATCGCCAAAAAAATTAGGGTTAAATGCTTGAACTTTTTATTAATATATGCTATACTCAACTTAATGAATATTATTTGTTCGGAGGAATAAATTATGGAAAAGAAATTAAAGGTTGGTATCATCGGTTGCGGTGGTATCGCAAACGGCAAACATATGCCATCACTAAAAAAGACCGGAGAGGTTGAAATGGTTGCATTCTGCGACATCATTGAAGAAAGAGCAGTTGAGGCAGCTAAAAACTACGGCACACCTGATGCTAAGGTTTACACAGACTATAAGGAGCTCTTAAAGGACGAGTCTATTGAGGTTGTTCACGTTTGCACACCAAATAGAAGCCATAGCTTTATTACAGTTGATTCTCTTGAGGCTGGCAAGCACGTTATGTGCGAAAAGCCAATGGCAATCAATGCTGAGGAAGCTAAGAAGATGGTTGATGCCGCTAATCGTACAGGTAAAATGCTTACTATCGGTTACCAAAACAGACAAAGAAAAGACGCTAAGTATCTAAAGGCAGAGGCTGTTGATGGTGTATTTGGCGATATCTATTACGCAAAGGCAACAGCGTTAAGACGCCGTGCGGTTCCAACCTGGGGCGTATTTATAAATGAGTATGAGCAAGGTGGCGGTCCACTTATCGATATCGGTACTCACGCACTTGATTTAACTCTTTGGACAATGGATAACTATAAGCCAAAATATTGTGTAGGTACTACATATCACAAGCTCAACGATCAAAAAGAATCTGCTAACGTTTTCGGTCAATGGAAGCCTGAGGAATTTACTGTTGAAGACAGTGCATTCGGCTTTATCGTAATGGAAAATGGTGCAACAATTATTCTTGAGTCCTCTTGGGCTATCAATATGACACAGACAAAAGAGGGTTGTACAACAATTTGTGGAACAAAAGCTGGCGCTACGATGATTGACCAAGGCGTTCTTGAAATAAACGGTGTTAAGCACAACAATATGTATGAGACAAGACCTAACCTTGATGGTAAGGGTGTTGCTTTCTACGATGCAGGCTCATATGATGCAGGCGCAGAGGAAGCAAAGCAATGGATAAACGCTGTTAAAACTGGAACACAACCAACAGTTCTTCCAGAGCAAGCATATTGTGTAACACAAATTCTTGAGGGTATTTACGAGTCAGCTAAGACTGGTAAGCCATACTACTTTAACTAATTGATTAATTTTTGGGCAATTTACTCGTTAAGTTGCCCAATATCTAAAAAGGAGATAAATATGAAACTTAGCGTTTTAGCAAACCTTTACGGTTCAAAGTCCCTTGATGAGGCTCTTAAAATTATTTCCTCACTAGGTGTACATTCTGTTGAAATTGGTGCAGGTGGATATCCAGGAAAGGATCACTGCGACCCTGAAAAATTACTCGCAGACGAGAAGGCTTTAGAGGAATTCAAGGCTACATTTAAAAAGTATGATGTTGAAATTTGCGCTCTTGCAACACATGGAAATCCAATCCATCCAAACAAAGAAATTGCAGCGCAATTTGACAAGGATATGAGAAATACAATTCTTTTAGCTGAAAAGCTTGGAATTGATACAATTATTACATTCTCTGGATGCCCAGGCTCTGACCCTGATGCAAAATTGCCATCTTGGGTTACTTGCCCATGGCCAGATGACTTCCTTGAAACTCTAAACTATCAATGGAACGATGTTATGATTCCATATTGGAAGGAAGCAACAGCTTTCGCAAAGGCTCATGGAGTTACAAAAATCGCTCTTGAAATGCACCCAGGCTTCTGTGTATATAACCCAGAAACACTCTTGAAGTTAAGAGCAGCAGTAGGCGATGTTATCGGTGCGAATCTCGACCCATCACACTTAATTTGGCAAGGCATTGACCCTGTAATGGCAATAAGAGCTCTTGAGGGCGCTATCTATCACGTTCACGCAAAGGATACAAAGGTTGACAAGGCTAACACATCAGTTAATGGTGTTCTTGACACAAAGCACTATGGCGACGAAATTCATCGTTCTTGGATCTTCCGTACAGTAGGATACGGCAACGGAGAGGAGTTTTGGAGAGCATTTGTTTCCAATCTTCGTCTTTGTGGATATGACAAGGTTCTTTCAATTGAGCACGAAGACAGTCTAATGACTATCGACGAGGGACTCAAGAAAGCAGTAGAATTCCTTGATAAGCTTATGATTAAGGAAGCAAAACCAACAGGTATGCGCTGGGCATAATTACAGTTTTACAACAAAAAACGGACACTGGGTGTCCGTTTTTTATTTATAATCATAATTGTGAATGCAAAATGTTATTGTTCGCTTTCAGTTGAGCTATCTGTACTTTCTTCCTTTTGACCAGGGAACTTGAAATGCTTCTTTGGGTCAACATGTGTGCCGTCAACCTTTAATTCATAGTGTAGGTGTGGTTCTTCAGCGATTTCATTCATAGCGCTTTCTCCAACTGCACCAATCACATCACCAGTTTTAACACTAGCACCGATAACTACGCCATCGTTAACATCAGGATCAAGGTTTTTGTAAATGCTTACTGCATTGCCGGAGTGTTCAATTGAGACACAGGTTCCCATAAATGGGTCATCCCATACGTTGGTTACAACTCCATCAGCAACTGCTAGAACCTCGTCTCCTAGGTTTGCTGAAATATCAACGCCAAGGTGGGTTCTATAGTCGTTCATAGTTTGTGAAAAAACAGGAACACTGTCACTGTAATCCATGCTGATTTTACCACTTACAGGCAGAGAAAATGTTGGGAGAGTGTCTGGATTTGGCAAAATTGTTTGTTGGTCGTCTGTGTTTGAGCTTGTGTCAGTGCTTGTATCGTCAATAGGTTCATTTGTCGTTCTGTTTGCTACTGTTGTTGCAATGATTATTACAGCCACAATAGCCAGTGCGACAGCAACAGTTAAGTAAATTATACGTTGCTTTCTTTTGATTTCATTTTCGTTTTCTTCCATTTTGTAAAAATCCTTTCAAAATTTTATTGCAAGACTATTATTTGCCACTTATATGACGTTTATACACAAAAAAGATTTTAAAAATCGTTTAATGATTGACTTTATTTTGCGCGTGTGGTATTATTATAGTAGCGTTGTTTTATACAAGTCTAAAATTTTGGAGGAGTTTATGATTAAAATTGAGCGCGTAAGCGTAATGAATTTGGAAAATGCTATAAGAGGCGCAAGGAACCCATTAAATTCTTGGGCGAGAAGCGATAGCTATTACAACGAGGACGGCGAATATATCTTGGGGGAAAACGACCTTTCTCTTGCTAAAAAGCTTGCAAAGGCTGGCTCCGACCATAGGAAATATTTGCGTCAAGTGTTTGTTTCTATGGATATTACAGCTCCACTTTATTGGTGGAAGGAGTTTGATACCTACAAGGTTGCTACTGTTGCAAACTCTACATCAACAATGCACAAAATTCAAGCTAAGAAATTTGAGCGCGATGATTTTAGCCATGATAGAATGAGCGAGGGAGCTTTAAAGGTGCTCGACTTAACTATCGATTATTTGGAAGAGGTGCGCCTAAAGTTTATTGAAACTAAGGAGAAATGCTACTGGCATGATATGATTCAGCTTCTCCCGTCAAGCTATAATCAATTAAGAACAGTAACAATGAACTATGAAACACTAATTAACATATACTATGCAAGAAGGACCCACAAGCTTGCCGAATGGCATACAATGTGCGACCTAATTATGTCCTTGCCATATGCAAAGGATATTATTGCAGTTAAGGATGAGGAATAATGCTCAACAAAATAATTAAAGATTATGACTACCCGCAAAAGCCCGAGGTCCGCATACGTGTTGGGCGCTTTGCGGGATTTGTCGGCATTTTTTCGAATTTAGCTTTATTTGCTATTAAGTTCGTTATAGGAATTATTACAGGCGCAATTTCAATTATTGCCGACTCACTTAATAACTTATCAGACTGTGGCTCAAACATTTTAACAGTTGTGGGCTACACGATTTCTGGTAAACCAGCCGACAAGGATCACCCATATGGTCATGCTAGAATGGAATATCTTTCATCATTATTTATATCAATGATTATTTCATTCCTTGGCTTTGAAATGCTAGTTTCGTCTATTGAGAAGATTATTAAAAATGAACCTAGCGATGACTTCAGGATTCCACTTATCATAATTATGGCATCAACTATTTTGGTAAAAGTTTTAATAGCAGTTTTTTATCGTAAATTAGGCAAACATATAAGCTCTGATACTCTAAAGGCATCTGCTATTGAGAGCATAGGTGACGTTATAGCTACTAGTGCCGTTGTTGTTGGTATGATTTTATCAAAATATGCTACATTGCCTTTTGATATTGATGCTGTTATAGGTATTTTAGTTGCTATTTATATTATTATAATGGGCATAAAGCTTGTAATTGAGTCCTCAAGTACACTGATAGGAAAAGCACCGGACCCTGAATTCACTCACAATATCATAGAGAAAATAAAGAGCTACGAGGGTGTGCTCGGCATTCACGACTTGGTAATCCATTCGTATGGTGCTAATAGATATTTTGCAACCGTGCATGTTGAAATAGATGCAGATGCTGATATTATGCATAGCCACGACTTGATGGACAATATAGAGGCGGATTTCTTGAAGGATGGTATTAATCTGGTTATCCATATGGACCCAATTTCAATTTCCGACCCTGAAACAAATGATGCAAGAAGCAGATGCCTTTTGATGGTCTCTGAAATTTCAGCCGAGTATTCTCAGCCTATGTCAATGCATGATTTTCGTATTGTTAAGGGCGTAACACACACAAATGTTATTTTTGATGTGAGTGTAACTGATGAATTCCCATTAAAAAACAAGGAAATAAGCGATATTTTAACTCAAAAGGTTAAACAAATTAATCCATTATATAATTTGGTTTTAACAATAGATAGAGACTATTTTTCCGAAAGATATGGAGAATAAAATAAGAAATGAAAAAAACATTTTTCGTACTCACCTTTATATTTACATTTTTCATTATGGCACTTTCAATAAGCGCCTTTGATATAGCTATAGAGGACCAAAACGGCAATAAATATTATCATGATGGGTATAAATTCTATCTTCCATCGCACATTAATCAAGCTGATGTAAAGCTTTTAGTTGGCGAAGATACAACACTTTCATATACTTCTATAAATGGCGAGGAAATTGCCATTCAAAGTGGACAAGCAATCGATGTTTCGCCATTTGAATATCATAATAATGACGAGGTATATTACGGAGTACCTGTAAAAATAAATAATCTTGATGGTTTTTTAATTTTGCGTTTTGCAACCGAGCTTCCTAGCGTTTATGTATCAACCAGTATTGGAGAGCAAGCAATAATTGAAAAATCGCAAAAAGATACTGGCGCTAGCTCAATTATAATCAATAGTGATGGCTCCATTGAGGCTTTTGACGATACACAAAAAACAGAGTTCAAAATCAGAGGTAATACAACAAGAGACTATGCCAAAAAGCCATTCCAGCTAAAGCTACCAAAAAAAGCAGATCTTTTTGGAATGGGAAAAAGTAAAACTTGGATTTTACTCGCAAATTATCTCGACCAATCCTTGCTCCGTAACAGTGTAATGTATCAAATTGGCGCGTATTTAGGTATGCATACAAGTGAGTTTATTAGTGTTGACCTTTATATTGACGGCAATTACTACGGCATTTATTTGCTATGCGAAAAGGTACAGATTTCAAGTGAAAGATTGAATATTCACGAGCTAGAGGACGATAACGACCTTTTAAATCCGTCATATAATCAATATTCAACAAGTGTTACATCGGGAGACTTAATTGATAACACAATTCTAACTCAGTATAGCTATATAGAGGGTGTTAAAAATCCCGAAGATATCACAGGCGGCTATCTTATCGAGCTTGATAATAACTATTATCGCAATGAATTGTGCTATTTCACAACAGAAAATAATAATCATTATGTAATAAAATCTCCGGAATACGCATCGCGTGAGCAGGTCGAGTATATTGCACGTTTGTTTGCTGAAATGGAAGAAGCAATAATGTCAACTGACGGATATAATTCACTTGGGAAGCATTATACTGACTATATTGATATCGATTCCTTTGCTGCCGCTTATATCGTCGCAGAGCTTGGCAGAAACTACGATGCAGGCTCATCCAGTATGTATTTTTATAAGGACAAGGATGTAAATGGCGTAGAATCGAAAATTTTCAAGGGACCCTTATGGGATTGTGATAATACCCTAGGAAACATTCATAAAAATAACGCTTCAGCAACAGAGGGCTATTGGGCAAAAAACCGTAGTATCTGGTCTGGTTTAACTTCTAAAAACGAGTTTAATCAATTAGTAAGCGAAAAATTCACAAGCGCTTATGACTACATATTTGATATGATAGATGCTGGCGGATTTATAGATGAAGAGGTAAAAAAGCTTGGCAACTCTATTTATATGGAGCAAAAGCGCTGGGGCTCAAACGATTATTCAAAATGGCCACTATATTATGATGGAACACACTATGATAGATGGCAAAGTGCGCCTGTTTTCAATTTCGTTGATATTTATTCCCAAGGAAATAATGAAGATTCCACCACTGTGATAGGCTATCTTTGTGAGCATATAGAGGAGCGCACAAATTGGTTGGCAGTCGAGTGGGGCTGCGATGTTGAACTAAGAGAAAGAGACACAATACCAAAACCTGTAATTCCCGACACTCCAATCATTCCAAATCCTCCATTGCCAAACCCAGATGAAACAGATACTGAAACAAATATTGAAATAGACACAGATACAGACACAGAAACAGATACAGATACAGACACAGAAACAGACACAGACACAGAAACAGATACAGAGGCAGAAACCGAGACAGAAGAAGTGTTCGATACCGATTCCGAAACGGATATTACTACCGAAACCCTTGGAACTGATACAGAAACCGGAGATGAGGAGCTTGAAAATCAACCGGAAACAGATATGACACCCGATTTCGAAGAGCCACCTCGAATTGATGACGAAGAGCAGGGAGAAAAAGAGAAAAATGGATTTTTCGCTTGGCTTATAAACACTTTGAGGTCAATCTACAACTGGATTCGTTCAATCTTCGGCTTACCGAAAATATAAAACGCAAGACGGGCAATCGCCCGTCTTTATTTATCTTAATAAATTATCATATGAACATATATCAATGTAAATTGCAGGTGTAAATTCTCAATTTTGGGTAACAATATTATGGAAGATTGTTTAACTAAAGGAGAAATTATGAAAACCATAATAAAACTAAAAAATCTATCAAGTGAGAGATTATATAAGGTTTTAAATCATCTATTGAAGTTCGGATACGATGATTTCATTGTGATGTCCACCTTTTATAAAGATATAGAAAATGATATAGTTGAAAAAATATGGCACGAAAACGCAAAAATAGTTTTTTTAGCGCCAATAGAATCCGAGGGCACCTATGCAAGCCTTTTGAATATTCGTGGTAGCCTTTTAGAGGGCTTTTTAATAATTTATAATGATGAAATTGATGAGTTTGACCTAAAAATAGCATATGATTTCCATAGAAATAGCACATTGCTTGCAACTCTGCTCTCAACCGAAAAAAGAATGGTAGGTGCTTTTTTTGAAAGCGAAATCTTCGACTATATGACTGAAAAAAAGAACTTTGAAAGAGAAGTAATAGCCCGTATTTTTGAAGACCACGAGGCACAAATCTTTTTATTTAATGAAGCAAAGCTGACTATAGAAGATTAAAAAACCACGGAAAAATCCGTGGTTTTTCTATTTTATATAAGCTATTTTCGGGGCACCACCTGACGGGGGAGCTATCGCGGAGCGACTGAGGGAGAGAGCGCAGTAATGAAAAACTCCTTCCGTCTTTGCCGTTGGCAAATCCACCTTCCTCAAAGATTGAGGCATATTACTCCAGCTCAAACGCACCTGTATATAATTGGTAATATTTACCCTTTTCCAGAAGCAAGCTTTCGTGTGAGCCACGCTCTATAATACGTCCTTGCTCAAGCACCATAATAACATCAGAGTTTTGAATTGTGGAGAGTCTGTGTGCGATAACGAATACGGTTCTGCCCTTCATAAGTGAGTCCATACCTGCTTGAACAATAGCCTCTGTTCTTGTGTCGATAGAGGAGGTCGCCTCATCCATTATCATAACAGGAGGGTCAGCAACTGCTGCGCGCGCAATTGAAATAAGCTGTCTTTGTCCTTGGGATAGACCTGAGCCACCACCTGTGAGCATTGTGTTATAGCCATCAGGTAGCATTTCAATAAACGAATGTGCATTTGCAAGCTTTGCTGCCTCGATACACTCCTCGTCGGTAGCATCAAGCTTTCCATATCTGATGTTATCCATAACAGTACCGGTAAAGAGGTTTACATCTTGCAGTATAACGCCCAAGGAACGCCTTAAATCGTCCTTTTTAATTTTGTTAATATTAATGCCGTCATATCTTATCTTTCCGTCTGCAATGTCATAAAAACGGTTGATAAGATTAGTTATAGTTGTTTTACCAGCACCGGTAGCGCCAACAAAGGCAATCTTTTGACCGGGCTCAGCATAAATTGAAACATCGTGCAAAACAATCTTTTCAGGAACATAGCCAAAGTCAACCTCGTTCAGTCGAACATCGCCGCGAACACGAGTGTAGGTAACTGTTCCGTCTCCGTGTGGATGCTTCCAAGCCCAAATGCCTGTGCGCTTGCCAGATTCAACAAGCTCACCGTTTTCATTATATTGTGCGTTAACAAGTGTTACATAGCCCTCGTCAACCTCAGGCTCCTCGTCAAGCATTTCAAAAATTCTCTCAGCACCAGCCAAAGCCATTGTAATGGCATTTGCTTGTTGAGAAAGCTGTGAAACATTGTTTGTAAATTGCTTGGAAAGACCAAGGAATGCAACTGCAGTACCGATTGTGAAAATTGGACTTTCAAATCCAAAAATAGTAGCAAATGAAAGGTTGTATTTACCAACCAAAAGTGTACCTACAAAAACAAGCACAACATAGAGAATATGACCAATGTTGTTCATAATAGGCATAAGGGTATTAGCTCTTGTGTTTGCCTTGGTCGAGTGCTTGCATAATTGAGCATTTAGCTCATTAAAGCGCTTTTCACTCTTAGGCTCGTAGTTGAATACCTTAACTACCTTTTGACCGTGAATCATTTCCTCAATGTAGCCCTCAGTGTCGCCAATGGATTCTTGCTGACGGCGGAAGTGCTTTGCACCGCTTTTGCCGATTTTACCGGCAACAACAGTCATAATAATAACACCGCCGATAACTACAAGAGCCATCCAAAAGCTCATAACAAGCATTAATGTTGTAACAGTAATTAGAATAATTACAGTAGTGATGATTTGAGGTAATGATTGAGAAATAAGCTGTCTTAATGAATCAATATCGTTTGTATAGTGTGACATAATATCGCCACGTGTGTTTCTATCAAAATATTTGATAGGGAGCTTTTGCATTTTGCCAAACATAAGGGTTCTTAACTTGTGTAGGCAGCCTTGAGTTACTGTTGCCATTGTTCTTGTTTGAATAAAGGCAGCAATAAGACCAACTAGATAGATACCACCAAGAATAGAAACATACAAGGCAATGTCAGGGAAAAATTCAGCCATTGCGTCCCCTGCATTCATACCATTTTGCATAGCGACAATTGCTTGGGAAACTGTATCAATAACATTTCGTTGGAAAATAGATGGACAAGCGGTTGCAAGTGCACTCAAGCAAATGCAAGCAATAACGATAATAAGTGGCACCTTGTAGAAGGAGAAGAGTAGCTTTAGCAGTCTTGGTAAGGTACCCTTCTTAACCCTTTTCATAGGCCTTCCCATCACAGGCTGACGTGGGTTCTTAACGGGTTTGTTCATTGTAAGCTCGCCCCCTTTGTCTGTGATGTATAAATTTCACGATATATATCGTTGCTTTCAAGCAGAGAATTATGATTTCCAATCGCATTTATTTTGCCATCATCTAAAACAACGATAACATCAGCATCCTGCACACTTGAAATTCTTTGAGCAATAATAATCTTTGTTGTGTTAGGAATTTCTTCACGCATTGCTTTCCTAATAAGCGCATCAGTCCTTGTGTCAACTGCACTAGTAGAGTCGTCAAGAATAAGAATTTTAGGCTTTTTCAGTAGTGCTCTTGCAATACAAAGACGTTGCTTTTGTCCTCCTGAAACGTTTGTGCCACCTTGTTCAATATATGTGTCATATTTTTCAGGGAACTTTTCAATAAATTCACTAGCACAAGCAAGCTCACACGCATGCTTCATTTCTTCAATAGTTGCATTTTCGTTGCCCCAACGTAGGTTGTCCTTTATTGAACCAGAGAACAACACGTTCTTTTGTAGCACAACACTAACCGCATCACGCAATGCAACAACATCATAATCCTTAACATTAATTCCACCAACCAAAACCTCGCCATCTGTCGTGTCATAAAGACGAGGAATGAGCGAAATTAATGTAGATTTAGCACTACCAGTACCGCCGATAATACCAACAGTTTGTCCAGACTCAATTTTTAAGTTTATATCTGATAAAGCAAACTTTTCAGCTCTTTGCGCGTATTTGAAATTAACGCCTTTGAATTCGATAGATCCGTCGTTAACCTCGCTAATAGGATTTTCAGGACTTTTGATGGTTGATTCCTCGGTTAATACCTCGCAAATACGTCTTGCACTTTCCGCCGACATTGTAACCATAACAAAAATCATAGAAATCATCATCAAGCTCATAAGCATTTGCATACCATATGTAAGCAAGGTAGAAAAGTTACCTATTTCTAGTGCTTCGCCACCAGATGAAATAAGCATTCTTGAGCCAAAGAATAGAATTCCAACCATTAGAGAATACATACAAAGCTGCATAACAGGGGAGTTAAGCGCAAGGATTTTCTCGGCTCTTGTGAAATCATTTTTAACATCGTTTGAAGCCTTTTCAAACTTGTCATTCTCATAATCCTCACGAACAAAGGATTTTACAACACGCATACCAGCTACATTCTCTTGAATGGACGAGTTTAGAGTATCGTATTTTTTGAATACTTTCTTGAAAATAGGCATAGCCTTTCTCGCAACCATAATCAAAGTGAAAAGCAAAATTGGAACAACAATAACAAAAATCCAAGCCATATGTCCACCAACTGTAAATGCCATAACGATAGAGAAAATGAACATAAATGGAGAACGAACAGCTGTTCTTATTATCATCATAAATGAATTTTGAACATTTGTTACATCAGTTGTCATACGAGTAACCAAGCTAGAGGTTGAAAATTTATCGATATTCTCAAAAGAAAAGTCTTGGCTTTTAGAGAACATACCATGGCGCAAATTCTTTGCAAAGCCACAAGAGGCGCGAGAGCAATGAACTCCAGCTAATGCGCCAAATGTGAGTGAAAGTCCTGCGAATAAAATAAGAATTATGCAAACCGTCAAAATAACAGGAAGCTTGCTTTCATCTCCAAACTTGTCTTGGACTAATACAATAAGCCATCTAATAATTTGCAAGCTATCAAGCTTATCATTTCCGCTTTGAATAAAAGTTATAAGTTCGCCTGCAATGGCAGGAATCATACATTCCATTATAACCTCGAAAAATACAAAAACAGGAGATAAAATAGCATTGATTTTATACTCGCCTATATATTTGGCTAAAATCTTTATATTTTTTATATCAAACCACCCTTTCTAGTATAATAAAATTAGCAGTATAATTATATCATTGCAAAATTTTAATGTCAATTAAAAAGTCCAACTTTTTTGTGAAAATTTTGTGAAAATGAAAAAGGAGCAAAAGCTCCTTTAAAATGCTGATTTTGGAAATCTATAATAATTTAAATTTCGGGATAGGCAAGAGAAAAAAGCTCGTTTATTCTTTCCTCGTTTTTTGCAAGTCTAAGATACCCGAAAATTGCCTCAAAGCCTGTTGCAATTCTATATTCAATAAGAGATGCACTTTTGGGTACGTTAAGATGTGAGGAATTTTTGCCACGGCGGAAGATTTGCGCTTCCTCCTCGCTCAAACGCTCTTCGATATTCTTGAAGGCTATTGCTTGGTTAACAGCAGTAACATAGTTAAGTGCTTCTTTGTTTAATTTTGAAGATTTTTCATAACCCTTTAAAACCAATTTTTCTCTGATTAAGGTTTCTAAAACGGAGTCACCAAGATATGCTAAAGCACTTGCACTGACTTGAGTAAATTCCATAAAGCCCCCTTGAAATTTTTTTTATTATTCTATCATAAAAAATCGCCATTATCAAGTAAGACTTGAAAAAATAATAAAAATATGGTAAAATACTAATAACTTGTTTGAAAACAAACCTATGATGATACAAAATAGGTATCATGCTTAAACCATGCGAGGTATTATATGTCTATTAAATCTTACGATGTTGTCATTATTGGCGCCGGTATTACAGGTACAATGACAGCATTTCAGATTGCAAAATATAGTTTAAAAGTAGCAGTTGTTGAGGCAGGAATTGATGTTGCCTCTGGTTCGACGCGCGCAAATTCCGCCATTGTTCACGCAGGCTATGACGCAAAAGAGGGCACATTAAAGGCGCTTCTCAACGTTAAAGGCTGTGAAATGATGGCACAAATAACCACACAGCTAGGAGTACATTATAAAAAATGTGGCTCTTTAGTTATTGGCTTTAATGCTCGTGATTTAGAGGAGTTAAAGAAGCTCAAGGCGAGAGGAGAAACCAATGGAGTGGAGGGCTTACGCATTCTTACAAGAAGTGAGCTTCTAAAGATGGAGCCAAATGTTTCTAAAGATGCAAAGTATGCTTTATATGCACCAAGCGCAGGTATTGTTTGTCCTTATGACCTTGCATACGCAGTTGCGGAAAATTCCGCATCCAACGGCACAGATTACTATTTTGAATATAAGGTAGATAAAATCGACTTTGATGGTAAATATTACACCGTTTGTGCAGGAGAGCAAAAGGTAAAGGCAAAATATGTTGTAAATGCTGCTGGCTGCTATGCTGACGAGATTGCTAAAATGATTGATGATGATTTGCCATTTGAAATCATTCCGCGACGTGGAGAATATATGCTCCTTGATAAAAGCGAGGGCAAAGCGGCAAAGCATACAATATTTGTCACTCCTAACGAAAAGGGAAAGGGAATACTTGTTTCCCCAACTGTTGATGGAAATATAATTGTTGGTCCAAACGCCAATATAGTTGATTCAAAGGCTGATACCAGCGTTACAGAGGACGGGCTTGACGAAATTTCCAAGGGCGCTAGAGTAATAATGCCTAATATAAATTTAAAGGCAGTTATCACTACCTTTGCAGGAGTAAGACCAACTCCTACAAGTGGAGATTTCTATATTCAAGAGTCGGAGAAATGCAAGGGCTTTGTCCACGTTGCAGGTATTGAATCTCCGGGACTTGCTTCAGCTCCGGCGGTTAGTGAGTATGTTGTTGATATTCTTAAAAAATGTGGTCTTACAATGCGTAAGAAAAGAAAATATATCGAAACAAGAACTCCAAATGGTAACTGTAAGCTTTTCTATGAAATGACTGAAAAGGAAAGAAAAGAAGCGATAAAGAATGACCCAAGATATGCAAAAATGGTTTGTCGCTGTGAAATGGTTACCGAGGGCGATGTAATAAACGCAATTAATCGACCAATTAGAGCCCAAACAGTTGATATGGTTAAGCGCCGTACACGTGCCGGCATGGGTAGATGTCAGGGCGCACATTGTCGTACAAAGGTTGCGGAAATTATCGCTAAGGAGCTAAATATTGATATTTCCGAGGTTAAAAAATTCTCATCAAATTCCAACCTTTTATTAGGAAAAACGAAATGAGGCACAAATGAAGAAAAAGCTAGTAATAATAGGCTCTGGCCCTAGTGGACTTGTTTGCGCTATGACTGCGGTAAAATGTGGTATAAAAGCCTCTGATGTTTTGGTTTTGGAAAGAGAAAATGAGCTTGGCGGAACATTAAATCAATGTATTCATACAGGATATTTAAAAAACCTAACAGGCACAGAGCTAGGCTCTAATTTAATAAAGGCTGTAAAAAAGCTAGGCATTGAATGTAGGACAGAATCTTGTGTTTTATCCTTGACAAATGACAAGATTGTAACAGTCATTTCTCCTAAAGAGGGGTATCAAAAAATTCAAGCCGAGGCAGTTATTTTGGCAACAGGCTGTCGTGAGCAATCACGTGGAGTTTTGTCAATAGGTGGTACACGTCCTGCGGGCGTTTTGTCAGCAGGTGCAGCGCAAAGATATATAAACATTGAGGGCTATATGCCGGGGCGAAAAACCATTGTAATCGGCTCTACTGAAATTGCATTTATCGTTGCCCGTCGTATGGCAATAGAGGGGGGCAAGGTTATTACTGTTGTTGAGCCAAAAAGCGCACCCCTGGGCGACAAAAAATATATAAAGGAATGCTTGAAAAACTTCAATATTCCGTTTCAATTGAATCATAATGTTACTAAGATTTATGGCAAAGAGAGAATAGAGGCAGTTGATATTTGTCAGCTTGACAAAAAGGGTAAGCCAATAAAGAAAACAAAGCAAAAAATCGAATGCGACTCGCTTGTTTATTCTTGTGGCTATACTCCCGATGTTGAGATCGCAATTGACTCGGGAATGAGAATTAAAAGAGACACAAAGGGGCCTTTTACCAAGCGTAATTTTGAAACAACAATATCAGGTGTGTTTGTTTCTGGAAATGCACATTATATTCACAAGAATATAGACAAAATTTTAAAGGAATCCGTTGCGGTAGCCGAGTCGGCAGCTAAATATTTGCAAAAATCAAAACAACAAAAAAAGGAGAAGAAAAATGAGGATAATGCTCACATCGACAGTGAAAATCAAGAGTGAAACTTCCACCTTGCTCCCAGTAAGAACTGATAAGCCAATACTAAAAAGCTACCTAAAAACCGCAATGAAAAGAATCAACTCAATAGAACTAAACCCACCAATATATATCGGCGATATTATCGAAGAGGGCTTTATTGAGGAGGATATTAACTTAATAGCTACTAAAACAGTAGAGAAGTGATATGGGAAATGCTTTACCAAAAAGAAAACCAAATAGACTGGAAAATTTTGACTATGGAGCAGGATATTCATATTTTATAAAGGTCTGTACAAAAAATAGAAAAAACGTTCTATCTAAAATTGTAGGGGAGGATATTATCCTCCCCTGCTTTGCCAACCATTGTTGGACAGCTAAAACGCATTATTTCTAAAAAATCGGGTGTTTCCTTATGACAACGCTCCTTCCACGACCATATAATAAGAAATCGTGAAGCATATGAGGAAATTTCGAAATATATATACGAAAATTGGCAAGATGATGAATTATATATCGAATAATATTTCTAAAAAATTTAAAAAACCTCTTGCAAACTTTAAAAAACTATGATAGAATAATCAAGCATTAAAAAATCACACATGCCGGTGTGATGGAATTGGCAGACGTGCCGGACTCAAAATCCGGTGGTAGCGATACCGTATCGGTTCGACCCCGATCACCGGCACCAAACGCGCTCATATGAGCGCGTTTTTCTTTTAAATAATACTAATAAAATGCTAAAAAATACATTTACAATTTGTTATATTTATGTTATACTTACAATGATATATTATGTAATGAAACGGAAGTAAAAATGACACCACAAGAAAAAGAAAGATTTTTAAGGGCAAAGCGTGCCCTTTTTGATAAATATTATTCATTTTTGAATGAAAAGCAGAGAGAAGCGGTTTATACAGTTAATGGGCCTGTTCTCATTTTGGCAGGTGCAGGCTCAGGCAAAACCACAGTGCTTACCAATCGTATCGCACACATAATTAGATATGGCGACGCTTACTATTCAGACGACATTCCTGATTTTATAACTCCTGATGCAATAAGTGACTTAGAAAGCGCACAATCATTACCTAAGGAACAAATGGCAATGTACCTTCAAACCTTGGCAAAAAATCCTTGCAAGGCTTGGGGTATTTTGGCTATTACCTTTACTAATAAAGCGGCAAACGAAATCAAAGCTCGCCTTGAACGCATCTTAGACGAGGACGCAAGCGATATTTGGTCGGGTACATTCCACTCTGTTTGTATGAGGATTTTGCGCTCACACGCAACCTTGCTTGGATATCGTCCGGCGTTCGGTATTTGTGATACAGACGACTCGAAAAAGCTAATTTCAAAATGTATGAAGGACTTAAACATTGACGAAAAGCGCTTGTCTATAAAAGCAGTAATGAACGAGATTGGCAGAGCAAAGGATAGACTAAAGGACCCGGATGACTATGCCTTTGAGGTCGGCAACGATGCCAAATATAAGGATGTTGCGCGCATATATGAGCTATATCAAAAAAGACTAATGGACTCAAATCTTTTAGACTTTGACGATATTATTATGAAAACAGTTCAGCTCTTTTGCGAAAATGAAGATGTATTGGCTCACTATCAAAACAAATTTAAATATGTTTTGGTTGACGAGTATCAGGACACCAACCACGCACAATTTGTTCTCGTTTCCAAGCTCGGCGCATTTTACAAAAATGTAATGGTAGTTGGAGACGATGACCAAAGTATTTATAAATTCCGTGGCGCAACCATTGAAAACATTCTCAACTTTGATGCCACATATTCAGACGCAACAGTTGTTAAGCTAGAGCAAAACTATCGTTCAACCTCAAATATTTTAAATGCTGCCAACTGTGTTATTAAAAACAACCCTCACAAGCATCAAAAGGCGCTTTGGTGTAACAGCGAAGAGGGCGACAAAATAATAGTTAAAGAAACATATACTCAAAATGACGAGTCTCGCTATATTATTGACAAAATTATAGAGCTTCGCGACGAAAGAAATCTTGAATATAAGGATTTTGCAATCCTTTACCGTATGAATGCACAGTCAATGAACCTTGAGACTATGTTTGCCAAAAGCGGTATTCCTTATCGTATGCTCGGTGCACTTCGATTCTATGACCGTAAGGAAGTAAAGGATATGATTGCTTATCTCTCGGTTATAAACAACCCAAGTGATAACGTGCGCTTACGCCGCATAGTCAACGAGCCAAAGCGAAAGATAGGAGATGCTTCATTTGATGCCGCATCGAAAATTGCCGAGGAATTAGGCATTCCTACTTTAGAGGTTCTTCAAAAAGCAACTGAATACCCAGCGATTCCTAAAATGGCAGCAAACGCTATGGTCACATTTGCAAAAACAATGTACGATTTACAAGAGGAAATGGACAATGTTCCGTTAAATGCATTTGTTCGCAATGTTATGAAAAAAACAGGCTATGAGGCATCAATTATTGCTCTCGGTCAAGCCGAGTCAGAGCGCCTAGAAAACCTTGATTCTCTCTGCGTTGCAGTAAAGGAATACGAGGAGAGGGCAGAGGAGCCTAGTCTGTCTGGATTTTTGGAGGAGGTTACTCTTATTTCGGATGTTGACCGCTATGACGAAAATGCAGATGCAGTAACATTAATGACAATACATAGTGCAAAGGGACTTGAGTTTCCGATTGTATTTTTGCCAGGTATGGAGGAGGGCGTTTTTCCAGGACAGCAATCATTAATTATGCCGTCAGAAATTGAAGAGGAAAGACGTTTAGCATATGTTGCCATCACGCGTGCAAAGAAAACACTTATTATCACTCACACAAAAGAGAGAATGCTTTACGGTATGACTCAAAGAAGCCCTCTTTCCAGATTTGTTCGTGAGATTGACCCACAATACCTAGATATTAAAAAAGAAAGACTTTCTTCATATGGTGGCTTTGCAGCAAATCCAAAGCCAAAGCCTCAAAATATCGCTGGTTTATTTACTCAACCGAAGAAGCCTGAAAGAAAGCTAATAGATGTTTACCAAATAGGCGACAGAATTAAGCATATGACATTTGGAGAGGGCACGGTTATGAATGTTACCCCAATGAGCTCCGACTATATGTATGAAATTGCATTTGATAATGTAGGTACAAAAAAGCTAATGGCAACATATGTTGCAAAATTAATGAAGAAACTATAATCCACAAGGAGATTTGAAATGAACATAATTCCAAGACCTGAGCATCCCAATCCCCAATTTGAAAGAGAAAATTGGCAAAACCTCAATGGAGAATGGGAATTTGAATTTGACTTCGGCGTAAGTGGTAGAGACAGAAAGTTCTATGAAAGAGATAGCTTAAACTCCAAAATTATAGTACCATTCTGCCCAGAAAGTGTGCTTTCCGGCATTGGGAACACCGACTTTTTAAATTGTGTTTGGTATTTAAAAAAGGTTAAAATTGAAAAGGGCAATAATAACGTAATTTTGCACTTCGGAGCAGTTGATTACGAAAGCTACATTTATATAAATCATAAAGAGGTTTATCACAATATCGGTGGTTATGTTGGCTTTGATATTGATATCACCGATTACATAAATCGTGGCAAAGAAAACATTATTACTGTTTGTGCAATAGATACCCATCCTAAAGGTAAGGCATCTGGTAAGCAATCCAAAAATTATTATTCTGGTGGTTGCGATTATACAAGAACAACAGGTATTTGGCAAACAGTTTGGCTTGAATATGTTGAAAAGAATTATATTAAGAGTGTAAGATATTACCCATCTGCTGAGCAACAAAACATCGTTATTGAAGCAGAGGTGGTTGGAAATGCGCTCTTTACAGCTAAAGCAACCTACAATGGCAAGGAAATGGGCGAGGCTTCTATCAAATTAAAGGAAGGTATTTCACGCATAACATTGCCACTTAACAAGGTTTATTTATGGGAGGTAGGTAAGGGCAGACTTTATGACCTTGTATTGACTTATGGCAACGATAAGGTTAAGAGTTATTTTGGAATAAGAAGCACTCGCTTTGATAATAAGCACTATCTTTTGAATAATAAACCTACATTTTTACGTACTGTCCTTGACCAAGGCTTTTATAAAAAGGGAATTTATACAGCTGAAACCGAGGAAGAGCTAGTACGTGATATTTATCTTTCCCTTGATGCTGGCTTTAATGGTGCAAGACTACACCAAAAGGTGTTTGAGCCAAGATTTTTATATCACTGTGATAAGCTTGGCTATATGGTCTTTGGCGAAACCGGTAACTGGGGAATTGATGCATCAAATATGGAGCAGTTAGTTCCATTTATGCTCGAATGGCAAAGAGAAATTGCAAGAGATTTTAACCATCCGTCAATTATCGGCTGGTGCCCAATGAATGAAACTTGGGATTTTGATTATAGGCATCAAAACAATGATTTTATAAAGGCTTTGTATTACGCAACAAAAACAATGGATACAACTCGTCCTTGCGTTGGCACAAGTGGTAACTATCAGGTTGTTTCTGATATATATGACCTACACGACTATATTCAAGATAAAGATGAATTCGAAAAGATTTATCTTGCTCCTACCTATGAGGAATTTGCTGAGAATTACGATAAAATGCACGAATGGGTTTCAAAATATCAAAAGAGTAAGGATTACGAAAACCTTGCACTTTACCTTAGCGAATACGGTGGTATCAGATGGGATACCGACGGCGTTGGTGGTTGGGGATATGGCGACGGACCCAAAACCGAGGAAGAATTCCTTGAAAGATACGAGTATCTAACAAAAGCCCTTATTGACTCCCCACATCTCTGTGGCTTCTGCTATACTCAGCTGTACGACGTAGAGCAAGAGGTAAACGGACTCTATACCTACGAGCGCAAGCCAAAATTCGATATGGAAAAAATCAAAAAAATCACCCAGTATGGTGAAAAATAACGAAAGCGCCTGTTTATAACAGGCGCTTTGATATCCAACTTTTGTTTTATATTAATTGTTCTTGTTGAGAAAAATTACTTCGAATATTCCAAGCTTTTATTGGTCATCTAATCCTTCAAGATGATCGCGTTCATACATTTCCCACACTATTGGAAGTTCCAAAAAACCACCATCAATGCACACGTTTCTATTTTCTAAAAGTAATTTTCCTAGTTCTAATCTATATTGATTTGAGTGAATGAGTTCTTGCCAATTATAAAATCCAGCTATACAAGCTATAATATGCTGAGCATTCATTAGAGAGAATGGTTCATCTTCGTAAATATTATAATTCAAAATTATAGAATCAATATCATTAAAAAATTTTGGATTGTATTTATAAACTTTGTTTTTTTCATCCCAATACTTTGTTTTAAAATCTTTTAATAGATTTTTCGATTGAAGTTTAAAAAAATCAATGTGCGCCATATTAATCCTCCTTAATACAAGTTATCATATAAGCATCCGTACCCAATTTTGATAACAAGCAAAAGTTGGATAGCAATAAAAATGGCTGATAAAATCTTTGCACGGATGGGCCGGCTTGCCAAATAGCCAAATATATTATAGCATAATTTCAAATCTAATTTAATATGATGTATTAAAATAGTAAAAGAAAAAGCATTTCCCCGCAAGGAAATGCTTTTTCCTTTAGTACTATGCATACAGCGCATAAATACTAACAGTACAAAATAAACCAATACTTTATAACAAGTTCTTATTACAAAGTAACAAGGTTCTTCTGAAAGAAGGTTCTTATTAGAAAGTAACAAGGTTCTTCTGAAAGAAGGTTCTTATTTTGTACCCTTAATGGAATTTTCGTAAGATTCTACCATCTTCTTAACCATTTGACCGCCAATAGAACCTGCTTGCTTAGAAGTAAGGTTACCATTATAGCCGTTTTGGTTAAGAGTTACGCCAACCTCGCTTGCAGCTTGCATCTTGAATTGGTCAAGAGCAGCCTTAGCTTCTGGAACTGAAATCTTCTTGCTAGCCATAATAAACTCCTGTTCGTTTAATATCTATATTATCGAGCATAGGCGATTTATTTCAATCGCCTAATCAACAAGACGCTCGAAAATAAATCTCAAATGCTCTGATATTATTATGCTGTGTTGATACAAAAATATAATTGGTAATTTTAAGGCGAAAATTTGTTCATTTTTCTTCATTTTATTATATAAATCAAAATAATTTTACAAAAATTAAAATTACACTTGACAAAATGAAGGAACAGTATTACAATAGTGAATGCTTGAAATTTATATTAAAATAAAGGTAGAAAAATGGAGTTATTATTTACTTTAGCAGTCGCACTATTTGCTGGACTTTTATTATCTAGACTTGCAAAGCAAGTTAATCTTCCTGCAGTTACCGCTTATTTGGTAGCGGGCGTTATAATTGGACCTTTTTGTCTTGGAGCAATCGGGGTTGATGGACTTGGTTTTACATCACTAGATATTTCGTCAGAGAGATTTAAGGTTATATCTGATGTTGCCCTTGGCTTTATTGCTTTCTCAATCGGCAACGAGTTTAGACTTAAGGATTTAAAACAATTTGGTAAGCAAGCAACAATAATTGGAATTTGTCAAGCTGTATTCACAACTATTGTAGTTGATGCAGCACTTATCGGCTTACACTTTATTATGCCTGATAAATTTCCAATTGAGGCGGCAATCATTCTTGGTGCAGTTGCATCGGCAACAGCTCCGGCTGCAACATTGATGGTTGTAAAGCAATATAAGGCACACGGTCCTGTTACAAAAACACTTTTACCGGTAGTTGCGCTTGATGACGCAGTAGGACTTGTGTTGTTTGCAATTTCCTTTGGCGTTGCAAAATCAATGTCAACAGTTGGAGGAGATATAAGCCCATGGCAGGTCATAATATCAGTTGCTGTTGAGCCTGTACTTGAGGTTATTCTTTCAATTCTTCTAGGCGCACTTATGGGTGTTGTATTTACATTTATCGAAAGATTTTTCCACTCTCGTTCAAAGCGCTTGGCGGTTTCAGTTGCATTTATTTTCTTAACAGTTGCAGTTTCTATGCTCAAGTTTACAATTCCAATGGGTGATGTAAAAATGCATGTTGGTTTCTCATCACTCTTGTCTTGCATGATGCTCGGAACAATCTTCTGTAACATTTGTGATTTCTCGGCTGAGCTTATGGACAGACTTGATCGTTGGACAGCGCCAATTTACATATTGTTCTTTGTTATAAGTGGAGCAGAGCTAAAGTTAAGTGTATTTGCAAACTGGGTATTTGTTGTAATCGGTCTTGTTTATATTGTTTTCCGTTGCTTTGGAAAATATTTTGGCGCAAGAATCTCATCTGATATTTCAAAAGCCGATCCAAACGTAAGAAAGTTTCTTGGAATTACATTGTTCCCACAAGCAGGTGTTGCACTTGGAATGGCAGCAATTGTAACGGAATATTTTGGTCACGATCATCAAATAGCAGAAATTGTACTTAATATAGTGTTGTTCTCAGTTCTTGTTTATGAAATAGTTGGTCCATTTCTTACAAAAATCTCACTTGAAAAGGCGGGAGAAATTGATAAGACCAAGAAAGTTAGTAACAGAATTAAGCATCACGACAAAACCGTGCCAACAACTAAAATATAAAAGAAGCCCACAGTTAACTGCTGTGGGCTTCATTTTGTTTATAAATAATGCATAAAAAAGTAGAAAAAAACAAGAATTTTTACAAAAAGTGCACAAAAACAAAATTTTTTCAAAAAAAGTTTAAAAAAGGTCTTGACAAAGAGGAAGTGGTTTGGTATAATAGCAAGGCACTCTGATGAAGAGCGCCTAAAACAGAACCATAGATAGGTTTGATGCTTAGAAAAAAGATCCTTGAAAATTG
>JAZPYB010000030.1:0-68552 GCA_045543955.1 Eubacteriales bacterium
GCTTTTTCTACGTCTGTGTTACATTGTGCGCAGAAATATTGGTGAATTGCATCTGCAAAATAGTTTGCTACTCCGTTTACCTCTGGGTAGTACTTGCCTGTTAGGTTGTCATAGTTGTGTCCTAGCGCTACTGAGCCTTCATCTGCTACAAATGAGAGCTCCTTACCACAGAAGCAGTATGTAAAGTTACCTGCTGGAGATGTGCAGGTTGCATCTTCGTGTGCGTCAAGGTGTGGTGCGTGGAGCTTAAAGTCCTCAGCTACACCTGTTGCGTGGATTGCTGCGATTGTTGTTGCAATATTTGCAATGTCAGCCTCAGAGTAGTCCTTAGAGCTACCAACTCTGCCTGAAATTGCAAGGTTGTATCTTATTCCTGTTGAGCAGAAGTACGCACTTGAACCTGTTTCTTTAGTATTGCCTGTTGATCTTATAACTCCAAGGTCATTAAAGTCTTTGTCGTTTTCATTTGCGAAAACAAAGGTAATATACTGTGAATAATGTGTGATTGCAAATTCTTCTATGTCGCCGGTAAATACAATTGTTTTTGGTGAGTCCTTAGTTCCAATCTCTTGGAACGCTCTTGTTACCATTGCACTCTTAAAGCCTTCTGGGAAAACTATTACATCATTTAACGCATAGCAATATCTGAATATTGAAGAAATAGCATATGTATCACTAGATGATACTGTTCCAGAGAATGCAGTGAGTGAGGTTGGCATATAGTAAACCTCTGGCTTACTTGGCAAAACAAGCTTGCTTGTGTCAACCACGCCATCAACTAAGCATTGGCTAACGGAGAAGCTTTCTTGAACAAAATACAGCTTTGAAGAACCACAGAATGAGCCTTGACCATCACCATTTGTATTAAGAGTTTGAATTGAATTTGGCATATAGAACGCTGTTAGGTTATCACAGCTTGCAAATGCACGGTTATTGATTTGTGTCATTCCCTCAGGCAATGAAACTGCAACAAGGCTATCCATATCTCTAAAGTTTCCGCAGTTGCCAAGAGATAATACACCTGTTATCTTTCCAAAATCAATAAGCTTAACATTGCTCATATATGAAAAGCCTTGTTGATTTACAGTAGTCAATGTTGATGGAAGGTCAATATATGTAACAGCGTCACATTCTGAAAATGCAAATTGATTAACAGTTTTAACACCCTCCGGAATTGTCAAAATTCCATTTTCAATAAATCCGTCAACTTGATTTAGCTTTTTGCAATTACGGAAAGCATCAGCACCAATACTAGTATGCTTGTTCGCCTCGAATGCCTTGGCAGTACCTGTTACTGTTTCAAGGTTTTCACAGTTTTTAAATGTAGCATATGCCCCATTTGCGATGGTTGTAACCTCGCCAAGGAAGGTGATTTTTGTCACATATTTACAATCCTTAAAGGTTTCTTGTCCTAAGGAAGTAAAGGTGGTTGGGAATACAAATTCAGTAGCTGCGACGGTTGCAAAGGCATTTCCCGCTGTGCTAACAAGCTTAGTGCTCGACAAGTCAAGCTTTTGACCTGCAAAAAGCTTTGAACAGCCATTAAAGCTTTGAGAGCCTACGCTGGTTAGCTCGGTTAGCTCCTCAATATTTATATATCTAAGATTTGAGCAGTTTTTAAAGTCCTCTGCACCAAAGCCGGTTGTTCCTAGAGGAGCGAATACATACTCAAGATTAGAAGCGCCTGTAAAGGTTTTTGAAAAATAGGTAACCTTATTTCCTACGCGTTGTCCACGAGAAATTGTAACATCATAAAGATTTAAAACAACAAAAGATGTGTTGCCATAATCTGTTCCATTTACTGTGATTTTCATTGAGCCAAGCTGGTCACCGCCACTCCATCCATTATAGCGGTCAACTGCCTCATCATTTGCTGCAATGTGTGCATAGGTTTTAGCGCCTGTGTCAGCATCTGTTGATGTAATATACCAAAGAAGAGGGTTGCCATCTGTGTCATAGAGAGCACAAACTGTACCGTCAGACAAGGTAACTGTCTTACCATTGTTATCTGGCTCAGCTGCACTAACTCCTACTGCAAATAAGCATATAAGCATAACGCTTACTGCAAGTGCCAAGAATAGTTTCTTTTTCATAATTTTCTCCTTTTTACGCGTGTCGCGTTATTTATGTTAGTATATTAACATATAAGTGGAAAACTGTCAAGTTGAACAAAAAAAAAAAAAAAATGCATACTTTTTGTAAAAAGTACACAAAAAATTCGACTATTACTAACTTTTTCGTGGTTTTCAAATTTTTTATTTTTTGCAGTAAAATCCAATGTTTATCGCAACAAAAGCCAATTTGCTTAAATTATTGCTACAAGGATTCACGTGGTATTTTTTGGTTATTTTTCACAAAGCCAATTTAAATGTTAACTTTTTGTGAATTTTGCAAATTAATCCCTCTGTCTCGCATTTGCGAGCCACTCTTCTAACGCACGCCCTGCGGGTGCCTTTACAAAGGAGGCTTTTGTCTAGGGATTTTAAAAAAGGACTGCGTTTTTGCAGTCCTTTTTTGAAAATTTAGACACTGGGTCGCGTTTTTTTATTTAAGCTTTGAGTCTCTGCCGGCGCGTAATGCATTGAGAATTGCTATTAGCATAACACCAACATCGGCTAAAACAGCCAAAATCATTGGGAAGGTTGGTATTGCAATATTAAGCACAGCTACAAGCAGCTTTACTCCTATTGCAAAAACGATATTAGTAATTACTATCTTTTTAGTTCTTTTTGCTATTCTTACAACCTTAGGTATTTTTTCAAGGTCATCATCTGTGATTATTACATCACTCTTTTCAATAGCGACATCCGAGCCAAGTGCCCCCATTGCAAAGCCAACATCTGCGCGTGATAGGCAAGGCATATCATTTACCCCGTCTCCACAGTAGCCGATTTTCACCTTTTCGCCATTTTCTATTATGTCCTCAAGTGCATCAAGCTTATGCTCAGGCAAGAGCTGAGAATATGCACCATCCGCATAAAGAGCACTAGCTACTGAATCAACCTTTGATTGCTTATCGCCACTGATAACGTAAATTTTCTCTATTCCGTTATCTCTTAATTTATCAAATGAAATTTTTCCATTTTCCTTTATACTGTCGCCAACACCAACATAGCCGACAAATTTTCCGTCAACCGACACGTAAACATTTGCGCCACTAACCGGCTCTTCTGCTCCCGCATACTCGTATGTGCCTGCCTTTATGTGTCCATATTCCGAATCACACTCTATGCCCATACCAATATGCTCTTGATAGTTTGTGCCTTTTTTAACATTCAATTTAAAGCGCTCTGTTTCTCTTTGTATTGCCTCAGCAACCGGATGCTTGGACTTCATTTCAACAACACCCAAAATTTCAAGCAGCTCCATCTTGGTAAGCTCTTCTACTGTTTCAACCTTAGTGACACGAAGCTCAGCCTTTGTCAATGTGCCTGTTTTGTCAAATGCCATTGTGTTAAGAGTACTGATTTTTTCAAGCACCCCTGAGCCCTTGACCAAAACGCCCTTTTTCGACGCGTAGCCGATTGCAACAAAGTATGCAAGTGGCACAGAAATAACAATAGCGCAAGGGCAAGAAATTGCCAAGAACGAAAATGCTTTATATAGCCAAGTAAATGTGTCTGCACCTAAAAGTGGTGGCAAAATTGCTACAAGAAGTGCAGCACCTATTATACAAGGAGTATATATTTTTGCAAATTTTCTTATAAACTTTTCGCTTTTTGATTTTTTTGATGATGCATCCAAGGAAATGTCTATAATTCTTTGAATCATGCTTTGATTGCATTCACGGGTTACCTTAATAGTAAGAACACCATTTATGCTTAAGTGCCCTGCATAAACCTCAGAGCCCACACGCATAGGAGTAGGAACGCTCTCGCCAGAAACCACAGAGGTATCAACATCGGCATAGCCCTCAAGTACTACTCCATCAAGTGGAATTCTTTCTCCGGCATAAACCTCAATAATATCGCCTACCTTGATTTTTTCAACCTTAATAAGCTCCTTATGGTCCTTAAGTCTCGCGAGTGATGGCTTAATCTCGGAAAGAGCTCTTACTGATTCTTTTGCACGCTCGCTAGCGCTGTCCTCAATTAGCTCTCCGATTAGATATAGAGCTATAACAAGTGCTGCCTCAAAAAACGACTCTGTAACTATTGCGCCAAGCGATGCAATAGTCATTAGCATCTTTTCTCCAACCTCCTTGTGTACAAAAAGGTTTTTTAAAGCCCCCCAAATAACCTTATACGCATTTATCACGTATGCAGCAAGATAAAGACCGATTGATGCATATTCGTTAAATCCATTTACGATTAATCCCGCAATGATAAGGCAAATGGATATTAAAATCCTTATAATCATTGCCTTGTTTTCACGCAATAGGTTTTTCATCTTATTCAGCTATGTGCTCCATACCACAGTCGATGATTGTACGAACGTGATCATCTGTCAAGGAATAAATAATCGATTTGCCATTTCTTCTTGTCTTAACAAGATTGCTAGTTTTTAAAATACGAAGCTGATGGGACACCGCTGACTGAGTAATTGATAAAAACTCAGATATCTCACTAACGCACATTTCGCTTTGAGTCAACGCGCAAAGAATTTTAACTCTCGACGCATCTCCAAAGATTTTATAAAGATTTGCAAGCTCCTCAAAAAGCTCGCTATTACGGGTAATTGCACCCTGAATTTTTGATACTACGCTCTCGTTTTCCATATTTTCCTCCCATATATGAGCAATTGTTCATATGTTCATTATAATACGCAAAATTCAGTTTGTCAATAGTTTTTTGAAAGTTTTTTACTTATTTATAAGTAATTTGTTGATTTTTATTTTTTCACTTGCTATAATGAACTTAGTTACTTTAATTATAATATTTTTAACGAGGTTATTATGCTTAATAATTCAAAATGGATTTCCTATCCAACAATGGAAAGGTTCACTTGCCCTGTTTTAAAAAAATCCTTCAAGACAAACGGCGAAATCAAAAAGGCAACTATCAAAATGTCCTCTCTTGGTTGCTACTATGCAACTTTGGGCGGCGCTCGCATTGGCGACTTTATTTTAGCCCCAGGCTTTACATCAAACACAAGAACTCAGGTTCAAGAGTATAATATAACTAATTTAATTAAGGAAGAAAACGAATTAAGGGTTACTCTTGGCGAGGGTTGGTTCAAGGGCAGAATCAACTGGAGAAACAATCAAAATAGCCCCAATATGTACCCAGCGTTAATTTGTGAAATCAAGCTTGAGTACAAAAATGGAAAGGTTGAATATATTTATTCTGACGAGAGCTGGGAGGTTTCACTCTCCAAAATCACCTTCTCCGATATTTATGACGGCGAGCATTACGATGCCAACTATGAAGAAAGGTTCATTCCTGTCAAGGTGCAAGATTATGACCGTGCACGCTTGGTTAAGCAACAAGGCGAAAAGGTTTGTGAGCAAGAGGTAATAAAGCCACACAGAATTTTCAAAACACCAAAGGGAGAAACGATTATCGACTTCAACCAAAATCTAACTGGTTATTTTGAAATTTCGCTTGATGCAAATAAGGGAGATGTTGTTGATTTTTCTTTTGCCGAGGTTCTGGACAAGGACGGCAACTTCTATAACGAAAACTATCGTACCGCAAAGGCTGAATTCATCTATACAGCCAAGGACGGCTTCCAGACCTACAAGCCAAAATTAACATTCTATGGCTTTAGATACATAAGGGTAAATAAATTTCCTGGCGAGATTACCAAGGAAAATGTAAAAGCTATCGTTCTGCATTCAGATATTAAGCGCACAGGCTATTTAAATTCCTCATCTCCTCTTTTAAATAAGCTTTTTTCAAATATCATTTGGGGGCAAAAGGGCAACTTCTTAGACATTCCCACTGACTGCCCACAAAGAGATGAAAGAATGGGTTGGACGGGCGATGCTCAGGTGTTTGTTAAAACAGCAACCTACAACTACGACGTTGAAAAATTCTTTGAGAAATGGCTAACCGACCTAAAAATCGACCAAACTCCAGATGGTGGCATTCCAAACGTAATTCCTCAGGTTTGGGGCGAGGAATGGACTCGCTGTGGTTGGGGTGATGCTTCAACTATTTGTCCATATCAAATTTACTTGACATATGGCAATCGTGAAATCTTGAAAAAGCAATATAAGTCAATGTGTGCATACATTAGATACATAACAAATGTAACAAACGACAAATATTTATGGACAGGCACAGACCATTTTGCCGACTGGCTCGGAATCGATGCTCCTGCCGGCTCGTATAAGGGTGCTTCAAACCAAGATTTCTTAGCTTCAGTATATTACTATTATTCGACAGATATTGTTTGTAAGGTTGGTAAGATTCTTGGCAAAAAAGTTGAAAAATACGAAAAGCTAAGAGATAAGATTTTAGAGGCTACAAGGCGCGCATTCCCAGAGTACAAGACTCAAACCGAGTGTGTAGTTGCGCTTTACTTTGGCATTACAACCAACAAAAAAGCTGTTGCCAAGCAGTTAGCAGATATGATTAAGGCTAACGGAACTCGTCTAACCACCGGATTTCTTGGCACTCCATATTTACTACACGCGCTATCAAGCAATGGTTATTGTGAGCTTGCATACGATTTGCTTTTGCAAGAAAACTACCCATCTTGGCTATATTCAGTTAAGCAAGGTGCCACAACTATCTGGGAGCACTGGGACGGAGTTAACGACAAGGGTGAATTTTGGTCAAAGGATATGAACTCCTTTAACCATTACGCATATGGCAGTGTGGCTGACTGGGTTTACGGCGTTGCTTGTGGCATAAAAACTGTTGAAGATAAGCCGGGCTTTGAAGAAATCGTTATAGCGCCTATGCCAACCAAAAAGCTAAGCTGGCTGAGTGCGAAAATCGAAACAAGAAAAGGACTCGTTTCCTCTGCTTGGTACAAGGAAGGGGACGGCTTTAGATATGAAATCACCACCCCATCCAAAACAACAATTATAATTGATGGCAAGGAATACAAGGTGGAGAAAGGAACATACGTATTCTAAATTGAAAAAGGTATTAATAGCAATGAGTGGCGGAGTTGATAGCTCTGCTTGTGCTTGTATAATAAAAAACGAAGGCTATGAGTGTGAGGGCGCAACAATGCGCCTACACTCGAATAATAGCGATTCTTGTGTAAGCGAAACCGACATTACAGATGCCAAAAAAATATGTGAAAAAATAAAAATTCCCCACCACGTGGTTGATTTTTCGCAAGATTTTGACAAATATGTAATCTCCAATTTCATTTCATCATATGAAAAAGGAGCAACGCCAAACCCTTGTATTGAATGTAACTTTCACTTGAAATTTGACAAGCTTTTTGAAACCGCAAACGAACTTGGCTGTGATATGATAGCAACGGGACACTACGCGATAATCGAATATGACGAAAAATACGGCAGGAAGGTTTTAAAGAAGGCAAAAAACGTTTCTAAGGACCAAAGCTACGTGCTTTACAGGCTATCAAAGGAAAAGGTAGAAAAAACACTTTTCCCACTTGGAAAAATGGAGTCAAAGGACGAGGTGCGTGCGTGTCTTGGTATGCTTGATTTTGAGTTTTCCCAAAAAAAGGAGAGCCAAGATATTTGCTTTGTTCCAGACGGAGATTATGCCAAATTCATTGAAAATTATACAAAAAAGTCCTACCCTGTGGGAGATTTTGTGACCAAAGACGGAAAACTCCTTGGCAAGCACAAGGGAATAATAAGATACACAATTGGACAAAGAAAGGGCTTAGGACTTGCTCTTCCTCATTCTATGTATGTTTGTGGCAAGGTTTTAGAGAAAAACCAGGTCATAATTGGCGAAAACGAGGACCTTTTTTCACGTGAACTATGGGCTGACAATGTAAATCTCATTGCCGTTGATTCGATTGATGCACCGATGAAGGTTTTTGCTAAGATTAGATACAATCAAATTGAAAAAAGCGCCGAGGCGTGTCTGGAAAATGGACTTTTGCACGTAGTTTTTGATGAGCCGCAAAGAGCGATTTGCAGAGGTCAAAGCGTTGTTTTATACGACGGTGATGTCGTAATCGGCGGCGGAATTATCTGCAAAACAGAATTAGATTGAGAGATGGCTATGGAAAAGGAAAAAATCGACAGAATTAATTTTCTTGCAAAAAAGAAAAAGGAGCAAGGACTAACAGAATCCGAGCTTGCCGAGCAAAAGGTGCTTTACGAGGAATATTTAGAGGGTTATCGCAGAAATCTGCGCGCAACTCTTGGCAACACAGTTATTGAGCGCCCCGACGGTACGAGAGAGAAATTAAAAAAATAAATTAATGCACGGTTATTGCCGTGCATTTTATATTTTATATATTATACTTGAAAATTTAGGACAGTTGTGATAAAATGATTTTGTATCGACATTTTTTGTCTTTGAATTTTCAATCAGAAAGGAGAAAAATATGAAGCTGATAATTGCCGAAAAGCCATCGCTTGCACGTAATATTTTAGCGGGAATTGCGCGCTTGCAAAACGACAAAATGGCTAAGCGTGACGGCTACTACGAGGGCGGCGACTATGTTGTTACCTGGGTTTTCGGTCATCTTTTCTCCCTTGCTGATATTGAGGATTATGTAGAAAATCCACAGAACAAATGGGTTATGGACAATCTCCCTTGCTTTCCTGACAAGTTTAAATTCAACCTAAAAAGAAATGCAAATAAGGAGATCGACCCCGGCGTCAAAAAGCAATTTAACACCATTAAATATCTTTGCAATCGTGCCAACATTGACACCATTGTAAACGCAGGAGACGCAGACCGTGAGGGCGAAATCATTGTTCGCCTTTGCGTTGAGCACGCACTTGAGACAGAAAAGAAATTCGTACGCTTGTGGTTGCCCGACCAAACTCCTGAAACCATTTCCGACGCACTCAACGATATGAAAAGCGAGAGCGAGTATATTTCTCTTGCAAATGAAGGCTTTGCAAGAACTTATATAGACTGGCTTTACGGAGTAAACCTTACTCGCTTTGCCACCTTAAAAACGGGCAAGCTGCTTCGTGTCGGCAGAGTCATTGTGCCTATTGTAAAGGCTATTTATGACAGAGATATGGAAATTAGGAATTTCGTACCGCAAAAATACTATGTTATTTCTTCGCACGAAAAAACAAACGACGAATTTGTAGATTTAACCTCGAAAACAAAGTTTACTAAGGATGAATATTTAAAGGCGCTCGACGAGTGTACGAAATACAATGGTGCTGATGCTATTGTAACGTCGGTTAAGACAAAAAAAGACACACTCTCCCCGCCAAAATTGTTTTCTCTTTCAAAATTGCAGAGCTATCTCGGTAAAAAATACAAAATGTCAATGGACGACTCTCTTTCAACCGTTCAAAAGCTTTACGAGGAGGGCTTTGTTACCTACCCACGTACAAACTCCGAGTATTTAGCCACTGCTGAGCAAGGAAAGATGAAGTCTATCATTGCAAACGTTTCAAAAATGGGCTACCCTGTTGAATTTAGGTTTTCAAAGTCTATATTTGACGACTCAAAAATTGAGTCTCACTCTGCCCTCACTCCAACCTATAAAATTCCCGACCCAAAATCGCTAACCGAGCGTGAAAGACAGGTTTACTCAACAATTTTGCGCCGTTTTGTTGCAGTTTTCTGCTCAGAGGAATGTAAAATTGAGCGTAGTGAAATCAAAATCAAGGTTGGCGAATATGAAGAATTTACCCTCAAGGGTACAGTAATTACCCAAGCCGGCTGGACAAAGTTTGACGACTACACCCAAAAGGACAAAATTTTGCCTAAGCTCTCAAAGGGTGACAAGGTAAATATTTTATTTAAGCCTGTCGAAAAGGAAACCACACCGCCTAAGCACTACACTATCGAAACCTTAAACAACTACCTCAAGAATCCATTTAAAGAGGATAAGGCAAGCGCAGATGAAAGCGATGACGAGGACTATAAGGCTATTTTCGAGGGCTTGGAGCTAGGAACCGAGGCAACAAGAACCGGAATTATCGAAAACGCGTGCAAGAGCGCATATATTATGCTCAAAAAAGACTCTTATTATATATTGCCAGATGGCGAATACCTTATTGAGGCGCTCTCTCAGCTTGGCATTATAATGGACAAATATAAGACCAGTGAGATGGGTCAAGCACTCAAAAAGGTATATAGAAGCGAGATCACCGTTGACGACAGTGTCAAGCTTGCACAAAAGGAAATTGGAGAAGTGTTTGAAAAATCCAAGGACGCCGAGCCCGAAAAAGACACAAATATTGGCATTTTCGGCGAGGTTGTTGGTAAATGTCCGCTTTGTGAGCATGATGTTATAAGAACTCGCTATGGCTATGGCTGTTCAGGTTATAAGGACGGCTGCAAATTCACAATTAATAAAACCATTTGCAAGCGCGTAATTTCACTGTCAAATGTAAAAATGCTACTTGCAACTGGCAAAACAAGTAAAATTCAAGGCTTTGTTTCAAAGAATGGCAAGAGCTTCGATGCTGTACTGAAGCTTGACAATGAGGGCAAGGTCGTATTCGATTTTAATTAAGGAGTTTAATATGGAAAGAGTATCTAAGCACAACTATTATCTTGATATTGCAGAAACCGTATCAGAAAGAAGCACGTGCCTTCGCCGTCGCTTTGGTGCTATTATTGTAAAAAACGATGTTATCGTTTCAACAGGCTATAATGGCGCTCCAAGAGGACGTGTAAACTGCAACGAGCTTGGCACCTGCTATCGCGACAGTCTAGGGATTCCTAAGGGAGAAAGATATGAGCTTTGCCGCAGTGTTCACGCAGAGGCAAACGCAATAATTGCAGCATCTCGCGAGCAAATGCTTGGAGCCACCCTTTATATGTGCTGCACAGACCCAAAAACCGGCGAGATAATTGGCGGAATGAATAGCTGTATGATGTGCAAGCGCCAAATTATAAACGCGGGAATTACAAAGGTTATTATAAGAAACACAAAAACTGACTTTGCCGAGGTTATCGTTGGAGACTGGATTAAGGATGACGACAGCCTTTCGGGCAAGTTCGGCTATTAACATGGAAAAAGCAACAAAAATCGAGGTAATTTCCAAAAAAGATGCACCCTGTGTCGCGAAAATCGAGGCTGAATGCTTCTCTGCTCCATTTAAGGAAAGCGATATTTTAAGGTATATTGACGACCCAATTTGGCATTTTTTCGTTGCAAAAATAGGTTCCGAGGTTGTTGGTTACATCAGCTTTACCAAAATTCTTGACGAATGTCAGATTGTGAATGTTGCAACAGCACCAAGTGCAAGAAAAATGGGTGTTGGAAAAGCTCTTATCGGAGAGCTTTTGAAGTTTTCCGAGAAAAATAATATCAAAAAGCTATTTTTAGAGGTGCGCGAATCAAACACACCTGCTATCAATTTGTATAAAAAATTTGGCTTTTCTGCGGTGGGAGTGTCTAAAAATCACTATTCTTTGCCAACAGAAAACGCTATACTAATGAATTTGGAAATATGAAAGGAAAGATGCAATAATGTTAGTTTTAAGTTTCGAATCCTCATGCGATGAAACAGCCTGTGCTGTTCTCGAAATGAGTGATAACACACGTACAGTAAAATCGAATATTATTGCCTCCCAGGTCGATATCCACGCGCTTTATGGCGGGGTTGTGCCAGAAATTGCAAGCCGTGCGCACATTGAAGCCATCTCTAAAATTACATATGAGGCCTTGAATGTGGCAGGGGTAACCATCAAGGATATTGATATGATTGCTGTTACCAACGGCCCCGGACTTATTGGTGCGCTTTTGGTTGCTGTAAATTTTGCAAAGTCACTCGCTTATGCTAACAACATTCCTCTCGTTCCGGTTGACCATATAAAGGGACATGTTGCTGCAAACTATTTGACACACAAAAAGCTTGAGCCACCATTTTTATCTCTTGTCGTTTCAGGAGGTCACACATCGTTTTTTGATGTAAAATCATACACAGAGTTCGACGAAATCGCCGCCACTCGTGATGATGCTGTCGGCGAATGCTTTGATAAAATCGGTCGTGTTATGGGTCTTCCCTACCCAGGTGGTGCTATGATGGACAAGCTAGCTAGCCAAGGCGACAAGCACGCGATTTCATTCCCTTCCCCAAGCATAAGCAAGGACACACTTGATTTTTCATTCAGCGGGCTAAAAACTGCTGTTATAAACTATCTAAACACAAAAAATCAAAAAGGCGACGAGGTTGTTCGCGAGGATGTTGCTGCATCGGTTACATGTTCGATTACCGAGGCGATTAAGCAAAAGGTACGCGATGCGCTGCAAAAAACAGGCTACGACAAGATTGTTTTAGCTGGTGGTGTTAGTGCAAACTCTCACATAAGACAAGCGCTTATGGAGCTTTGCGAGTGCTCAGGCACTACATTCTATGCACCAGAGATGTCCCTTTGCGGAGACAATGCCGCTATGATTGGCGCTCAGGGCTACTACGAATACTTAAACGGTGCAAGAGCTGATGAAGCGCTCAATGCATATCCAAGCTGATTTTAGCTGACAAAAACGGAGAAAATATGAAAATTTCATTTAAATATATAGGAAGCATTGTCAATCTGCCCTCAAATGTGGTTGATATTGCAAAGGACGCTAGTGAGGCGGAATTAAAGGTCATTCTTGGCATTTCCGCTTACTCGGGTTATTTTAGCGACTTTGAAAAGGCACTCCCCTTGCTTTGTGAAAAGCTGGAGCTTAGCCTTAGCGAGGTCACCGAAGCGCTTGAATTTTGGGCAAAAAACGGAATAATTAATATAGACGGGCTAGAAATTACACCAGAGATTGTCTCCTCAGTTAGCGAGGCTGACAACTCAATGCCAACTTATACCGGTGCGCAAATTACCAAGCTGTTGGGTGCTCATCCTGACTTTAAAATGCTTGCAGATTGTGCACAAAACGTGCTTGAAAAGAGCTTTACCCCTACTGATTATAATTCCCTCTTGCATATAAAGAGCTTATATAATTTCAGCGACGAATATATTCTTATGCTTCTTGCCTATTGCGTAGAAAACAACACGACGAACTGGGCTTACATAAGAAAAACCACAAAAATTCTTTACGATGAAGGCGTCGACACCTACGAAAAGCTAGAGAGCCACTTCGCGGCAAGACGTAACAAGCGTTCACTTGAATACAAAATCAGAAAGCTATTTGGCGTTGGTGGGCGCGAGTTTACAAGCAAGGAGAAAGCTTTTTTTGAAAGCTGGGCGGGGCTTAAATTCAGCTATGATTTAATAAAACACGCATATGAGATTTCAGTTGACTCGGGCAAGGGTGCAAACTGGAGCTACACAAATAAAATTCTTGAAAACTGGCATATCTCGGGCATAAAAACCGTTGAGGATGCTGAAAAGGCGCAAAAGAGCCACAAGGAAAAATTGTCTATGTCCTCATTTGACACGGACGACTTTTTTGAGGCGGCACTCAAGCGCTCGGACGAAAGAATCAAGGAAAGGAGTAAAAAATGAGCTTTTCAAGACAGGTTATTAATAAAGTAAATGAAGAATTTGAAAGCAAGCGTCAAGAAAATGAGTCCTTGCGCGACAGAAGGCTTATAGAAATTTACTCCAAAATTCCTGAAATTAAGGCTATTGACAAGGAGCTATCTCAAACAGGTATATCTATTATGTCCTGTGCACTCGGCGGCAAGGATGGGCTTGAAGAACGCATAAACGCCTTGAGAGAGCGCAACCTAGAGCTTCAAAAAGCAAGAGGCGAGCTGCTTATATCAAACGGCTATAGCGAGGACTATACCGACTATCACTACGATTGCGATTTATGTCAGGACTATGGCGCATACAACGGTAAGACCTGCTCTTGCTATAAAACCAAGCTAATCGAGGAGCAATTAAAGCTATCGGGCATTTCAAATCTTATAAAAACTCAAAGCTTTGAAACATTTTCTCTTGACCTTTATGAAAACAAGGAGGAAATGAGTGAGCTTTTAGATTACGCAAACAATTATGTGCGCGATTTTGCTACTATTAAGGACAACGTTTTGTTCGTTGGTGGCACAGGTCTTGGCAAAACGCATTTGTCAACCTCTATGGCAAAGGCGCTTATTGAAAATGGATACAATGTTGTTTATGAAACAGCACAAAACATCTTTTTTGATTTTGATGCTGACCGCTTCAGAGACCGATTTGGCGATAGCGAGCCTATCTCACAAAAGTATCTCGACTGTGATTTGTTAATCATTGATGACCTCGGTGCTGAGGCTATAAACTCCTTTACAGTTGCGTGTCTTTATAATATAATTAACACAAGATTAAATAAAAGCTTGCCAATTATTGCAAGCACCAACTTAAATTCAAAGGAAATCAGAAGCAAGTATCACGATAGAATTACAAGCCGTTTGTTTGGCGAGTTTAATATCAAGCTTTTCAAGGGTGAGGACTTAAGAAAAGTACAAAAATAAAAATTTTAAAAAAACACTTGACAAAGCATATTCACTATGCTATAATATTGAGGCTAATCCAAAGACAGCAGGTTACGGTAATTGCGTTTATGCTCCCTGCCGAGGAAGAATTTATATAATTTTATAGTTAATAAATCTTTTTTCGGTATGGATATTTTATGCTTTTTCCGAAAAAAGATTTTTCTTTTTCCTGCCGGAAATTTACAAGGAGGTTATTATGCCAAGTAATTCAGTTCTTGAACAAAAGAAAGCCGTTGTTGCTGAGCTTGTTGAAAAAATCAAGAAGGCAAAGAGTGGTGTTCTTGTTCAATACCAAGGTATCACAGTTGAAAACGATACTAAAATGCGTGCCGCTTTCAGAAAAGCAGGCGTTGACTATATGGTAATTAAAAATACTCTTATTGGTCGTGCTTGTGATGAAGTAGGCTACGAAGCAATGAAGGAAAATCTTAACGGTATGAGCGCTATCGCTATCGGTTATGATGACCCAGTTGCTCCTGCAAAAATTGCAAAAGAATATGCTGACAAGGTAGAAACCTTTGAAATTAAGGGTGGTTTCCTTGAGAACGCAGTTGTTGATGCAAACACAGTTAAGGCTCTTGCTGATATTCCTTCTAAGGAAGTTCTTCTTGCAAGATTCCTCGGTAGCATCCAAGGTCCTATCTCTGGCTTTGCTCGTGCTATCCAAGCAGTTATCGACCAAAAGAATGGCGTAGAAGCTGCTGAATAAGTTTAACGTTAACTTAAAAACGTAAATAAAAAAGAAAAATTATATTATCTAAATTACGGAGGATAAATTATCATGGCTAACGAAAAGGTTACTAATATTCTTGAAGAAATCAAAACACTTTCAATTCTTGAGCTTGCTGATCTTGTAAAGGCAGTTGAGGAAGAATTCGGCGTATCTGCAGCTCCTGTTGCAGTTGCTGGCGCAGCAGTTGCTGCAGCTCCTGTTGAGGAGAAGACAGAGTTTGACGTTGTACTTGTTGAAGCAGGTGCAAGCAAGCTTAACGTTATCAAGGTTGTAAGAGAGCTTACAGGTCTTGGTCTTAAGGAAGCTAAGGAGCTTGTTGAAAGCGCTCCAAAGACAATTAAGGAAGCAGTTTCTAAGGAAACAGCTGAAGACATTGCAAAGCAACTTACAGATGCTGGCGCAAAGGCTGAAGTTAAATAATTTAAATTTGGATTTAGTAAAACACCCTGCCAAACGGCAGGGTGTTTTTATTTGAAAATAATCATAATCAAGGTGGCTCGGCTTGCAATAAAAAAGAACCGCAAATGCGGTTCTTTTTAATTTTATTCTTCATCTTCTACAGGAGTTTCCGGTACCACTGCATCAACATAGGTTAATGCAGCTGGTTTATCAGTGAGCTCGTCTCCGCTGATATATGAAACTACGCCATCAACCATTAAGTAACCACTGCAGTTAACTGCAACAGATGTTGAAACACCGTTTAGTCTTAATACTACCTTGGAATAATTAGTATCTGTCATATTTATAGAAACTGCATTTTCGCCAGCTACAACCTTGCCATCTACAACGGAAAGAGGAACTGTATCATTATTCGCAATTGCAGCAACTACACCGTAGTTAATCTTTACTTGCATCAAGCTCTCGTAGAAATCAAGAGCTTTTTTATTTACGCTAACTGTTTGAGAAATAGATTTAACATTGGAGTTGTTTTCCTCCATAGAATAACCTAGGTCGTCAAACAAAGGTGCAAAGGATTCTTCCTCTATATCCGGTGTTATCTCGGCATCACATTGAGCGCACTTCTTTGTGATTGTGCCCTTTGATAGGTAGTTGCCATTTGCATAAACGATACTAACTATTATAGCGCCATTGTCAAGTGAAAACTCGTGTGTGTCAGAAACATATGTGTTTTCATCAGTTACTTTATATGTGTCGCCACAGCCTGGGCACTTGTAAATAGTAACTGAGCCAGCAGGGCAAACTGTGTTGTCAGGGGTAGCCTCATGTGAATGCTCAACATAATCTAATTTAAGTGGTGTTGAGTCAGCCAAAACCAAATCAACAACTGCGCCACAGCCCATATGGGTTGTTACTGTACCACTTGTAATATTGTTTACTGTAGCCTTTGATGTTATGTTTCCAGCATTATTTGCTGTGTAAGCCTTACAGTATATTGTATTATCTGACTTTTTAAATGGGTCGCTTTGGGTAAACTCAACAGAATCAGCAAGACAAACCACCGTGCATTGAGCCTCAAAGTAGTTGGAAATCGTTGTTACGCCTTCTCCGCAAATAACAACTGAAGGAGCGTTTCCATCAAATGCCCATCTGCTCAATTCAAGCTCAACACCCTCTGCAGCATTAATGTACATTACACCGGTAATATTACATTTTCTAAATGCTTGGTCTTTCATAGTTTTTATAGCTTTTGGCCAAATAATCTTTGCAGAGCCGATGTTGGAAGAAGCAAACGTACCCGCTTGACCGCTAGCATTGAGGTTTTCAAGGTTTGTTAGGTCAACCACCTTTTCGCCGTTTTGATTGTACCATTGGGTTGTAGTGTTTCCTGCATCATATTTAGATGAGAAACAAAATGCGTTTCCATCAACTGTCGTTGTATTTGAAAGGTTGATATATATTTCTTCAACCGATGTATTTGACGCGAACGCACTTGCGTTATAAGATGTAACAGGGGACTCAATTTTTATTTTTTTCAAGCTTTTACAGTTTTGGAAGCAGTGTGTTCCTATCGAAGCACGTGTTGTTGTTCCCAAAATTTCAAGCTCCTCTATTGTTGATTGTCTAAACACCTGACCGCTTGTTGAAAGCGCACATCCATCAGGAATGACAACCTTTTTAAAATTAGCACCTTGGAAGGCTGCTTGACCAATTGATGTGCAGTTGGAAAAATCAGGACATTCAACTACAACATCGCTACCATCTGCCAAAAATGCTTTTGCATCGTAGAAATAGAATGGATTTGCTTGTGGGTTGTTGCCATTGGTTTGGTTTGATGGATTAAATCCAGCTTGATTAATCTGTGTAATTCTTGAAAAATCAACATAAATTTTTGTAAATTCTGTATTTGTGTAAGTATTTGCAACCATACCACTTGGAATGGTCGTGATATACTCACTCAAAATACGAAGCTCTTTGATTGAGGTATTGCCTTCAAATGCACCATACTTAATAGAATTTACCTTATAGGTTTTGCCACCGTATTCAACAGTTGATGGGATTGTAACTATTGCTGTTGTAGCGGTCTGGTTATCGCGCGACACCTCTGCTGTTAACGAGCTGTCGTTCAACGAATAATGTACGCCATCAATCTCGGTAGCGGAAATTGAAATAGCAAATAAGCACATTACTGCTATCGCTATTAAAGCGCCGAGTAGAATTTTCTTTTTCATAAACAGTTCTCCTAATTAAACTTTTATTTTACTTTATAATATTAACACATGTGTGGAAAACTGTCAAGTTGAACAAAAAAAAAAAAAAACAAGTTTGATTTTGTGAATATTGCACAAAAACATAGAATTTTTAACTAAAAACTATTTTCAATTATAATTTTAAAATGGCGCTAAGCCCTTGCCTCTATTAGGTTTCTTGATTTTTTAAAAACCATTACATTTTAGATTTTTTGGCAATTTATACAAATGAAATTAAAATGTTAATTTTTTGTGAATTTTAAAAAGGAGTCGCACAAGCGACTCCTTTTTATTTTAATTTTGCTATTTGCTTTTTGTTTGCTACTTGCATTTCAATTAGTGCGCATAGGTCCGCCGGTGTTTCGACTATGTAGTCTGCCCCTGCGTCCTTTAAAACGTCCTCATCGCGATAGCCCCAAACAACACCAACCGATGTCATTTCTGCGTTTTGCGCAGTTTTTACATCAACATCCGAATCTCCTACAAAAATACAGTTAGCCGGCTTTACTCCCATTTGCTTACATATGTAAAGTGTGGTTGAGGGGTCCGGCTTTGCGGGTGTGCCTGCTTGTCCTTGTACGAAATTAAAAAACTTTTTGCCAAAAAGCTTTTCTATAATATCCTTTACAAACTTGTCCTGTTTATTTGAAAGAACTGCCAGCTTAATTCCCTTTTCCTTTAGTGCTCTCAAGCCCTCGTACATTCCGTCATAAAGGCTTGTCTTTTCAAGATAGCATTTTGCATACTCCTGTTCGTAGGCTTCAAGTGCGCTATCCACTATAAACTCAACATCCTGCACTGTTTTAGGGAGCGAGAGGCGAACAAGCTGTCTTGCACCATTGTTGATGAATTTTAAAATCTCGGCTTTTGTGCGAGTTTTGTAGCCAAGCCTTGTCAGCATATTGTTTACAGCACTTGTGATATCGTCTAGCGTATACGCCAAGGTGCCGTCTAAGTCAAAAATAACTCCATAGGAAGCCATTTTATTTCCTCCATTTTAGTTGATATCTTATTTTATCATATTTTGTCGAAAAAATAAAGAGTTTTAGTCAAAAAGACCGTCAGACAAATATCGCATACCAGTGTCAGGGAACAAAACAACAATATTTTTGTTTTCCTCCTCTTTCGCTGCATTTACCGCCGCCGCCAGTGCTGCACCTGAGGAAATTCCTACACAGAGTCCCTCTTTTTTAGAAACAAGCCTTGTAAACTCATAGGCTTCTTCATCTGTAACGGTTATAATCTTATCACAAATTTCTTGGTCGTAGGTTGCTGGTATAAAATTTGCACCTATTCCTTGAATTTTGTGCTTTCCAGACACTCCCTTTGATATAAGTGGCGAATATTCAGGCTCGACACCATATATTTTTATGTTAGGGTTTTGCTCCTTTAGGTATTTTCCAACACCGCTGATTGTACCACCTGTACCAATGCACGCAATAAAAATATCGACACGTCCCTCAGTTTTTTTGTAAATTTCAGGACCTGTGGTACTATAATGCGCCAATGGGTTAGCCATATTTTCAAATTGTGAGGCTATAAAAGCGCCCTCTGTCTTCTCTTTTATTTCTTGCGCCTTCAAAACTGCGCCATTCATCCCCTCTGCACCGGGAGTCAAAACAACCTCTGCGCCATAAGCCTTCATAATAGCTATTCTTTCCTTTGACATTGAGTCAGGCATTACAATAACTACCTTATACCCACGGGATGCGCCAAGCATAGCAAGAGCTATACCAGTATTGCCAGATGTAGCCTCGATAATAGTATCGCCTTTCTTTATTAACCCCTCTTTCTCTGCCTCGTCAAGAATAGTTTTTGCGGCTCTGTCCTTTGACGAGCCTGCGGGATTAAGCATCTCAAGCTTTGCTATTATTCTGCTTTTTAGGGAAAATTCCTTTTGTATGCTTGAGAGCTTAACCAGCGGTGTGCCCCCAATTAATTCCTCTACTGAATTATATATCATAATAGCGCTCCTTTGATGGTTTTATCATTAATATATCTAATTTTACCACTAAAATACACCTATGTCAACAAAGTGAAAAATAAATGAAAATTATTTTTTGTAAAATATTGTTATTGATTTCTCATAATATGTATGTTATACTTTAAGTTGTAATATTATATGTGCGTATTATATACGCTTTATGTGGCAGGACAAGCTGCCACTTACATAGGAGAAGCAATGATAGAAATTAACAATTTAGTTAGAAAATTTGGTACAAAATATGCTCTTGACGATATCTCCTTTACTGTTAACAAGGGAGAAATTGTTGGCTTTCTCGGTCCAAACGGTGCTGGAAAATCAACAACAATGAACATAATAACCGGCTACCTCTCGCCAACCTCGGGCACTGTCCTTGTTGATGGGATTGACGTGTTTTTAGAGCCACAAAGGGCAAAAAACAAAATAGGCTTTTTACCGGAGCAGCCGCCTCTTTATATTGATATGACTGTTTGGGAGTACCTCTCATTTGTATTTGACCTAAAGGGCTGTGATTTTAACAAAAAAGCTCATCTTACCGAGGTTTGTGAGCTTGTTAAGATTTTTGACGTTAAGAATCGTCTTATTAGAAATCTTTCAAAGGGTTATAAGCAAAGGGTTGGTATTGCTAGTGCAATAATTGGAAACCCAGAGGTTATTATTTTTGACGAGCCAACGGTCGGCCTTGACCCTAAGCAAATTATCGAGGTAAGAAACCTACTTCGTTCACTCGCAAAGGACCACACAATTATTCTTTCGACCCATATTCTGCCAGAGGTGCAAGCAATTTGTGACAGAATTATCATCATAAATGAGGGCAAAATTATTGCCGACGAAAAAACCTCTCACCTAAACCAAACACTAGGTCAAAACAATCGCTTCCGTGTAAAGGTTTCTGGCCCTGCAAAAGAGGTTGCAAATCTATTAAAATCTATTCACAGCGTTACTCGCGTTACACAGGACGGTGTGCGTGATGGCGACGCATTCAGCTATATAATTGAGTATTCAGGTGCTGTCGATATAAGAAAAATGCTTTTCCGTGCTCTTGCCGAAAAGGGCTGGCCTATTATGGGTATGGACGGCGTTGAAATCACACTTGAGGACCTCTTTGTTAAGCTCATTGACGAGAAAGGAGATAAAAGGTAGTGTTCGCAATTTATAAAAAGGAAATGCACTCCTACTTCACAACTGCAACCGGCTATATTTTTCTTGCTATTGCCTTGGCAGTTACTGGGTTTGTTTTTTCCATTACTACAGTTTTCTCAGGTAAGCCAACCTCTGATTTATCAAGCTACTTCTCTATCATTCTTTTCCTTATGATGGTTGTTTTACCAATTCTTACAATGCGTAGCTTTAGTGAGGAAAGAAGAACAAAGACCGAGCAGCTTCTTTTGACCTCTCCTAACTCTATTTTCTCGCTTGTTATTGGCAAGTTCTTGGGCGCTTTTACTATGTACATTATTTACCTTGCCCTCTCTTGTCTTAACTTTATTTTCCTATATGCTTATACACCCGAAAACTCATCCCCGCCAAACATTTCAATGATTATAGGCAACCTAATTGCCCTTATTTTGCTTGGTATGTGCTTTATAGCTATTGGTATTTTCATTTCCACATTGACTGAAAATATGTTTGCCTCTGCGGTCATTACTGTTGGCACATTGTTTGGACTTTTAATTATCAGCCTGATTGGTTCTCTTTTAAAAGGAGAGGGCTTATATATTGTCAGAGTTATAATCAGCTGGTTTTCTGTATTTAATAGATATGATGCGTTTATTTACGGTTATTTTGATATAAGTGCGCTTATCTACTATATTTCCATCACTGGCATTTTCCTATTCCTCAGCGAACGTGTTTTCCAAGCGCGTCGCCTATCATAAGGAGGTGCAAAAATGGATTTTCTAAAGAAATTTTCAAACAAGCGCAAAATGAAATATGGCGCGGTTTTGGCTGGCTTTTTGGCAATTATTATTGCTATTGTTATTCTCGTAAATGCTATTGTTTCGCTCCTTACAGACCGATTTAACTGGCGATTTGATATGACCGACGAGCAAATTTACTCAGCATCCCCTGAGTTTATCACTGCAATGACGGACATCAATAAAAATGCCGAAATTGAGATAGTATTTTTTGATTCCAAGGACAAAATTGAATCATCCTATTCCTCTTCCCTTGGCAACGGGGTTGGACTCGCATATGTCAATCAAACAGCAACTCAGTTAGCTGAAAAGCTTGACAATGTAAAGGTTTCATACCACTCCACCGACGACTATGAGTATGTAAATCAATTTAAGCTTGCAACCGGCAACCAAGCAATTACTGAAGAAACTGTCGTTGTTATGCGTACTGATGTTGAAAAGCCTGCTGACGGCAAGCTTACTCAGTTTGAAATTTACACTGTTGGTAGCTTCTATGTTTCGGATTCAAACGGGGACCTCTTTGCTTACAATGGCGAGGTTATGCTAGTTGAGGCATCTATTCGTCTAACCACAGATGACGAGCCTGTTGTTTACTTTGTAATAAATCACGACGAGGCTGTTGAGGATGTAGTAAATTCAGACGGAGAATTTGTACAAGCAACAACAATTAAAAATTTAACTGGCTTGTTTATTAATGCTGGTTATTCATATCGACCTATTGACCTTTCCGAAAAAATATATCTCTGTACTTGTGGAAAGCAATATAGCCCTATGTGGGATTGGGGTATTGATATAAATGACGAAAACACAAAGCTTGAAACTGTAATTGACGAGCTTGGCAACGAAAAAACTCTTTTAGCAACTGATTTTAAGTGCAATGCAACAAACTGTGGCAACACTGTTCAAAAGGTTTATCTTGAGGATCTTGAAAAAAGAGCAAAGATGCCAACTGATGCTCGTGCAGTCGTTATTTATGAGCCTAAAAAGGATTTTGAGGATAGCGAAATTCGTTTGATTGAAAGCTATCTTTCCAAGCAAGGCGCTGTTATGACCTTCCTTGAGCCTTCGGTTTCTTATGCTGAAATGAGCAACTTCTACGGCTTTTTGAAGATGTGGGGTGGTATTAATGTTAACACAAGCAAGGTTACTGACGCATTCAACAGCGTAAACGGTGGCTTTGAAGCAGTTGTTCCATCTAACGATGCGACAAAAGCATATTTCCCTACACTATCTAATTCATACAGCAAGCCTGTTTTCAATAACTCCATTTATCTGACAATTGACGAAAACAAGCTCCCTGAAAACGCAAACACAGGTGACCACACATTCACTCAAACCGAATCACTTATCAAGACATCAAATGTTGCCTCTCAAAAGAATGCAACTCTTATGTGTGTTACTAATACAGTAAACACAGTAACAAACCAAGGCGGTGGCATCCAAGGAACCGTTGACTTTAGCTCATATCTTGTAGTTTGTGCCTCGGGAGATTTTGCAGACGACTCGCACATCATAAGTGCTCCGACAAACACAAAAATTTTGCGTTCCCTTGTTCGTTCAACAACTACAAAGCAAATTTACCCTACCGATGTTGAATTCAAGGTGTTTAACAACTACGACCTTGATATTACAACAAGCGAGAGTGTTGCTGTTTTATTCGTTACAATGACTCTCATCCCTGCAATTGCTCTTATTACTGGCTTCATCGTTATCTTTAGGAGAAAGCGCAGATGAGTATAAGAAAAAACAAAAATGAGGCTGTATCAGCCTCGCAAAACGCACATTCCAAATCAACCTTGCGTATGTTTATAATCCTTAGCATTGTATTATTTGCTCTTATCCTCATTCTTGTGGCGGTTTATTTTCTTGCCAAGGAGAATGTCGACAATGGACCCGATTTTGATGTTTGGGAGGGCGAGGATATTTACGGTAGAGCACATATGGCTTACCCCGTTATCGAAAACGAAGATGTTTTGAAAATCGAGGTAAGAAACGAAACCGGTAGCTTTGCCTTCTTGCCTGTTTGGGACGAGGCGAAGGCGAAAAATGTTTGGCGTCTTGAGGAATACCAGGATGTTGCAATAAATGCACCGAGCTTTGAAATGCTTCGTATGCACGTTACCACTCAAACAACTGAGGAGCCTATAAGAAACGCAACGCAAGCCGACCTTGTCGAATGGGGTGTTGACGAAAGCTGTAAAACCGGATACACCTTATATTTCAAGGAAAACGGCGTTGAAAAATCCTATACTGTAAGAATAGGTAAAAGGACGAATTCCTCAGATGGCACATATTGCGCATATATTGAGGGACGCAATCATATTTATAAGTTTGCCCCAGACTCATGCTCATATGTAACACGCCCAAAGCTTTCTTATTTATCTCCTACCATAAACACATTTTTCGGTAGCGAGATGTATACCCTTTTGGGAATAGATAAGTTCGAGATCAGCTTGGCAAAAAACAACACATTAAAATCTGTTGTAAAGATTAATGTAACCGAAAGAGATGAAGCCGCAGCAAGCTTCTTAGCTACTTATTCTAAGGATGTCCTAGGCAAGGATAGAACAACCATAGCATCCACCTCATATTTAAACGAGGTTTTCTCACATCTTTATATTTCATTTTCCGGCACCGAGGTTGTCGCTATCGACCCCGATAGCGAAACACTAAAGGAATTCGGCCTTGGTGAGGATGACGAAAAGTATTTGATTGATGCTGAATTCTCTAGCAACGCTTACTTTGCAGACCCATCATATAAATACAAGGACCCTGCCCTATTTATCAGCCGTAAAAAGGATGACTGCTATTATGTTTTATCAAGATATTTCTTTGATGACATAATTGTAAAGGTTCCTAGCGAATCTTTGCCTTTTTTAGGTGAGGACAGCTTCTCTCTTACCAAGTGGACCGACACAACCTCAATCACAACAGGCTTTTTTGAATCACTTTGCAAGGACAAAGAAACCGGTGCTCCTGGTCTTAATAAAATAATTATAAAAGCATTAAAGAGCGAGGAAACAGGACTTTATAACGAGGAGATTTTCAACCTCTATTACGATGAGGGAGCGGACACATTGCTTGTAAAGGCTTTAAACAATCCAAACCTTGAATTCAAGGACGATAAGCGTGATGGCGTTGACTCTACCGACAGAAACTGGTTTAGAAACCTTTATGTTTATTTCCTTTACTATCCGTTTATTTATGAGTTCAACACTATGAGTGATGAAAAAATAGCGGAATACGAAAAGGATGAAAATATTGTATATTCTATAACCGCATACCGAAATGACGGCAAGGTTGTTAAATATACATACTATAAAATCGATGTAAACTTTGCATTTGAAAAGGCTGAATCCGGCACTGTGAAGGATGACGGCACTGTTGTTTGGGATGAGCCGGTTTATGACTACATCTCCTCAATGACTCAATTGCGCAAGGTATATAAGGCGATTGATATTTTACTTTCTGGCGAAAAAGTAACGCCTGATGACGAATTATTATAAAAGGAAGGACTTTTATTATGGAATACAAATATGGTTATTTTAACGAGAGCGGAGACGAATTTATAATCACTTCTCCTAACACACCTCGTCCATTTGACAACTTTTTATTTAACGATGCGTGCTATGCAAATGTTCATCAAACCGGTATAGGATGCTTTGACTACCAAATCAATGGCACTGAGGGTATTCAGCTTTATACTGGCGTTGGTCGTATCTGCGATTACGACGTTTTCGGCAAGGATCACCTATACAATCGTCTTGTTTTCATTCGCGACAACGAAACTGGTGAGTTTTGGACTCTTAACTGGGAGCCTGTTTGCCATCCATACCAAAGCTACAAATGTACACAAGGTCTTGGCTACACAATAGTTGAGAACAAGACATGTGATACTATGGCAAAATTGCGTTTATTCGTTCCTACTGGTAACGATGCTTGTGAAATTTGGAAATTATCTGTTAAGAACGAGGGAGATAAAAAGCGCTCATACTCTATCTTTACATACAGCCAAATTCAATTCAAATTCAAATGGGGCTTTGATAGCTATGGCGACACTATGTATCGTGGCACTCGCTTTGACGCTGCAAGAAACACATTCTATATGAACAAGCACCCATTCATTAAGCCACACAACTACCTAACCGCGTTTATGGTTGCTGATGAAAAGATTACAGGTAGCGAGGGCTGTCAAAACGTGTTTATTGGCGAATATGGCACAATTGCTTCTCCTCAAGTAGTACGCGATGGCATTAGCTACAACTCTATCGGCTCAGCAAACGCAACAATCTGTTCGCTTCGCTTTGATATTGAGCTTGACGCAGGCGAGAACAAGGATATTTCGCTCCTTCTTGGCGCTGGTGAATGCGAGGACGATAGCGTAAAAATGGCTGAAAAATACCTCTCTACACAGGACAAATATTTCGAAGCTACAAAGAAATACTATAAGGACCTTTATTCAAAGAACCATATCACAACAAACGATGAGCATTTTGACCGTCTAATCAACTTCTGGGGCAAGCACGCAACACACTTTGGTGCTACCTGGTGCCGTTGGGGCTATAATGGCTATCGTGATATTGTTCAACACGGCTTTGGTGTTGTTTCATTCAAAAACGAAAGAACAAAGCAAATTCTAAAGGAAGCTATTCAAAACCAATATTCAAGCGGTATGGCTGTTCGTGGTTGGAATCCTGTTGACACTAAGGCTTACTCCGACTCTGCTCTTTGGCTTGAGTTCACATTAACCGCTTATCTTCGTGAGACGGGGGACGTTGAGTTCTTGAATGAGGTTTACCCATTTAGAGACGAGGGCGAGGCTACTGTTCTCGGTCATATGGACCGTGCACTTGACTTCCTTGAGTCCAACAAGGGCGAGCACAACCTACTTCTTATCAAGTTTGGCGACTGGAACGACTCACTTACCGGTGTTGGTAAGGAAGGTCGTGGCGAGAGTGTATGGCTCTCAATCGCTTATGCTCAAGCTCTGCTTGAAATGGCTGAGCTTGCTAAATTCCTTGGTATGCCAGAAAAGGAACAAAACTATCTAGCACGCAGAGAGGCTATAAAGACTGCCATCAATGATAATGCTTGGGATGGCGAATGGTACAGACGCTGCTATACAGACAATGGTTCTCCTCTCGGCTCAAAGGAAAATAAATATGCAAAAATGTTTATGGAGCCACAATGCTGGTCACTTATTTCAGGTGTTGCATCTGAAGAGCGCGCTAATACAATTATCAACGCTATGAACGAGCATATGGCAACTCCAGTTGGCTACCTACTTCTAACTCCTTCATATAAGGAATTTGACCCAACAATCGGTCGTATCTCCTCTATGGAGCCAGGCATTTGTGAAAACGGTACAATCTACTCCCATACAAACATCTGGATGATTCTAGGTCTACTTAAATATGGCAAGGCAGATCTCGCTTACGAGCTATTTAAGAAAATTGCTCCTGGCTATATTATTGGCGATAATACCGAAATTAAGAATAAGTGCCTACCATATATGTTCTCTAACTGCTACTTTGGTCCAGAGCATAGAAACAGCGCATTCCAAATGGAATATAGCTGGATTACAGGCTCTGTTGCTTGGTACACAAACACTATGGAAAACTACTTAGTTGGTCTCCGTCCAACATACGAGGGACTAGTTGTTGACCCACATCTGCCATTTGATAAGGCAACAATGACACGCCAGTTCCGTGGTGCTACATACGAAATTTCAATTTCAAATCCAAATGGCAAATATAAGGCTGATGAGCTTGATATCACTGTTGATGGCAAAGCAATTGAGGGTGTTATCGTTCCAGACTTCAAGGATGGAAAAACTCACAAGGTATCAGTAGTAGTTAAATAATCAATCCCTCCGAGTTGCTATCGCAACCCACCTCCCTTTGCACAAAGGAGGCTCGAGACTTCAAGGATGGAAAAACTCACAAGGTATCAGTAGTTAAATAATTAAATAACAAAAAAGAGACTCGCTAACGAGTCTCTTTTTTGGTAACCAATTTTCCCCCATATAATTTTACACCTGACAAAGAAAAACGGAAGGAGCAAGCCCCTCCCCTACAGTGTTACTATTTCTGACAATTCGCACAAGCTACATCTAGAATGACGAGGGCGGAGGAAAAATGAACGAACACGACCGAGATTCGTACTTGTGTACGTCGGAGGAAGTGGTCGTTTATAGAAATCACATAAAAAAGAAAACACGCATCGAAATGCGTGTTTTCTACTTTATTATTTAACTTTATTAAGTAAGATAAACATTAAGTTTTCACAACTATTAATAGAATTATTTTGTGATTTCGGTTTTATCCGTACTCGCTCATTCTACCAATTAGCGGCGTGGGTTCTTAATAGCAGCTTGCGCAGCAGCAAGTCTTGCAATTGGAACTCTGAATGGTGAGCATGATACATAGCTTAGACCGATTCTGTGGCAGAACTCAACAGATGTTGGGTCACCACCATGCTCGCCGCAGATACCGATGTGCATATCAGGACGAACTGTCTTACCCATGCCAACTGCCATATCCATAAGCTTACCAACACCATTTTGGTCGATTCTTGCGAATGGATCGTTTTCGTAAATCTTGCTCTCATAGTAAGCTGTTAGGAACTTACCAGCGTCATCACGGCTGAAGCCGAATGTCATTTGTGTTAGGTCGTTTGTACCGAAGCAGAAGAACTCAGCATCCTTTGCGATTTCGTCAGCTGTCAAGCAAGCACGTGGAATTTCCATCATTGTACCTACTTCATACTTAAGCTCAACACCTGCATTTGAGATTTCCTCATTAGCAGCTGCAACAACAAGCTTCTTGCAGAATACAAACTCTTTAGATTCGCCAACAAGTGGAATCATAATTTCTGGAACGAGGTCCCAATCTGGATGATTCTTCTTAACTGCGATAGCCGCACGGATAACAGCTCTTGTTTGCATTACTGCAATTTCAGGATATGTTACTGTTAGACGGCATCCACGGTGACCCATCATTGGGTTAAACTCGTGAAGTGAAGCGATGATATTCTTAATATCCTCAACTGTCTTGCCTTGAGCATCAGCAAGTGCAGCGATATCCTCTTCAGTTGTAGGAACGAACTCGTGAAGTGGTGGATCGAGGAAACGAATTGTAACAGGGTTACCCTCAAGAGCTTCATAAAGCTTCTCGAAGTCGCTTTGTTGCATTGGAAGAATCTTAGCAAGAGCTGCTTCTCTTTCTTCAACTGTGTCAGAGCAAATCATTTCACGGAATGCACCGATTCTTTCTGGCTCGAAGAACATATGCTCTGTACGGCAAAGACCGATACCCTCAGCACCGAATGCTCTAGCTTGCTTAGCATCCTTAGGTGTATCTGCATTTGTTCTAACCTTTAGTTGTCTGTATTCATCAGCCCAAGCCATAATTGTACCGAACTCGCCACCGATAGTAGCAGGAACAGTAGGAATAGCCTCGCCATAGATGTTACCTGTTGAACCGTCAAGTGAGATGTAATCACCCTCAACGTATGTCTTGCCAGCGAGAACGAATTTCTTGTTTTCTTCGTCCATCTTAATTTCGCCACAACCAGATACACAGCATGTACCCATACCACGAGCAACAACGGCTGCGTGTGATGTCATACCGCCACGAACTGTAAGGATACCTTGAGCATAGTGCATACCCTCGATATCTTCTGGAGATGTTTCAAGACGAACAAGGATAACCTTCTCGCCCTTCTTACCCTCTTCAACTGCATCCTCAGCTGTAAATACAACCTTACCACAAGCAGCTCCAGGAGATGCTGGAAGTGCTGAAGCTACTGGCTTTGCAGCCTTAAGAGCCTTAGCGTCAAATTGTGGGTGGAGGAGTGCGTCAAGTTGCTTAGGATCGATCATAAGGATAGCTTGCTCCTTAGAAATCATACCCTCGTTAACAAGGTCAACAGCAATCTTAAGAGCAGCAGCTGCTGTTCTCTTACCGTTTCTTGTTTGAAGCATATAGAGCTTACCGTGTTCAACAGTAAATTCCATATCTTGCATATCTCTATAGTGGTTTTCAAGAATACTACAAACCTCTACGAATTGCTTATAAGCCTCTGGGAACTTTTCTTCCATTTGAGCGATTGGCATTGGAGTACGAACACCAGCAACAACGTCTTCACCTTGTGCGTTTGTGAGGAACTCACCCATAAGCTTCTTTTCACCTGTAGCTGGGTCACGAGTAAATGCAACGCCAGTACCACAGTCATCACCCATATTACCGAATGCCATAGCTTGTACGTTTACAGCTGTACCCCATGAATATGGGATTTCGTTTTGCATTCTGTAGTAGTTAGCACGTGGGTTATCCCATGAACGGAATACTGCCTTAACAGCGCCCATAAGTTGTTCTTTTGGATCAGATGGGAAGTCCTTACCGATCTTTGATTTGTACTCAGCCTTGAATTGGTTAGCGAGTTCCTTTAAGTCTTCAGCCTTAAGCTCAACGTCAAGAGTAACTCCCTTTTCTTCCTTCATTTTGTCGATAAGCTCTTCAAAGTACTTCTTACCAACCTCCATAACAACGTCGGAGAACATTTGGATAAATCTTCTGTAGCAGTCCCAAGCCCAACGAGCATTACCGGACTTCTCAGCGATTACGTTAACAACCTCTTCGTTAAGACCGAGGTTAAGGATTGTGTCCATCATACCAGGCATTGATGCACGAGCACCTGAACGAACGGAAACGAGGAGTGGGTTTTCCTTGTCGCCAAACTTCTTACCTGTGATTTCTTCCATCTTTGCGATGTATTCCATAATTTGTGCTTGGATTTCATCGTTGATTTGTCTGCCGTCCTCGTAGTATTGTGTACAAGCCTCTGTTGAAATTGTAAAGCCTTGTGGAACTGGAAGTCCAATGCTTGTCATTTCAGCAAGGTTAGCACCCTTACCACCGAGAATCTCTCTCATCTTTGCGTTACCTTCAGAGAAAAGGTAAACATACTTCTTTGTACTCATTTAAGGTACCTCCATAAATAATTTGACTAACTAAATTTGATGTCGCGGCCTTAAATTTGCAAAAAAAATTTACAAATTATTTATACGCGCACATTGGTATTATAGCATAATAATTTTAAAAATGGAATATTTTTTTAAAATTTTTTTATCTTTATCATATTTTTTATATTTTTTAGTATAATTACTAAATTAGCATTCTCTTTTTTGTGTATATTTTACATAGTAATATTAAAAATGGGCAAGCTTTTGCCTGCCCGTTTTAATTTTTATTTATTTTCTGGATCTTTTGCTTTCTCTTGTTTCTTCTTCGTCGAAGTCGTCATTTTCATCTTTTCCCACCCTAATCATCATTATTACAACAACTGCAACAACAACTAAAATAGCAAAAATAATTAGAAGTATCCATATCCAGCCATAAGGCTGACCCTCATCACATGTAACTACAAATTTAGCAATTCTTTCTGTTTCAAAGGTTGCGTAGCCGCCTTCCTTTTCAACACCCATCTCTGTTATTGAGCCGTCGTCCTTCAAAAGATAAACATTTACGTCCTTTCTTTTTAGCTCGTCAGGAATTAAAAGCTTAACTGTCACATTTTCACCAAGAGGGTATGTTATTTCATTTATCATAAGCTTAACCGAATAAGCAGAAACGATTTTTTCGTCATCGCCGAGCACCTCGAGAAGCTTTTCGTTTTTGTCAACGCTTACGCTTTCAAGCGCTAGTTCAGTAATTCTTGGGTCAAGTCCGTTTTCAGATGTAATAATCGCTGTGTCCTTCTTGTCATCTTCATTCAGCTTTGCTGAAATTGAAGCCTTTCTTATAACGAGAAGCGCAAACATATTAGGAATTTGTGTGTAATTTTCATTACCACCAACAAACGAAGCAATTACTTGATAACTTCCAACCTTTGTGTGCTTGTTCGGAGAATATGTAACGGAAATGCCCTCGGGTAAATCTCCGCTGATTTCCAAGGTATGCTCTTTTCCATCCTCAACCACGAATTTGTTTTGGAACTTCACACCCTTCATATCATATATTTCGTAATATGGCGCTTTTTCGATAGTAAAGGTATATTCAAGGTTTTCTGTTGTTCCGTCGGACCAAACACAGCCATCCTTTAAAGCAACGACTATTTTATAAGTTCCTGCGTTGATTTTTTTAGTATTATTACTAATCGTATAGTAATCGCTAGTCGCTATCTTATACGACTGCTGTTGACCATTATAAACGTATTTTGTATCGTCCTTTTTTGGTATTTCAACAACGATGGGTTCATCGGCCTCAGCAGCATTGGCAGAGCTTGCCATAAAAAGTGCAAAGGTGGCTATAAGGCACGTAACAAAGGCTAGTGCCAAAAGAGCTTTTAAAAGACTTTTTCTAGTTCTTATCATATTTTTACCTCTTATTTTTTTCTTTTTCTATAAACGTCGCGTGTGCGATTTTTACGATGGCCTTTAGTCCTTCGAGCCTTGACCCTTGGCAACACCTTTGCCTCTATTGCGGGCTTGTCCTCGGTGTCCTCGGTGTCCTCGATTTTCTTTTCCCTAACCAGCTCAAAATTCACTTGTCTTAGAGCAATATCGACTGTGTCAACCCTAATTTTCACATTCATACCCAAGCGATAGCTTGTCTTTCCACGCGACAATGTGTAGTTTTCCTTGTCGTAGTAAAAGCCACCACCAAGAGAGTCAATGGGAACAAGCCCCTCGCATAAATTCTCTGTTTTTGCAAAGAAGCCGAACGAGGTAACCGAGCAAATAACCGCGTCATATTCCTCGTCGATGTGGTCAGCCATATAAACACATTTATAAAGCTCGTCAATATCCCTCTCTGCATGAACCGCCTTAATTTCGTTTTCGCTCGACATTTCTGCCGATAATGTGGCAAATTTCTCATATTTTTCTATGGTTTTTTCTGAAATTTCGCCCCTTAAAAACGATTTCAAAATACGATGAACAGAAAGGTCTGGGTATCTTCTTATTGGAGATGTAAAATGACAATAAAATTCAGTATTCAAGCCGAAGTGCGACTTTTGAACAGACGAATATTTCGCCTTCATAAGTGAGCGAAGAAGGATGCTTGATACAATTGAAAAATAGCCCTTGTCCTTTGAGCCTTCAAGGATTTTTGAAAGCTGCATAGGAGTTATTGTGTTTTTTGCATTTAGTGGGCTTGTGTCAACCCCTAAATTTCTTGCAAAAAGTGAAAAGGCGTTTATTTTTTCTCTATCAGGCTCATCGTGTACACGATATACACAGGGGATGCCCGCGTTATACATATAAGTAGCAACGCCCTCATTTGCAGTTAACATAAATTGCTCGATAAGTCTTTCACTCTCTCCGCGCTCACGTTTAACTATCTCTATTGGATGCCCCTCACTATTAAGCAGGATTTTTGACTCCTCACTCTCTAATTCCATAGCACCCTTTTGCTCGCTTTTCGCCTTCAATATTTTATAAAGTTCCATCATTTGATTGAAGGTATCAATGACGTTAGCATATTTTTGATAAAATTCGCTGTTTTCTCCATTTTCCAAAATATCGTTAAGCTCGGCATATACGCCACGCATTTTGGAATTTATAACGGTTTCCTTTATCTCAGTTTGTAAAATTGTTCCGCTTTTGTCAAGTGTCACAAAAGCAGAAAGAGTTAGCCTGTCCTCGCCCCCATTTAGCGAGCATATTCCGTTTGACAAGGCTTTTGGTAGCATTGGCACAACCTTATCGGTAAAGTAAACGCTTGTGCCCCTCTCTATTGCTTCCTTATCAATTGACGAGCCTGGGCGAACATAGTGAGAAACATCTGCAATATGAACGCCTAAAACATATCCCTCATCGGTAACGCGTAAGGAAATTGCATCGTCTAGGTCCTTAGCATCAGCGGAGTCTATTGTAAAGATTATTTCGTCTCTTAAATCAAGTCTGCCAGTGATATCAAATTTTTCCTCACTCACCATTTGAGCTTCGTCAAGCACTCTTTCGGGGAAGGTAACGCCAATTCCGTTAGCATAAAGAATTGCTTTGTAGTTACCCTCTAAGGAATCCGCCTTGCCGAGCACCTCTTCTATTGTGCCATTGGCAAAGTCGTCCTCATTTTTAGGGTAAGAATTAATTTTACAAACAACCTTGTCGCCGTCCTTCGCATCATATAACGATTTGTATGGCACCTTGACCTTGAAGCGAATTCGTTCATTATCCGGTGTGACATAAGCAATAGGGCGTCTGCCGTTTGAGTAAATCGTTAATGTGCCAACGACAGCCTTTATTCCATATTCTATTATTTCGACAATTTCAGCCTCATTTCCCTTGCCGTAATACTTAGATAAAGAATCTATCTTTTTTATTACAACTCGGTCGCCGTGATATGCACCGCTTGTAAATTTAGGTGGAATAAAATATTCGCCATCATCGGTAATAACAAAGCCGAAGCCCCCCTTAGATGACGCGGAAAACTCGCCCTTTAGATAGCCCATCTCCTTTGGAGATGCGATTTTGCCCTTTTTGGTAAATTGAATATCGTAGTCAAGCTCAAGCGAAGAAAGCGCGCGCCAAAAGTCCCCCTCATCTATTTCATATTCGGAAAAGCCTGAAAGCATTTCATGTGGCAAAAGTGGGGTGTAGCCTTGTGAATTAACAGTATTTAAAATTAGCTCCTTAATATCCATTCAATTCCCTCCCTTGCTTTATTGTGCTCGAATTTCAACCACATAATTATTAATTGGCAAAAAACCGCCTTGGACTATTATTCCAAAGCGGTTTCTATTTCGGTTTTTATTTGCTAGCTTAAATTAAGCTAAGCCCCATTTCTTCAAAAGCTCCTCGATAGATAGGTTTGCAGAGTTTGCTTGAAGTGCGTAAACAACAACTGACAAAACTACAAAAGCAACAGCGATTACAATTGTTGCAACCAAAAGCTTTTTCTCAATAGATTTGCCCTTGTTCTTGCCATAGAATGTTTCTGAGCCACCTGCAATAGTACCTGATAAGCCCTTTGATGAATTGCTTTGGATAAGTACGATAACTACTAAAGCGATAGCGCCGATAAGCAAAACAATCGCTGAAAGAAGTCTAAATATTTCTGGTCCTGACATAAAATCCTCCTCTATTTGTGCCAAAATAAGCATTTGCACAAATTTTTAAATAATTGTTATATTCATAAGCGAATGCCATTATAACACAAACATTTTGAAAAATCAATACAAAATCTAAAAATTTTTAAAATTGTTTTCTTTATTTGCCACTTAATTGTGGGAATGAGGACATTTTTCATTAACCTCTTTTATCTTTGTACAGTTAGCGCATCTACCATAAATTACCGTTTTGCCAGAGCTAATAACAAATGAATGCTCGTCATAAATATGCTTTTCCATTTTGTCAAGAAAATCACAGCTTAAATGAATCAGCTCGCCACATTCAATGCATTTTAGATGAAAATGGCTTTGGCACGAGAGCTCGCCCGTGTATTGATAGCACGCGCCTTGCCCGTCGCCTATTGTCATTTTTTTGACTATTCCCTCTTTTTCAAATTTTTCAAGAGTCCTATAAACGGTTGCCACTGAAACATTCAAGCCCTTGTTTTTTAGGTAATTTAAAATATCTTTAGCGGTTATGTGAGTGGAGCTTTCCTTCAAAAGCTCCAAAATCACAATGCGTTGCTTTGTGGAATACTCCTGCTTCATTATTCGTAAATTGGATACTTTTCGCAAATTTTTGTTACTTCCGCACGGATGTAATCAGCCTTTTCCTCAAATTCAGTAGCGCAAAGCTTGATTAGCTTGCCAAGCTTAACCATATCCTCTTCAACCAAGCCACGTGAGGTAACTGCCGGAGTACCGATTCTTACACCACTTGTAACAAATGGCTTTTCTGGGTCATTAGGAATTGCATTTTTGTTAACTGTGATATAACACTCGTCAAGACGCTTTTCAAGCTCCTTACCGGTAATCTTGAATGGACGAAGGTCAAGAAGCATAAGGTGGTTGTCTGTTCCGCCTGAAACGAGGTCAAAGCCCTCAGCCAATAGTGTATCAGCTAGTACCTTTGCGTTTTTAACAATTTGCTCTTGATATGCTTTGAATTCTGGCTTTAGCGCCTCGCCAAAGCAAACCGCCTTTGATGTGATTGTATGCATAAGAGGTCCACCCTGTGTGCCTGGGAAGATTGCCTTGTCAATTGCCTTAGCATATTCCTCGCGACAAAGAATAAGTCCACCACGAGGGCCTCTTAATGTTTTATGAGTTGTTGTTGTAACGATATCTGCATATGGAACAGGAGATGGATGAAGTCCTGCCGCAACCAAGCCTGCAATGTGAGCCATATCAACCATAAAGATAGCGCCAACCTCTTTTGCGATTTTAGAAATTCTTTCAAAATCGATAACTCTTGGGTAAGCAGATGCACCAGCAACAATGAGCTTTGGATTTGCTTCCTTTGCTATTCTTTCAAGCTCTTCGTAGTCAATAAAGCCGTCGTCATTAACTCCATAAGGAACAAAATTAAAGTATGAGCCTGACATATTAACAGGGCTACCGTGTGTTAGGTGTCCACCATGAGCTAGATTCATACCAAGAACAGTATCGCCCGGCTTCAATAATGCAAAATATACGGCTGTGTTTGCTTGTGCTCCACTGTGAGGTTGAACATTTGCGTGGTCTGCACCAAACAATTTACATGCGCGCTCAATAGCGATTTTCTCAACCACGTCAACGCATTCGCATCCACCATAATATCTCTTATCTGGATATCCCTCCGCATATTTGTTTGTAAGAGGTGTACCCATTGCTATCATAACAGCCTCTGAAACTAGGTTTTCCGAGGCGATAAGCTCAAGTCCGCGTCTTTGTCTTTTCAGCTCGGCACTAACTGCATCAGCAACGTCCTTATCATATGTACCAAGCTTTTCAATAATCTCATTTACCATAATGGCCTCCAAGGGTTAAAAATTTATAAGATAATTATACATTAAAACATCTATAAAATCAATACAAATTTTCAACACTTTTTTCATTTTCGACACTCCCCTTGCCTATTTTTTTCGCTTTTTCACACGAGAAAGCCTAAAAAGTGCCACAGAGTGTATGATTTTTTCAAAAAAAGGCAAAAAAATATTGGCAAAATTATTGACAAAGAAAATTTACTAATGTATAATTAAATTATCAATTATATTTATATTACGGAGGTTTTTTAAATGGAATTTGTAAACACAATTCTATTTGGCGCTGGATTTGACATTTATAACATCAGCGTCGTTGGTTGCGCCATCGTTGCAGGAATCTGCATTCTCTGTGCTATTGTCGCTGCCATCATTCGTTGCCAAGTCGTTTACGTAGACCCTGAAGGAGACTACGAAATTGGCTTCGAGAAAAAATCATGGCTTTCAAAGGTAGTTGTTCGTCCAGCTACAAAAGAGGGCAAGGTTTTCATTGGTTGGAGTCTCGATGCTGAGGGTACAAACCTCATTTCAGAGCCTGAATTCTTACTCACTCACACAGTAGTTCTTTATGCTGTTTGGGCTGACGAAGAGGATGTTGCTAATGCAAAGAGCAAGGCTGAGGGTGTGTTCGTTCAATTCAACTATATGGATTCCAATTACGAAGACATTATCAAAACTAATAGCACAAGATTCAATTGTGTTTTACCAGAAAACCAAGACATTCCAGTTAAGGTTGACGGATGGTGCTTTGAGAAGGGTGGATATACTGTTCTTGAGGGCGAGGATGTAAGTGCTGTATTTGCAATCAACCTATACCCTATCTTCGACCAAGATGCTAAGCCAACCTACAAAAAGCTTAACACCAGCGCTGTTGTTGAGCTTCTCTTCCTTGATGCTGATACAGACAAGTATATTTACAAGGAATCCCATTACGTTACCATAGCTCCACCAGAAAACTACTCCGACGACCAAACATTTGTTGGTTGGGGTGTTGAGCCAAATGGCGAGGCTATTATCGAAAAGAATGCTGTTGACTCCGTATTTACAATCCAACTCTACTCCGTTGGCAAGGCTAAAGAGGAAGCTGCTGAAGAGGTTGCTGCTGAAACAGTTGCTCCAGTAGTTGAAGAGGTTATCGAAGAGGTAGCTGAAGACGTAGCTGAAGCTGAAGAGCTTGTAGTTGAATATATTCAAGAAGAAATTATCGAAGAGCCAATGCCAAAGGTTGAAGAGGTAGTTTCAAGTGAGCCTGATGTTGAAATCGTTGACGATGCTCCAGTTGAAGAAACTGTTGTTGAGGAGGTTGGCGAGGTTGTTCCTACCATCATTCCTACATACTTCGACAACGAAGGCAACAAGATTGAAATTAAGTATAGCCGTAGCTTTACTGCTAACCTAATTCAAAGTGACGAAACTGTTAAAGATTATTACAGCCAGCTAAAGAACCACATTCTTTCATACAAGGGCGTTAAAACAAAGATTAGCTGGAAGTTTGATAGCTATAACAGAGGTAGAGATCAGCTCTTCAAGATTAAGCTCCGCGGTAAGACAATTTGTGTTTACTGCGCACTTGACCCAGAAGAATTTGATAAGTCAAAATATCACCACGATGCTATCGATGCTAAGATATTTGCAGACGTTCCTATGCTCCTCAAGATTAAGAGCGGTCTTGGACTCCGTAAGGCGAAGGAAATTGTTGATATCGTAATGGCTAAGTTTGGTATTGAGCCAGATCCAAAGGCTAAAAATGTTGACTATGTAGCTGAATATCCATATGCAGAAACTGAAGACCTCCTTAGCCGTAAGCTTGTTAAGGCGCTCGAGGCTGATAGCTCAGTTATCGTTAAGTCTTCAAAGGCCAAGGATGACGACGAAGAATAATTACAAAAGCAGGGATTAATTCCCTGCTTTTTTCTGGGATATATAGGGCGAGCAGATTAAGGCATAACCACAGCAAAATCAAGGGTACGTCATTTAATGGCGCACCCTTTTTCTTTTTATATTGCTTTTATTTAATTCCTTGTCTGTTTTTGGTCTGTGCCATCCAAAATAGCCCAGCGTGGGCGTATGAAATGAGTGCAGAAGGCGTGAACGAGCCAACGTCGGCGTACTAGTGTACGACAGAGGGCTCGGTCGCGTCTAAAAAGGAGACATAAAAAGTAGAGAACTTGCGATATACTCGCAAGTTCTCAACATTAAAACTTTAAAAACTATTGATTTATTTAATTCCTTGTCTGTTTTTGGTCTGTGCCATTGCAATAGCCCAAACACCAGTAGTAGTAAACAGGAATAGAGCTCCACCCGTGGCAAAGACTACCCGCACCACCAAAGTCGTCAGCTCCATTTATTGTTTCCCACACGGTATCCGAGCCACTGTCTAGCATTATCTTATATGTCTTTTCAATTTCATCTAAGATAAAGGACTTATATTTTTCTTTGTCTATTTTTACAAGAGCATCATAAACGTGTCTTTTAGCACTTAGTGAGCATTTTATAAGTGAGCCACTAACAAGCCACTCCCCTACCCCTTCTTGCTCGTCCTTTTCCAATATGCCAGCAAGGACACCTAGCGCGTTTGTCAATTCTATTGGCTCGTTTATGTTTTGAGGGTTTGCAAAAATCTTTTTTTGCTTGTCAAAGAAAGATTTTTTTGTTTTGCTAGAAAGCTCATCAATTTCGTTATCGTATTCAAACTCAATATCGCAAATAGAGCAAATTTCCTTATAAGCCTTTAACGCTATTATTGTCATTAGACTAAGGGGTAAATCAGCTGTTTTTTCAGTCTTTTGCCAAAGCGCACCCTCGGAATATGGCGACCAGTCATAGAAATTCCAATGATTTTCTCCTTCAAAGGTTGCTATAAGCCCATTTTTAGTGTTTTTTAAAAACGTCGCAAGAATTTCCTTGACCTTGCAATCGACCTCGAAAATCAGCGATTTATCGTCTGAATATTTTAGATACTCCAAAAGGGATGAAATATAATGCAAGGAAAAAGAGGGGATTGTTAAATCAATTCCACAAGGATAGCAGATTGACATAAGCCCGTCTTTCCTTCTGTCCTTGCTCATAAGAAGTAGATTTGAGCGTGCATAATCAAAATTCCCGCCCTCAAACGCGTAGTAGCCACATATCATTTGATTGCGCGAGTCAAATGCGTAAAGGCAGCCCTCTCTCCAAGGGCAATCAACATAATGCTCCTGCATACATTTTTCAAGCGTGTTTACGCAAATATCATAAATCTGCTTTTGGGTGCCAAAAAAAGGAACTTCTTTTCTTTTAACAGGCACAAAATGCGGAATTATTCCCACTCTATTTACTTCAATTGGCTTCTCTGCAAAAATCTCAATATATTTTGCTCCCAAGCGAAGCATATGATTGGTAAATTCATTTTCGCCAGCCTTGGCTGTATATTTGATGCTAAAATCGCGGCCGTCAGCAAGTCTTCTAACCCCACCGTCAATTACATGCTCACCATATGCCACAATAATCTTAGTTTTTTCAGTCGCATTTATATTAAATGAAACAAACCCAACCTGCTCTTTTCCAAGTGAATATAAAAAGTGTGTCCAATTCTCACTTTTTAGACACGTGGTGGTGCATATTTCTCCAACCGAAAGCTTTTTATATGGGCGATTAAAAAATGTACATTTTTTATCTACAATATAAGACCTTGAAAATCCGTTTTTCTCCCCGTTTTTCCAACCGTCCTCAAGTGTCGCATCGTATTCAAAGCCGAAGCCAAGCTGTGAACTGATTTTTGGAATTTCCCCACTTTTATATGCAAGGCTTTTTCTTGATTTAATATTTTCATCACTTGATAAAATAGTGGTGTTTTCGTCGTATATTTCAAAAATAACGCCGGGCTTGGACAAAATGTATCTTGAGTTGCTTTCGCCAAAGTGCCACACCAAAATTGCCAAATGGTTTTCTCCATTATTTATATAATCACTCAAATCAATTGTATCATATATTTTATAATGCTCATAGTCGCCATATTGGTTTGATGCGACATATTTTCCATTTACAAAAAGCGTATAGTCTCCGTCACAGCTTATATTGATTTTGGCACTTGTGTTAGCCTTGAAGGTTGAATAAAACTCGCCATATGTATTCTTTTCGCTTTTATTTGCAATCCAAATCCATTTTGCGTTATTAAAGACAGTCATTTAATCCTCCTCGTATCTGGGCAAGGTTACAATTTGTGGTGTGTGATTAGTTGCCGGCAGAAATTTTTCAAGCAGGTCACTTGTTTTTATTTTAAGGCTTGAGGTGTTTATGCAAGGGTGACATCCAACAAAGTCCGGCTTTAAAACATCCTCGTCAATTGCTAGGTGAACCACAAGGTCGATATCGTTTATAAGTCCCATTATACTAACTGAGCCCGGGGTAACATCCAAATACTTTGCCATATTCTCTTCGTCGGCAAACGAAAGACGAGATGAGCCGACAAGTGGCGAAAAATCCTTGGTTTTATAGGTTTTGCTCCCCAGCATCATAAGTAAATAAAATCTAGTTTTTTGGCGATTACATAGAAAGAGGTTTTTGCAAATTACCGTGTTTAATTCCTTCTCTATTTTCTCGCAATCCTCCATTGTCCCTGCCTCATTGTGGTCAACGCGATAATATTCAACGCCGAGCTTATCTAAAAAGTCATAAACTCTAATTTCCTTTGGCAGTCTGTTTTCTTCGTTTTTAGGTCTTCCTACATATACCTGCATTTTTGTTTTCCTTTTCTTATGTGCAAAAATTATGACGAGTGTCCCATATGTGCTCTTTTCGAATTGACACAGCGCATCACTTATATTAAAATATAAGTGTCCTTAAAAGCTTGGGCGCCCCCGTTTGCCCTTTTTTGTCAAATTTATTAATATTTTTTATTTTACTGACACAGTTTGACAAAATATTTAAAGGACACACTCTATAATAATTATAGGGTTGAATAAAAGAAAAGTCAAGCGTTATTCTTCTCCACCTTGACTTTTATCATCAGCTATTTATTTTTACGATTTAGTATCTAAATAGGAAGCGAGAAATGAAAAATTTAGATGAGGTAAAAAAAGACTTAAAGAATTTAAAAAAGGCCAGCCGAATTATCGAAAAGCTTTATCAAGCAGAGGCAACACATCTTAAAAGAATAAAGATGCTTGAGGCACTACCCAAAACCGAAGGAGTTTTGGCACTAATAGAAAAAGAGCGCGAGCACATTTTGAGCCTCAAGATTGAAACGGCAGTAAACGATGCCAGAATTATTGAAGAAAAGTATATGAGCCAAATACTAAAGCTTGACCCGATTGACAAGGGCATTATAATTGACAACTATATAAACGGTATCCCCTGTTGGAAGATTGGTGCTGAGCTAGGCTATACAGAGGACGGCGTAAGAAAAAGAATTTCAAAAATTATGAAAATCTTTGTCTCTAACACATAACAAAAAAGCAAGTCATCCGACTTGCTTTTTATTTTTACCCTTTAATCAAAGATATATCCGTAAACATTGTTTCCGCTTGTAAATCTACCAAAGATATATTTTGCAGAAGCGGACTCGTTCATTACAAGAATATTGCCGTCATAATAAACCATTTCCTCTGCCATAGGTGGTGCAGTTACCTCTTTTTCCAAATCATCATCTGTAATAATATGTAGTGGAATTGGCTTTGCCATAGCCTTTTCGCCATATAGCTCTTGACTTGTGAACACAGATGTTGGAATTGTTCCTCTTGTATTAATTTTTTCAAAATCGTAAATATAGAGGTGTGATGGGTTTAAGCCCCAAGAGGTTGAAAGCACAAGCTTTCCGTTAGCTACACACATACCCTGAACCTGACTCGTAATTGAGTAAGCCTCGCTTGGTGTTTTAGATACGCCATAATTATCTATCACTGTGCTGTTTAACTCAAATGAGAGCATCATCGCTGTGTTTTCCTCTGTTCCCAGATTGAATTCATCGGGAGACTTATATTTTTCGTGGCCATCTCTGTGGAAGTTACCTGTATATAGCTTGCCCTCGTGAATATAGCAAAAGGCGGGCTTTAAATATACATATATAGAGCCTTGTAGCTTTGCGCTTTCTTGATTATCATCTAAAACGGATGCAAGTGAGAAAACATTTATTGAGTTTTCGTCATTGTCGTCGTTTGTAATATACAAATAAGCGCCATTATGAGCTATTCCACCTGCGTGACCAGTATAATTTTGTCCAGCCTTGTCTGTTAGCTTTGTGTAATTTAACACATTTCCGTCCTTGTCAAGAACATAAACACGAGATGCTGAGCCGTCCTTCATATAGCCCGAAACTAAGAACCTATCGTCCTCGTCGGTTTCAGCATTGCCCTCATAAAAATCGAAGCCTTGTTGAATAAAGCCGTCTGCAATACCTGGCACCTTGAATGCTGTTTCTGCGTTTGCAAAGAACCCAACAAACAAAAGTCTTTCTCCAACCTTAACTATTGAAAGAAGCAAAACCACAGAAAGCACAAGTGCTACTAAAATCACAAGTGAAATCTTTAACGCTCTGTTTTTCATACCGTCTCCTTAATTTCCTTTTCGGATTTTTCGTCCTTAATATTTTTCTTTGCTACTGATAGCATAAGCTTAATTCTATTTAGCTGATTAACCTCGGATGCACCCGGGTCATAGTCGATAGCAACAATATTTGCGTTTGGATGCGCTGAACGTATGCGTTTAATTACTCCCTTACCGACAACGTGGTTTGGCAAGCACGCAAACGGCTGAATACAAACGATGTTAGGAGCATCATGCTCGATAAGCTCAAGCATCTCGCCCGCTAAGAACCAGCCCTCGCCATATTGATTGCCGATTGAAAGGAAAGGCTTAGCCATTTTAGCTACCTTTCTTATATCTGTCGGCATATCAAAGCGCTTACTTCTCTTTAACGCCTTAGTTGCCGGCTTGCGTAGCTTTTCAATGGCGCTAACACCAATTTTTGAAACAAACAAGCTTGTAATCTTGAAGCCAAAGAATTTATGCTTATACTCTGAATTATACACGCAGTAGCTGAAAAAGTCAAGGAAATCTGGAACTTTTACCTCAGCCCCCTCGCTTTCCAGTAGGTCAACAAGGTGGTTATTGGCTAGTGGCATATACTTAACAAGTATCTCGCCAACTATTCCAACACGAGGCTTTTTAAGCTCCTCGTCCAGTGGCAAATTGTCAAAATCCTCAACAATTCCTCGGCAAATTTTCTTATACGACATTTTGCCCTTTTTGCCTAGAAGACTTGCAACGCATATATTTTTCCACTTTTGCCACAAGGCCTCGGCTGAGCCCTTTTCCTTTTCGTATGGACGAGTACGATATAGACATTTCATCATAAGGTCGCCATATACAACGGCCTTTACAGCCTTGAAAAGTGCCGAGAGTGGAATTTTAAAGCCCTCATTTTTCTCAAGCCCTGCCATATTGAGTGAAATAACAGGAATATATGACATACCAACCTTGTCAAGTGCGCGACGAATAAAGCCGACATAGTTACTTGCACGGCAGCAGCCACCTGTTTGTGTCATTATAATTGCCAATTTATGCGTGTCATATCTACCGGACAATACTGCCTCCATAATCTGTCCAACCATAGTGATGGATGGGAAGCACGCATCGTTATTTACATATTTAAGTCCTATATCTATTGCATCGCGTGTTGCGTTTGAGAGAACCTCAAAATTATAGCCATAGGATTTAAAGAGTGGCTCAATCAAGTCAAAATGTATCGGCGACATTTGAGGCGCTAAAATTGTGTATTTTTCGTCGTACATTTTCTTTGTAAACTCTGTGCGCTGATAGTTTATTGGCGCTTCATATGGAGAGATGCCCTTTTGCTTACGCATATTCATAGCACTAATTAAGCTACGAACACGTATTCTGATTGCACCTAGGTTGTTTACCTCATCAATTTTAAGTGCTGTATATAATTTGCCCGAGCCGTCAAGAATTTCAGCCACTTGGTCAGTTGTTACAGCGTCAATGCCACAACCAAAGGAGTTTAACTGAATTAATTCAAGATGCTCACGTGAGCGCACATAAGCGGCAGCATTATATAGACGAGAGTGATAAACCCATTGGTCAGTTACTCTTAAATTCTCTAATTCATCGTAAACCTCGGGGAGAGAGTCCTCTGTCAAAACTGCAAAGCCATATGAGGCTATAAGCTCGGGTATTCCGTGGTTGATTTCCGGGTCGGCGTGATATGGTCTTCCCGCCAAAACTATGCCACGTCCCCCTGCTTTTTCGAGGGAATCAAGGACCTCCTTGCCCTTCTTTTTAATATCTGCCTTTGCTTCCTTTTGCTCGCGCCAAGCGAGCTTAACTGCACGTCTTACTTCCTTTTCGGTCAGGTCATCGCCTCTTTCGTGCAAGAAATATCTAACTAGTCGGTCGGCAACCGTTTTTTCGCTTGTAAATGCGATAAACGGACGCATATAATCAATTTTGCCCTCAACTATTTCCTCTACATTGTTTTTAATGTTTTCCGAGCAGGAAACAACAATTGGGCAGTTATAGTGGTTTTTAGCCACGCACGATTCTTGGTTTTCAAGGAAAATACAGGGGTAGAAAATCCTCTCTACTCCGTTTTCGATAAGCCATTTTATATGACCGTGCGCCATTTTGGCAGGGTAACACTCCGACTCTGACGGGATTGTTTCCATACCCATTTCATATATTTTTTTGGTCGATTTTGGAGATAATACTACGCTAAAGCCGAGCTCCTTGAAAAAGGTCGCCCAGAATGGGTAGTTTTCATAAATATTCAATACTCTTGGAATGCCGATTTTTCCAAATCTTGCCTCGTTTTCTGGTAATGGCTCATAGTTAAAAAGTCTTTCTAGCTTGTATGCTACAAGGTTCTCGCCCTTTGGGGTTGAGCTTTTTTCCTCTGCGCCCTTTTCACATCTATTTCCGGTTATGTATCGTCTGCCACCCTCAAAGGTATTTACAGTTAAAATACAGCTATTTGAACAGCCCTTACATCTTACCGTTGCGCTTTTATAGGTCAAAGCCTCAATCTCGTCAAAGGAAAGCATTGAGCTTCTATCTCCAACTGCGTTTTGGCGCGCCAAAAGTGCCGCACCGAATGCGCCCATAATTCCCGAAATATCAGGACAGGTAACTAAAACGCCTGAGATTTTTTCAAGTGCGCGTAAAACCGCGTGGTTATAGAACGTTCCACCTTGAACAACAACGTGTGAGCCAAGGTCAGAGGCTGTATTTAATTTAATTACCTTAAACATTGCGTTTTTAATAACCGAGTAAGCAAGACCGGCAGAGATATCGGGCACGGATGCGCCCTCCTTTTGCGCTTGCTTTACGTTTGAGTTCATAAAAACAGTACAACGTGTGCCAAGGTCAATTGGGTTTTTGGCATAGATAGCCTCGCGTGCGAAATCCTTTGCCTCGTAGCCAAGCGAGTTAGCAAACGACTCAATAAACGAGCCACAGCCAGACGAGCAAGCCTCGTTTAAAAGAATGTTGTCAACTGAGCCGTTTTTGATTTTTATACATTTCATATCCTGACCGCCAATGTCAAGAACACAGTCAACCTCGGGGTCGAAAAACGATGCGGCGGTACAGTGAGCAATAGTTTCAACCTCGCCCATATCTAAATTGAATGCTGATTTTAAGAGCTTTTCGCCATAACCGGTTGAGCAAGCGTATTTTATAACCACTCCCTCTGGCATTTGTGATTTTAGCTCCTTAATAGCCCTTTTAGCCGTATTTACAGGCGAGCCTTGATTGTTTGAGTAGAAGGAATACAAAAGCTCTCCATTTTCGCCAATAAGTGCCAATTTCGTGGTTGTCGAGCCGGCATCTATTCCTAAATATGTATTGCCCTTGTAATTTTTTATGTCCGCCCTTTTTACCCTTGCCTTTTCGTGACGAGCAAGAAACTCACTATATTCGTCCTCATTTTCAAAGAGTGATGGGAGCCTTTTCAATTCAAAGCGCATCTCCACCCCTGCCTCTAATTTGGCAAGAAGCTCGGAAAGTAAGATTTCGCTAGCGTCCTCTGTTTCAAGTGCTGAGCCATATGCGGCAAAAAGATGGGAATTATCCGGGTCAACTGTTGTTTCGGGTGTTAATTTTAAGGTTCTGATAAATGCAGCCTTTAATTCCGTCAAGAAATGTAGTGGCCCACCGAGGAATGCAACAGTGCCACGGATTGGCTTGCCACACGCAAGACCAGAAACTGTTTGGTTTACAACAGCTTGGAAAATTGAGGCGGACAGGTCTGCTCTTGTTGCGCCCTCGTTTATAAGTGGTTGAATATCGGTTTTAGCAAACACGCCACAGCGAGCAGCTATTGGGTATATTCTTTCGTAATTCTTGGCTTCCTCGTTTAAGCCCTTGGCATCTGTTTGCAAAAGCGCTGCCATTTGGTCAATAAACGAGCCAGTGCCACCTGCACAAATACCATTCATTCTCTCCTCGATGTTGTTACCATCAAAGTAGATTATTTTAGCATCCTCGCCACCAAGCTCAATAGCTACGTCGGTCTTTGGTGCTAATTTTTTTAGCGCTTCTGCTACTGCGCTAACCTCTTGGACAAAGCCAATGCCAAGCGCACGTCCTAAATTTATAGAGCCCGAGCCTGTGATTTTTGCTTTGATTCTGCACTCACCAAGCTCGTTTTTAAGTTCTCCTAAAAGCTGACAGAGCTTCTCTTTTGTGTGAGAAAGGTGTCTTTCATATTTGCCAAAAACTATTTCGTCGTCTTTGTCAATTGCTACTATTTTTACAGTAGTTGAGCCAATGTCAATACCAATACGATAAAGCTCCATATCTCTCTGCCTCCTTTAAAAATCCCAAATTTACATTATATAATATCACTCTAATATTAACTTAATATAAATTAACTAAATTTTAGTATATCATTAATTTATTACATTTTTGTTAATTTTGTTGTACACGGCAACAAAAACGATTTTGTTATACAAATGATAATATTGTTTTTGTAGGGGGGACGTTTCGTCTCCCGTTTTGTTTAATTATATTTGTCGCTTTCGGGAGGAGCAAGCACCTACAAGTCGCTATGCTCCCTTGCACGCTTTCCACTAACGAGAATCCCTCCGCCTCGTTCCTCGGCACCTCCCTTTACAAAGGAGGCTTGTTTTCTTTTTGTTCATCGATTATCAGCCAAATTCTCTGCTTATTATGATTTTTACAATTAATTCTCTTCTGTTGCTTTCTTGCCTCCTTTGTAAAGGCACCCATAGGGCGTGCGTTAGAAGAGGTGGGTTGCGTTAGCAAGTCGGAGGGATTTCGTCAATGAAAAAGCCACGGAAAAACCCGTGGCTTTAGTTTTCATTTATATCTTTCTCTATTATCGGTTTCACCGAGAATGTAGTCTATGCTTGTATTATAAAAGCGTGAAAGCTTTATTAATATTTCGGTAGGAATGTCATTCTCTCCTGTTTCATATTTTGAATAGCCTGTTTGCGACATTCCAAGCGTTTTTGCGACCTGTGTTTGAGTAAGTTCCATATCTTCGCGCAAATCACGTAATCTTTTATACATAGTTTCTCTGCTCCTTAACAACTTCATTAAAATAATTATAGTATAATCTATTTCAGAGTATTGACTTTTAACCTGAAACAGGTTATAATTATTTAAAAATTAAAAAGGAGTAGTTATGAAAACCGATATTGACGTAAAAACATTTGCTAAAAATCTTAAACACCTTCGTATGAAAAACAATTTGACCAAAAAGGAAATGGCAGTAAAACTCGGCATAGGAATAAAAACCTTAAGCACACTCGAAAATGGAATTTTACCACCTCGTTTTAGGGCAAACAGCGTATTCAAAATAAAAACGGAATTTGGTTTTTCTCCAAGCCAAATGTTTGGAATTGATTTATCAGACTAAAAAAGCCACGATTGCTCGTGGCTTTTTTATTTTTATGAAAGTTTATCTTACTTGTAAAGTTCAATAAATCTCTTAAGTCTTTCGTACTTAGCCTTAGCAGCCTCTTCACTTGCTGTAAATAGCTTTTCTGCTCTTTCTGGGAATTGTTGAGCAAGACGGCTGTAACGTGTTTCGTTTGTCAAGAATGCACGGTAGTCGCCTGTTGGCTCCTTAGAGTCAAGTGAGAATGGGTTCTTGCCCTCAGCCTTGAGTTGTGGGTTGTATCTGAATAGATCCCAGTAACCAGCCTCAACAGCCTTCTTCATTTCGCCTTGGCAGTTTGTCATACCACCCTTAAGACCATGCATTTCACATGGAGCATAACCGATGATAAGTGATGGACCCTTATAAGCCTCAGCCTCAGCTATTGCCTTGATTGTTTGAGCTGGGTCCGCACCCATAGCGATTTGTGCTACATATACATAGCCGTAGGACATAGCGATTTCAGCAAGGTTCTTCTTACCGATAGCCTTACCAGCTGCTGCAAATTGAGCAACTTGACCGAGGTTAGAAGCCTTTGATGCTTGTCCACCTGTGTTAGAGTAAACCTCTGTATCGAATACCATTACGTTAACGTCTTCGCCAGAAGCAAGTACGTGGTCAAGACCGCCGAAGCCGATGTCGTAAGCCCAACCGTCTCCACCGAAGATCCATACAGATTTCTTTGAGAGGTATGTCTTATCAGCAAGAACTTCCTTAGCTACTGGGCAACCAGCAGCCTCAGCCTTTTCAAGCTCTACGATAAGAGCCTTTGTAGCTGTTTCGTTTGCCTTACCGTCGTCAACTGTGTCAAGGTAAGCCTTTGCAGCTGCCTTGAATTCGTCTGATGCCTTTTCGCTTTCAGCCATTTCAGCAACCTTGCGGATTAGCTTTTCACGGAGAGTCTTTTGACCAAGGTACATACCAAGACCGTGCTCTGCGTTGTCCTCAAAGAGTGAGTTAGCCCAAGCTGGACCACGGAGAGAATCCTTGTTTACTGTGTATGGTGTTGCAGGAGCTGAGCCACCCCAAATGGATGAACAGCCTGTTGCGTTAGAGATATACATTCTCTCACCAAAGAGCTGAGTGATAAGACGTGCATATGATGTTTCAGCACAACCAGCACATGAGCCAGAGAACTCGAGGAGTGGTTGGTTGAATTGGCTACCCTTAACGGAAACCTCTTGGAATGGAAGCTCCTTCTTTGATACGTTAGCAACTGCATAGTCAAATGCTGCTTGTTGGTCAAGCTGAGTAGCTTGTGGAACCATTCTGATAGGTGTCTTTTCTGGAGTGCCGTTTGCCTTAGCCTTGAGAGCTACTGGACAAACGTTAACACAAAGACCACAACCCATACAGTCAAGTGGGCTGATAGCGATTGTGAACTTGTAGTCCTCGCATCCCTTACCGATCATCTTAGCTGCGAACTTAGTTGACTCAGGAGCATTAGCAGCCTCATCAGCATTCATAGCGAATGGACGGATTGTTGCGTGTGGACATACATATGAGCATTGGTTACATTGGATACAGTTTTCTGGAATCCACTCTGGAACAGTAACTGCAACACCACGCTTTTCGTATGCAGCAGCACCTTGTGGGAATGTACCATCAACGTAATCAACGAATGCAGAAACTGGGAGCTTATCGCCTTCCATCTTAGATACAGGAAGAAGTACGTTTTCAACATACTTAACGAGCTCTGGGCGCTTGCCTTCAACTGTTTCCTTAGTATCAACAACGTCAAGATTTGCCCAAGCGGCAGGAACATTAACCTTAACGAGAGCTTCCTTACCAGCGTCGATAGCCTTGTAGTTCATTTCAACTACTGCTTCGCCCTTCTTGAGATATGACTTCTTAGCCATATACTTCATCTTTTCGATAGCCTCGTCGATAGGCATAATGTTAGCAAGTGCAAAGAATGCGGATTGGAGAATTGTGTTTGTTCTCTTACCCATTCCAATTTCGATAGCCTTGTCAATAGCGTTTACAATGTAGAATTGAACATTGTTCTCTGCGATATACTTCTTAACCTCTGCTGGAAGATGGCTGTCAAGCTCAGCCTCTGTCCATTGACAGTTGAGGAGGAATGTACCACCTGGCTTAACGTCATTAACAATCTTGTAGCCCTTGAGCATGTATGAAGGGTTGTGACATGCAACAAAGTCAGCCTTTGTTATGTAGTATGGGCTCTTAATAACTGAATCGCCGAAACGAAGGTGAGAAATTGTAACACCACCTGTTTTCTTTGAGTCATATTGGAAATAAGCTTGAATAAACTTATCTGTATAGTCACCGATAATCTTGATTGAGTTCTTGTTAGCACCAACTGTACCGTCACCACCAAGACCCCAGAACTTGCAAGAGATTGTACCCTTAGCGCTGGTGTCAACGTTTGTTGTTTCAGGAAGTGAAAGACCTGTAACGTCGTCAACGATACCGATTGTGAAGTTAGCCTTTGGCTCGTCAGCGTTTAGGTTCTCATATACTGCGAAGATTGAAGCAGGTGTTGTATCCTTAGAACCAAGACCGTAACGACCGCCAACAACCTTAGCTTGTACGCCCTTAATAGCGAGTGATGTAACAACATCAAGGTAAAGTGGTTCACCAAGTGAGCCTGGCTCCTTAGTTCTATCAAGAACAGCAATCTTCTTAGCTGTAGCTGGGATAGCCTCAACAAGCTTCTCAGCAACGAATGGACGATATAGTCTAACCTTAACAAGACCAACCTTTTCGCCCTTTGCTGTTAGGTAATCAATAACCTCTTCGCAAACGTCACATACTGAACCCATAGCAACGATAACTCTTTCAGCGTCAGGTGCGCCGTAGTAGTTAAAGAGCTTATAGTCAGTACCGATTTTCTCGTTTACCTTGTTCATATAGTCTTCTACGATTGCTGGGAATGCATCGTAGTATTGGTTACAAGCTTCTCTGTGTTGGAAGAAGATGTCGCCGTTTTCAGCAGAACCACGAAGAACTGGGTGCTCTGGGTTGATTGAACGAGCACGGAATGCGTTGATAGCATCCTTGTCAACCATTTCCTCAAGATCCTTGTAGTCCCAAACCTCGATCTTTTGGATTTCGTGTGAAGTACGGAATCCGTCGAAGAAGTTAAGAACAGGAACTCTACCCTTGATTGTGGACAAGTGTGCAACTGCACCAAGGTCCATAACCTCTTGTGGGTTTGTGCAAGCCATCATAGCATAACCTGTTTGACGGCAAGCGTATACGTCGGAGTGGTCTCCGAAAATGTTAAGAGCGTGGGAAGCTACACAACGAGCTGAAACGTGAATTACGTTTGGAAGAAGCTCACCAGCGATCTTGTACATGTTAGGAATCATAAGGAGCAAGCCTTGTGATGCTGTGTAAGTAGTTGTAAGGGCACCAGCAGCGAGTGAGCCGTGTACTGTACCAGCAGCACCAGCCTCAGATTGCATCTCTGTAACCTTTACTTGTTCACCAAAAATGTTCTTTAAGCCTGTAGCACTCCATGAGTCTGTAAGCTCAGCCATAACACTTGATGGTGTGATTGGGTAAATCGCAGCAACCTCTGTAAACGCATAGCTGACAGTAGCGGCAGCGGTATTACCGTCCATTGACTGTTTCTTTCTTGTTATCATAAAAAACCCTCCAGTTTTATTTTTTGCAAAACTAAAATGTCGCCTGTTTTTAGGCATAACAAAACTACGTGTGCATACACGTACATAGTAATAATAACACTTTTTAATTAAAATTTCAATAGTTGTGACTTATTTTTTAAAATTTTGTAATATTTATATAGATTTATGCATATTTTTTCACTCTTTGTGTAAAAAACATAAAAAGCCCAAGACAAGCTCGGGCTTTTTATCATTCCTCGTCTGAATATTCGCTCATATTGGCGGAGTCGAGGGCTTCTCTTTTGATATTGCCCTTTACTCTTTCGTAGTATGAGATTTTTTGGCGAATCATAGCCATAATTTCATTTTGGAGTGTCATTTTTTCATTTTCAGCAACGATGGCGAATTTCTTTGCAACATCCTCGCTTAATTTGATTTTTAGTATCTTGTTCTTTTTCATATTTTTTACCATTAGTTAAAGTATTTTTTGTCAAGTGAACGAAGTCCTATTGCCTCTGCTATATGATTTGGCTTTATTTCATCGCTTCCGTCAAGGTCGGCAATTGTTCTTGCTAGGCGCAAAATTCTATCGTGTCCTCTGGCTGAGAGTCCTAGTGCTTTAAATGCTCTTTCCATCAAAGCCGAACAATCTTGACTCAACGCACAATATTTGCGTAGGTGCTTTGACTCCATTTGTGCGTTTCTTGTTATTTTTACGCCGTTTTCCGTTTCATCGTTTTGGAAGCGCACCTGCATAATTTGTCTTGCTTTATTCACGCGCTTTCTAATTTCGCTTGATGGCTCTGATTTTTGGCGCTGGGCAATTTCCGAATAAGCAAGCGATGGCACCTCGATTTGAATATCGACTCTATCAAGGAGAGGCCCGCTGATTTTTGAAATATACTTTTTAATATCTTCCTTTTTGCAGGTGCACTCGTGCGTTGGGTGTCCGTAGTAGCCGCATTTACAAGGGTTCATAGCAGCGACGAGCATAAATGAGCAAGGGTAAGTAATTCTGCCGGCGGTTCTTGTTATTGTAATTTTTCCGTCCTCAAGCGGTTGACGGAGTGACTCAGTAACTGTGCGATTAAACTCAGGCAATTCGTCAAGGAACAAAACGCCATTGTTGGCAAGTGAAACCTCGCCCGGCTGTGGAATTTTGCCTCCACCTACTAAAGATGGTGCCGACATTGTGTGATGTGGGGAACGGAATGGTCTTTCCTTAATCAAGGAAACATCGTCTGGCAAAATGCCGGAAACTGAATGGATTTTTGTGGTTTCAATCGACTCGTCAAATGTCATTTCGGGCAGAATTGATGGTATTCTCTTTGCTATCATTGACTTGCCTGTACCAGGAGGTCCTATCAATAAAATATTGTGTCCACCAGCTGCAGCAATTTCAACTGCGCGCTTTACTGCAAATTGTCCCATTACATCTGCAAAATCTGGGTAATTTAAATTGTCCTCTCTTTCAAAGGGCTCAGGCTTTTGTGGCTCCAATATCTTTGTGCCGTTAAAGTGGTCAACTATTTCGTTTACATTCTTTATTCCGTAAACCTCCAAGCCCTCGACAACGCTTGCTTCCTTTGCGTTTTCATATGGTACAAAAAGCTTCTTTTTGCCTGCGTTTTTGGCAGCAACAGCCATACAGAGCGCACCATTTACACGGCGCACCTCCCCTGAGAGTGAAAGCTCGCCGATAAAGCAACAATTCTCTAGCTCCTCGGGCTTTGAAAATACGTTGCCACTTTGTAGAATACTGATAAGAATAGCAAGGTCAAAGGACGAGCCCTCCTTCCTTTTGTCAGCAGGGGCGAGGTTTACTATTATTTCGTTTTGAGGAAATGGCAAACGGGAGTTAATAGCAGCCGCCCTAACCCTCTCCTTAGCCTCTTTAATTGCATTGTCGGGAAGCCCAACTATCTCAAAGCAAGAAAGCCTTCTTGCCGAGTGGCACTCAACAGTAACTAAATACCCGTCAATCCCAAAAAGCCCCGCACTGTATGCTATACTTACCATAAATTACCTCGTAGAAATTTGATATTTTAATTTTAGCATACAAAAAAGAAAATATCAAGATAAAAAGACTGGAGGCAAATTGCCTCCAATATAAAAGTATTTTAATCCCTCCGTCGTTTCCCTTTGGCAAACGACACCTCCCTTTACAAAGGAGGCTTATTTGGACGAAGAGACAGGGCGGAGTGAATTTTCCCCGAAGGTCTCTTCTCAATGGCGAAGAGGTGGTGAGCAGAAATGGGCGAATGCGTAGTCGTCGCTGTACTTTGTACTGCAGAGTAGCAGTCGCCCATAAAAATTAAAAGGCATTTTCCTTGGAAGAAAAGCCTTAGCTTTTCAACCTTATAATAACAAAAGAGGCGCACCGACAAACGATGTACCTCTTTTTCGCCTTTTAATTTTGGTTGTGCCGTCACGTCGCAGCCTATCACGCTTCGATGGCTTTTAATATCTTACGCGCTATCATCATTCCGCCAACCCAGTTTGGATGTACTCTATCCCAAGAGATATATGATGGGTAACGATATTTTAGGTGGTTATCAAAGTCCTCTTGTACGTCTATGTATTTAATGTTGTATTTCTCTGCGTACTTTTCCACAACCTCACGGCAGATGTCTGCGTACTCTACCATACGCTTTTTCATTGGGTCATTTTCGTTTGCTTCCATATAGAATGGGCTGATAATGAACATACCCTTTACCTTTGGCAAGGTTCTTTCGCAAGCAGCCTCCAAGTTCGCGCGATAGCAGTCTGGCATTAATAGGCTATTATCAAGATTTGGCTCGTCAAATTGGCGCCAAACGTCGTTTGCTCCTATCATAACAAACACCCAGTCAGGGTTGCAGGCTTCTACATTCTTTTCCCAGTTTGCGAGCATATCTTTACTAGCAGCGCCACCCTCGCCTACATTGATAATGCGAAGCATTCTTTCTGGGTAGTCAATTGCAAGGCTTGTGTCAACCATACGAACGTATCCGTTGCCAAGTCCCTCCCAAAGTCCCATACCGTATGGGCGCTTTCTGCCACAGTCAGTAACTGAATCTCCTGCAAATACTATTGTTTCTCCGTTTTGAAAAATCATTTTTCTTATCTCCTTGTAGATTATGATTTACGGACAAGACACCTCATCCGTCTTTTGCTTTGCAAAATCCACCTTCTCCCACTGGAGAAGGCTTATTTTATTTTTTCCTTTGTGGCTTTTTCTTTTTTACTGAAAAGCCGAATTTGCCGATTCTTTCGCCTAATTTATAATACTCTCCGTGAGCAAAGGCGCAAAGGTGTGCACGATTTATACAGAGCTTGTCCCCTTCTAAAAGTGCTTTTTCAACATTGACTGCCAAAATATCGGCAAGGAACATATCGTGCGAGCCGAGGGGAATTATATCAGTTACCCTACATTCTATTGAAATTGGACACTCGCCTATCATTGGTGCGTCAATTTTTGTCGCCTTTTCCTTAGTAAAAGAGCATTCCTTGAATTTGTCAACCTTTCGCCCAGTGTACATACCACAAAAGTCTGCTTTTTTAGTAAGAGTGGCAGGGGTTAAATTGATAACAAACTCTTTTCTTTCCTTTAGTATATTATATGAATGCCTTTCGGGGCGAACGGAAATATATGTTTTTGGTGGAACGGTATTTGTAATTCCACACCAAGCAACAGTAATTATATTACTGTTTTCCATATCGCCAAGTGACACCATAACAGCGGGGACAGGAGCAACCAAAGCCCCACCACGCCAACTGATTTTCTCCATATTAACAGTCCTCTATCATATTAGTGCAAAGATTGATTACTTCAAGTCTGGACCTTTGGGCATATCTCACTGTCTGCCCAGTGCCCGATTTAAATTCTCCGGTGTAATAAGCAATTACATAGCTAGATGCATCTACCATTTTATAATTTCTTATCTTCATACATCCATTGAAATAGCGTTCCTTTGGCATATCAACATAATCTGCATGCTTTAAAATCTTTTTGTACATCCATTTTTCCATAAATGTAAAGCGCTCACTTTGGTTAGAGCAAGGCGCATAAATATGTAGCTCCACATCCTTGCCCGCCTTTTTTTGACGAAGCACCTCAATCGCCGCCTCGGTATCAAATCCGAGCGCACCGCCGGCTATAAAAATCTTGACTCCCTTTTCAATCAAGTCCTCTATTGCGCTCTTTAATTTTCCCTTTGTAAAATCACTGCCTAAGTGCCTATGGCCTGTAAAGCAGCAAGTTATTTCTTTTGACATTCTATTCTCCTTTGGCATAAATGCGCCAATTAAATTATACCATCTTTAAAAACCAAATACAATAAAAATATTGAAATAAGATATGCATTTTCGATGGAATTTATGTGTTTTTTCATCGACTTGTCTTTACAAATTACCACCCGAGGCTTTTCCATTTTGCAATAGGCATTATTTTTCGACAGTTTTTTCCATTTTTTGACACTAGACTATGACAAAAAACGCAAATATCGAGGACTATAATAAAAGAAAAAATACTGGGAGGTATTATGGAAAAAACTAAATTTTTTGAAAAAATTAAAAGCTCGAGTGAAATCAAAATGGTCCTTGTCGAATGCTTTACCTTCGCCCTTGGGCTACTTCTTACTCCACTCAGGTTTGCCTTGGGTATTTATCCATTTGGAATTGCGCTTTTGTGCGCTACAACAAAATATACTCTTTTTGCATATGCGGGCGCTGTTTTTTCTATTTTCTTGTTTATGGATGCTGACCTTGTTTATTTAATAGGCATTTCAGCAGTTTTGGTTTTAAGGCTTATCGCCTCATTTATGACAAAGCCAGAGCAAAAGGGCGCACCTCTTTTAGGTCAGAGGCGCGAGCTTTCGCTTTTTTCCGGGCTTTTTGAGGAAAACATCAGCGCTAAGATTTTTATTGCGCTTGCAACCTCGTTTGGAATTGGGCTTTACTTTGTAATTGTCAACGGCTATATGTTTTATGATATTTTTGCGCTTGTGTTCTTCTCTACCTTGTCGCCTATTATGACATACGGCTTTTCCGGTGCCTTTGAGGGCAAGCGAGGCAAGGGCTACCTAATCTCAATTTGCGCGTTTCTTTTCGCCTTGGTTTTCCTTTTAAGGGGGCGCGAGGTTTTAGGAGTTGATATTTCAATAGTCATTTCCTATGCTCTTGTTTTATGGGCATCCAAAAACATTTCAATTGGAGCCTCTGCCACCCTTGGCGCACTATTGGGGCTTTGTGGCAGTATTACCCTAGCGCCTGTTTTTGCCCTTGCAGGAGTAATATCTGGACTTATTTTTAAAATGTCCTCATATCTCGCTATTATGTCAGCATTTATTCTTGTAATGGGCTATGGAATTTACACAAGTGGCTATTCAGCCATTGCAGGTCTTGCCCCCGAGGCTTTGGGCGCTTCTTTAATTATGTACCCAATTTTAAAATTTGATATTTTGCCACGCCCTGCGTTTTTGCACGTAAGCGACGAGGGAAAAAGCGTGGGCGAGATTGTGCTTGAAAGACAAGACGAAAAGACGAAAAACGACCTAGCCGATATGTCAAAATCATTTGAGGAAATTTCCGAAATGCTTTACGACATTGCAAAAGCCACCAAAGCGCCAACAAGAAAGGAATACGACAAGATGTGCTACGAGGCTTGCGAGGGCTACTGCTACTCTTGTCCTAAAAACGAAATCTGCTGGGCGCGTGACACCGAAACCACCAAGCAAAATATATCAAAAATGAGCGAACAGGTTTTCTTTAAAAACGAGGTTGATTTTAGGCGCTTGGACGAAAAATTTATACATCGCTGTCCAAACATTGAAAAGATTTGTCAAGATATTACAAAAAAGTCGAGCACTATTGTAAGAGACGGAATAAAAAATGACCGATTAAGCATTAGCGCAAACAACTTTGAGCTTACCTCAAAAATGCTCCGTGCAATTTGCACCGAGCCAAATATTGATGACGAGGAAAATTTAAAATACACATTTATTGCCTCTCGCGTTGCATCAAACCTAGGTCTTTGTTGTGAAAAAATCGAGGTAACAGGCGGGGCAAAAAAGCACATTATAGCAACGGATGTTGACCTAGACAGAAGTAGCTGTACAGGCGAGGAATTACGAGCCGAGCTTGAAAGACAGCTGTGCATACCTCTCGAAAATCCCAAAATTGAGGAGAAAAACGACACCTTCTCGCTTGAAATTTCCAGCCGTGCCGCGTATAAGACAAGCTATTCTATAAAAACCGTTCCATCGGGTAACGAGCCAAATGGCGACAGTGCCATTTCCTTTAGTGGTAAAAACGACAAGGAGTATTTCTTAATTTGCGACGGAATGGGTACAGGGGACGAGGCGCACCTAACTGCCAAAATGTGCACAGGCTTCCTTGAAAAAATATTGAAGGTTTCAAGCCAAAAGGAGATTGCCCTCTCTATTCTTAACAACTTTGTGCGCTCCAAAAACGTGGAATGCTCCTCAAGCGTTGACCTCTTGGAAATCGACCTTGTTGGCAAGGGTGCAAGCTTTTTAAAGAGTGGCGCATCACCTTCGTTTATTAAGCGAGGCGAAAAGGTCTTTAAGCTCCTTTCAAAAACTGCGCCTATTGGAATTATGCGCACACTAGATGCAGAAAAGCTTTCCTTCTCCTTTGAGAGTGGCGACATTTGTGTTATGCTAAGCGACGGTGTTGCCTCTGACAAGGGGGATGCACATTGGCTAAACCAATATCTAATGGAGACAGAAAGCACAGAGCCCGAAAAAATAGCAAACGAAATTTTGAGCCTTGCAAAAGCACACAGAGAGACAAAGGACGATATGAGCATTATTGTTATACTGTTTGAATAGTCATTTTAATTTTTCCACCCTCATATAATTCATATGAGGTGAAAATATGAAAAAGCTTTTAGTGTTTTCTTTAATAATTTTGTGCTTGATTTTGAGCTCGTGCCGAGGTCAGAAATATGGCATTTTATCATATCAGGAGGGCGATATTTACGCCGAGTGCCTTTTAAATGGCGAATATAAAATTGCAGTTTCAAAAAACGGGGACGAAAAAAGCGTGTCCTTTCTTTCTCCCACATCTCTTTCCTCTGTTTCATTTATCGAAAGGGACGGCAAAATTGTAGGTAGCGCTGGGGAAATAAAAATCCCATTTGATAGCCAAGAATTATCCGGTGTTACTGCAATTTTATCTATGTTTTCACTAGACGAGGGTGGGCTAGTTTCCGCCACCGGCAAGGGGGAAAGCGCCTGTATGGAATTTAATAACACATTAGGCACATACAAGGTAACAATAGGCAAAAATAACCTGCCAAGGCGCATAGAAATCTTTTCCGAAAGGTATGAATTTGACATTCTTGTTGAGGCAATAAAGCTAAATTAAAATGGGAGGCAAGTTGCCACACAAAAAGGGTGCGCCTGTTTGGCACACCCTTTTTTATTATTTCTTTAAGCTGATTGCTTTCTTTGCTTTTTCAACAATGCCCTTTGCGTTTAGTCCGTAGTATTCGATAAGCTCCTTAGCTGGACCACTCTTACCAAAAACATCCTCAACGCCGTGGCGTACAACTGGAACCGGGTAGCTTTCGCCTATTGCTTCAGCAACTGCTGAGCAAAGACCGCCAATAATGTTATGCTCCTCGCTAACAACGACAGCGCCTGTTCTCTTTGCATCGTTTACAATTGTATCAGCATCAAGTGGCTTTACTGTATGCGCGTTGATAACTGATGCAGAAATGCCCTCCTCAGCTAGCATTTTTCTAGCCTCGAGTGCCTCTGCCACCATCATACCATTAGCAACGATTGTAACATCGGTTCCCTCTGCCATTTTGATAGCCTTGCCAATTTCAAATTTATAGCCCTCGTTATCGTTGATAATAGGAAGGGCTAGTCTGCCAAAGCGAATATATACAGGTCCTTGATATTCAACTGCTGCCATAACAGCAGCACGCGCCTCAACACCATCACTTGGGTTGATAACAACCATACCAGGAATTGTACGCATAAGCGCAATGTCCTCGTTGCATTGGTGGGTTGCACCATCCTCGCCTACTGAAATACCTGCGTGTGTTGCACAGATTTTAACATTTAGGTGTGGGTAGCCGATTGAGTTTCTAACTTGGTCAAAGCTTCTTCCTGCTGCGAACATAGCAAATGTACTAGCAAATGGAATTTTACCACAGGTAGAAAGACCTGCTGCCACTGAAAACATATTGTTCTCTGCTATACCACAGTCGATAAATCTCTCGGGGAATTTTTTCTTAAAGATACAAGTTTTTGTAGCCTCGGCTAAGTCTGCGTCAAGAACAACAATGTCCTTGTTTATCTCGCCAAGCTCGGCAAGTGCATTACCATAGGCTTCTCTTGTTGCAATCTTGTCTGCCATTAGTTGTTACCCCCTAAAGAATTTTTGTAAGCTGTAAGCTCAGCCATAGCTTGGTTATATTGCTCCTCATTAGGTGCTTTACCGTGCCATGATGCTTGGTCCTCCATAAAGGAAACGCCCTTGCCCTTTATTGTCTTTGCAACAATAGCAGTTGGCTTGCCCTTAACCTTTTTAGCTGACTCAAACGCACAAAGAATTTCTTCAATATTGTGTCCGTCAATAGTGATAACATTCCAGCCGAATGCTTCAAGCTTGCTTTCATATGGCATTGTGTTCATAACGTCAGAAACACGGCCATCAATTTGGAGTCCGTTATTATCAATTATCAAGCAGAGGTTGTCAAGCTTATAGTGTGCGGCAAACATAATTGCCTCCCAAACCTGACCCTCTTGGCTTTCTCCATCGCCAACTAGTGCGTAGGTTCTATAATCCTTGCCATTTAATTTTGCAGCAAGTGCCATACCACAAGCACAAGAAAAGCCTTGTCCAAGCGAGCCTGCTGACATATCAACTCCACTAATTGCCTTCATATCAGGGTGACCCTGTAAAAGAGCTCCTGTATGTCTAAATGACTTTAATTCCTCAGCTGGGAAAAATCCCTTTAGCGCAAGCGCTGAGTATAGCCCTGGGCACGAATGTCCCTTTGACATAACAAAACGGTCGCGATTTTCCCACTTTGGATTATTTACATCAATATTTAGTTCTGAAAAGTATAGACAAGCCAAAATGTCAGCGCTTGAAAGTGCGCCGCCCGGATGTCCTGACTTTGCGTTATATACCGCTTCAACAATGCCGAGTCTAATCTCTAGAGCTGTTTTTTGAAGCGCTAAAATTTTATCATTCTCCATTTTTGCCTCCGAGTGATGTATTTATATGATTTATTTTAACACTTGGCAAAAAAAATGTCAATATTGTTTATATATAAACTTTAATTCGTAAAGTAAATTATTTTTTAAATAATCCTCGGATATTTTCTCTCGATTATATCCGAGGATTTTATTTTTTTGTAATCTCCAAATATTGACATTTATTCATTATTGTGCTATAATATTTTCAAATCAAAACCAAGGAGATTAATATATGTTTTGCCCATTTATAAAAGAAAATTGTTCATCAAACTGTGTTTTTAACAATAACAATAATTGCAAATTATTGCGTATTATGAAGAGTATTGAAAGTAACACAGGTTCAGACCAAACAGAATCATGGGATATCAATAATAAATTGGGCGATATTTCAGACAAATTAGACCGTATTATAAAAATACTTGAACAATCTGCTGATTAATTTTTTTTGAAGTTTTATATAGCACTTTATTTGCTTCTTCTATTGTAAGATTTTCTTTTGCAATAATTTTTATTATTTCATTTACAATCATTTCTTGAGACTGCTGTTCATTCCGAACGGCAGTTTCTTTTATATTTATATTAGCCATAATGCCTCCCCCTTTCGTCTGTACTTTTTGTGATTAGTGAATTTTAAAAATTCACTTTTTATTTGAAGAATTCTAAAAGATATTTTTTCACCTCCACAGAACAACTGTCTCTAAATTCAAAGAATTCTATCATGCTCATACAACAAAAATATTTGCCACCGTACAAAACAAGATAATTTAAAATGTGCTCATTGTAATTCTTTAAAACAACTGGTAAACTCTTTCCTAAATATTTGCTTCCTTCTGGGCTATTGATGTATATCTGATAAAACAAATATCCCAATAAAACGCAGATAATATGAAAAGCAATTACATTGTATTTTGTTGTTTTAAAATCTTCTATCTTCCAAAAGTCTTTTAACTGCCTAAAATCTTCTTCTATTTCAGGTCTGAGTTCGTATGTAGAAACAATTTCTCTCGCTGATGCTTTTGTATTCGTTGTTACTATTACAATATACTTTTCGGTTTCGGTATCCCAAATTACACAAGCATTAAGTGGTACATCTCTTGAGGCACCAAAAGTATCCCAACCAGTAACATTAGGAACAAATGCTATTTTTTGTCCTATTCTATACTTATTAGGATGTGCCATCCAATTATTTTCACTTATTGCAATATCAACAGCATCGTAATAGGCTGTCATATTGTTTCTTAAAGGAACATAAGTATCTACACATTTTTCGTTTTTCAAGAAATTTATAAGCTCTCTTGATAGAAAACCTCTGTCATTAATCAATATATCACCACGATTAAAACATCTTGTTGTCTTAATCATATCCTCGGACAATGCCAAATCGTGTGTAGAAGCTGTTCCAAATCTAATTTCTTCAATAATACCAGTATCATTATAAATGCCTCTTAAAGAAGATAATTTATACCCTCTCATGGTTTCACCTTTTCGGTCTCTTGATATGGTAGAATTCTCATAATTTTCGTTATCGAAATTTACAGCTATTTTTGTACAGTCTAATATGTGAATGTTGGGTCTTATATCCTTTAATGGCATAATGTGTTTTTTAACAACGCTATTATAATAAGCAATCAAATCTTCGTTTGAATATTTACTTAATAAATACCTAATAGTACCCTCTGTAAAGAATTCGTTTTTATTATCACAAACCATATTGTAACCAATCTCTGCTAACACTCTGTGGTCTTGTATTGCCGTTGGAATGTCAGTTAGACTAGTATGTATTTTCATTTTTGCTGCTATAGACATAGCTATAATCAACTTAAACGGCACATATGAATTATGTCTTCGTTTGTCTGAAAATCCATTTGCCAAACAATCAATAACACCATCACGACACATTGACAATATGATATCATCAATTAAACTGCTATTGCTTATAACGATATTTCTTAGACTCTTGCTTTGAATCAACTTTTTAATTTGTTCTTTATTGTTTTTACAAATAGTCAACATACAGTCTACCTCCTTTCCACTTATAGTGTACCACATATTTCCACTTTTGTCAACTATTTGTGGAATTTTTTCCAAAAAATGTTGACATTTTTTTAAAATAGTGTATAATATTGGTAGAAGGAGTGTGATTTTTATGGGACTATCTATGGGAACTAAAATTAAAAACTTGCGTGAAAAAGCTGGGATGTCTCAGACAGAGCTTGCAGATAAGCTTGGCTTAAGCAAATCCGTTGTTTCAGCATACGAGAAAGGAATACGAAATCCTTCTTTTAAAGTTTTGCCAGTGTTAGCAAAAATTTTCAATGTCCCCGAAACACATTTCTTTGAAAAGGGCGAGTGGGGAAAACAAGCCGTTACTATCGACATATCAGATTTAAACCAAGACCAACAAAGGATTATTATATCGTTGGTTAATGAGTTTAAAGAAAGCAATAACAAATGATAACTGGGAGGTGCTTATGTATTTAGTTTTATCTAAAGATGTTTGTTATCAATTTAATCTTCATACTCAATTCAACAACATACAAGGTTATATCCTCGACCAAGATGAAAACTTTATTAAGATTAAAATAAAACAAATTAACATTCTCAACAACGAGATTAAGCCGTTGGACAATGTAGTATATATTTCAAAAAATGAAATAAAGTGCTTTTTTAAAATTAGCAACAATTAAATAGGTTCTTTGTCACCACTCTGTATGCGTAATTCTTCTACGCTTTTGATTATTGATATAATCTTTTCTATTTGAAATACTAAATGCAATTTATTTATCATTTCGTCCTCATTCTTTATCTTCGAATTTAACTCATCTATCTTATTAAGTAAAATATCTATCGCTTTCATTATTTAATTTCTCCTTTCACAGAGACATTCAGCACGAATGTCTCTTTTTGTTTTGAATATTGACAATTTTAGCCAATTATGTTATAATGTGTTCGTCACACAATTGCATATATTTCTGTCTATAGGGAAACTATACTTTTCGGTAAAAGGTGTTTCTCTCTTTTGCTTATGCCTATAGATAGGAGTAGCAATTGTGTGACAACAATGAGAGATGCATTTTTTCGGTGTGTCTCTTATTGGGACACACTTTTTTATTTTTGAAAGGAAACACCTTATGAAAAAAATCAATCGCCCATTTACCCTCGTATTGCTAATTATTATAGCAAACATCTTCGTATTATCTTCTTGTAACATCATCAATTCTTCTACCGACGATTCAAGCAACAATCCTAATTACAATCCTATTGATTATCCCTCTAACAATTCTTGCATACACGATTGGGAACCACCGACATGCCTTGAACCTGCACAGTGTTCAAAATGTGATGCATACAAAACAGATGGAAAATTAGGGAATCATGCTTGGAGACATGCAACATGCCAAGAACCTGCATTTTGTTATTATTGCTATGAGCAAAAAGATAATAATTTAGGAACACATAAGTTCTTAGATGACGGTTATTGCGTTTATTGTGGCATAGCAAGAGACTAATAATATAGGAGGCAAAAAATCAATGAAAAAGAATATATTTAGAATTTTATCCGCTCTATTAATTTTAGCAACTATTTTTTCCTTGTCTTCTTGTAGTATTTTTACAAATTCTACAGAAAAGGAAATTAATAGACTTTTAAAAGACGATTTGAATGATTCTATAAAAATTACAAAACTATATTACAACGAAGAAAAACAAGGTTGTTTTGTGGAATTTCAAACAAGTACATATACCGACAAAGCTGCCGTCCATTTAGATACGGGCGCTATAGATTATGAAAGTGTATTTGATTATTATGCCGAAAAAGCTGAAGAACTTAGAAATCAAAACCCTATCAATCAAGAAGAACTGCATAAATGTAATCAAGAAATATTAAATTCTTCCTACGCAGATTGGCATTTTGCTATAGTTGTTTTTGAAGCTAATGGTAGACCCGAAGATAGTAGTTGGGAAAGAATAAAATAGCGCAGACGAGAAATCTATATTGACAGAAAATTCAAAATATGATATAATACCACCGACCAAAATGCATATCAACAAGGAGTATTAAATTATGTATATGGTATCAGTTAGTTCAAAAAATCTCGAAGCAGTTGGTTATGATGAACTATCTAAAACGCTGCGTATTGAATTTGTCAATGGCACATACGATTATTATGATGTCCCTAAAATTGTTTATCAAGGTTTGATAACTTCATCTTCAGTAAACGACTATTTTATGGAATATATCAGAAATAAATATCGTTATTCTCGTATTTGATTTCTATAAACTAAAATAATTGCAGAATCATCTACACAATCAACACTAAGTTCAATGCTTTCATGTGGTTCAATAAATGTTAACTCCACATCTTTTCTTTGTAGAAGTTCTGTAATTAATTCACCTGATTTATAATCTTCAAGTTTCATTTTTATCCTTTCTGAGCCATTCGTAAGAGTGGCTCTTGTTATTTATGATTATTGACAGAAAATTCAAAATATGTTATAATGCCCTTTGCCATAATATTATTTCGCCTTTATTGTAGATTACTTGAATGTATTATCTTACATCAAGGAGGTGAAGGCGTATGACTAAGAGAAAAATTAAAATCAAAGTCAAAGGAAAAGGTAAAATCCGAATCCACCGCTAATTTATTGTGGACTTAAGAGAGTGTTGGAAACAACACTCTCTTTTGTGTGTTGGTGACTTTTTATTTTATTTTGAATTTATCTGTCAATAACTACTTGATATGTTATTCAAAATTTACTTTACGAATTGAAGATATATAAAGTGAATGTTATTTATTGGTTTTACCCTTGTGTTAGAGCCAGGCGAAAATAGAGATAGCAGAAATTGGTGAATTTTATCCGAAGGCGTTCTTGCGTACGTCGAGAGGTAAAGCTCTCCAATAAAAGCCAAACACGTTTATGGAGAAAAACTCAAGTTTTTCAACCTTATATTTTTTAAAATTCTACACTTTTTATGTTTTTTATGTTTGGTTTTGGTTATGCATCTCTATTACAGCCTTTTTTCAGACCAGAGCTTAAATTTCTGCAAGCAATCTATCTTTTTAATTACGCCTATTCTGTGGTCGTTGACTATCCACATATATGTGGTGTACATTTGAACAACGCCAGAGGCTATGTACATTGCGATTTGCATAGTGTTCCAAATCAAGAGTGCAACATTGATTTCGCTTGCCAAGGAAACACCAAAATAGCCAAAGATTATTGCCATAATAACGCGAGAAACGACATCAAACGCATTTTGCTGAGAGCTATATTCCTTTTTGCTTTTTCCAAAGTCAAAGGGGTCGTTTTCCTTGACACTATCTGAGGTTAAAATCGCTGGGGAGAGCTGTTTTATTTTGACTCCCACTGCCTTTTCGTAAGCTACTTTTCTCAGCTTGTTTACCTTTAGATATTTTCTTCTCTGTCTTTTTTTAGCCGACTCGATTTCCTGCTCTGAATATTTTTCATAATCAAAGGACTTGACAACTCCGTTTTCGTCAAAGCAATCGTCGTATTTCATTCCTGCCCGCGCTAAAATTTTTCTTCTTATATTGGCAAGTGCACGCACATTTTCTATATCGCAAAAGTCTTGAAGCTTATCAATATGGCAAACTACAGAATCTATGGTTTTGGCATAGAGATTGGAGGTTGAAACCGTTCTTTCGTCCTCCTCCCCACGCCGCAGGCCCACGGAGCGAAAAACTCCGTTTATTAAAATTCCGACAATCATACTGATAATTCCACTTGCAATTATCTCATAAACGCTTTTACCTGTTGCAGAGATTAAAATAAAGCTCCCTGCTATATAAGCAATTGAAATTAAAATGACTGCAAAATAACCCGCATTTTTATAAAAAACCTCTGTAAAGCTTTTTTTCATATTACACCCTTCCACTTGCTCGGCTTATTGCTCTTTCAACTAGCTCCTCGCCCTTTTGCATATTAATTTTCTCCCTCTCTTTAAGAATGAAGATTTTTATTACAAGCGACAAAATCTCGCCACTAAGCGCCAAAAACGAGAAAATAAGTAAATCGTTTATAATGCTTTCCAGCAAATATGCAAAAACAAAAATTATTCCAAAGACTACAACGCCGGATTTGATTTTTAAAAATCCGATGGTCTTTAAAATTAAAATTCCAACCGCCAAAATCCCCCCGAAAAGAAGCTTTACCTTTTCGGGCGTGGTTTTTACGTAGCTATCGTAATTTACTATAAAGTAAATTAAAACCGGCAGGGTGCTTGCAAGAAACGATAATGTATATAAAATTGGTAGCTTGATTTTTCTCATATCTTACCTCTTTTACTGTGGGTTTTCCGTTTTAGCTCGGCGCTCGCATTCCTCAAGCAGTCTGCTTATTTTTTGTCCGTTGCCACTTGAAATTACATTTTCGTCTTGACTAAAGCCGAGAGATATCATTTTGCCTAAATCTCTGCACTCTAAAATCAGATTTTGGGTGTTGCTTTCAAGCAATTTTACTTTTTCCTCAAGGCTTGGCACAAGCGCTAAGGCTTTTTCAACCTCCTCAACCTTTTTTGTCAGATATTCGCTTTCCTTTTTAAACTGCTCGTCTCTGCTTTTTGATTCCTTTTTAAATGCCTCCTTGGTTTCGCCTATGGACGATAGTCCCCTTTTGATTGCACCAAGGGTGGCAATAAGAGCCGAAGCCGAGGTCAAAACACCCACAACCACGGGAACAATTTTTTCCTTTATGTAAATTTTGGTTTCTTCTCTTTTGGCTTTCTTTTCTGCTTCCTTTGTGTCCTCGCTCTCATGCTCGACGGTTGGCTCTTCAATGTTTTCTATAATTTCCTCGCTTGAAATATCGTTGAGCTTCACGTCGCTTGCACCACTGGTAAAACGGAAGATAAGCACAAAAAAAGCTGTAAAAAGTAAAACTATGAATACTGAAATTAATGTCCTTTTCATTTGCATTTCTCCTTGTTTAAATTCTTATGGAAATTATTTGTATATCAATTCAATTGTTGCATCCTCGTCAGCCACGCCGAAAACCTCGGTGCTGACTCTTTTGTAGCCATCAATATGGGGAGCGACAATTAGATATTTTGAGCCTTGGCGAACCGACTCTACCCTTGGCTCACATATATCGTCTCCGTTTTGATTTGTGTATCTTATGGTTATATTTGCCACATCTTCCACCTCGCTTGAATAATATGTAAGCTCAATTGGTATCTCG
>JAZPYB010000031.1:0-219631 GCA_045543955.1 Eubacteriales bacterium
TATGGGTACAGAAAAATGGGGAAATTATACATGGGTCGCTTGCGTTGCGCCTTCCGGCGATATCTGCAACAATAACTACTTCAACTATATTGGCGTTCGTCCGTTTTGTATCGTAAAATCTAATATCTTTGTATCTAAATAAAATTTGAAATAGGAGACACCCAAAATGAAAACAACAAAACTACTTAAAGAAATCGAAAACGAAAAAACATTTGAAATTGCAGGCATTGAATTTATCAAGTTTGCAGAAATTGACGGTGTTGTTTATGCCGTTACAAAAGATAGCTTATTCGATAGTGAGTTTGGCTCAAACAATAACTACGCAGATGAAAATAACAAAATTCGCAAAAGACTCGAAACAGAGATTTTGCCAAAAATCGAAAAAGCTATCGGTGCTGAAAACGTGCTCGAATTTGAAACAGACCTTACATCACTTGACGGTTTAACAACTTACGGAAAATATAAGTCAAAGGTAGGCTTACCCACATTTGATTTTTACAGAGCAAATATAAAAACATTCGATAAGTACAAGCTTAAAAAATGGTTATGGCTAGCAACTCCCGATTCAACACCCGAACACAATAACGATTGGTGGACAGTTTGCGTTGCGCCTTCCGGCGATATCCACTTCAATTACTTCAACGGCAATAATGGCGTTCGTCCGTTTTGGAACTTTGTATCTTCTATCTCTGTATCTTGTGAGGAGTAAAAATGGCTGATAACGAATTCCAGGCAATAGCAAAAGCTAAGGAGCTTGCAACACATACATTCGTGCTAACATCCAACAGTAAAAGATATCCTAAAAAATATAGGCACTCCCTGGTTGATGAAATACAGAAAAAGAGCCTATACATTCACAATACCTTGTTAGAGGCAAACAGGATAAACAACAAGACAAACAAGCTTGAAAGGTGCGAAATGATAACTAAGGCAATTACATATTGCGATGAGCTTTTATTTTATATTGAATTGTCTATGAATCTTAATTTACTAGAGAAAGATTCGAAGGTGTATTGGAGCAAGCTAGCATCAGACGTAAAGCACATGGCTCTTGCTTGGAGAAAAAAAGAACAACAATAATTATTTAGGTTGTGCGTTGTGAAATTTTTGCGTTGCGCCTTCCGGCAATATCAACAACAATAACTACAACAACAATAATGGCGTTCGTCCGTTCTGGTGGAATGTCAGACAGAGTAAGCAGAAGCTGAAATCAGTACACCCACATCAAAAGAATGCACAACCTTTCTTGAAAAAGATAAACAAAAAGGAATGATGCTGTATGACCGAGTTTGAAAAGGTAATAGATTTTGAAAATATGTACAAGGCATATCGAAAGGCTAAATGTGGCAAAGGCTTTAAAAAGAGCGCTGCAAAGTTCAACATTATGGCTTTGGATGGGATTGTTTCCCTCATAGAGCAACTGAAGAATAAAACCTATAAGATATCGCCATATCACGAATTTAAGGTTTATGAGCCTAAAGAGAGAGTAATACAAACAACCTCATTTAAGGACAAGGTCGTACAGCATTGTTTATGTGATAATGTGCTGTTGCCTAAGCTAGAAAAAATATTTGTTTACGATAATTGTGCAGGACAAAAAGGCAAAGGAACCTTATTTGGGCTTGACAGACTGAGTGAGCAAATGAAGCAGTTTTATAGCATATATGGTTTTGAAGGTTATATCCTAAAATGCGATATATCAAAGTTTTTCTATAATATTTCGCACGAGCAACTGAAGGACATTGTAGAGTATTGGTTTGGTTATGACAAAGACATTTGTTGGCTTTGCAATTTATTCATTGATAGCACAGAGGGTAAAGGAATACCTTTAGGAAATCAAATTAACCAGGGCTTAGCTTTACTTTATCTAGATGGAATGGACAAGCTTATAAAATGTGAGCTTGGCATAGAGTTCTATGGCCGATATATGGATGACTTTTATTTGATGCATCCAAGCAAAGAGTATTTAAAGTGGTGCCTTGAAGTAATAACAGAGTATCTTGGTACATTAGAACTAACTCTAAACGGAAAAACACAGATATTTCCATTTAAAAACGGAGTTAGTTATCTTGGATTCCACACATATATAACGACCAAAGGAAAGCCTATAAGAAGGCTTAAAAATCAAAACAAACGCAACGCACAGAAAAAATACATTAAAATGGCTAAGCTTGTTGAAAAAGGTGTTCTATTGGAAGAACAATTTAATGATTCTTACCGAGCTTGGAAGAACCATATATCTCATGGTAATTGTTACAAGCTGGCTAAATCTATGGATGTAAAAATGGAGATTTTACATGAAAAATAAATACTACAAAACTTGCGAAATATGTGGTGCTAATCTTGATCCAAACGAAAAATGCACATGTCAGCAAGAAGCAAAAGAGGAAAAGGAACGTGCAGAAATTAATAAAAAGGTTTCTGCCATCACTCAATTTTTGGCAATAGGAAGGAGTGCTAAAAATGCCCGAAGAAATAAAACAGAGGCAAGAGGAACTAAAAGCCCTATGTAAAAAATACCCGATAGAAATCCCTGTTGCAGAAGCAGCGAAATTTTTACATATCAAGCCCGAAAGTTTAAGATATGCAATAGACCAGGGCAAAATTGCAGGAGCTTTTTGTTGGCGAAAGCCAGGAAGCAAAAACGCATCATTCAGTATTCAAACATTACCATTTTACCATAGTCAAGTAAATGGAAATTTTTAAAAATTAAGGAGATTGTCAAAATGTCAGAAATGAAAACAATCAAGGTTTTAAAGGAAACCTACATTGATAAATTCAATCGTAAGATTGATGAAATCAAGGAAAAAATAAAAGAACTTAAAGAAACAGCAAAAGAAATAAAAGTGCTAAAAGCACAAGCAGAAATATATAGAGAAATTGCAATCTCTCTATCATCTGCAAAGGAGTGGGTATTATGAAAGATATAACATACCCGCATTATGAAGAGCATACGCAAAATGACGGTTGCCCTTATGCTATAACTGGCAGAGGTAGAGCAAGCGAGGAAGAGAGGACAAGCTATGAATATGAGTTTATACCAAATAATAAATGAACTGGAAGAAACCTTAAATCAATTTGAGATTGACGAGGAAACAGGAGAGGTAATAATGGACTTTCAAAAGATAGAAGCCCTAAACCTTGCCAAAGAAGAAAAAATACAGAATATAGGCTATGTAGTGCTTAATCTAAGAGCAGAACGAACAGCATTACAAGAACGTAAGAAAGAATTAGACAAGCGCATTAAATCTATTACAGGCAGACTTGAAAGACTTATCGATTATTTGAAAAATTGCCTTAACGGAGAGCCTTTTAAGTGTGTTGACTTTGAGATTAAATCTAACAAGAGCGAAAGAGTTGAAATAAACGAAGAATTTTTTTGCAACTCATGTAATGATAAGTATTTTACACATAAAGCGCCTGAGCCTAACAAGGTAGAAATAAAAAAAGCGTTAAAACAAGGCGTGTTTATACCCGGTGCAAGCCTAGTTGAATGCCAAAATATTAACTTGAAATAAGGAGATATTAAAATGTGCAGGAATTTAAAAGCAAGTGAAATTGATGTTAGAGTGCAGAGCCAAAAAGATAGTGGCTTGATATTGCTCTTATACAAAAACGCAAGGGTAGACATGGACTTGCTTGACGAGGAATACGGCAAGTTAGGTTGGCAAAGAACACACACATTTAAAGATGGAAAGCTATATTGCACAGTTTCTGTTTGGGACAAGGAAAAAGAACAATGGATTAGCCGTGAGGATGTAGGAACTGAAAGCAATACCGAAGCCGAAAAGGGACAAGCAAGCGACAGCTTTAAAAGAGCCTGTGTCAATTTTGGTGCAGGCAGAGAGCTTTACACATCACCTTTTATTTGGGTAAGCTCAGGCAACTACAACCTTGATGCAAAAGGTAAGAATAAAGACACATTCAGTATTAGCAATATAGTAATTGAGGACAAGGTTATAACAGGACTTGAAATCAAGAACGATAATACAAACAAGATAGTATTTACCTTTGGTAAATGCAGAGGGCAAAATAAAGGCTCAATTTCAAGTGAAAAGAAAGAGGACAAACAAATACCTACAAAAACCGAAAACGAGCCAAAAACAAGCCTAAACGAGCCTAAAAACGAAATAACAATGACATATGGCGAGGCACTCAACCACGTAGTAGAGGTTACAAGCCTTGCAGGTAAAACATTCAAAGAGATTTGGAATAAAGAAAAAGATATGATTCCTGTTATTTATGAGCAAGGAAGCGCAAAGACCAAAAAGGCTATTGATGTAATAAGAGCAGAAATAAAGAAAGCAAAGGAGAATAAAAATGGCAACTAAAATGACACAATGCGAACGCATTATAAAGTACATAAGGGACTTTGGAAGCATTACAAATAGAGAAGCATCATTTGAACTTGGTATCCTTAATTTTGGTGCTAGAATTAGCGACCTTAGAAGACAAGGCATCATTTTAAAGGCAACTCCTGAAAAAAGCAAAAACAGATATAACGAAATTTGTGTGTACAACCGTTACACCCTCGCTTAATGGGGGTGTAACAATGGCAAACAAAAACCCTGCATTTTTGTTTTATAGTGCAGATTTTCTTGTTGGGGTGGCAGACTTAACAGATACCGAAATAGGTAAGTATATAAAGCTGATTTGTTTTCTACATCAAAAAGGGCATTTATCTTTGCGTGATATTAAAAAATTAGTTGGTAAACCAAGCGAAAAATTACTATCTAAATTTAGTGTTGACGAAAACGGATGCTATTACAACAAAAGAGTGGAATATGAAATAATTAAAAGGCAAAAATTTACTGAAAATAGATTGAAAAATTTGTCTAGTAATAAATCAAATTCGTGTCATTCTTTAAATTCCCATATGGAGAGCCATATGGAGAGCCATATGGAAAATGAAAATAAAATTGAAGATATAATTGTAGATATAGATAATAATTATTTAAACATATTTAATCAATTATACAATATATACCCTAATAGTAAATCGAAAGAAGCACTGAAAGAAAAAGCCTTTGAATCGTTCAAAAAAATTGAAAATGTAGAAAAAATTTTTGAAACTATGAAGAAAAAAATTTTCGACCAAATTTCAAATGACGATTACTTTCCACCACTTTTTACTTGGCTTGATTTTAAGTATTGGGAAAAGGAGTAGTAATGAAAATAAACGAATACCCAAAAGAGATACAGGACAAGTGCGAAATTGCTTGTCTTGTATGTAGAGAACAATACAAGATACAAACAGGCAAGAGTGTAAACTGCTCTTGCAGGGCTGTATTAAATGAATACTGTCCTACAATGGAAAAAATTATAAATAGTCAACAATAGGAGAATCAGAGAGCAAATGAAAACAGAACTTTATCACGATAATTTTCAGAATTATAAGAGGTATGGCATTCCAAGGGCGCAATTAGTTATAGCTGATATCCCCTACAATATAGGCAAGGATGCATATGGCTCTAATCCAATGTGGTACAACGGGGGGGACAATAGCAATGGTGAAAGCAAATACGCAAAATCGGCATTTTTCAATGGTGATGGAGATTTTAACCTTAACGAATATTTTCATTTTTGTAGTAAGTTGCTTAAAAAAGAGCCTAAAGAACGCAACAAAGCACCTTGTATGATTATTTTTTGTGCGTTTGAGCAAATGCATGACCTTATAGAAATAGCCAAAAAACACGGTTATATGCATTACATACCATTGATATTTTGTAAAAACTATTCAGCGCAAGTATTAAAAGCAAATATGCGTGTGGTTGGAGCTACTGAATATGCTCTTTGTTTTTATAGAGACAAGCTCCCTAAATTCAATAACAAAGACCAAGACGGAAACGGACATATGATTTTTAATTGGTTTGAATGGAAAAGGGACAACTCAAAGGCTTACCCTAAGATACACCCTACACAAAAGCCTGTAAATGTATTAAAAAGGCTTATAGAGATATTCACAGACGAGGGCGATGTTGTAATTGATCCATGCGCCGGAAGTGGTTCTACATTAAGAGCCTGTATGGAATCTAACAGAAATTCATATGGCTTTGAAAGAAATACAAAGTTTTATAAAATGGCTAAGGAAAAAATGCTTGACAAAAACAGCATTCAGTCTGAACAACTAAAAATTTCAGCTCAATAAAAAAAGGAGAAATAATTATGGCAAATATAAATTTCAATAAAGTAATTTTAGGTGGCAGACTTACAGCTGACCCTGAATTAAAGCAAACGCCACAAGGTGTTAGTGTTATGACTTTTTGCATTGCAGTAAATAGAAAAGGTACAAAGGACATAACAGATTTTATAAACTGTGTAGCCTGGCGCAACACAGCCGAGTTCATAAGCAAATACTTTTATAAAGGCAGTTCTATTGTTATTGATGGCTCTATTCAAATAAGAGCATATGAAGATAACAACGGAAACAAAAGACAAGCTACCGAGGTTATTGTTTCAGATGCTTACTTTGTAGATAGCAAAGGAGATGTAGAAATGCCACAACAAGCATTTAAGACAGCAGAAACTCCAAAATTCGAGGAGGTAGAAGGCGATGACGACCTTCCATTTTGAATATGAGTGAACAAATATCAATGGTTTTTGAAGAAGATGTTAAGTTGTCTAGTATATATGAAATATTACAGTCATTGCGTACGCCACAATATCTACTAGGATATGAAGAAAAATACGAAATATATCGTAAAAAAGGAGTGTGTATTCAGCTTAACGTTTATTTTCCAAATAAAATTGATGGTTGCGAAAAGGTAATCAAAAAAGGCGTTTACTTAAAAAGCAAAGGCAAAAAACTCTATACCATTTCCAGTTTTAGTAATGAATGCCTGTCAAGTCAAATCAACTACGATAACGGAATAAAAGATGGTGGTGGTAGATGCGATATAACGCAAAGTACAATGTTTTTAAAATGGTTTGTAAATCAAGCATTAATTTATGACGATATGGGGGAAATACATAGGTAAGGACACAGATGTCCCTACCAACATAGGAGAGTAGCGATATGAAGGAATTTATGTATTGGTTGATAGGATATTTTGCAGTGGCATTTTGTGTCGCAATGATTATTGTTCCCTTAACTCTTGCGATAGCAATTAGTCCTTATTGGTTGTTGTTATGGATAGCGACATTGCCTATTTCCTATTTTATTTATGAGGAATATGTGAGGTAACAGCAAATGAATAAATGCGAGAATTGTATTCACTATGATGCGTGCAAGAAAATATCAGATGTTCACGGTTTAGCCTTTGGTAGTTCACCGTTTTGCGACCACTTCAAAGACAAGTCCCTGTTCGTTGAGCTTCCGTGTAAGGTGGGGGACACCTTATATTTTGGCAATTACAAGGGCGAGGTAGTGGAAAACGAAATTTTAGATATTCGATACAGAACAAAGACTAAAAGTGGCTTTTATAACGATATTTCCATAGATGAAGTGGGAAAGATAGTTTATGTAACAAGGCAAGAGGGACAAGCCGAAGCCGAAAGAAAGTTGCGTGAGGTGGGGGAATGAAATACGTTTACTATATTTTCGCTACTTTGTGCATATCTCTGTGTATCTATAGCATAAAAGCAGGAAACACCAATGGAATTATATTAATGGCGATTTGGGGCGTTTATCATTTAATTAGAGCTATATGCACCACAGTAGAAGATCGCAACAAACGCAAAAAATTAGACCAAGAAGCGAAAGAAAGATTTGACGAACTAACAAGAGGGATAAAATGAAATCAATTTTAATAGCAATTCAGCCTTATTGGGTCTTTTTGATAATAGCCAAGATAATGGGTTGGGAAATAGACCAAGAAAAAACAGTTGAGGTTAGAAAGACCTTTCCAAAAGACCTTAATTGGAATAAAAAATCAATTATTTATTGCAGTGAAAACAAGCAATCATTCAATCGAATACCGAAAAAATATCAGCCTTTAATGGTAAAGTTTTTGGGCAAAGTAATAGGCGAGTTTGTGTGCGACAAAATAGACGATTTCTATTGTGCTTCCATTCCATATAGAAAAGAAAATAATTTAGGGTATGGGCACTTTATTGACAATGGCGTTTATAAAGTTGACGGTTGGCACGAGGGAGTAGTTTTTGAGAGAAGTGGACCTCGTATTGATACAATGCTAAAAAATACCGACCTTGAAAATATGTGCCTTTCAGCACAAGAAATTTTTGATTATATCGGTATAGGAAAACACCTTTACGGTTGGCACATCACCGACCTTGTAATATATGACAAGCCGAAAGAGTTGGGAGAGTTTTATAGAGAGTGTGAAGAATACAAATGTGATAACTGTCCGTTTTTGTATGTTGAAAATACACCTAATTGTTATGAAACTTGGTGCGAGGTTGGCGAAAAAATACCGATTACAAGACCCCCACAATCTTGGTGCTATGTCGAGGAAATGGGGGTGTGAGTGTGACAGTAGGTCAAAACTTAAAAAAGTAAGGCAATCCAAGGGTATATCACAAGTGGAACTTTCCAAAAAAACAGGAATAGACCGAAGAATAATAATCGGCTATGAATACGGCAAGCACGATATGAACCTTACAAATGCTTTTAAGATATCAAAAGCAATGGGGGTTAGCGTTGACAGCTTAATGCAAGATACAATAGCGCTTGAAATTCCCAAAACAAACATAGAAAGAATTAAGTCTTTTAACATTAAACAAATGGCAGGGTATTTGACAAAAATGTTATTTTGCCCATATGAAAAGTGCAAAAATAAAACTCAAAATGCAAGCTGCTATAAATGTATAATAGAATGGCTACAAAAGGAGTGCGAGGAATGATGGGAAAGATAATTTTAATCGGTGTGATATTAGCAATTATGGTGTTTGTATTTCTATTTGTGTTATATGCATTTGTGATTGTAGGCGCTGAATCTGAAAAACAAGAAAGAAAAAAGGAGAAAAAACCAAATGCGAAAAAGTAAAATCATTCAAGAGCTTTATACAAAAATTGATTTGTTAGAAATTGAAAAAAAGGAATTGAAAAAGAAAAACGAGGTATTGCAATTTATCGTTGATAAAGGCAAATTTCCTGTTGACTTTGTTGATACCGGTGTGGTGCAAATTCCTTTATGGAATAATGGCAATAAGCCAGTACGTAAGGAAATGTATAATGTTGAATTTCTTGATACATATGGCGATATAAAAATGATTCAAGTTGACTTTTTCAATCAGCCTGAATTTAAAATAATAAGCAATGATGCACAAGGTTGTATTTTTACTGTTATCGAATATAAAGACAAGATAAAATGGTACAAGCTATACAAGGACAAAAGACTTGTGGTCGAAATACCAATGCCATATGAATACAGCTCTAACGATAATAATAACAAGTGCAATTGCAATAGCTGATATTGTATTTTGCTATATGATTTTTAGGAGGAAAAAATGAACGTTTCGGTTAAAGAGTATTTAGATAACATAAGAAATTACAAAGGCATCACTAACGCATATAACGAACAATTACTAGTTATTAAGCTTATAGGCTATACAGCGCCAACGCCAAGCTATAACAATGTAGGAGGAAGATCAGGAACTCAAAAAGATAGTGTACAGGAAAGATACATAGTTTCTCTTGAAGAATGTAAGGAGAAAATTCAAAAAAATGCTATTGCGTATGCCGAGGCAGCAGTTAAATTCTATGATGAGTTGGAACTAATGCCTAACTCACTATATAGGCTTGTTTTACTGCTATATTACGGAAGCAAGAAGAGTGTTAAGGAAGTAGCAAAGGAAATAGACAAAAGCGAAAGCCATACAAAAAGGATATTAGCAGAAGCAAGAGAGCAGTTTTCTCAAATAAAGGTAGCTTGTAAAATGGCTCAAAATGATACCAAATGATACCTTTTGATACCAAATAATACTTGAAAATACCCTCAATTTATGATAGCGTTAAGATAGAGAAATTATAGAGGGAGCAAGAAAGCTCCCTTTTTCTATTGACTTATGATAAAGTGTGAGGTATAATTTAAGTGGGCGAATTTAAAGAAAGCGAACATCCAAGAGATAAGGATGGAAAGTTCACCAAAAAAGGCAACAATAGTAAATTGAAAAAGCTTGGTGCTGCACTCAAAGAAATGCTAAGCGAAAAACAACGCAAACAAATGACTCCAATAACCGATAGGGCTATATCAAGTATAAAGCATTATGAAATATATGGTTATTCGTCAAGCGAGTGCGAATATATAACAAATCAACACAAAGAACTTTTGAAATTTGCTAAAGAAAACAACCAAAATAAAGAGGTTGCGTTTGTCTTTAGCCGAGATTTCTCAGCCAAAGACATAATTAGTGGTGACGAAACAAATGTTGTTTTTTCTCCTCAAAGCATGGACAAGGGAACGGGTATATTTGTTATGCACAACCACCCAAGAAATAGTAGTTTTTCTATTGAAGACTTATCTTTAATGTTTTCTGTTCCAAGAATACAAACAATGAGTATTGTAAAAAACAATGGCGGCGTTGAAATATTAACAAGAACAAAACAAATTGACAATGCATATGCTTTCTCAATATACCTAAGGTATAAGGAAGAGTATAAGAACAATATTATATCACCAGAAAAAGCCTCGCAAATGATTTTAAAAAAACTAATTAAAAAGGGGTACATAAAATGGATAAAATGATTTATGGTGTCGATTTGCCAAAAGAAATAATCGATAAAAATGACGAAATAGCAATGAAAATGTTCGGCTTGACGGAAGAAGATATAAAAAACATTGATATTGACGAAACAAATAAGGACACTTAAAGGTGTCCTTTTCTTATGCTAACATTGGTATAAATCAAGAATGGCAAGCCTTGATTGAGTATGTTCAATTCATACAGTTAGCACCAAAGCCGAAACTGTTCATTTTGGCGCTCCTTAAATTTATTTTTGACTAACCCATTGCAGAGGGGGAATACTCTGCTAAACCGATTATTACAGCAAGGGAAAACAACCCTTGCTTTTCTATATTTTGGCAGAAAGGGGAGGTATTTGTGCCAAACAAACTAAACGATGTTCAAATAACTGAATTAGTTATGAAGCACGCAAACGGTACGAGTATTTCCGCTTTAGCAAGAGAATATAAGGTGTCGAGAACATCAATAACAAGATACTTAAAAGAAAATGCAGAAATTGAACAAAAGTGTGCATCTATAAAAAACGAAACCATAACAGAATGGATTAAAAATAACTCTAACGACCTTGCAGGGCTATTAGACGAGATTAAAACAGCACTGAGGAGAAAGATAAAGGGTGCATCTGTTAAAGAGCTTTTTGGGGGCTTAAAAATCCTCACAGACTTAGGATTAAATGTTAAAGATGTGTTTGATGACCCAAATAAAGACGAAAAGGGAATTAAATTTGAGTTTGTCGATACATCAATAGAGGGTGTGAATAATGAATAAAGTAATTATTCCGAAAAAATTCAAAGGCTTGTTTTTACCTAATCACACGGCAGAAGAAGCAAAGAAATTTACACCTGAATACAAAGCACAAATAAGAAAACGGCTCTTGCTTGGCGAAGAGGTAACAGCCGAGGAAATAGGAGTTAAAACATTTGTACTAAAAGGTGGACGTGTAAGTGGTAAAACACAAAATGATGAACTTGCTACAATTCCACTATTTTATGATAAAGTCCCAGGCGATATGTGGTATTGCAGAAGCGAAGAAAACACAATAAGAAGCTCTATATTTCAATCAATGCAAGCGACATTGAGAGAACAGGGCTATACCTTATCAAATACAAACAGAACTGATTTTAAAGTATCAACTGCACCCTTTTCTATTACTTGCAATGAAACAGGAAATACGATGCAGTTTTTTGCTATCAACAAAGACATAAACCGAACTAAAGGACGATTCCCTCCGAGTGGCAAACTAAAAAAAGTAATGCTTGAAGAATCAAACGAGCCTGACGATTCTATTTACGTTGATGCTTTAGAGAGTACAGCAATTCGTTTTATGGACGAAAATAGCAAGATAGTATATAGATATAACCCACCACCATCATTAAATGCGTGGGCTAATCGATATTTCCCAGCACTTGAAAAGAAAGGTGCATCAATAATACATTCCACTTGGGAAGATATAGCGCAGCTTCTTAACCCTGTTGTAATTCAAAAAATTATGCAAATGAAAAGGGATGACCCTGTGCATTATGCATATTGGTTCGGTGGAGAGGTTGTCAGTCTTGAAGGTCTTGTTATTTGGAGCTTTGAAAGACAAAAGCACACTATATCACTTGCAGAATTGCAAAGACGAATCGTTAAAAACCTTTACTATCAACCGACTTATATGTTTTATGGTGTTGATAGTGGTCTAAAGAACGATGCTACTGCTGTTAGCGCATGGGCTTTATATCCTGATGCAAGATTAATCAAACTATCAACATTCTATCTTGATATTGCAGAGGAAAGACGAAGAACAGGCATAAAGGGAATATCACATACAGACCAGGTGCTATGGATGGTTGACAAGCACTCTAAATTTGTAAAGCAATTTGCAGAGTGGGGAATTGTTATTCCTGATAGTTCTAGGTCGATTTGGTGCTTTGATGGTGCTGGTATGACACAAGACTTAATGCTTGAATTTGAAAAGGCTACAAGATGGCACACAAAAGCCATTACAGACAAGGACATTGAAAGAGATATAGCAAGACTTGTCAATATGTATCGTAGCAATCAAGCTCTTATACTTGATATACCTGATAATGAAGTAAGTATGACCGAGATGGAAACATTCGCTAGGGATGAAAACAATGAAATTCCAGAGGGACAAAGCGACCATACAATTGATGCTGATAAATATGCAACTTATGAATATTATTACGATTTCTTATAGAAAGAGAGGACAAGACAATGGGCTTCGAGCCACCTAAATTATTACAACAATATTTAGACAAAGAGTGGCGAAAACCACCTGAAAACTTTGTCAATTGCTCTTTATATTATGCAAACCTTGACCCATTTTTCATTAACTATATGACAAGAGTTGTGCGACCTTGTATGGCATATAGTTGTGGTAGTGCTGATGGTTTGCTCAATAGTGGTATAAAAATGAACGTAGGATATACCCTTAAAAAGAGCGCAACAAGGCTTGTAAAAGGAGATAAAACCATATTCGAGGGTAAAGATGTAGATGCGAAAATACTTTCCGAATATTGGGCTACAAGTGTTGATTTTGATACATTTTTAGAAACTGCTATTGATTACATGCTTGATGGTACAACTGTTATAAAACTAAATAAAGATGCCAATGGCAGATGTGTGCCTGTTGCAACAAGATGTGATAGATATTATGCAACAACAGACGAAAACGGAAACATCTGTCATATAGTTTTGCTTAATAGTTTTCTATTCACAGAAAAATATGGTAATTCAACCGAATTTTCCTATTGGCTTGTAGAAGAAAGATATTTTAAGAATGGAAAGCCATATGTAAGATACAAGGTGCAAAACAAGAGTGGAACAGCAGGACAAGAAGTATTGCCAACAATTAATGGGGATGGTATAGGAATAAGAAGCTTACCTGAAACTGTTAGAAACAGTCTCAAATTACGTGGTATAACCTCATTAAACAAAGAAATACAATTACCATTTAGGGATGGTTTAGGATGTTGGACTTTGAGAAGAACAGCGACAAACTCTTGTGTTCCTGGACTTGCTATGGGTGATCCTCTTTTATATGGTGCTCTTGATATTCTGTGGGCTATTGATGTTGTCTTTAGTGGTAGCATTGTAGATGTTATTTTAGGCAAAGGTAAGATACTTGTGCCAAAGAAATATTTGCAAAGCATAAGAGAAGATTTTAAGGCTATGGGCTTTAGTGATACAAAAGTTGCTAAATTTGCAAATACATCATTTATGGATGATGACGATGATAGTCTTGTATATATCTACACAGAACACGACAAAGATTTTACGCCTCAATCGGTGCAATTTGATATAAGAGCAGAACAATACAAGGGAATGCTTGAAATCTATTTAAGACAACTTGCAGTGCATTGTGGATTTGCTCCAGCATCTGTATTTCCATATTTGGCTGATAATAGCACTAAAACAGCAACGGAAATAACAGCAGAGGAAAATCTGACAAGAGGAACTGTGCAAACCTTACATCAAAGAATAGCACCTACTCTTGAAAGGCTTTTGAATGAAGTTTTATATCAGTTGTATTATGATTTGGGTCTTGAATATACAGGCCACATAAAGATAAAGCTAAGTGATTACATTGGAAACCCACTACAAAGAGACCAAAACATAAGGGAAAATGTCAATGCTGGGCTTATGCCTCGTGAGATAGGCATCCAAAGAATAAACAATACAAGTGATGCCGAAACACAAGAATACATACGCAAAATAGCCGAAGAAGAATCAAGAGCGCAAGAATCTATGTTTAACGATATGAATTATTTTGGTGCTGAAAATGAAAATAGCGAACAGACCACTGAACTACCAGGCGATAGAGCTTGAAGAAGCCGAAACTAAAATAAGGCTTATTGTAAAGAATGAGTATTTTAAAGGCACACCAAGAGCAAAAATAAACAAAATGGTGCTACAAGTAATCGATAGCGCCATAAATAAATTAACCCTGCCTGTATTGAAAGAGGCAGGGCGAAAATCTTTAATAGATTTCTATAATCGTCAATATATGCAAATTAGCCAAATTAGAGGGCGAAATTTGCTCGTTTTACTTGCTATTGTAAAATTGACCGACCAAAACAATGAAATCGTAAAAAACGTGTCCGTTTCACGTGCAAAGCGCATAGTGGAAGAAGAAATGTTATACGAACAAGATTCGCCCATTAGGACATATGGCTCGGCAATGCAGAAATTTAGCAAAAACTATATCGAAAAGAATGTAAAGCCTATACTTAACAGACTTACAAAACAATTTCCTTTAGACCCTGGAGATATAACAGGGAGAAACAGTTTAAGAAATCGCGCAGAGATGGAAGCGAGATACAACGGACACCTTGAAAACATAGAAGAGTTAAGAAAGCAAGGAAACAAGCTTGTTATTGCTTCCTCTCATAGCGATTGTAGTAAAAGATGCCGAAAATGGCAAGGCAGAGTTTACTCGCTCGATGGCACAAGTGGAACGACACCAGATGGGAGAAAGTATGTACCACTTGAAAAAGCAACGGATGTATATTATACCACTAAGGCTGGAAAGACTTATAAAAACGGACTTTTGGGCTTTAATTGTAGGCATTATTTAGTTGCATATAAAGACGGATTAGAATTTACAAAGCAAAGTGAAAAAGAAGAAATAAAGCAATACAAAATCACACTAAAGCAAAGGCAACTTGAAAGAGATGTGAGGTATTGGAGAACTGAGGCTATTATGAATAAGGGAGTAAATCCCGAATATTACAAAATAGCCAAAAATAGCGCAGAGGAAGCTAATAGGCTATATATAAGATTTTCAAAAGAAAATGAGCGTGCCTATTACCCAAGTAGAACAAAAATTATATAAATCAGCAGAGTTAAAACCTCTGCTTTTTTTATACAAAATTTTAAGAAAAGAGGACAAAAAATGGCACTTTTCAAAAGAAAACCAAAGACCGAGCCACAGGCAGAGAATAAGGTTGACAAAATTAAACAAGACATTTACGACTTAACCAATGAAGAACTTGACCGATTAATGAACGATTTATCGGAAGATTACGAATTGGAAGAGGACGAAGATGAAAACGAGGGAAAGGAGGAAACCGACATGACAAAGGACGAAAAGCAAATTGAAAAGGCTAAGGAAGACATCGAAGAAAAAGGCGCTGATAGTCAAACTGAAAAGGACAGGATTGATGAAAGTGTAGCCGAGCAAGAAAAAGATGACGGAGATGAAAACAGCCAAGATGCAAAAGACAGAGTGGACGAAAGCGAAGCTACAAAAGAAGCTGACGAGAAAAGACACGAGGCATCCCAAGAAGATAGGCTAGACAGAATCGAAAAAGCTGTACTAAAACTTGTCGAAATGCTGACACCAAGCAAAGCCGAGGAAAAGGCAGTAGAGGAAACAGCAAAAGACATTTACGGACTTGGAAACGGAGTATTCTCCGACACCAAGGATGGCAAAGAAGAAAAAACTATGTCAAAAGAAGACATAGCAAGAACAATTAATAAAATTATGAGATAAGAAAAGGAGAATTTAAACTATGGCAGACATGGTAATTTCAGCTGGTATTCCTGATAGCCAGCTTTATATGCAAGCAGTTGCAAATGTTAGCGCTCCATTTGAGGTAACACCACAAAGTGGCAACTATCCACTTGTAGGCAACGTGCTCGTTAACAGAAAATTGGCAAGCAGATGGCTTGCAGTTAACCTCGCATCAAGAGCATTCGTTGATGGTCTTGGTGTAACATCAGTAGGAGCGGAGGCAGAAAACGTTGGTTTTATTCGTTTCCCAATGTTATATATGCCACCAAGAATTAAAAGAACTCTTGGTTCAAAGCTCTGTGAAAACAACGAATTTGACGGAACTCCAGGCAACAACCAACCATTTAATAAGAACCTACCTCACGGTGTGCAAACAGATGGCTATGATATGAAATTTATGCAAGAGTATGACGAGGCAGCTCAAATCTCACGTGTAAATATGCGTATGATTGGAACTAACCTTGATTTGCTTGGCGAGTATACAAATAACATTCCTAAAACTGTAGGATTGCTACAAGATGCTGATATACTTGCATCACAAGTAGCTAGCGCCCTTGCAAGAGCATACCAAAGTGGTAATAACACCGGTATTATTGCATATGACCCAACAAATACAGATGATGGCTACATGCAAAACTTAATGAATACACTCGGTTCTGCACTCTCTAATGTGCGTGGCTCATATAAAGAGGGCATCATTTCCTACCCTAAGGAAAAGAGCGTATATGTTATGCGTTGGAGCTTCTTTAACAAGTTTAAGACCATTAAAAACGGTGCACTTGTTAATAGCGATATTGCACAAAAAATCTTGCTCAATGGCTATCTTGACGAGAGTGGCACAAAGCTAATGGGTAGCTATATCGAGGGTATTTATAATGGCATTTACATCAAAGTATTGCCCGATGAAATCTTTGATACAGCAGCAGCAACTCTCGGCTTGACTGAAACGCAATATGCACAATGGAATAAAGTTGTTGCTTATATTGCTAATGCAGAAGGCACAATGTTCGGTATGAGTGCGACAGTAACAGACGTTGACAAATCGCCAACAACATCTATTGGTTATCTCATTAGAAATGACTGGGGATGGGGTGTCAAGGTTGTTCGTCCATCTTCAATTGCCCTTGTAGTTGAAACATCAAATAATCTAACAGACTTTACTAACCCAATTCAAAGCTTCACAGACATTAGCTCTCCTGCTAATATGGAAGGTCTCATCGAGGGTTACCAAGGCCTATCAGCTGAGGATGCTAACGTTTCTGTTGTACAGAGAGTTGGTGTGTCTGCACCATCGCTTGTAACTGATGTAACCCTCACAGTAACAGGCATTGCAGATGCTGAGGTTGTTGTTAGAGGCGAGGATGGTATTTATGCATCCGTTTCTGTTAACGGTAATAATACATACTCATTCACTCTACCAAGAGCAAGTACAGCAGTTGTAACAATTGCCAAGGATGGTTACACGCCAGCAGTTGTAAATATTACTGAAGCTAATACTGCAACTGCAACATATGCAGTAACTCAGGCTTTGACTGAAGCAGAATAATTAACATAACGAAAGAGAGAGGTTTTGCCTCTCTCTTTCCATATCAAAGTAATAGTTTTAGGTGGTGCAAATCCATCAACTTTGACGAAAGAGAGGATTTAAAATGGCACGAATAGAACCATATAGCGACGAACTTATGCGTTATGACGAATTAACGAATATGTATTATCTCACAGAAGAAGCGCTAATAAGACGAGGCGTTAATTTAAGAGCAAGACTCACTATGACAAACGCACCAAGCCCTGAGTATGTTATAAATGGTTTACTTGAAACAGTAAGCGAAATGATTTATAACTACATACACGATTTTTCGCATAATAACTGTAGACAAGATATGATTATAAACACATCTTCACAGGCAAGAAGCCTATTATATAAAGCCTTGTTACAACAAGCTATATATATGCTAAAAGTGGGAAATTTGAGCCTTTCCGTTGACGAGGATGTAAGAAAAAAGGCAATAGACCAAAACGCAATTAACACACTTAATACTACTATAACAGAGGTAGGCGCATCTATTACATATTTAGGAGTGTGAGGCTATGATTGATATACTTGATATATTTAATGGCAAATATGAACAGACGTTTGTTGGCACACATTACCCTAAAATGCCGAGTGAAGAGGTAAACGGAGTTAGATTTGACTATGAATATCTTGACACAGAAGAAAAGCACTACCAAATGATGTTTAGTAATGTATCTGGAAACGAAGCTAAAACAACAGCAATAAAGACAAAAGATGCTAAAGGCTGGAAGATAAATAGTTATATAGCGCTACAAGATGGAACATTTTACACGATTATATCTATCGGTAAAGATATTCAAAGTGGAAACAAGGAACAGGCGCGATTTTTAGCCAATTTAACCGGTGTTGATTATGTGGTTAGATTACAAGAACACGATAACCCATTTATGCTAAATTAGGGGTGGTTTTATGGCTACAAGCTATGAAAGGAAAGAAGCAAGAAAGATATTGACAAAAATATCTAACTATGTAACAAAAAGGCTAAAGGAATTATCGCCTATTCATACAGGAAATTTGCGATATAATGCAATTTTGAAATCAAGAGTAAGCGCTGATAAAGTAGTAATTTATGTAAGCATAGAACAAGCTCCATATATGCCATATACAAACGAGCCTTGGATTGCTGAAAGATGGAAAAACAAAAAGAATCCAAACGAGCATTGGTGGAATAATGCCGTTGAACAAATAATGAAAGAAGTACAAGAAAAATTTGGAGGTAAAAATGCTTGAATTATCATCACTAGCAGAGAAAATAGAAGATATTTTAAATACTCAGTTGTCTATCAATCAACAAAGTGAAAATACTCTATTGGCAAACAATAGAGTGAAATATCAATTTAGAGTCTATACAGATATTGGAGAGCATAAAGGATTTGATTACCTAGACCCGAAAGGCGAAATATCACTCGAAAAAACAAATAATATAGTGCGTTATATTGAGTGTATATTAACACAGAATGATAGCTCAGTAGAATCTGTGAATTTTGTTAATATAGTAAGAGACACAGAATTAGAAATTTGTATTCCTTTGAATGATATTGAGTTAATAGATAATAAGAATAGTGTTGTCAATGAAATACGAAGCATAATAGATACAGCTTTTTCCAAAAATCGTAATATTAATGCTACATTTGATGGTGTAAACTATGAATTTTCAATGGAATATTCCTTATCAAATACAGGAGAAAGAACAAATCGCACATATATAGGCGATAGCGTTACACTAGTCGCATATATCAATTTTTATTATGTCGAGGCTGGACTTGATTCAAGTCTAATTGTATTAACAATAGATGGTGCGCTGATTAATCCCATTAGAATGGGAATAAGTAGAGGATTAACACAGCAAACGAACACATATAGCAATGATACAAGAGCAGTGGGAATGAACACACCAACGTCATCATTATTTAGTATTAATTTCGACCTAGTGGCAAGAACGAAATACGCAAATTTCAATGAAATGTACAAATACGCATTGACTGGGAAAAGCACAGATTCTAACGGTTATCAAAAGCCAAATGTAGCGCACTTTGTAAATATAGCATTTTTGCAACGAAATATTATAGATGGCGAATTAAACGGCTATTCAGTTGCAGCAGAAACAAATAAACTGATGAACTTTGAAACAATAGGAATTTCAAAGCAAGACCCATTGATAGCCTCTATGAGTGTTACAATGACCGAAACAAAATATATAGAGGGATTGACTAATCTATCTAAATATGCAAGCGATAATTTATCTCTCATTCTATCAGAACAGGTGGTATAAATTATGGCAGATAATGAATATAAGCTGATTATTGAAATTCCACCACAGGAAGAGGACAACTCGACTACTGCTCCAGCACCCAATGGACAATCTAATCCAAAGGAAAGTGCAAAGGACAAGCAGAGTGATGGAAAGAAAGCCGCACTAAAAACAATAGCGGCAATAAATGTTGGTGTTAGCCTTGTTGATAGGATTGCATCCGGTTATGTCAATACTACAACATTGAGAACAGGCTTTGAAGAGCAACAGGCTAAATATCAAATGATACAAGGAGCTACAAAAAGACTTGTAAGCATAGGCAGTGCGGTAATAACAGGCGCATTAGTAGGAAATGCACCCGGTGCTGCAATAGGGGCTATGGTGGCGCTTACAGGACAAATGATTGACATTGGCAACACAGCAGCGCAAGTTTCTTTACAAAGAAATGTAGAAAATACACAAATATTCCTCAATAACATTCGAATGGGTGCAGGAGCAAACAGAGGTAATAGAGAATGATAACGTTTGATTTATACATAAAAAACAAGACAACAGGAATTTATGAAAAAGCGAATGGAACTGTTACACCTTTAACAACTGAGGATTTATTAGATGAAGCTCTAGACCAAGCATTTGTTGTTTTGGAAAACACACCAATAGAAACAATAGAGCCATCAACTGAGGTAAAAATAGTAATACATCAAGAGGGCAAGGAAGATGTAGAAAAATACTATATAGTAGGCTCTGATGAAAGCACCGAAACGCCACTTAATGTAGGTTGACAAATTGAGCAATAAGAGGTATAATAAATATGGCACAATTTAAAGAAAGCGAACATCCAAGAGACAATGATGGTAAGTTTATCGATAAGGAAAAATCAAGCTCGAATGGACGAAAACAAAAATTTTCCAAGGCTTTAAATACATATGCGAATAAAAGAAAAAGCCCCACCGTTACAAATCAAGAATGGGCTTTATGGTATAAGGCAATTGGAGATATTGAAAGAGGCGAAAGATATGAGCCGACCAATGACGGAAAAACTTACATACCAATAGACAATAAAGTGTTTGTAACATCGGGAACATATGTTAAACCTAATTTAGAAACAGTAATAGAATTTGACAGTATTGACGAAATGGATGATTTTATATCGGATATGGCAGGTAATGATATATGGTAAATCAAGAATTAAAGAAAACTTGGAGAAATTATATCAAAAAAGCAAGAGATAAAAAGTTTCGTGAAGAAACAATAAAAGTAATGGGAATGTTGGCGCTCTCCAAAAACGCAGTTATGCATTTTGGTAATAGTCAAATAGCATTTGAACACCTTATATCTCTTGTCGATAAATACGAGGAGCAAGAGGTTTTTAAACTGTTTACAAATGAAATAGGAGTATAGGACACTATTGTGTCCTTTTCTTATGCAATAAAAAAAGGAGAGTATCACTCTCCTTTTAATTTTTCAATTTCGCTATTCAACTTTTCTAATCTCTTTTGCTTTGCTTGTTCTTGCTTTGCTTGTTTTTGTTCTTTATATTCATTAATGGAAAACATAATTTTTTCAAAGAATATAACAGTTATTATTGATAAAACAGTGCTTATTATGGAACAAATTACAAAAATAATTGAACCAATTTGCGTGTGTAAAAATCTTTGAGAGATAGTGTGTCCAGTATCTACAACATCTAAAAGATTGTAAATGTGTATATGTTCACATATAGAAACAATAAACATTATTTGAATTAGCAAAATTATAGCAAATAAAATACATAAAACAATTTTGAATATTGTTTTTTTATTCATCTTTAACACCACCTTTTTAATGATTTTAACAAAATTAGATGCAAATGTCAAGGAGATTTTATTATGAATTTTTACACTCACAAACTGCAATTGATAGAGAGAACCAAAATTATTGAAGGTATTGTGTGCCAAAGTATAACATTTACTAATTCTTTATTTAACAGTTATCTAAACAATAGGGCATCAGCTCTTTATTTTGCCGAGTTTATGGGGTATAACCAAACAAACAAAAGTCTAAACAATTATTTAACACCAGAAGAAATAGGAAAAACACTTAATATTATTTCCCCGAAAGAAGTAGCTGAGAAATTCTTATTAGCTGGTGATTTTGGAGCGATAAGTTTTATTGATTCTTACAAAGATTCACTCGATAAAGTATATGATTCTTATGTTACTATCACACAAAATAATCAAATAACAACCATACTTTCAAAAGATTGGGAAAACACACAAATAACAATAGATGAAAGTATAATAATCGAATATGTTTGTCGTTATGAACAGGCTATTACTGAAAACCACTTTACTTTAACAGCGAAATACATAATACAAGGAGTAAAAAACTATTACCCCACCAAACCCTACACAATAACAAGTGGAATAAATCGTATTTTAGACCTTGCAGAGCCTTTATTTTTAACAGAAACACCTAGATTTGTATTAAATCCTATACAAGCGAAAAAGTGGGAAAATACACCCTTACCAAATACCACAATGACACAATGTACATTAAGGGAACAATTGCAACATATAGGAAACTATATGCACGGACAAGTTCGTTTAGGTGGTTCTCTTGATGAAGATATAGAATATAACGGAATAACCTATAAAAAAGGCTATTACGAAAATATGATATTCTATGACGAATATGGTGGACAAGAAGAAAGTACATTGACAAATGAGCCTTATGTCGCTAACCAAATAAGACATAGTATAAATGAGTATAACACACAAATAGATACATTTGCATCTAATGTTGTTAACTCAATTGACTATAATGATGGTGTTATAAGCTCTCCCGATAGTGAAAACTTTAAGACTTTAAGGACAGAGAGCGCTAACATAAGACTAAGTGAAAGCAACAGTATTATTGAAACAGAGTTTCCTATATATGATGTTATTTCAATAAAAGTTAAGGTATTTTCAGGAAATGAAGATAATGTGTATGTTGATGATGATGGAAATACAGTTTGGGACATAACACCATTTATATTTGAAGCTCACGAATATAATTCTGTTTTATCTTCATATGGTGGTGGCTACCCTTATTCTAAGTCTTATGCGCTATACTACAATCAAGGAGAAAAGAATATTAATGGGTTATTCTTTAAGCCTACAACAGAAATAAGCTCTATATTTGGGGATTATGTAAATGAGTACACAATAGTGAATATATTAGAGTCTGTTGCACCAAGTATTGGATGGAAAAACATTGTAACCGAAAAATTCCCATATTTAGCATTCCAAGTATCATATATTCCATTCTATCAAACAAGATTTTCACATACAGATGGTTATATATTAGGGCAAGAGAGGAAACTGCCTTTTGCAAAGATATATAACCAAAGTGAGAACGTTATTGAGACTCGTTTTTACGGAGAAAATATAAAGGGTGTAGCACAAAGGCTTGGCAACAAAGAAGCTACAAGAGTTTATTATTTGAACTCTATACATAAAGTGCCTAAAATTGGCACAAAGTTAGATGGTTATTATATCTCACAAGTAATTACAGAGTATATGCCATTCAGTATTAAATGCACTGTTGGGCTTACTGAGAAATTTAATAGAATCTCGCAAAATGTAGGTATAAGCTCACATAAGAGAGTTGCCGAGGTAAGCGAAAGAGAGGCATACGAAAGAAACATACTACTAAAAGAGTATATTTGCATAGGTTCTCTAACAAGTTTGCCGTTGAAACAAAGCAATTTACAAAACGATACTGATGGCGCTACTAAGTATATGCTAACAGGGGAAAATTCAAATGTTAACTATGACGTTCAATCTGCTGTGGTATCTAAGTTTTATAGAAATAAAAACAACGTAGGCATTCCAATCGTGAGTATAAAATCGCCTGTTGTTTCTTCTGCATTTGGAAATTGTATGATATTTTCTTGGAATATGAAAGACAATTACTCAGGTGGAACAGAGATAGAAAATTTAGATAATGGATTTTGGCAGAGAGATGTTGCATATGGCGATTATTATGGTCGTGCATATTGGCTTGATTTTGATTTACATAGATATATATGGGGAGCATCGGGCAAAGATGATTCAATGACTTGTATAGCATCAGGCGAATCTGTATATAACGGAGAAATAATAAGGTCTAAAAATCCGTTGCTTTTGCGTAAAGATAGCAGAGAAATTATTAAAATGAATGTTGATGTTGAGTACGTAACCAACAGAAAAGATTTAATAATTGGCTCGGGTCTCGCTTCTTGTAATCCTTTGGTATCAAATATCAAAAAGACAAGCACAGGAATTATAAGACCACGAGTATATTTCTTTAGCAATAAGACCACGAATTTTGATACAATTTCAGGGCGAACCGATGTTGTTACATCTATGTACTTAACAGCAAATGATGATATGTCAGTTTCATTTTCTATTCCTACACAAGACTTTGAATCGTGGGCTATTGCATATACTCCATTAGAACACACAAAGACTGTATATAACGAAGATACAGGACTAGAAGAAGAATATACTACATATATTGGTGGCGAAATTCTAATTGCTTGTAATAATAGTAGTGGAGTTTATCCATCAGGCTATGAAGAAACTTTATATATAAAGAAATACAGCGATAAAAACAAAGATTATGAGAGTGCTTAAAAACACTCTCTTTTCTTATACAAAATTTGAAAGGGAATAACTTATGACAAAGGAAATTGAACTTTTAAAAAACAATTTAGCTATTGTAATTCAAAAGAATCAAGAACGTGAAGCACAGGCAGTTCAAGGTTATACCGAACAATTGAATGCCATTGATGAGCTTTACGAAGCTATAGGAAATATTCCAAATAGCGAAGAGGAAAAGGTTTTTTTGGAGCAACTAAAAGCAGAAACAGTAGAAAAAATTCAAGATGAATTAAACCACGAAAAAGGCTTATTACTTGAATATGTCGATTTGACTGGAATAGAGATAAAGGAGAATTGAGATGATTTATTTTTTAAATTCTAACAGCACTACAACGCTTGTAAAAAGCGAGCCTGTTTATCAAGGCAGCATTAACGCAAATAAGTTAATTGTGTTTGCTCCATTTGCTTCGTCTAGCCAAGTTTCAGCAACTTTTACATTGCCAAATGGTCTAAATATACAGGGTGGCTTAATGACGTTGCTTGTAGGTAGTCAAGGTCTGTTTGATAAGCAAGGGAATCAATATAATGCTTGGAGCTTAGATTTAGAAGATCCTGTAACACAATATCCGGGAACAGTAAGGGTACAATTTTCGATAGCTCTTGGGTATGGAGTAAATCCTAAGTCTTATTCTACACAATTTGTTGTGGAAAAAGGTGTCCCGAGTGATTTACCTGATTATACAGTAAATGATAACGCACTCGAAATATTTAACGACATAAAGGACTATTTAGCCACAATAGTGCAAGACACACAAGAAGCTATAGATAATGCAATAGCATATGTGAGGTATAGGTCTAATGGGACTTATCTATTAAATTCTCCTAATTCTAATAGCAAAATTTATGTAGTAAATGGCTCAGATATAACAGAAAGTAACGAGGAAAACCAATCATATATTCAAAGTATAACAAATGGCGATGTTTCTGTTGCAAGTATGACAGAATACTTGCAAGATCCTCAGATCAGAAATCCTAATAATAGTCCATTCAACGATACAAATTTTTTCCAATATAATACTGGATCCAGCTCTCCTTCTTCTCCTGCTGGCTTTATTATTGATTTAGGAGAAGAAAAAGAAATAGGCTATATTCAACTTTATTTATTTGCAATACAATGGGATATTAACATAGTTATAAGTGCAAATAACGAGTTGGAAGGGGTTTATACTACCCTCGGCAGTGTTTCCTTAAAACCTATTACAACATCTGCCGGTCCCAATCCTAATGAAATGGAAATATTAAGAATAAACGGACAAGGCGATAACTACCGATTTATCAAAGTTGTACAAACAAGTGGTGCGACAAATGGCTCTTATGTTTGCAAAGGTATCGAAATATATCAATCAAATAATAGTGGTTATTACGAAATTATTCAAAACAATGGTAATTCTTTTATTCTTGACACAATAAATGGACGAGAGTTAGTACAAACCATAGAAAATTACACCAAAGAAGCGCAGAAATGGGCTAATGGAGAGGGCGCAGCAACCGGAGACGAACAATTTAATAACAACTCTAAATATTGGTCTAATGAAGCTGAATATTGGGCTGGAATAGTAGAACAATATGGGAAATTAGCAAACAAAGTAGGTGGTTTCCCTGTTCTAATCGCTGGAAGCGATGGCAATCCTGTTATTCCATCTGTATTTATTAATCAAGTTGACATCAAGTCATATATTGAGATATCTAATGAAAGCCAATTAAACACAATAGAAGCGCAACCAGGCGATGTTGCTGTTTTAGTTGAAACTATAGATGGCAAAAAAACCATTACCGAATCTTGGCTATTACTAGGAGAGAGTAACGGAGTTAGAGATTGGGCGATTTATGGTATCTCATATGCGACAAATGCTGGCAATGCTACATTTGCACAATCAGCATATAACGCGCAGAGGATTAATGGATTAAGTATAGAAAAAATGCCGGAATCTGTTTACGAAAATTTTCCAGACAAATCAGGTATATATTTTGTTTTGATGGGAGAGTGATCTTATGTCGGTAATTGAAACTAAAGTTGATGGTGGCAAAGCAACTATAGTATACGAAAATGCCGATGTTGAGCATTTGCCGGTTGGTGTTTTTGTAGATGGACAATTACAAAAGGAAATATCGGCTGTCCCTAAATTAGAAAATGGCATCGGCGCAATAGATGAGGTTTTTACAGAATATAACAATAACATTGCTTCTTTTGTGTTAAGTGGCACAACGATTCAGAATGGAATACCAACACCCGACACACCTATTTCAATTCAAAATGCAAATGACAACGGAATGAGTGTAATAGTACAGGGAGCAAACTTGATTGACACACAGGGGGAAATATTTAAAAAATCCGGTGCTTGGACTTTTGCAGAGAATAGAATCTCGGCTAGTTATATCATAGGAAATAATATTTATTTCTATTATGAAAAAGAATACGAGGCAGGGACTTATACTATTTCTTTTGAACGTACAGAGGGTCTTAATGTGCTTTTTTTATCTACAGTTCAATTTGCTGGATCCACTCAAAATGATTATTATGGGGGTTATTATAGAGTTATTACTGACAAAAGAACCATCACGTTTGGACAATCTTTCAGAATGGGGTTTGCTTTTACTACGACAACTCTTGCCACAGCAAGTATATGGAATGTAATGTTTTCAAAACAAGATATTCCATATGAACCGTATTTTCGTTATGCATCACAAATTCCTACATCTCTAGACTATTTATATACATATATCTATATGAGTGAATATGACAAATTAACAGTAGAACACAAAAGCAAAAAAGTGAAATATTTACAAGGTTGTTTGATATATGAGTTCAATGGGTATGAGGCGACCGATGTATTAAACGGATCCAATGGAAGATTTACATTTGCGTATGATAGATTATCATCATATACAGATGTAACAGTTGTAGAAAATGTAGGTTTGTGCTCACACTTTAAAAAAGTTAATAGTTATAGTGAATTAACAGCAAATACTTTTTGTGTTTCGTTTGATTATGATAAGCCGAGAGTGTTTTTTCAAATGGCTGATACAACTATGACAACTCTTGCATTTAATGAGTTCTTACAAGAGCAAAAAGCTAACGGAACGCCTGTAACAATATTATTACAAAGAACAGATATAAAGGAATACGATATAAGCATGACAGATATTGGACTTGCCCTCTTGGATTTGAGTTTTAAACGCAAGTTGGCAAACACGTTTGAAATTTTAAGCAACGCTAATGCGCCTTTAGTTCCTATTAATTTATCTTACTTTATTTGGGGAGGTAGAAATGAAAACAATAATAACACTTAATTCTTCAAAATGTGCTTTGTGCGATTTAACAGAGCCTGTTGTATTGCCTGAGTCTTTAGAAATAACATTTGTTTCCAATGTTTATAAATTGTCAAATTTGGCTCTTGTGGTAACTGTAAAAAATGGCAAAGAGAAGAAACAATACAAGGCACATTTCGAAAATGATTACACCATAGATATTAGTGAAATGCTAAAAATGGGAGTAATTGACATTGAAATTTCAGCTTGTATCAGAGGTAACTCGGTAAAAGAATGGAGAGTGCCGAGCATTTTTATAAAAGAAATTGAACATAATTTTGAATTAATTCCTGAAATAGAGGAATTGAAAAGCAAATTGAATTTACAAGCTAATGCAATTAGCGAATTGAAAAAATTAATTGAAAACCAAGGAGTTATATCATGAAAAAAATAATCTCAACATTTATTGTAATCGCAATGTTCTGTATGCTTTTTTGTGTTAGCGCACAGGCAGAAGAAATCACAGGAACACCTGAAGAAACAACAGTTAAAGAAAACACCGAAGCATTGACGGAAAATGCAATTGAAATAATTACTAATTCAACATTTATTTCCACGCTTGCAACTATTTTTACAGGCGTTGGCGCTGTCATTGTGTTTATTGCTAGATTTGCCAAATCAATAAGAATTTCAATTAAAGACAAAGCCGATTCAAAAACTATGGTTGATACAATAAATAAAGGAATTGGCGAAATTGACGATAAATTCAAAAGCACAATTAACGAGTTAAATGCAAAGCTAGAAAATGTAGAAAAGGCACTTGAAAACGAAAAAGACAACTCTAAACAACTGTCAATAATTCTTTCCTCTTTTATTTTACATACAAACATTGGAAATAGCGCAAAGGCAGAAATATTGAAATACATTAACGGCTTGAAAGAATACTCAGGCACAACAATAGAAATCATTGACAGCCTCGAAAATGCTATAAAAATAGCAGAGAGCGAAGAGGAGAAAATTGAAACTCCGGCATTAGACCAAGTGTGTGCTATATCTCTTGAATAGGAGATGGTTTTATGAAAATTATAAAAACGATATTGAGAATATTGTCATTTTTATCAACTTTTATTATTCCAATAGTTTTATTGGGTGTTATATCTCCTTTGGTACACGGAAATTTAGGAAAAGGTCTTACAGGACTTGGCTATATTGCTGTAGCTCTTGCGATAGTCGTGATATCTATAAAATTAATGACAAAGGTCCTAAAAATGAAAAAGGGATGGCAGAGGGCATTATTGCTCTCTGCATTTCCAATAGCATTTTGGCTGATTATTCAACTGGGAATAAATTATGTACAAGCAATGTTATTTTCCATAAGCCAATACTGGATTAAAGTCGGTATATTTATCATATTAGGCAGAGTTTTAGCAGTAATTGAAGAATGTCTTATAGACCCCATGGAGAACATAGAAAGCGAGGAAAATAAATGAGTTCAGGAATTTATGGACAAGTAGCTGATGGCAAAAATAATGCATTTAATCGTCTCAAAAATGGATTGCAAAAATATTTAATATACATAGTTCTATTATTTAATATAGCCCTAGAAATCATTTCTAAGCTATATGAGATAGGATTAAAAAATCCATTCACAGTGGAGTTTTGTATTGAGCTTATTATTTCGTGTATTACAACTTTGATTTGCTATTGCTGTTTTATACCTTTTGGCAAGGATGACGAAAAAAAGAGAAATCCATCATATGCAACAAATATAACTGTTTGGGGGAGTCTTACAGAAAAAGTGCGCGATGGATGGCTTGAATTATTTAGACATTTTTGCTTTGAGAGAGTCGATGAAGAACGAAAAGAAACAAGAATGATAATACTTGCCAACGATACATTAATTACATATGAAACATTTTGCAATTCTTTTTTGGGAAAATCAAAACAAGAAATAAAGCAAATGCGTAAAGACGGAGTAATTAACAAAAGAGAAGAAAGGGCTATTAATAAAGCCAATGGCTATGGATGGTTTAATCCTACCAAGATAAAACCAATAAATCCTTTAATCGTTTTGTCAGGAGTTAAAAAAGGTACAATAAATGATGCCGGAAGAAAAGACAGTCTGTATTCAATCAAATGGTTAGCTACAAGACCTTTAATAATGTTTTGTACATCAACTATTATAAATGCTGTATCGTCTCAATTTATGGGTAGCGAAAATGTAATATTTGAGATGTTTTTATCTGTTTTAATGATAGTAATTGCTTCTATTATGGGTTATTCAGCTGGACAAAATGAGGTAAAGCAAAACAACGATAGAGTCAAGAGCAGAATTATATTTTTATCACTGTTTTGTGAGCAAAAAAATATTGATACAAAGCCACTTTTAAAGGGGTAAAAACGTCAAAAAGGCAACATAAAGTGTAAAAAATGCTGTATTTATTACAAAAAAATTAGTATATTATTCTAACATTGGAAAGGACTTATTTCAAGGAACAATATTTTCCAGCATAAGCTTTAAAACGATAAAGTTCACAAAAAATTAACAATTCAAATAAATTTGTGCAATTTGAACAAAATTTCCCAATTTTCAAAAATATCTAAAATCACTTAAAACCTTTGTAACTATTGGCTTTCGGTAAAAAATAATTAAATTCAAATAATTTAAAGCAATTAAAACTTGTATTATTTTTGTACATTATTCACAAAAACTATGCATTTTTTTTTTTTTTGTTCAACTTGACAGTTTTCCACATATGTGTTAATATACTAGCGTAAATAACGCGACACGCGTAAAAGGAGAAAATTTATGAAAAAGAAAATCTTTTTGACATTTCTAGTTGTAATGGTTTTCACTTGCTTGTTTGCTGTTTCAGTTAGCGCAGACAATCTTGTTGCATCCGATAGCAACGAATATGGCACAGTGTCAACAATTGACTCACTTGAGGCTAGCAAGCCTGCTAACTTTACTGATTACACATCAAAAACAGTTTTGGTTGGCGCAGATGGGAAGTACTACACAGTTCCATCCTACTATGTTTTGGCAGACAACGCAACATTCAATTGGAATCTTGTTGATGGAATTAAGACTTTGACCGGTGCTTCTAATGCAAACAGTCTTAAAAACTTTGTAGTTCGTATGGAAATCCCAGAGGGTATAACAAGTATGTCAACAAGCAGATTTGAGTCTTCAACATCTCTTGTTGCAGTTAAGATGCCAACTACTCTTACAGGAGAGCTTGGCTCGGCAACATTTAAAAATTGTGCTGTTTTGAGTACTGTTGAAAATCTTGAGAACACAACTATCACATCTTTAAGTGTAAGCAATACATGGAATAGAGGTGGTGTTTTCCCGGGATGTACCTCGCTTACTTCTGTTAGCTTGCCATCTACAATTACAGCAATTGGCAAGTGGTCATTTACTGATTGCACTAATTTGAGAACTGTAAATATTCCTACTGATGCAAAAATTACATTCATTGGTGAATGGTCATTTGAAAAAGCAAAATCGCTTGAAAGCTTTTATTTTTCGTCAACCGTTGAAACCTTAGAAACTGGTGTGTTTGCTGCTTGCACTAGTCTTAAAACAGTTGAGAATTTTGGAAATACAAAAATCACAGCCTTGAAATCAAGTGCATCCACATACAACAACGGTAGTGGTGTCTTTTCTAGCTGTTCATCCCTAACAGCTCTAGAACTTCCATCAACCATACAGACAATTGATGGATGGGCAGTTGCGGGCTGTACGAGTCTTGCAACACTTACAATTCCAAAGGATGCTCAAATTACTTATATAGGTAAGTATGCATTCGAGAAAGCTATATTTACAGAGGTTTATTTACCATCGACATTGGCGACATTGGAGGCAGGAGCTTTTTCTAACTGTAAAAGCCTTGCAAATGTTGAAAATTTAGGCAACACGCAAATAACTCAAATTGGTGAATACACATTCCAAAGCTGCCCACTTAACAAAATTGAGCTTCCATCAACCTTAACTGGAACAATCGGTCAATACGCATTTGCTGGTCACAGAGCAAATCAAGATAAGCTTGTAATACCAAATGGTGTAACTGCTATTGCAAAGTGTGCTTTTGCAGGCTCTAATAACAACTCGTATGTTATCAAGGAGCTTGTTCTTTCAGCAAATCTTGAAAGTTTTTCTGAATATGCCCTTGAAAAGAATAGATTTAGCGTTGTATATATGCCTGCCACACTGACATCATTACCTAATGGTTTGTTTAGCAACTGGGCTTCTAATTTCTTAATTGTTTATACAGGTACAAGAGAACAGCTTGATACTCTTGTTGCGAACACAAGCACATCGGCTAATGGTAACTTTACAACTGATGCGGTTAAAACAATTAAGTCAGCAGAGGAATATGGTGATATAGTTGTTGATAACGTAACAGGCAAGTCAATTGTTTACGGCTACAATCCTTGTAAAGCATTCTATAATGATGTTCACAATATAGTATCAGAAGAAGGCAATACTTGCTCAGGTACTTGCGATAGAGTAGGCTGTGGACTCTTTGTAATAAAGGAAGATGCAGTTCATACAGAAGAACTAAAGCTTGCATTTGGCGAAAACAAATCAGATGTAGTTGACTACTACGCAAATATGTCTGTTCTTCACGTATGTAAGTACTGCGACACTGAAGTGGCGGTTGACGAGTATGGCGCAATGTTTGAAAACAAGGGTATGTCCGCATCTATGGACGGTACAGTGGCAATTACATTCTCAATTGCTATAAATTATGATGTGTTAAAAGTATATGAAGAAATGACAGAAACAACACTTTCATATGGCTTGGTAGTAAGTGCAGCTCCATCAGCTAGCCCAATTGCAGGTGTTGTAGATGGCGAAGCTGTGCTTGGCGCAAACGCTGTCAAGGTTGATATGTCCGGCGCAAGATACACAAATATTTCAACAAAGATTACAAATGTACCTACCGATAAAACACTTAACTGTGCTGGCTATGTTATCGAGGGCGAAGAGGTAACATACCTTAACTATGAAACAGCAAGCGCAGAGGCTGAAATTCTTTCATACGAAGTAATTTTAGAAAAAACAAAAGAGCAAGAATAATTTAAACTGATAAAAAAGAAACCACTCGGCGAGTGGTTTCTTTTTTGCTATTGTACGGGAGGCAATCTGCCTCCCGAAATTTGAGAAAGAAACTAATCATTCAGTTTTTTTATGAAAAGCATCTTTTCACTAAAGCTGATTCTTCCTTTGAAATGCTACCGCAAAGCTTTGAAAATAAAATATACAATACTACACATATTATTATCTCAAGAATTAAGGAAAGCTTGCTTAAAGATAACAAATAAGAAAAAATATAATTAAAAGCAAATCTGCACGAGAAGGTAGCCAATACTATACTCAATATTGGCTTGACAATCCATTTTAAAACTCTGGGCTTAATTTTTGTCTTATTTAATAAACGAATAATACTAAATGAGGCATTGAGTAATTCAGTTATATAAATTACAATAATATAACCGTATATTCCAATTTTCGGCAAAAGAATAAGGACTAAAAAAACACTAATGAGTGAGTCAATAATATTAATTCTCATACTGTAAACCTGCTCCCCAAGACCTTTGAGTATCGCATCAACTGCGCTGTCAAGATACATAAGCGGTATCAAAGGAGCTAAAAGCTTAATAAAAATCCCTGCCTCCCTAGAATTAAAAAAGAAAAGCCCTATCTCATGTGAAAAGCAAATAAAAACTCCCGAAACACAAACTGAAAAAATTAATGAAAATCCAAAAACCTTAGAAACAATGCGTTTTATACGTTCGTAATCCCCAGCCTCGTATGATGATGCAATTTCAGGCACTAAAAGAGAAGAAAAAGCACCTAAAACCGCCGAAGGAAAGAAAATCAATGGAAAAACCATACCACAAAGAATACCATATGATGCAAGCGCACTACTTGCACCCATTCCACTTTTTTTGAGTCCCCAGGGAATTGCCAAATGTTCAATGGTATTAAGAAAAGAACGCGCATAAGCACTAACAGCTACTGGAAAAGCAGAGCCAAAAACTGATGGCACCACAAAATCAGACACGTCCTCGCACTTTTTTGATGCATTTCCACAAAAAACAACAATGTCGCTTTTCTTTGGCTTATGTTTTTTTCTGTCGAAAAGGAATAGAACAAAATTTATAATTACGCTACAAGCCTCGCTAACAAATCCACCAAGTGCTATTGCCAGACAAGCATAGCTGATTTTAGACGGGAAAATCAATATTAAAAGCGCGGAAATTACTGTTATTTTAACGCCATGCTCTAAGAATTGAACAATTACATTTTTATATACGCGTCTGACCGCATAAAAATAGCCATTTATCGCACTTGACAAGGAAATCGGCACAAGTGACAATGCCATTATTTTTAGCGAAGGAACAACCCTTAAATCCCCTAAAAGCTTTTCGCCAATGAGCCTTGCACCAAAAAACAAAACAACAGAGGCAAGTGTGGAGAAAAACAAGCAATATAAAAATGCGTGGGTCATAATTTTTTTAATAGATTTATCGCTTTTTTTGTCTAAAGCTGTTGATTTTTCGTTATACGGCAATGCGCCGGAAACCAAACGCACAACAGCAAAATTAATACCAGATGTAGCGAAGGTTAAGGCAAATGAATATACTCCCGAGGTAAGAGTTATTAATCCCATACCCTCAGTTCCTATTCGATTGGAGATAAATATATTGAAAAGCACCGAAATAGAGTGTAGAGCAATACTTGCCAAGGAGAGAAGAATTGCGCTAAAAAAATACTTTTTTAAATTGTTAATTTTATTCACCTCACAATCATTAAAATATATGAGTAGTGAAATGTAAAAAATACAAAGCCCACCAATTTTGGTGGGCTTTTTTATATTATTTTACTATTAGTGTAACAATTTCGAATGCCTTAATATCAAGTGAAACGGAATTGTTTTTAATTGTCAATTTCTTTTGCTTGTTTTCTGAAAGGTCAGCCAAATAAGCCTCGGAAACATCAAAGCCAAATTTAACAGTTGCTCTTGTGCGTGAATTCTTTGTTTCATATAAGCGCACAACAGTCTCGTTTGAATATTCAGCCTCTTTGATTGCTTCAATAATTACATTGTCCTCGGAAACTGAAACAAGAGAGTATTCGCAAGGCAATGAGCCACCACCAACAGCCTTTTTAGCCGTCATTGGTAGGTTGAGGTCATATGCATACTTTACAGTATCAGCACCATTTAGAGCATTTTTATGAGGGTAGATAGAATAAGTAAACTCGTGTATGCCTTGGTCATTTATGTGCTCAGGGTTGTTGTCTGGGTTGGTTGAACATTTTAATAGTGTTAGACGCATATCAGAGCCGTGAATATCGTGGCCATACTTTGAGTCATTCAATAAGCTCACACCATAGTTACCCTCTGACAAATCGGCATATTTATGTCCGCAAACCTCAAATTTTGCATTGTCCCAGCTTGTGTTATAGTGAGTTGGACGTTCAATAGTACCAAACTGAATTTCATAGGTTGCCTTGTCAGTATTGATATCAACAGGGAAGGAAGCCTTTAAAATTTGATTTTTTTGATGCCAATCTACCTTTGTTTCAAAGTCAATCTTTGGCATATCTTCATAGAACCAAACTGTTTGACAAATTTCACTTTCCATGTGCTTTCTCTTGTAAGAAATACCTGTTCTTGAGCCGTTTACAATAGTTTTCACATCAGAAACATTAGTTATTGGGTATTCCTTGTCGTTAGATGAGCGTTGAAGCTCCCAAGCAGGGTAAGAGTCTGGGTAGTCCTCAAATACAATAAGATTATTGGCTTTTGATCCCTTCTTTATAACCTCACGGTGATTTTTCTTGTCATAAATAGAGATAATATTGTAGTTTTTATCAAATTTAACAGTAAAGAATTTAGTAAATACAGTGTTTCCTTTAATTTCGATAGTGTTTTTTGTATCGATATTCTCAATAACCTTGTATCCCTTTGGTGGAACATTTTTAACATAAACGCTAGTGCCATCAATATCTACAACACCAGAGCTTGTAAAGGAATGAGGATTGAATACAACGTAACCAGCCTTAGAAACATTAGATGAGATGTAGTCAAATGCCATTTCTCTGTATTTGTTAGCAGCTGATTTAAGCTCGGCGTATTCCTTGTCAGTTCTATCATAAACCTCAGGAATGGATGAGCCAGGGATAATATCGTGGAATTGGTTAAGCAATAAGATTTCCCACATTGCGTGTAATTCTTCTTTAGGGAACTTAGCGCCTCTAATTTTGTCGAGCATTACGCAAAGCGCTTCTGTATCGAGAAGTAAAAACTCGCATTGGCGATTGTTTTTCTTGTTTTTAGCGATTGATGTATATGTACCTCTGTGGAATTCAAGATACAATTCGCCTTGCCAAGTTGGAACTAATTGCTCGTTCTTTTTCATACTCTTTTCAAGGTTGTTCAAGAAATCTGTTGCAAAGCCCATTTTGGCTTGAGCCATTTGTGGAACACCAGCACTAACACGGCGATAGTTTTCAAGCATGTGTGCAGTAGGTCCACCACCACCATCGCCCCAACCAAAGGTAACTAGGGCTTCGTTATGTAGGGATTTTTGTTGGTATCTGTTCCAGGCGCCATCGATATATGAAAAATCAGTGTGAGGAATGTACGAGCATTCTCTTGATGGAACGCGTCCTTTTTTCTCCTCTTGTGCAGTCATAAAGTGTGTTTTTATTTCTGTACCGTCAATACCCTTCCATCTAAATGAGTCATAAGGCATTGTATTTGTATCATTCCAACCAATTTTAGAGGTTACAAACCAATCAACGCCACTCTTTGTAAGGATTTGTGGGAGTGCCGCGCTATAACCAAATACGTCTGGCAACCATAAAACTCTGCTCTCAACACCAAACTCATCACGGAAGAAGTTTTTACCATATTGAACTTGACGAACCAAGCTTTCGCCACTAGATAGGTTGCAGTCTGCCTCAACCCACATAGCGCCCTCAACCTCCCATCTGCCAGCCTTAATCATAGCCTTGATTTCCTCGTAAAGCTCAGGGCATTCCTCTTTAACCATCTTATAAAGAACTGCTTGGGAGGACATAAACTTGTATTCGGGATAGCGTTTCATAAGCTCAATAACAGTAGCAAATGAGCGTTGTGCCTTTTCTCTTGTTTGCTCAACCGTCCAGAGCCAAGCAATGTCAATATGAGTATGACCTATACAAATTGACTTAACATCTTGCTCCTTGCAGAATTTTTGATAAAACTCCTTTTGTAGGTAGTCACTTGCAACCTTTACAGATGATTTAAACTCAGGAGAAGGAAGCTTTAACATATTTAAATAGGAAGTAGATTTTTCAAGAATTGAAATTATATTTTGATATACATATGTATTTTCGTCCATAAACTCAATAATTTGGAAAGGAACTGCCAAGTCATAGTAATATTTTTCAATTTCATAATCAATAAGAATCATTTGAACGTCAAAGAGAAGCTCCTTGCGCTCGTTTTCCATACCTGAATATGCATAAATCATAATATCGTAGCTATCCTTGCCACTTAGTATGAGATAAGTGTGGTTTGCATCCATTCCTTGACGGATGTGACCATCAACATAAGCGATAAACTGAGGATTTACAGCATCCCAACAGCTACCAAGACCGGTATTGATGTTTAATTTGATTTCTTTTCCCTTCCATTCGCTAGGAACATTAACCTTGAAATAGAACCAAGCATGTGAATCACGCTTATATCCCCATGTCATACCATTTTCAAAAGGAATAAAGTCTGTAGTTTTTGGAAGCTCACTGCCAACCTTGTATTCACAAGGCTTGTAAGAAATACCCGAAACAGGGCGGCTTTCAATAACGGCTTGCTTTCCAATATCACGGAGCATAACTCTTAAATTTCTAATAGAATCATTAATTGGTTTCATAAAAATCTCCTGTAACTAATATGCTTAAATAATTTTATCATATATTAACTAAAAAAACAAGAAATATTTGATTTTTAAAGCAAAGTATGGTAATATTATTTACAAGAATAAAAAAAGAGGTGGAAAAATGGAAGAGCTTTCACGCACCGCTATGCTAATAGGCGAAGAAAATGTTGAAAAATTGAAGAAAAAAAGTGTAATTGTTTTTGGTGTCGGTGGCGTCGGTGGATATGTGTGTGAAGCGCTTGCAAGAAGCGGAGTTGGCAGAATTGATATTGTCGATAATGATACAGTTTCTTTGTCAAACATCAATCGCCAAATTATCGCACTTCATTCAACCGTTGGTCGAAAAAAGGTTGATGTTATGAAACTAAGAATGTTGGATATCAATCCTCAAATAGAAGCTAATACATATGATACTTTTTTTACCCCGGAAACTTCGGCAGAATTTGATTTTACCAAATATGATTATGTAATAGATGCAATAGATACAGTTTCTGGCAAAATTGAATTGGCTGTGATTTGTGATGAGCTAAATATACCAATTATTTCATCAATGGGAGCAGGGAATAAGATGGACCCTTGCGCATTTAAAGTTGCAGATATATATAAAACCTCTGTTTGTCCTCTTGCAAAGGCGGTAAGAATAGCTTTGAAAAAAAGAGGAGTAAGGAAACTGAAGGTCGTTTATTCAGAGGAAACACCCGTTATTCCTAAAAGTGAACTGCAAGGAGGCAAGCGCGTGCCAGCCTCTTGTGCGTTTACGCCATCTGTGGCAGGACTTATCATTTCTTCAGAGGTAATAAAGGATTTAATAAAATAAAAGCTGTTGCTCAGGGCAACAGCTTTTTCTTTATTTGTTTTCTTCAAGCTTTTCTAATATCTTATCGCAAGTAACGGGAACTAAGTCCTTATAGTCTGTGATAATTTTATTGGATTGAACATAGAAGGCTTTACCATCTAGTGCAAAATATGCAGCAATTACAAGCTCTGCGTTATAATCTGCTTCGCCTATATTCATAATAGAAATGTCATTAATTCTTCCTGCTTCGCCACCGTTTGGGAGATAAACATTTTTATGGAATCTACCTGTGTCTGGAGAAATAGGAGGCTCTGCTTCTTCATAGAATGCATCCTTGCTTGCGTTACATTTAGGGCATTTATATGTACTTGGAACATCTTTCCATTGTGTTTTTACATATTTTAGCTCTTCTGTTTCATCATCTTGAGTTTCTGAAACTAAAATAGTGCCATCATATAAATAATTACAACCACTGCAAATTCTAGCTAAAATCAATGAATCTTTCTTATAAACAAAGGTTCCATATTCAAACTTTTTTGCTCTAAAACTAGCATATTCTTCAATTTCTGTTACGTTAAAGAGGAAGGTGGAAATAACAGTAGCAGTTGTTTTTGTATCTTTTGTGCCGTCTTTGTTAGTGACAATAAAAGAATCCTCTTTTATAGAATATCCTAAGTGGAAAATAAATGGCTGAAGTGTTATATTATCTGTTTTTTGACAACCCTTGTGTTTGCAACGGGCAGTTTTATATCCACCCAAAAGATAACTTTCTTCGCCAGACTCATCTTCATTAAATGTATAGGAGAGAGTTGCTTTAAAATCGTGTTCTAAAGCTTCAATTACAACCTCGTTACATTTGCTACAAACTACTTGTGTTGTGCAATCATTGTCGTCGGTATAAACGTGATCGCATTCTTCACTTGCGAAGGCGAAGCCGACAGGCAATGCAAGAAGAATAATTGCGATAGAAAAAAATATAATGATTCTTTTTTTCATATAATCCTCGAAATAATGAAATATATTATAATTATTTTAACATTATAATTGAATTTTGTCAACATTTTTATTGAACAAGAGAATATTTTATGCTATAATCTTAAAAAAGGCAGGAGGCAATTATGACAAATAGAATAAACAAACTTCGCGGAAGAATGAAAGAAAAAGGTTTAGATGCAATTTATTTAACATCTAGGACCTCACATAGATATTTTACGTGCTTTGATAATGAGGATGGGGCGTTACTAATAACACAGAAAAACGCATACGCCTTTGAGGATTTTAGATATATTGAGGTTGCTACTAAGCTTCTTAAGGATACATACAAGGTTGTTGAGCCTCGTGGAAAGCGTTCAGAATGGCTTGGCAATATATTAAAAAATGAGGAAGTAAAAAATCTAGGCTTCGAGGATTTGTCTATGAGCGTTAGCGCATACGAAAGGCTAAAAAGCGATATAGATGTAACTCTTGAAAAAATTGGCACTGTTATCAATGAAATGAGAGAGGTTAAAACCGAGGAGGAAATATTGAAAATGGAAAAGGCTCAAGAGCTTACAGACAGAGCTTTTTCACACATTTTAAAAATTCTTTCGACCGATATTACGGAAAATGATGTAGCAGCTGAGCTTGAATATTTTATGCGGAAAAATGGAGCAGAGGATAAAAGCTTTGAAACCATATCTATTAGTGCTGAAAAAACCTCATTGCCACATGGTGTTCCTTCAAATAATAAAATTAAGAAGGGCTTTTTTACAATGGATTTTGGCGCAACTGTTGATGGCTATCATTCTGATATGACAAGAACCGTTTGTATAGGAAAAGCGGATGAAGAAATGAAAAAGCTCTATAACACAGTTTTAAAGGCACAGCTAGCAGCACTTGATTACTTGAAAGCAGGTGTCAACTGTAAGGATGCAGATAAGGTTGCAAGAGACATAATTTACAAGGATTATAAAGGCTATTTTGGACACTCCCTTGGACATAGTGTAGGACTTGAGGTTCACGAAATGCCCGCGCTTTCTCCTAATTATGATAAAATCTTGGTCTCGGGAAACATTGTTACTGTTGAGCCCGGCATTTACATTCCTGGGAAATATGGTACTCGTATTGAGGATATGGTGCTGATTTGCGAAAATGGAATTAAAAATTTCACAAAATCACCAAAAGAATTGATAGAAATCTAATAAAAAAACGAAAATATTGTATTTACCTATTGAAATGTTAAATATTTTATTGTAAAATAAGTGTATATGGTATGGTGCAATTGTGGCGGATTGCTACCTAAAATACTTAAACGCCAAGAAAAGGAAAAAGACAGATGATTACAGCAGGAGATTTTAGAAACGGTGTTACCTTTGAGATGGAAGGTAAAGTATATCAAGTTATCGAATTCCAACACGTTAAGCCAGGAAAGGGCGCTGCTTTCGTAAGAACAAAGTATAGAGATGTTGTTACAGGCGCTATTCGTGAGGCTTCATTCAACCCAACAGCAAAGTTTGAAACAGTTCAGGTTGAGCGTAGAGAACTTCAATACAGCTATAACGATGGTGGTCTTTACTACTTTATGGATCTTGAATCATATGAAATGATTCCAGTAGATTCAAATAAGCTTGGTGACAACTTCAAGTTCGTTAAGGAAATGGAAATGTGTAAGCTTTCATCCATTAAGGGCGAAATCTTTGCAGTTGAGCCACCAACATTTGTTGACCTTGTGGTTACAGAAACAGAGCCAGGCGTTCGTGGCGATACAGCAACAAACGTAACAAAGGCTGCTACTCTTGAAACAGGTGCTATTGTTAGAGTTCCAATCTTTATTAACGAGGGTGACCTTATTCGTATCGACACAAGAGTTGGCGAATATCTTGAAAGAGTAAACAATAAATAATTCATTTTAGGAGGATTTTAAAATGGAAGAAATGGATATTCTTGAAAAATGTGCTTATATTAAGGGACTTGCAGAAGGACTTAATATTGACGACTCTAAGCCTGAGGGTAAGGTATTAAATGCTATTATAGACCTTCTTTCTGATATCACAACAACAATTGCTGATATGGATGATGAGGTTGCTACACTCGGCGATTATATTGAAGAAATCGACCACGACCTTGGCGACGTAGAGGAATATCTTTACGACGAGGATTGCGACTGCGATTGTGATGATGATTGTGATTGTTGTGATGACGATTGTGATTGCTACTGCGACGAGGATTGTGATTGCGAGGAATGCGAGTATATGGAGGCTATGTGCCCATCATGTGGCGAACAAATCTGCTTCGATAACGAATTAGATCCAAAGGATCTCATTTGTCCAGCTTGTGGCAAAGCATTTGCAGACGAGGAATAATTAAAGAATAATTAAAAAGGACTCCGCAGGGAGTCTTTTTTATATTAAAAAGGCTTCCCCACTGGGTGGGGAAGTTGAAAAAGTAATTTATTTTAGCTCTTGTTCTAAATTGTCAAACAGCTTTGAATTGAAAAATTCTTGTATTGTTATATCAAGTCCATCACAAATTTTCTTTATTGTTGAAATTGTAGTGCTGTTGTTTCTGCCACTTACTATATTATTAAGAGTCGATTGCGTAATTCCACTAATGGTTGCTAATTTATTTAATGTTATATTGCGCTCGGTACATAATTCTAATATTCTTTTGCACACGGCTTTTCCTATGTCCATAAATTAACCTCCCAAAACTATACTATTATTATTCTACAATTTTATTCATGAAAAAATTAACTCAAAAGAGTTGACAGACGAAAAATAGTATGATAAAATTAAAAAAACATTAAAAGGAGATACAAATGGACAAAACTGTGTCAAAAGAAGAAATCTTAAACCAGCTTTATGCATTACGCGCAGGTCTTTCCCTTGTTGATAAGGAATATGATAAGGTTAAAGAGTCAAAGCTTTCAGAAGAAAATCTTGTTAAAGAAACTAACAACAAAAAAGAAGTATTAGAAAACAAAAACAATGAGTTGTTCTGTAATTCTGAAATTATAAAATCATCAAGTGAAGATAAAAAACGTAGTTACGAACGCGATTTGACTTATTATAATGATGCCGCGAGTGTCACTAGTACAGCAAAGGCAAGAGTAGATAAAATAAAACCGTTTGTTAATGCTAACATGCTATTATTTATTTCGGCTATTGTTGTATTTGGAATTATGTTAATTTTAAATTTTGGAACAGATATTGTAAAGGACGGCTCAATTTTACACATATTACTTTGCATCTCAGGACCAGTAGCTGCTGTGTCAGGCATCATTTTTTTCCCTTTAACATACGTTTACAAGGGCAAAATGGCAGAGTATATAAAATTAAATAATAAGCTCAAAAAAATACCTAAACCAAGTGAGCCAAGAAGTGAAGAAATTAACTATTTAGACAATGCAAAATATATATCTAATCAAGAAAAAATTAGTGAAAACAAAAAGCTAATGGAAGGCTTAAATCATCAACTTGCTGAAATGAAAAAAAGCACACACGAAAAAATAGTTTTGGTTTCTAAATATGCAATGGAGATTTATAATTCTGTGGTTGATGAGTTTTCAAAATCATTACCTAATTTGGATTGTCGAGACTATAAACATGTAGATTTGATAATTTACTTACTAGAAACCGGTAGAGCTGATGAAATGAAGGAAGCGCTTCAGCAAACTGATGTATATGTAAGCACAGAAAGAATAGTACAGGCTATTAATAATGCAACTGAAACTATTTCACTAAGCATTAATAAAAATTTCTCTAGGTTAGAGAGTGCAATTATAAAAAATACATATGAGCTAGGAAACAAGATTGACAGATTAACCTATAATGTAAATGCTATGTCGGATAGACAAAGCGCACTTATTTCTGAGTTAAATGAAAATGTTGAAAAAACTAATAGCGCAATAAAAATGCAAAATGCATTGCTTGAAAAATCAAATGTTTCGAGCGCAGAAATGGCAAGTAATGTTGAGAGAATGAGAATGTATGCAGACGATGCATATATAAAAAATTCTAACATATGATGAACAAAAAGAACTCCAATTCGGAGTTCTTTTTTTATATAGGTACTTGAAAGTTATAGTATTATATGATAAAATTAGAATGTATAACTATGAAATACGAGGTAACTTTATGAAGCTTGGAACAATGGTACATCTCGACGAAAATGTAGTTGAGAAAATTAAGGATGTAAAAAAGTATGGTCTTGAGTCATTTCAGCTTTGCGCTTGGAATCATTCCTTGATGACTGACGAATACGTTGAAAAAATCCTTACAGCAACTAAAGAAACAGGACTTGAAATTAGTGCTGTTTGGGTAGGCTGGGAAGGAGAGGCAACTTGGGACTTTATAAGAGGTCCAATCACACTAGGTATTGTACCAGTGCATTTTAGAAATCAAAGAGTAGAAAATCTTAAGCACGGCTCTGATTTTACTAAAAAGTTGGGCGTTACAGATATGGTAACACATATGGGCTTTATCCCTGAAAACCCAAACACTGACGAATATCGCGCTGTTGTTGAGACAATAAAAGAGCTTGCTCTATATTGCAAGGCAAATGGTCAATATCTTTTGTTTGAAACTGGTCAAGAAACACCAATTACAATAAAGAGAACCATTATGACTGTCAATACAGGAAATCTTGGTATAAACCTAGACCCTGCAAACCTTCTTCTTTATGGCAAGGCAAACCCTTGTGATGCGGTTGATATTTTTGGAGACTATGTTCGTGGCGTTCACGCAAAGGATGGCGAATATCCAACAAATCCCTCTTATCTCGGCGAAGAAAAGAGAATTGGTGACGGACGCGCTAATTTCCCTGTTCTAATTAAAAAATTGATGGAGCATGGTTATAACGGTTCTATTACTATTGAACGTGAAATTTCTGGCGACAAACAAATCGAAGATATTATTTATGCTAAAAAGTTTTTGGAGGATATTATAAATGGCTAAGAAGGTTAGAGTAGGTCTTATTGGAATTGGCGGAATGGGTGGATGCCATTTCTTCAATTATGATGATGTAAAAAATGCAGAGGTTGTTGCTGTTTGCGATGTTAGAGAAGATGTTGCAAGAGAAAAGGTAGGCGATCGTCCTATTAACATCTATACCGATTATAACAAAATGATAAAATGTGAAGAGCTTGATATGATTGATATCTGTACACCAAGCTTCCTTCACGCTGATATGGCAATTAAGCTTCTTAAAAAAGGTTATCACGTGCTTTGTGAAAAACCAATGACCTTGAATGCAAAGGATGCAAAACGTGTTGCTGTTGTTGCAGGTCTTGAGGAAAAGAACTTTATGGTTGCTCACGTTGTAAGATTTATGGCACCATATGTTTATCTAAGAAATGTGATTGAGTCTTGTGAGCTTGGTAGACTTATCAGACTCGATATGAAGCGCATTTCATCAATCCCACAATGGAGCTGGGAGGACTGGATGAGAGACGAAAAGCTTAGTGGTGGAGTAGTTACAGACCTTTCAATTCACGATTTAGACTTTGTTCAAAGCATTTTTGGTTTGCCAGATAAGCTAAGCTCCTATCGTTATCAAATGACTAACAACAATGATACTGTTGTTACAAATATGGTATATGAGGGCGATATTTTAGTTTCCTGTGAGGGTACCTGGTACAATACAAACATTCCTTTTGATGCAAGCTTTACAGCTGTTTTCCAAAATGGTTATGTTGAGCTCAATAAGGGCAAGCTTGTTAAGAACGGCGAAGAGGTTTCCTTGAAAAAGGCAAATGCTTCCCAAAAGGACCTTGGAATAAATGTTGGAAATGATAATGGCTATCTTGCTGAAATTCAATATTTTGTAGATTGCATTCAAAAGGGTAAAAAGCCAGAGCTTGTAACTCCAGAAAGCTCTATGCAAAGCGTTGCTCTTGCAGATATGATTAAGAAAAAGGCAACTATACTAAAGCAAAAAAGAGATATAAAATAATACATAAAAAACCGCACCCTGTGTGCGGTTTTTATTTTTATAACAAGCATTAACTATTTTTTGGGCTTGGCAGAGAATATTAGTGACATAACAAGTCCAAGGCAAATGGCGGCAGAGATTCCACCGGCGGTTGCTTCTAATCCACCTGTTATAGCACCGAGCAAGCCTTTTTCATCAACTGCTTTTTTTACCCCATTTGCAATTGCATACCCAAATCCGGTTAATGGAACAGTAGCACCTGAGCCTGCTAGCTTGACTAGTGGTTCATATAGTCCCACCGCAGTTAAAATAACACCTAAAGATACATATAAAACTAAAATTCTTGCAGGTGTTAATTTTGTCTTATCTATTAAAATTTGCGCGATAACGCAAATAATTCCACCGATTAGAAAAGCCCAGAGATAATCTAAAAATATATCCATAAAAACTCCTATTTTATAGTACTTGTAAGCTTAACTAGATGTGCAACAGCAGGTATACTTCCACCTTGAGATAAGGACATAGGCGACATCAATGCACCAGTACCTAAAAACAAAACATTTTTTATTATTCCATCCTCTAACTTTGGAATTATATCGGCAGCCATTACAACAGCACTACAGCCACAACCCGATCCACCTGCGTGAACATCTTGCTTTTCTCGGTCAAAGACCATAAGGCCACAATCAACATGATTTTTTCTTATATCAATTCCCTCGTTTAATAATAGTTCTTTTAAAATTTCGCTTCCTTCGTATCCAAGGTCTCCAGTTACAATTAAGTCAAAAAAGTCGGGGGAGTGTTCGGATTCGAGAAAATACCTTTTTAAAGTGTTGATTGCTGCTGGTGCCATTGCAGCTCCCATATTGCTTATGTCCTTTATTCCTTTATCTACTATCTTTCCAATCATAACTTCTGATATTTCTACCTTGCCATTTTCCCCTAAAATAAATGCGCCAGCGCCAGTGGTTGTCCATTGTGCAGTAGGTGTTCGTTGTCCACCATATTCCAAGGGAAATCTAAATTGTCTTTCACTTGAGCAATAGTGCGATGAGGTAACAACTGCGCAAGAATTAATAATGCCGCCACCATAAAGGCACGAGCCAATTAAAAGTCCTTCTGAGCAGGTAGAGCACGCCCCATATAATCCTAAATAGCCGGTGTCAAAGCTGGAAAGACCGTAGTTTGAGCCAACGCATTGATTTAATAAGTCTCCTGCCAAAAGACCATCTAGCTCTGTGTCGATAATTCCACTTTTTTTAAGAGCCCCTGATAAGGCTCTTTTTTGCATTTCGCTTTCTGCCTTTTCCCAGGAGTCTTTTCCAAACTTATCATCATCTGAACACTCGTCGAAAAAATTTCCCAAGGGTCCTGCCTTTTCTAAGTGCCCGACGACACTGTAGGTTGAGGTGATTTTAGGAGTACGCTTAAGTGTTAAAATTCCTTTTTTCATATTACCCCCAAAGAGTAGAAATGTAATAAATTACGCCATAAATAACACCAGTAAATGTTCCATAAAGAATTACCGGGCCGGCAATAGTGAATATCTTTGCTCCAACTCCCAAAATATATCCCTCGCTTTTAGTATCAATTGCTTGAGATGATACGGCATTGGAAAAGCCTGTAATTGGCACTAAAGTTCCTGCTCCTGCAATCCTAGCTATGTTATCAAAGACGCCAAGACCGGTGAGCAGAGAAGCGATAAAAATTAATGTTATAGAAACTAATGTTCTAGCATCTATTTCTTCTAGCCCCAAATGTGTATATAATTGAAAAAATCCTTGACCCAGTGTGCAAATTCCGCCACCAAAAAGGAAAGCAAATAGACAATTTTTTAAAATTGGAGACTTTTTTGCCCTTTTTTCAACATATTCTGAGTATTCCTTTTCGTTCATAATTTTTCCTCCTTGCCCTTTTAAATTAATTTGTTACAAATTAATTAAATTATACAAAAATGTTGACAAAAAATCGCGTATGTTGTAAAATAGATATGATAATTATTATAAGGAGGAAAGTAAAAAAATGAACTTGTTTTTAGCTCTAACTTGGGAAGACGTTAAATCATTTTTAAATGAGTATCAAGTCCCAAGAATTGCTTTTAGAATTTTAATCGCACTTGCAATTTTGATAATCGGTTGCTTAATTGTTAAAAGAATAGTTAAGAATATCGAAAGTGGCAAGATGTTTAAAAGAGTTAACAAAACAGTAAGACTCTTTCTAAGACACTTAATTGCAGTTGCTTTATATGCAGTAATCGCGGTTTCAATAGTTTCCGTTCTCGGCTTTAATATGTCTGCATTCTCAGCTATTATTGCTTCTTGCGGTTTGACAATTGGTCTTGCATTACAGGGCGGTCTTTCAAACATCGCTGGCGGAATTATGCTTGTAATCTTTAAGCCCTTTGAGGTTGGAGATTTTGTTGAAAGCTCGGGAATTAGTGGTACAGTAGTTGATATTGGCTTGTTTTATTCTACACTTACAACACCTGATAACAAAAAGGTTGTTGTACCAAACGGTTTGATTTCCAACAATGTAATTACTAACTATTCAACTCACGACACAAGAAGAATTGACTTTGACTTTAATATTGCATATTCCGCTAATCTCGATACAGCAAAAAAGGTTCTTTTCGCTTGTGCAAAGGCAGATGAGAGAATTCTTTTAGATCCACAGCCTGAGGTTATGATTGTATCACATAATGATAGTGGTCTTACAATAAGATTGAGAGTGTGGGTTAAAAATGCTGAGTATTGGGATGTATATTTCCCAATGTATGAGCAGGTTAAACGTAGCTTTGACGAATACGGAATTGAAATTCCATACCCTCATCTCGACATTAAGATTAATAAGAATTAATTAAAAAACCGTTGCCAAAGGGCAGCGGTTTTTTTATATTTTTTCTAATACAATTTCATCATCTTTGTAAAAAACCTTAACTGAATTTCCACTTGAAAACTCATTTTCTAGAATTTTTTTAGAAAGAGGGCTTTCAACTAGATTAACAATGTTTCGTCTTAGTGGCCTTGCGCCGTAGGTATTATCATAGCTTTTTTTGGCAATATGCTTTATAGCTCCATCGTCAAATTCCACCTCGATGCCAATGTTTTTAGCAAGAGAAGAGACTTCCTTTAGCATATTTTTGCATATTTTACAAATGCTAGAAAGGTCAAGCTTATTGAAAATAATTACCTCGTCTATACGATTTAAAAATTCAGGGTTGAATTCCGATTTTAGAGCAGAATTAATGCTTGATTGAATGCTTTTATATTCTAGTTCCTTGCTTGAGTCTTCGACAAAGCCTAAGCGTTTAGGGTCAGTAATGCTTTTTGCACCGATATTAGAGGTAAGAATGATTATTGTGTTCTTGAAGTCAACCGTTCTTCCTTGTGAGTCGGTTAGCGCACCATCCTCTAAAATTTGCAAAAGAATATTATATATATCGCTGTGAGCCTTTTCGATTTCGTCAAACAAAACTACCGAATATGGCTTTAGCCTAACGTGAGAGGTTAATTTGCCACCCTCATCGTACCCAATATAGCCAGGAGGTGAGCCGATGAGCTTGGAAACAGAGTGCTTTTCCATATATTCAGACATATCAAGACGAATGAAGCTACGGTGTGAACCAAATACATTTTTGGCGATGCTTTTCGCAAGCTCTGTTTTTCCAACTCCGGTAGGACCTAAGAACAAGAAAGACCCAATAGGTCTTGTTGGACTTTTCAGCCCTACGCGACCACGCCGTATGCTATCACAAATCTTTTTGATTGCCTCGTCCTGCCCAATTATATCGGAAGACAGCTTTTCCTCAAGCTTTATTAAATCTTTTCCCTCTGTATCATTGATTTTTGATACAGGTATTGATGTCCAAAGTGTAACTATTTCGGCAATATCATTTTCGGTGATTTTTGCATCAGTCTTTGATAAAACCTTGTTGCGTTTTTCTTTTTCTTTATTATATTGAAGCTTACAGCTTATCTCATCATCGCGAAGCTTGGAAGCCAACTCAAAATTTTGTGATAGAATAGCCTTTTCCTTTTCGCAAGATAAGGCTTTAATCTTTTTTTCATATTCAATAAGCTTAACGCTTTTGTGGTTGTGCTTCATCTTTACTCTTGCACAAGCTTCGTCAATTAAATCCACGGCTTTATCTGGTAAGAATCTATCATTAATATATCGCTTAGAGAGCCTAACGGCAATCTTGATTGCTTCTGGCGAGATTTTCACATTATGGAACTCTTCATACTTATCTTTTAAACCCATAAGGATTTTTATTGTTTCTTCCTCAGTTGGCTCGTTCACTATAACAGGCTGGAAGCGTCTTTCAAGTGCTGCATCCTTTTCTATGTGCTTTCTATATTCACTTATCGTTGTTGCGCCGATTAGTTGAATTTCGCCACGTGCAAGGGCAGGTTTAATTATATTCGCCGCATCAACAGCACCTTCGGCAGCACCAGCCCCTACAATTGTGTGAAGTTCATCAATAAAAAGAATTATTGAGTCGTTATTCTTCACCTCATTTATGACGCTTTTTAGTCTTTCCTCAAATTCGCCACGATATTTTGCACCAGCAATCATTGAGGATAAATCTAAGGAAATTATAATTTTATCAGCCAAATTTTTTGGCACATCACCTACATTAATTTTATCTGCTAACCCCTCAATGATTGCGGTTTTTCCAACCCCTGGCTCTCCAATTAAGCAGGGGTTGTTTTTGCTTCTTCTGGAAAGTATTTGGATTAGACGAACAAGCTCCTTTTCTCGTCCGATTAAAGGGTCGATTTTTCCTTCCTTGGCAGCTTGATTTAGGTTCTTTCCATATATAGCAATGGCACCTGTCGGGATTCGCGACTTGTCGGCTTTTTCATCAATAGTAAAGGAGTCAAGAAATGCGCTGATTTCATTCTTTAAAAGGGATAAGCTTATTTCCAGGGAAATAAGAATTTTAGATGCATAGCACTCGTTTTGTTCACAAATTGAATATAAAAGATGTTCACTTCCTATAAATTTACTTGAAAACCTTTTTGCGACAATTGAAGCTCCCTCAATAACGTTTTTGCATTTAGGAGACAGCTCATTTTCATGTCCTTTAGATAGGTTATCGGTTTTGAAATCGATAATTTTATCTAGTACATCGTTATAAAAAATTCTTTTGTCATTTAAAAGCTTACAACCTATACAATCGGTCTTTAAAATTCCAAGCAATAAATGCTCTGTGCCTATGTATGAGCTTCCAAGCTCGCGCGAGCATTTATTTGCGTTTGTTAGCACAGCTTGTGCCTTTTGTGTAAAACGATTAACCATTTTTTCAACCTTTCAGTTCGCCAAATATAGTAAAAGCGAATTTACAGTATTATAGACACAAAAAATGAGAATATTTCATCCTTGACGAGAATTAATTCTTTCGTATTCGTCTGCTAAGAGATTAAAGGCCTGTGCATCAAGCTTGCCATTGCTCTCTAAAAGAGCTTTTCTTTGAAGAACTTTTATTGCGTTTTGGGTAGGCAAGTCGTATATTCCATTCAATTCAAGCTCTTCAAAGCCATCGTGCTCGTTCAATATTTCATTAAGCATATATTGAATTGTGTAAACAATATTGTTATTTGAATTTGGTAGTATTTCATAGCTTTCGTACATAGGAAAGATATGAACGGCACGAGCGAGACGGGTGGCATCCTTTCTTGCTTCATTTATTGAATGTAATAAATCCCAGGTTTCTTTATCAACAATACCAGTGGGAGAAAGACCATACTTCATTTGAAAAATAGTTACTAAATTTCGTGTGTCCTCGTCATAAATGCCATTTGGCTTTACCTTTGCGACATCATTTTCTAAATAATCAAGCTCTCTTAGAATTCTTTGGACCTGTAAAACAGAGTTGTTTTTATCATTTAAATCATAGTAGCTCATAATTACCTATCCTAAATTTGTTCCTGGAAATTGACCACTTGAGGTGCTGTTTCCATCATATAAATCTCTGTAAGTTGATGTTATACTTTCCCAAGTGTTAGCAGAAACGATGGGGGAGGAGCCAAGCCCAAAAATGCTTTTATATGCAACGACGGCAGCTTGCGTTCCAACACCAAAGACCCCATCAACATCTAGCTTGGGAATTGATGTGTATGTGTTTGAAATATAGTTTAAATATTCTTGAAGTGCGCGCACATCTTCGCCAGTGGAACCAAGTCTCAAAACAGTCCCGCCGTAAGGGAGAGTAGAGCTTCCGAAAAATCCCTCGGGTAGAGATTCTAAAATGCCAACATATTCTCGGTATAATCTATCCCAGTCATCAATACTGACCTCCCCATCAACAGTTAAGCCGTACGCACGCTGGAATTCTTCAAGTGAGGCTTTTGTACCTGCACCAAATATTCCGTCAATGCTTGGTGCTGATATTTCATTATTATATTCAGCAACTAAAGCCAAAAGGTATTGCAACTCAAAAACCTCACTACCAGTATCTCCCTCTGTTAGATAAGTATTGAAAATTCCAGTTACCTCTTCACGACTAAGACCTTCAGAGGCTAAGTCATTAAGCCTTTTAACGGCATTATAAGTTCTTTGAATTGCATACCAAGTTTCCTTGCCTACAAGACCGTCTTCTGGCAAGTCGAATGCACGTTGAAAGGCTCTTACGGAATCCTCTGTGCTTGAGTCGAAAACTCCATTTATTGGAGAAATTTTGGGAATTGCGGAAAAGTTTTTTGATATTCTATTTAATCTTATTTGTATTTGTTGAACTGAGTTTCCAATAGAACCAAACCCAAGAGTTATTCCGTCCCAGGTGGATATTCTGTCGCCTATTGGGGCGTTTGTTACTATGTTGATGTTGGGTCCATAAAAGCGTTGTAAAATTTCATATGGCGTAAGTCCTTGCTCTGCGAGAGCAACTGTGTCCCATTGCTGCAATCCATCACATGTAATTTCCCGCCCATCGCAGTAAGCAGTAAAATAAGGCTCTACGCTATCTCCTAAAACCACATAATCATTAAATATTTCATCAACAATATTAGAAATGTTTTCAAACACGTCGCGTCCGTTAACAAAAGACTGGTCAATTCCAATAGAATTGGTTATGTCAAAATTGTAGCCACGAGAACGATAATAGTCTGTGAAAATTCTATTTAAAGCAAATGAGATTTGTGCGTATATGTTAGCACGGATAGCGCTTTCCGGCCAAGTGGGAAAAATTTCACTGGATGCTACATTTTTTATGTAATCGACAAAGGGAACGGTTACATTTGGTGCATCGCTATCTGGAGCACCTAAATGGACAGTAATATAGCTTGGTATAACAGGTAAAACAGGCATAAAAGCTCCTTAATACATACTTTCTTTATATTGTCTTTGTGAATTTGGAATGTAGTCAGTCGGGGAAGCAAATTCAGAAAGAGGTATTAAATTTACTCCTTGTATCGACGTAACTCCTTGAAAAATAGGAACACCCAAATAGCTAGAGTCATAGTAGCCATCAGCGTTTACAGTAATATTATAGCTATCATAAGGAATAGGATTGTCAGGAGATAAGGAAAGCTCTTTGTTTTTTGTTCCCAAGGCAACCTTTTCTGTTTTCCCGTTTCTATCTGTTTTTAAGGTATAAACAACATCGCTTCTCAAAAGCGTGGGCGCACCGCCCTCGTCAAGTGGGCTGGAAGCATAAATTGTAACAGTGGCATTCTCGACTGGGAGCGCACCATTTGCAGTTTTTACATTGACAATTAGAAATCCAATGCTTTCATTTTGCGTATTCATAGTTCACCTCCGTATTCTAAATTTATAATATGCAAAATCTTTTTTCTTGCCACTTGACAAATCAAGCTCTAAAGAGTATAATTTTACCTAGTGAGTTCGAAACCATCCTCACTTAAAACAAAACTAGGAGAAAAACATGCAGAACAAGAAAATTAAATACTTAACAGAGGCGGCTATAATTGCTACTTTATATGTCGTTCTAACACTAGTGTCAAAGCCTTTTTCCTTGGGCTATGTTGAGGTTAGATTTAGTGAAGCGCTATGCGTTTTACCATTCTTCATGCCCGGCAGTGTTTGGGGGCTTTTTGTTGGATGTATAATTTCCAACATTTTTAGTGGAAGCATAGTTGATATCATAGTTGGTTCACTTGCAACCTTAATAGGTGCTTATATTGCTTCAAAGATAAAGATAAAGTGGCTTTGCCCTTTGCCAACTGTTTTGTCAAATACAATTCTCATTCCGTTTGTTATTATGTCTTATATGAATGAATGGCACACACCAACATACATTTTCTCAGTAGCTGGCGTGTTTATTAGCGAAATGATATCTGTATATGGGCTTGGTATGATTTTGTTAATAATATTTGATAAAAGGAAAATAATAAAGCACTGATTTTTCAGTGCTTTATTGCATTAGTAATTAAATTGTGATACAATAATATAAAATAAGCTTTAGGAGATTATCGTGAGTAATAAAAAGGCTAATAAATCAAAAAGAAATGAAATAGATTTTGACCAAAAAGAGAATAAGGTTCTTTTAAGAGTTCTTCCAATTGTTGGTGCAATTTTAGTAGTTGCTGCGTTTTTGGTATACAAATTTGTATTCGATAAGGAAGAACAATATGAAATTCCAGAGGGCTCGGCAGAAATACATTACATAGATGTAGGGCAGGGAGATGCTACACTCATATTAGCGGATGGAATGACAGTTTTAATTGATACAGGCGAAAACGACCAAACAAATATACTTATAGACTATTTAAATGATATGAAAATTGAAGTGATTGATTATTTTATCATTACTCACTTTGATTCTGATCATTTTGGGGAAGCAAAAGAGGTTCTTGAGGGCTTTGATGTAAACAATTTGATAATACCAGACCAAGTAAAGACTACTAAAATGTATGAAAGCTTTATAAAAGAGGTTGATGAAAAACCGGAAATTAACGTTATGGTTATTGAGGACAATGACGATCTTGGAAGTAGCGTGGATGCTGATGATATTATTGATATTGATGATAAATCGGACAGAAAAATCTATGTAGGCAAAACTGACGAGAATAATAAAGACGATAAAGGTGATTTAGAGCTTGAGTTTTTTGGTCCTGTTAAGGACAGCTATAAGAATTCAAACGATTATAGTATAATTGTTATGGCTCGTTGGGGTAAAAATAAAATGCTCTTTACAGGAGACGCAGAAACAACAGCCGAGCAATCATTAGTTGAAAAATACGGCAACCAGCTTTCTGACATTTTGGATTGCGATGTTTTTAAGGCGGGACATCACGGCTCAAGCACATCGTCTTGTCAAGACGTATTAGATGCAGCAACTCCGATGTATGTAATAATCAGCTGTGGTAAGGACAATTCATACGGACACCCACATGATGAGGCAATGGACAGATTCATTGAAGAGGTAGGAGAAGAGGATGTTTATCGTACCGACTTACAAGGGGATATTATTCTTGTAACAGATGGGGAAAACATAACAATAAAAACAGAAAAGAAAAACAAAAGGCTCTGCTTAGCGCAGAGCCTTTAATTATTATTTTTGAGCTATCATATACTTATCGGCAAATGATTTGTATTCCTTTTGGAATTCCTCATTAGTGCTTTTAACTTGGTTGAGATATTCGTGAGTGCCAAAGCTGTTGTGCGAGGTTTCGATGATAGCAACTGCTATATTAGAGCAGTGGTCGGAAATTCTTTCGTAGTTGTTGAGTAAGTCAGAAAGAACAAAGCCAAGCTCTATTGTACAAGCACCCTTTTGAAGTCTTGCAATGTGATTCATCTTTGTAGTAGAAATTAGCTTGTCAATTACCTGCTCAAGTGGTTCAACTCTCTTTGCAAGCTCAATGTCATCACTAGCAAATGCATCGGTCGTTATAATGAGTATTTCCTTTATAGCTTCGGTAATAACGGCAATTTCTGCCTTTGCTTCATCGGAGAAAATAATATTTTTATTCTTTAACTCTTCGGAAACATCAACAATATTAACTGCGTGGTCGCTCAAGCGCTCAAAGTCGCCGAGAGTGTGGAGAAGCTTAGAGCTTTTTTTGCTGTCAGCGTTGGAAAGCGCACGAGACGAAATTTGAACAAGGTAAGTTCCAATATGGTCTTCATATTTGTCAATTAAAGCTTCTTTATCTATGATAACTTGAGCAGTTTTTGAATCATATTTGTATAACGAATCGATAGATAAGTCGAGAGCCTCCTTTGAAAGAACACACATTTCCTTTGTTAAGTTAGCGCATTCTGAGAGTGCCACAGCCGGGGATTGAGAAATAAGAATTGGATCAATATAAGCAATTCTATTAGCTTCATCCTTGTCTTTAACGAGGAAATAAGCAATTTTTTCAAATAGCTTTGAAGCTGGTAATAGAATAAGTGTTGTAACAACATTAAATAATGTGTGGAAAATAGCAATTGTCCATACAGTAACAGGCTTGCTTAACCATGCTTCATTTAGAGGAGTGAGTCCTATAATAAGGAAAGGAACAAAGCATAAAGCAACGGCGAAAAGCTTAATTACAAGATGAGTGATTGCAACGCGCTTAGCATTTCTGTTTGCGCCAAGACTTGAAATAACAGCAGTAACACAAGTACCAATGTTAAATCCAAGTATAATTGGAATAGCTACCTTGAATGGAATGTTAGTTCCTGACACAGCAGCTGCGCCAACTAGCACCTGAAGAACACCTACTGAAGCAGAGGAGGATTGAACGATGGTTGTAAACATAGTTGCCAAAAGCAAACCAAGCCATACACCAACCCAAGGTGTTTCAAAAACACCAATTACTTTTAATAAAACATCGTTATAAGCGGGATCTTCAAGGAAATCAACAGCGGCAGACATAAGCTCCATACCCTGCATAAGTATTGCAAAGCCAAGGCAAAGAGAACCAATATCCTTGTTAAGTCTGTTCTTTTTACTAAAGAACATAATAAGAATAATACCGAGAAGAGCAATAAGTGGTGCAAAGAATGAAGGCTTTAAGAGCGAAAGCCATTCAATCCATTTTTGATCAATTCCTAATTTAGAACCATCTAAATAAGGCAAGCCGGTAATCCAAGGAGTAATAGTAGTACCAATGTTAGTACCCATTAACATACCAATTGTTTGTGGCAAAGCCATAATGCCTGAGCCAACAAGACCAACAATCATAACAGTTGTAGCAGATGAGGACTGAATAACAGCTGTAACACCTGCGCCAAGAGCCATACCTTTAAATTTGTTAGAGGATGCTTTTTTTAAAATTACTTCAAGCTTTCCTCCTGCCATTCTTTCAAGACCGTTTGTCATCATATTCATTCCATAAAGGAAAAGAGCAAGACCGCCTAGCATTGTGGCAATTCTAATTAAAATTTCAACAACACTCATTTAAAATCCTTTCATTTTGATATTAATATCGCATAAGTATCACAAATATTATACCATAAAAGAATAGAAATGTAAAATGTTTTTTTAGAATATGTAAAATTTTGTCAAAAATAAATAACCACTCTCTAAAAAATAACAAGGAGAGTGGTTAAAATGCTATGCAGATACAAATTTAATAAGTAATGAGTGAGGAACAAATTTGGCAAGAATTCTATAAAATTTATACAAAAACCGTGGTGTATATACAGCCTTTCCTTTTTTAGAAGCCTTGATTCCTTTTCTAGCTACCTTTTGAGGGTCACAATAAGGAAGAATTTTAAACATTTTTGAATTCCCGTTTTCGATTCCTGCAACGCTTAAAAATTCTGTTGCCATAGGGCCGGGGCAGACTGCAGTTACATTGATTTTCTTCTTTTTGAGCTCTTGTCTCAATGCTCGTAAAAAGCTCATAACATATGCCTTTGTCGCTGAATAAGCAGCTAAATTAGCGTTGGGGGCAAATGATGCAATAGAGCAGGTATTTATAATGCGTGAGCCCTTGTCCATATACTGCAAGCAAATAGAGGTAATCTCGGTAAGCGCTCTCACATTTAAATCAATCATATTGCTTTGCTTTTTTGAGTCAATATTTATAACCTCTCCGAATACTCCAAAGCCTGCATTGTTAATAAGAAATTTTATGATTGGTTGCTCGGTTTTTAATATGCTTTCGAGTTGCGATAAACATTCTTCACGAGTAATGTCCATAGAAATAATCTTGTATTTGATTTTTGCGTAGTCGTTGCAGAGCTCAACTAGCTTTTGCTCTCGTCTAGCAATAACCCAAACCTCGTCAAGACTTTCTTTTTGTATTTCCTTGAAAAATTCAACACCTAATCCGCTTGAAGCGCCGGTAATAATAGCAATATTCATAATTCTCCGTTAAAAACCTAATTTCTTTAAGAATGTGCAAGCACACTCTGACCAAACACCAATATCCTTGTGGTCATAAGCAAGCCCTAAGCCGTGACATCCAACTGGGAATATGTGCATTTCAAAATAAACATTGTTTTGGCTTAATGATTCAGCTAAAGCTAATGAATTTTTTACGGGAACGGCATCGTCGGTTGCGGTGTGCCATACAAAGCATGGCGGTGTGTCTGGAGTTATATTCTTTTCATTGGAAAACAAATCAACAAGCTCTTGATCTTGCCATTCGCTGGAAAGGAGATTTTGTCTTGTGCCCATATGTGTAAAGCTCTCTTCAAATGTAACAACAGGGTAGCAAGGAATGAATGCATCGGGACGAGCAGAGAATTCGTCAATTTCGTCTGTTTTTTTGTATGCTTCAAAATTATACATTGTTGCGCTAGTACAGGTTAAGTGTCCACCTGCGGAAAAGCCACAAACGGCTACCTTTTCGTAACCAAGGCTTCTTAGAGTTCTAATAGCACGTTGTACATCTGAAAGAGGTGCAAACTTGTGGCAAGGAGCAACATTGTAATCAAGAGTGAATGCGTTTATTGAATGCTCATTGAACATTTTAGCAATTGGTTTACCCTCGTGATCTGCTTTGCACCCATATCCACCGCCTGGGCAAACAATTACTGCTGTTTTTGATTCGTTCACGATAAATGGCTTGATAGAAGGTTCAAACTGGTTGTTTGTGTAGTTAATATATGGTGGATTTTTCCATAATTTAATATTATCGTTCATTTTTTCCTCCAAAACAATTCATTAAAATCAGTATATCATTAACTATTCGTGGTGTCAATGAAAAAATATGTGATGGGCGGGAAATAATTATATATAGAAATTGAGAATTTTTTGAAAAAAGGTATTGACAAAATAAATATTGTGTGATATCATATGTAGGCACAAAAAAGAAATGCCCTTGTAGCTCAGACGGTAGAGCACTTGACTTTTAATCAAGGTGTCCGGAGTTCGAATCTCCGCAAGAGCACCACTAACCACAGCTTTTATGCTGTGGTTTTCTTTTTTAGCCTTCAATTGGCAAATTGCACAAAAAATAAAAACGAAAATGTTCTTTAAAAGAGACATTTTTGTATTGTTTGTATAAATTGTTAAAAAAATAATAATTGTGTTTATGCAACTTGACAAAATATATATTTTATGTTATATTATATATGTAAAAATATGTAATGGTTTCTAAACGAGAGGAGAAATTATGAAAAAATTCACATCACTTTTATTAGCAGTCTTGATGATTCTTCCTATGTTTGTGTTCTTTTCATATGCAAACGGGGTTGAAGCGGTTAGCAATACCGGTGAGCATGAGGGCACTAATATAGCAGGAAATGCTACTATTGAGCATTCAGGAAACATTATTGGCTCATACGACCCATATGAGATGATAGATGGCGACACTACTACTGGTACAACCACTGGTAGAACAGCTACATACTCATTCAAGTTCGTTTATGATCAAATCTATTATTTTGGAGATCTTGTTCTTTTCTTGAATGGTAGTGGAACATTGCCAAATGATACTTCTGTTTCTGACGCAAACTCTATAGATGTTATTACAATAAATATGTATAAGGCTGGCGAGCTTGTTAAATCTATCGATGTTGATACTCTTAATAAAACAGAGGTCGTTGTTAGCGCAGAAATGGCAGCTGATACTATTGAAATCTATCGTGACCAATCCGAGCTTTCAACAAGTGCGCGTGGTAAGGATTTCTTTAGAGAAATTGAAACCTATCAAGTAGAAAGAGAATTCTGTAATGTTGTTAAGTCCAATATCGCATCTGAAGCTCTCGTTTATGCCGCTGGTACTAACGAAGATGACTACTGCGATACATGGTGGGCTTGGACTCCTAAGGCTCTTGTTGATGGAAACAAAGAAGTAGGCACCCGTTCTCCAAAAGGATGGAACTATTCAGTATTCCTTGATTTTACAAAAGACTATATGATTTCAGAGCTTATTCTTACTCTAAATGGTAAGGGAGAGCTTGCCGGTGGTGGCGGTTCAGTTTCTGAAGTTACAATGAATATTTCTCAAATTAGAGTTAAGCTCTTCAATATAGACGGAGAACAGGTTTACGATTCAAAATCTGTAAGCGTTGACTCTACAACAGTTAAGCTCGACCCATTCGTTGAAGCGTGCAGAATAAAGATTGAAATTGCAAATGGTAAGGGTGAAGGTAGCGAATTTATGTGGGAAGTTGAAACCTACGTAGAAGAGGGCAACCACGTATTTGAGCAAACAGATGCGCAAAACCCAACCTGCAACCGTCCGGGCTATAAACAATATTCTTGCCACTGTGGTAAAGTAATTAAAAAGACCGTTCCTGCAACAGGCTTCCACTCATATGATGAAGGTGTTGTCACAACTCCTGCAACAGCAACAGAGAATGGTGTTCTTACAAAAACTTGTGTAGACTGTCTTGAAACTGCTGAATTTGATCTTCCAGCAACCGGACATAATTGGAATGCCGGTGTAACTACTGCACCAGATTGCGAAAACGATGGTTCTACTGTATATACTTGTACAGGCTGTAGCATAGACGGCTGTGATGCGACATATGTATCAGATGTTGTGCCAGCTCTCGGACATGACTGGAATGATGGCGAAATTACCAAAAAGGCAACCACAACCGAGCATGGCGAAAAGAAACTTACTTGCTTAAGAGAAGAATGTGGAAAGGTTGAGACTAGACAAACAAGAAAATTGCAATATACAGATTCCACTACTCAATTTGATTTTGATAGCATTGAAGATTATGAAGTAATATATGAAAAGAATGAAGGAGTAGATCCTAAAGACGTTGTTACCCAATACAACGAGTCACCTACTGCTCAATACCCACTTCAAGATCCAAAGAATCTTTTGGATGACGATATGATGACCTATTGGCATGGTACTATCGGTACAACATATACAATAACTCTTGACCGCGAGTATATTTTCACAAAAGGTACATTGTATGCTTCTGGTAATAATGTTACTTTAAGATTTGACTGGATTGATGCTTCTGGTAATATAACTGCATCATATGCAACTAAATGGAATACAATTGCTAACGGAGCTGATAAGAATAACCCAATGTCTATCAGCATGACAGAGCCTATTTCAAATGGCGCTAAGGCAAAGACCATTAAAATCACCATAACTGGCTCTAAATGGGAAAACGGATATACACTCGCTTTGCATGGACTTGATTTCGTTATTCACGATTGCATTGTTGACGAAAGTGACTATGAATTAAGTGGTCCATATTATACAGCTCCTACTTGTACTAGCAATGGCGCGTGCATTGCAAAATGTCCAGTATGCTCAAATGAAATAGATGTAATTCTTCCAAGTAGCGATGGACACGTTGTTCCTGAGGTTACCCAAGATCTTGCACCAACATGCTCAACTCCAGGACATGGACATGGCGTATGTACTGCTGGATGTGGCCAAGTAATATACAATGTTGAAATTCCTGCCACAGGCACACACGATTATCGAAAAGAAATCGAGTTTATGCCAGCTACTTGTGGTTCAAAGGGTATTAAACAAATTGTATGCGTTGGATGCGATAGAGTAGGTTCTCAACTTCCAATCGATGCAACAGGAGCTCATAATTTTGAATGGGTTGAGGACTATTGTTCTACATATACCCACGAGGGTAAAGAAGTGTTTATCTGCACAGGCTGTGGACTTGGCGGTAAGGAGGAAGAAAGCGGCATTTCTGAAAAAATAATTGAAAAGAAAGAAGTAGCTTCTGAATTTGTTACTTTTGTTGGCAAAACAAATAACAAGGATGGCTCAGTTACATTTACATTTAAGATTAATCTTGATGAGCTTGGCGACGTTGAATATGAATGCGATGTAAGAATTATTACTTATATTACAGACGCAAATGGCGTTGAAACAACAGTTGAGTCTTATGGAAAATACAGCCACAACAAACGTACAACTGATACAGAAGGACAAATTTCTTCTACTGTTGAAAATATTGATGGTTGTGAGGTTCGTACAGTTGTAAGACTTATGAACTTTAGAGGCGTTGAATTTGTTGATGTAGCACAATAAAATGAAAAAAGGCACTCAAACGAGTGCCTTTTTGTATTATTTGTATTAAAAGAAAGCGAACTTATAGCTCACCTTCAGAAATCTTCATTATTATATATATTACAGAATATATTTTCCAGACTCATTTTGTGCCATTTTATCGCATCTTTCGTTGTATGGATGCCCAGCATGTCCTTTAACCCAAACATATGTTATTTGATGCTTTTCAATTTCATTTAAAAGAATTTCCCATAGATCTGGATTGAGTGCGTGAGAACGATCGGCTTTTCTCCAATTGTTTTCACGCCAGGATTTCGCCCAACCGTTTGTAATGGCATCAATGACATATTTCGAATCAGATGTTAAGGTTATTTCACAAGGTTCTTTAAGCGCCTGTAATGCCTTTATAACAGCTGTTAATTCCATTCTATTGTTCGTGGTCTCTGGCTCTCCACCAGAAAGCTCTTTTTCAACACCCTTGTAAACAAGAATGGCGCCCCATCCACCAGGACCGGGGTTGCATCTGCATGAGCCGTCGGTATATATCTCTATATGCTTCATATTTACTCCTAAAATTTGATAAATTAATTGTAACATATATTAATAGACAATTCAAGTATAAAAATAATTTAAAAATTTTACAAAAATTGTTGACATATTAAAATTATTATGATAAAATAACGCAGAACGAGTATGTCTAGTACTCGCTCCTACCGTTAGGAATCTTAAACTGACGGTCATTAAGTCCACAGGAGGTAAAGAAAATGGAAAAGGTTATGAACTCTTATGAAACTTTGTTCGTAGTTGACGCTTCAATTGGCGAGGATGCTATTAAGGCAACTATTGAAAAGTTTACAGCTCTTATTGCAGAGAATGGTTCTATCGATTCTGTTAATGAGTGGGGCAAGAGAAGACTTGAATACCCAATCAATGACAAGAATGATGGTTACTATGTTCTTGTATACTTTAAGAGTGAAGGCTCTTTTACAAGCGAGCTTGAGCGTTTGTTCGGTATTAACGAGAACATTCTTCGTTCTATCGTAATCCGTCAAATCGAAGACAAGAAGACAAAGAAAGAAGCTTAATTTTAAGAAAGGGGAACATCAAAATGGCAAACTTAAATTTTAACAAGGCAATTTTGGGCGGAAGACTAACAGCCGACCCCGAACTTAAACAAACTCCACAAGGAGCAGCGGTAACATCATTTGCTATTGCTGTAAACCGCAAGGGCAAGGATGCAACAACAGATTTTATAAACTGTGTTGCGTGGAGACAAACAGCGGAATTCATTAACAGATTCTTCAAAAAGGGAAGCTCTATCTGTGTTACAGGCTCAATCCAGGTTAGAACTTGGAACGATCAACAAAACAATAAGCGCTATGCTACTGAGGTAGTTGTAGACGAGGCGTTCTTTGTTGATTCAAAGGCTGATGGAGTACAAGGTGCATATGATGAGCCTGCATTCCAAACATCACAAGCTCCAAAGTTTGAAGAGGTTGCTAGTGACGACGATTTACCATTCTAATCGAGAATGAACAAAATTTATAGGAGGTAACTTAATATGGATAACAATGTTGTTGAAAAAGAACAAGTTGTTCAACAACGTCCTGCTCGTCAAGTAATGCGCAAGAAGAAAAAGGTTTGTGCATTTTGCCAAGACAAGATAGGTCATATAGATTATAAAGATACAGCTCGTTTGAGAAAATATGTTACAGAGCGTGCAAAGATTCTTCCAAGAAGAATTACAGGTACATGCGCTCATCACCAAGGTGAACTTACAAAGGCTATCAAGCGTGCTCGTTTTATGGCTCTTATGCCTTACATCGACGACTAATAAAAAAGCAAGCCAATATGGCTTGCTTTTTTGTATAGAACAGAGAAGTATAAAAAATAAAGAGCTATGTGGGTCAACATAGCTCTTTTTACTGGCTTACGCCATTTTGTTATACATAAGTGTGAACTGGCTCTTTTTGTGTGCAGCGTTGTTCTTGTGAAGAATTCCCTTAGCAACAGCTTGGTCAACTTTCTTTACAGCAGCTACATAAGCAACTTGAGCAGCTCCCTTGTCACCAGCTTCAACTGCAGCCTTGAACTTCTTTACAGCTGTGTTGAGTTGGGATTTAAGCATCTTATTACGAAGTGTTTTAGTAGCGATAACCTTAACACGCTTCTTCGCAGATTTGATATTAGGCATGATAAATCCTCCTTTAATATTATAATCCGACAGATGCTATCCGTTGCCTGAGAGGGTGCTCCGAATATAGCCTGTTCGTACAGTTAGATATAATATCATATAATTACAAAAAAATCAATACCTTTTTTAAAAAAAATAAAAAAATGTTGTATTAGCAAAAATTATATAAAAGCTAGGAATGTAATTTTGTTAATAAAAAATTTACATATTAATAATTTGTAACATTTCAAGAAACAAATTGTAAATTTTTATAAATAAAATAATTTATTTTTTAAATATATGTTGACAAGCAGGTAAAAGAGTGCTAAAATCTAGAACTGCACAATATTTTTTAAATAATTCTTTTATATTATATTATAAAAGGGAAGTTGGAGTAAGAAAGATATGGTCAAAGAACAAAAGCTTGGCAAAAACACAAGAAAAAATTTCGCTAAAATTAACGAACTTTGTGATATGCCGAACCTCATTGACGTACAAAAGGAATCTTTTAAGTGGTTCTTGGAAAAGGGAATACAAGAGGTTCTAAACGAGGTTTCCCCTATTACAAACCATTCGGAAGAGCTTTCTATTGAGTTTGTTTCCTATACACTCGATGAAAACAATCCGAAGTATCCTGTTGAGGAATGCAAAATTCGAGATGTTAACTACGCCGCACCATTGCGTGTAAATGTTCGTCTTTCAAATAAGACAACCGGTGAAGTTAAAGAGCACGAGGTGTTCATGGGTGATTTCCCACTTATGACTGAAAATGGCACATTTATTATTAATGGTGCTGAGCGTGTTGTTGTTTCTCAAATTGTTCGTTCTCCAGGAATGTATTATAGCTATTCTGTGGATAAGACAGGAACTCATAACTACACCGCACAAGTAATTCCTTATCGCGGAGCATGGCTTGATTACGAGACAGATTCATCCAATGTGTTCTATGTTCACATTGATAAGAATAGAAAAATGCCTGTTACTATCCTTATTCGTGCTCTCGGTGTTGAGACCGCTGAGGACATTAAGGATATGTTTGGTTCTAAATTTATGACTCCTACTCTTGAAAAGGACGAATGTGAAAAACTCGCTATGGAGTTTGGCACAACTATTCAAGAAGAGGCTCTTAAGGATATTTATAAGAGACATCATCCAGGCGAACCAGCAATTATCGAAAGTGCTCAACAGCTCATTCATAATTTCTTCTTTAATGGTAAAAAATATGACCTTTATCCTGTTGGACGATATAAGTTCAATGAAAAGCTCGCTATTTCCAAGCGTATTTCGGGCTTGACTCTATCACGTCCAGTTGTAAGTAACTTAACAGGTGAAATCATCTGCGAGGTTGGTAAGGTTATTACCGCTGAGGATATTGAGCTCATTGAGGCTAACTGTGTAAACGAGGTTTACGTTACAGTTACAGAAAGAGATTCAGGCGAGCCGGTTGAGTTGAAGGTATTTGGTAACGGTACAGTAGATCCTAAATACTTACTCGGCGATGACTGGAATGTAGGACTAGATGACTACGGAGTTAGCGAAAAGCTTCATTTTGAGAATCTTCAAGCAATTATCAATGAATGTGGTGGCGACAGAGACGCTATAATTGAAAAAATCAAAAGAAGCACTGAGGAGCTTTGTCCAAAGCACATCACAAGAGAAGATATCTTGGCATCTATTTCTTATTTAATTGGTCTTGATTACAATATTGGTAAGACAGACGATATCGACCACCTTGGCAACCGTCGTCTCCGTTGCGTAGGTGAATTGCTACAAAACCAATTCCGTATCGGTATGAATCGTATGGAAAAGGTTATTAGAGATAGAATGAACACACAAGATGTTGAGGAGCATTCTCCAAAGACACTTGTTAATATTAGACCAGTAGCTACCGCTATTAGAGAATTCTTTGGTTCATCTCCTCTTTCACAATTTATGGACCAAAACAATCCTCTTGCAGAGCTTACACACAAGCGTCGTATCTCGGCTCTCGGTCCTGGCGGTTTGTCAAGAGAAAGAACCGCATTTGAGGTGCGTGACGTTCACTATACACATTACGGAAGAATGTGTCCTGTTGAGACTCCTGAAGGACAAAATATCGGTCTTATTTCATATTTATCAACATATGCAAAAATTGACAAATACGGCTTTATAAAAGCTCCTTATCGTAAAGTAATTGACGGTGTTGTAACTGATGAGGTTGTTTACTTAACCGCCGATGAGGAGGACGGACACGTAATTGCACAGGCTTATGAGGAGCTTGATGAAAACAATCGCTTTGTTAAGTCAAGAATCATTGCTCGTGAAAAGCAAGAGGTTTTGGAAACTGATTCTAAACGTGTAACATATATGGATATTTCTCCAAAAATGGTTGTGTCTGTAGCAACAGCAATGATTCCATTTATTGAAAACGATGACAATACTCGTGCGCTTATGGGTTCAAACATGCAGAAGCAGGCAGTTCCACTTCTTACATCCGATTCTCCAATAGTTGGTACTGGTATGGAGTATAAGGCTGCGGTTGACTCTGGTGTTGTCGTACTTGCAAAAGAGGATGGCGTTGTTGAAAGAGTTGATGCAAATCATATTATAGTTAAGCGCGATAGCGGACTAAAGGATAAATACGATCTTATTAAATTTAAGAGATCTAACCAAAGCACTTGTATTAACCAAAATCCTATTGTTGTAGTTGGTGAAAGAGTAGAAAAGGGTCAAGTAATTGCTGATGGTCCTGCAACTTCAAATGGTGAAATTTCACTTGGTAAAAATGCTCTTATTGGCTTTATGACATGGGAAGGTTATAACTACGAAGACGCTGTATTACTTAATGAAAAATTGGTTCGTGATGATATGTATACTTCAATTCATATTGAAGAGCACACACACGAGGCTAGAGATACCAAGCTAGGTCCGGAGGAAATCACAAGAGAAATTCCAAACGTTGGTGAGGAGGCTCTTAAAAATCTTGATGAAAATGGTATCGTAAGAATTGGTACTGAGGTTAAAGCTCATAGCATTTTGGTTGGTAAGGTTACTCCAAAGGGCGAAACTGAGCTTACAGCAGAAGAGCGTTTATTACGCGCTATTTTTGGTGAAAAGTCAAGAGATGTAAGAGACACATCACTTCGTGTTAAAAACGGTCAAAACGGCATTGTAGTTGACGTAAAGGTATTCTCACGTGAGAATGGTGACGAGCTTGCACCTGGAGTACACAAGGTAGTTAAGGTTTACGTTGCTCAAAAGAGAAAAATCTCCGTAGGAGATAAGATGGCGGGTCGTCACGGTAACAAGGGTGTTGTATCAAGAATTTTGCCACCAGAGGATATGCCTTTCTTGGCTGATGGTACTCCACTTGATATCGTTCTTAACCCACTAGGCGTACCTTCACGTATGAATATCGGTCAGGTTCTTGAGGTGCATCTTGGTATTGCAGCTAAGAAGCTTGGCTGGAAAATTATGACACCTGTATTTGATGGCGCAAAGGAAAAGGACATTTTTGAATGTCTAAAGATGGCAGGTCTTTGGAGAGATGTTATTCCAAACGAAAACACTGATGGAAAGGATCTTTTCGAAGAGGTTATTCGTGAGGATGGTAAGAAGGATATCCAAAAGCTTGACAAGGAAACAAGAAATAATCCAGAAGCAATCAAGAAGCTCCATGAAGAAGGTAAGCTAAAGATTTGCGACGGAAAGACAATCCTTTATGACGGACGTACAGGCGAACCATTTGATAACCCTGTAACCGTTGGTATTATGTATTACTTAAAGCTTCACCACTTGGTAGATGACAAGATTCACGCTCGTTCCAATGGTCCATACTCCCTAGTAACACAACAACCTCTAGGTGGTAAGGCACAATTCGGTGGTCAGCGTTTTGGAGAGATGGAGGTTTGGGCACTTGAAGCATATGGTGCTGCTTACACTCTACAAGAAATCTTGACAGTGAAGAGTGACGATCTAATCGGTAGAACAAAAGCATTTGAAGCAATAGTAAAAGGTCAAAACATCCCAACACCAGGCATTCCTGAATCATTCAAGGTGCTTGTTAAGGAGCTTCAAGCTCTCGCACTTGATATTACCGTTCTTGACAAAGATGGTAATGAGATTGAGCTTTCTAACATCGGTGATGAAGAACTTGAGCCTATGAACATTGTAACAGTATCTGAGGAAACCCAAGAGGTTAATGACGACGAGGAGTATGATGACGAGGACTTCGATAGTGAAGAAGACGCTGATTACGATGAAGATCCAAAATTTGATGATTTTGATTAATAATACTAGTTTAAAAATAATTAAAGAAGGAAAATGCTAATGGAACATACATTTGATTCTATAAAAATTGGTCTAGCTTCTCCAGAGAAAATCCTTAGTTGGTCATCAGGTGAGGTAACAAAGCCTGAAACAATCAACTATCGTACACAAAAGCCTGAAAAAGATGGACTATTCTGTGAGAAGATTTTTGGCCCTACTAAGGACTGGGAATGCTCTTGTGGAAAATATAAGCGTTCACGTCATAAGGGACACAGATGCGAAAGATGTGGGGTAGAGGTAACTACCAAAAAGGTTCGTCGTGAAAGAATGGGCCATATTAAGCTTGCTTGTCCTGTGTCACATATATGGTATTTTAAGGCAATCCCTTCAAGAATGGGACTTGTACTTGATATTTCACCAAAGGCTCTCGAAAATGTTCTTTATTTTGTTCAAAGAATTGTTATCGATCCAGGCGAAACACCACTTATGAAATATCAACTCCTAAAAGAGAGTGAATATAACGCATATTACGAAAAGTATGGCGATCGTTTCGTTGCTGAAATGGGAGCTGAAGCAATTAAAAAGCTTCTTGCTGAAATTGATATCGAGGCTCTTTCTCAAGAGCTAAAGGCAGAGCTTCTCAAGTCCTCAGGACAAAAGAAGGTTCGTATTATCAAAAGACTTGAAATCGTTGAAGCATTCAGAAAATCAGGTAACAGACCTGAATGGATGATTCTTGATGTTTTACCAGTAATTCCACCTGATATAAGACCTATGGTTCCACTTGATGGTGGCAGATATGCAGCATCTGACTTAAACGATTTATATAGAAGAGTTATTAACAGAAATAATCGTCTTAAGAAGCAAATCGAACTTCATTCACCAGAACTTATTATTAAGAACGAGAAGAGAATGCTTCAAGAAGCAGTTGACTCACTTATCGATAATGGTAAGAGAGGCAAGGCTGTGACAGGTCCTGGCGGACGTGATCTAAAATCTCTTTCTGAAATGTTAAGAGGTAAGCAAGGTCGCTTTAGACAAAACCTACTTGGTAAACGTGTTGACTATTCAGGACGTTCGGTTATCGTTGTAGGTCCTAACCTTAAGATTTATCAATGTGGCTTACCACGTGAAATGGCACTTGAACTATTCAAACCATTTGTAATGAAACGCCTTGTTGAAACAGGAAAGGCTGCGAATATTAAGGAAGCAAAGAGAAATGTTGAGCAAGTTGTTGACGATGTATGGGATGCACTTGAGAATGTAATTAAAGAGCATCCAGTGCTTCTTAACCGTGCTCCAACACTTCACCGTCTATCAATTCAAGCATTCGAGCCTGTACTTGTTGAGGGAAGAGCTATTAGACTTCACCCACTAGTATGTAAGGCATTCAACGCAGACTTTGATGGTGACCAAATGCCTGTACACGTTCCACTTTCAAGTGAAGCACAAGCAGAGGCTAGATTCCTTATGCTTTCGGCTAACAACCTATTAAAGCCTGTTGACGGAAAGGCAATTGCTGTTCCTTCACAGGATATGGTTCTTGGTTCATACTATTTAACTCTTGATAAAGCAGGCGAAAAGGGTGAGGGTAGCGTATTCCGTAACTTTGATGAAGCTATGATGGCATATGAAACAAAGCAGCTTGAGCTTCATGCACCTATCAAAATAAGAGTTGAAAAAGAAATCAATGGTGAAAAGAAATCCAAAATTATTGATGCTACACTTGGTAGACTTATATTTAATGAGTATATTCCACAAGACCTTGGCTATGTAGATAGAGAGGTTGATCCATTTGGACTTGAGGTTGATTTCGTTGCAGAAAGTAAGAAGCTTTCTGAAATTGTAGACCGTACAATCAAGATTCACGGATTTACAAAGGCTGCTGAGGTTCTTGACCATATTAAGGAAATGGGTTATAAGTACTCAACAAGAGCATCACTTTCAATTTCCGTTGCAGATATGATTATTCCTGAAAGCAAGGCTGAGATCCTTAAAAAGGCAGAAGCTGAGGTTGATGAAATATTCTCATATTACAACGAGGGCGAGCTTTCTGATGAAGAAAGATATAATTGCGTAATTTCTATTTGGGATAAGGCAACAAATGCTGTAACTAAGGAAATGCTTAGCTCGTTTAACCGTTACAATCCAATTAAGATGATGGCAGAATCCGGTGCCCGTGGTAGTGAAAAGCAGATGCGTCAGCTTGCTGGTATGCGTGGACTTATGTTCTCAGCAACTGGTAAGACAATGGAAATTCCTGTTAAATCAAACTTCCGCGAGGGTATTTCAATACTTGAATACTTTATGGCTGCGAAGAGCTCACGTAAATCACTTTCGGATACAGCTCTAAAGACAGCTGACTCAGGATATCTAACAAGAAGACTTGTTGATGTTTCTCATGAGGTTATCGTTCGTTCTGAGGATTGCGGAACACGTGATTATATGGTAATGAGTGACATTAAGGATAACGACGGACAAACAGTTGAAAAGCTACAAGACAGAATCCTTGGTAGATATACTGTTGAGGATATCGTTGATCCAGCGACAGGCGAGGTTATCGTAAAAGAGAATGAAATGATTCTATCTCAAGACGTTAAAAAGATTATCGCTGCTGGAATTACTGAGGTTAAGGTTCGTTCAGTTCTTCGTTGTAAAGCGAAGGGCGGTGTTTGTGCACACTGCTACGGTATGGACCTTGCAAGCTCAAAGCCAGTTAATATCGGTGAGGCAGTTGGTGTTATTGCAGCTCAATCTATCGGTGAGCCTGGTACACAGCTTACAATGAGAACATTCCATACTGGTGGTGTTGCTGGTGCAAACATTACTCAAGGTCTTCCTAGAGTTGAAGAGCTCTTTGAGGCTAGACGTCCAAAGAGTCCTGCAATTGCTTCTGAGGTAAGTGGTGAGGTTAAGATTACTCTTGAGGGTAAGATTAATAGAATCCATGTAACAGACGAAGAAACAGGCACAGAATACAATTATGACGTTCCATTTAAGACAACAATGATTGTTCATGATGGAGACAAGGTAGTCAAGGGTCAAGCTCTAACTGAGGGCTCCATGGCACCTCTTGATATCATTAAAATCAATGGTATTGAGGCTGTTTACGACTATATCGTTCGTGAGGTTCAAAAGGTTTATCGTTCACAAAACGTTGATGTTGATGATAAGCATATTGAGGTTATCACACGTCAAATGACAAGAAAAGTTAAGATTGATAATCCAGGTGATACTGATCTTATTGAAGGTGTTACAGTTGATGTTTCCGAGTTTATCGAGGAAAACGAGAAGATTCAAGCAAGAATTGATGCGGGAGAAATCTCACTCCGTCTTGCAACAAGCTCTCCAATTCTTCTCGGTATTACAAAGGCTGCATCATCTACTGAATCATTCTTGTCTGCTGCTTCCTTCCAAGAGACAACAAAGGCACTTACAGAAGCTGCTATTAGAGGTAAGGTTGACCACTTGCTCGGTCTTAAAGAAAACGTTATTATTGGTAAGTTGATTCCTGCTGGTACTGGTCTTGCCGAGTATAATAGAATCGGTGTTAAAAAGATCGAAAAAAAGCCTGAAGAAGCCTACAATGTAGTTGCAGAATAATAAAAACAAAAGAGCTTTGACTTTGTTCAAAGCTCTTTTTAAGAAAAAGAGAACCGTCAAAAATGACGGTTCTTTTTTATTAGTTGTTTGGTCTTGCATCAACCTCAAGATAAGCATATGTAATCCATTCGTGACGACGTTGTAGCCACTCTCTAAGATAAGCAATAGCCTTTTCATAGGAGATTTCTCTGTTGGTTGTGCCAGAGTATGTTGATGTAATATGGTACTCGGTCCAGTTTCTGATTCTTGCGGCTGTGAAATCTTGATCCTTGTGTATATTATCAATAGCATTAGTATATGTTTTTGCATCTTCTTCTGAATAGTAGTTCTTATAAAGAAGCTGCATTTGAACACTATAATCAGATACATATTGAGAAACAAGATCTATAAATTCATCAGAGAATCTATATAGTTCGTCAAAGAAACCATTAGCGTTTCCATTTTCCCAAAGACCGCGAGCCCAATATCCTGTGGTGCTTGCCCAGTCGCCATTAAGAAGTTTTCCACTTCCATCATACATGCCTTTGATAACGCCTAATTCTGCACCGCCATTGGTGGAAACATAATTGTCATTACCATTGTTATAAGCAGTGTGAGAACCGTTATTACCGCCACCAGAGGCAACATTTCCAAGACCAAAGTCAAAGTCCCAAACAGGACCACCGTGAAGCTTTCCGTCTTTAATAAAGAGTCTTGTGGAGTCGTAGCACATATCAACTTCTTTTAGGTATTCGTGAACTAGATAATATTTTGCCATAGATTCAACATCAACCCATTGCTGTATCAAATCCCAATCCTCAGAGAATATTGCGATATTGATTTGATTGAACGCGGAAATTAAAGCAGAGTAGGATTCAGCACCCATATCCTCAGGGCTATCAACGAGAAGGTTCAAATATGAATTTGGAAGCTTATCTTTAAATGTAATATAAACTTCGCCGTCTCCTGCTGCATTTTTGTTTTCAACCTCTAATAAGAAGTCTTCAACCTCATCAATTTCGATTCTGTTTTCATCAACATCGGTAGGAGTTGTAAGCATATATACACCATTGTATAGACCATTGACATAAACTTCAACCATTTGATAGCTTGGTGTATATTCGAGGCCAATAGATTTAGCAAAATCTATAACTATCGCATTACGCATTAGAGTTTGGTCATAAAGGTTAGCCATTAGGCAATATTTTTTGCCGGCACCCATTCCGAATAGATCTACCTTGTTGCTAAATTTAATGTTGTATGGACATTTGGTAGAGGAATATGTTGAGTTACCTCTGCCCTTGATTTCAGCATTATAGTCAACGGCTTCAGTTTGTCGTTCACCGTTTTCGTCTATATAGGCTATATAAATCTTAGTATCCCCATATTCTTTTGGAATTCTCTTATGTATTTGGTAAGTAGGATCTTTACGTTTTTCTTGTTCTTCTAATTCTTTCTTTACGTCATCTGGGTGGAATTCACCTTCATATTCAATAAATACTACAGGCAAATCAGTTACGTTGTATTTTACATTGGTTAAAATGTTTCTTAAAAGCTCAACATTGTAGTCAACAGCATCTTGAGTAAGATTTAAGTCTCTGTTTTCCCAAATAGGAGAGAGAAGCGCAACAGTATCAGGAGCATAATAAGTTTCATAGTACTCAGAAACCTGCTCTAATAGCATATCGAAGACAGAATAGTCAACCTCTCTAGTTTCAAAAGTGTTACAAACACTACAAGTGCTATATTCATAGCCTTTGTTGTCAGCAACTGTGTACCAAGAGTGGTCGTGTGGTGCGAGTGGAAGTTCAGTAATTCTTATATTATCACAAATACTACATTTTTCTTTGATTTGACCATTAACTGAGCAGGTTGACTCAATTCTTATTTCAAATTCAAAGCTACATGCAGTTTTTTCGATTTGAGTGGTAACATCTACCTTTGCGCCACAAGTTTTGCAGTATATAATCTCTAATGAGTTCGTTTTGCACGAATATTCTGGCGAGATAACTATTGTATCGGTTGAGTGACTTGAACAGCTTGTAGTGGCTTTGTGAGGTATATAAGCTGATAGGTATGTTTTGTAGCAAACAGTACAAGTTGCATAAGTGTATCCAGGCTTTGTACTTGTAGGCTCAATTGTAGTGTAGTTTGAAAGATGTCCTTCATGAGGAATGAAATTAGTCTTTACAGTTTTGTTACAGATTGTGCATTCTACAAGATCATATGCATCGGTCTCACAAGACAACTCGCTTGTTTCGATAATTGGACCGGAGTGATCAAGAATCTTTTTGTATTCTATTTTATCACAGAAGGTACATTTGCTATATCCTGATTTTTCACAGGTTGGATCATCATCTACAAATCCGTAGAGGTGGTTAGAGCAGATTGCTTTAGATGTAATAAAGCTTGTTACTTTAGATGGCTTAGTCAAGTAAGCATTTCTTGAATAAACTGTTGCTGTAGTATTTTCAAAGCAATTGTCAGCAACGGTTTCAACATTTTGACCTAAAACAATCCATTGTAAGTATTTACAACCGGAAAATGTACCGGAATTTAAAGTTGTGATTGTATCTGGTATAAATGCAGTTTTTAGGCTTGAAGAATTAAATGCATTTGCTAAAATTTCTTTTACAGAGTCGCCAATTATAATTTTATCTAAGTTTGATACTTTATGGAAGGCTTTGTCTCCAATAGTAGTTACAAAACTTGGAATATTATATGTTTTTCCTTCTTTTAAATAAGGATAAAATACAACTGTGGATTGACTAATTCTATAAAGAACATTGTCAGATAACATGTAAGGAGTATTGCCGATTAAAATAAATTCAGAGCTATCAGTTGTCTTATACGTATGAGAAATAGCTGCATCAGTAGCCTTTAAGGTTGTTCTGTATAGAATTCCGTCAGCAGAAGCGTAAACAATATTGTTGATTAAAATATACTTTTCATAAGCTTTACTTGAGTCAAAGGCTTCGCATTCTAGCTGCTCATCTATCTGAAATAGTACGCCATCTATTGCAAAATATTTGGTGTTGTTATAAGATGTATAAATTGCGCTAAGGCTTGAACAACCGCTAATTAAGTTGAAGAAGCTAACATCAATATTTGGTAGAACAAATGCATCAATTCTCTTGCAATTTTGGAAGGCATCTGATGAAAGGCTTGTAACAGAGCTCAAATCGATTGTTCCATATAGAGATTGACATCCGGCAAAAGCTTTGGATTCAATATACACACATTCTTTGGAAAAATTAACGGTTTTAAGTGCTTGGCAATTATTGAAGCAGCTGCTACCTATAGCGTTTACATTTTCAAGATTGATGCTTACAAGCGCAAGACAGTCATTAAATGTAGATGCCTTAAGATCTTTGAGAGTTGATGGCAGCTTCATTCCAAGAATACCATAGCATCCATTAAACGCAGATTCGCCAATGTTGACTACACCTTCAGGAATAACAAATTCTCCGTGGATTAGGGTTTTTGCGAAAGCCTCCTTTCCTATTGATTGAAGCTTAGATGGGAAAGTGAAGTTTGCAATTAAATATGAGTTATAGAAGGTTTTTTCCTTGATTTCCTTAAGGTTCTTTGGAAGAGTGAGCTTTGTAATCTTTCCTACGCAATCAGCGAAAGCCTCTTCGCCGATTTCTTTCACGCTATTAGGAATTGAAAGTGTGCCATTTATATTGGCGCCCTTAAAAGCATATTTTGATATTGCAGTTGTGTATTTAGACAGTACAATATTGATTTTCGAAGGGAATTTATAGAAAGCATATTCGTATATATCATATGGGTTTCCGTTACAGGTTTCAGGGAAAACAACTGTAGAGGCTGAACCTGTATAAGCAAGAAGATAGCAAATATCTCCATTATAAAGAGTAAAGCCATCAGCAGTAGTAATTAATTTGCTAGTAGCACCAAGAGATGTATATATATCAATTGCATATGCACCTAAGCAACCATTGTCGGTAGCACCAGGCTTTGAAACAATATTAAGTGCTGAAGTATTATAAACTTCAACAAGCTTGTAGCAATCCTTAAAAGCATCGGCTTCTATTGTGGTTAAGCCTGTACCAACAGTAACGCTGGTAAGTGAATAACAGTTTTTGAAGGCATTAGTGCCAATTTTAGCTATGCTATCTGGAAGCTTTACGCTTGAAATGAAGTATGAATTTGTAAATGAGTTTGCACCGATTGAAGCACAAATGCTACCTTCTTCAAACGTAATAGAAGTTATTCTTGGTGCATTTTCGATTTGTTCTGAATAGAATAAATAGCTTGGGATTTTTGTAACCTTAGTTCCAACCTTGAAAGAGATGCCGTCTGCTTTAGTACCAATTGCTTTGAATGTGTTTGAGGTTGCAGTAAGGTCCTTTATATCAATAGAATTAAGGTTAATTTCAGTAATGCTTGTGTTGTTTGCAAAAGCATTGTTGCCTAACGAAGTAATTCCTGTACCAAGAGTTAAGCTTGATAAAGAAGTACAATCCATAAATGCGGAGTTGGAAATTTCTTGAGATTTGTTTATATTTTCGTAATTATAGTCGGCTGGCTCACTGTATAGTATGAGGCTAGTAATTTTAGCACATTTTTCAAACGCGCTTTCCCCAACGGATGTAACGGAGTGTGGAATAACCAATTCGCCAGATATATTTGTGCTTGTGAAGGCATTTTTACCAATAGAAGTAACGCTGTCAGGAATTACAATAGTACCATTAATATTGCTTTGATAGAAAGCTTTTTCAGGAATTATCACAATAGAGCTTGAGATAGAAAGAGAAGTAACCCTTTCTTTTAATCCTGAAAATGCACCGGCACCGATTGATGTAACACTATTAGGTATTAAAACCTCTCCTGAAATATGAGTATTTGCAAAGGCATTGTCTCCAATTGAAGTAACTGTTTCTGGAATAGTAAGCTTTCCGTATATTCTTTCAGCACTAGAGGAAAAAGCATTGTTTGCAATCGCTGTGACTGGATAAAATTTAACCGAGTTATCCTCTAATTTAATGGAAACATTTTCAGGAATTTTAAAACCATCTATTTTGTTAGCTTTGATGGTAACACCTGTAATAGTAACTGTTTCACCATCCTCGTTGAATTCGTATAGCCACTCGACATTTCCAAGCTCATAACTATCCGCGAAGGAAGTGATGACAAACAAAGAGGTCGTTAAAATTATCATTAAAATTAAAGCAAAGGTAATTTTGCTCAAGAATCTTTTCATAAGTGAACTCCTTTTAGGTAAAATTGCACATATTTATTTTACCATAATATTAGTTATATGTCAATATTTAATAAGAATTATAGAAATAAAAAATAAAACACTTGCAATAGAGCAAGAGCTGTGCTATACTTTATTATATTTTAGTTTTTCAAACTTAGGAGGGTTGTTATGTCACTTTATATTCCTAACGGCTACAAGTCACTTTTGGATATTAGACAAACACAAGTGGCAATTAAAAAGGTAAAAGACTTTTTCGAAAGAGATTTGGCAATTGCACTTAATTTAACTCGTGTATCTGCGCCAATGTTTGTTTCAAAGAATAGTGGACTTAACGATAATCTAAATGGTGTTGAAAGACCTGTTAACTTTGATGTTATGGACGGAACAAATCTTGAAATTGTTCATTCGCTTGCAAAATGGAAAAGAGTTGCCCTAAAGGATTACGGCTTTTCAGCAGGCGAGGGCTTGTATACAGATATGATTGCGATTCGTCGTGACGAAGAGCCTGACAATATTCACTCAATGTACGTTGACCAATGGGACTGGGAAAAAATCATTACCAAGGAACAACGCACAGAAAGAACTCTTAAAAAGACGGTAAAAATCATTTACGATACACTAAAGCATACAGAAAACTATATTGCTTACGAATATGATTTTATTGGCAAAATGCTGCCTGATGATATTTTTTTTGTTACCTCCCAGGAGCTAGAGGATATGTATCCAGCTCTTACCGCTAAAGAGAGGGAAAAGGCAATCGCAAAAGAACATGGTGCAGTATTTATTATGCAAATCGGTGGAAAATTAAAGTCAGGTAAAATTCACGACGGACGAGCACCTGACTACGATGACTGGACTTTAAACGGCGATATTATTGTATATTATCCTGTGCTTGACATCGCATTTGAGCTTTCCTCAATGGGCATTAGGGTTGACGAGGAAGCACTCAAAAAGCAACTTGCTGAAAGGGGCTGCGAGGAACGTGCAGAGCTTGATTATCACAAAGCACTTCTAAATGGCGAATTGCCATATACAATTGGCGGTGGTATTGGTCAATCCAGAATGTGTATGTACTTTTTAAGAAAGGCACATATCGGAGAGGTTCAATCATCCTACTGGGGTGAAAAAACCATCGAACAGTGTCTAAAAAACGGGGTAAACTTGCTCTAATATGCAGAACCTTTGGATACTTTTAATCCTTATTTATGGTATTTTTAAAGGGTTGAGAGAAGTACTTAAGAAAAAATCAATGGAGAAGCATAGCGTAATAGAGGTTTTATTCTTCTATACGCTATTTGCTTTTTTAATGACTATTCCTTTTTCAATAAATCAAGGAATATTTGACGTTAGCTACAAATACCATATAGCAATATTTATAAAATCGTTTATAATTTTTCTCGCTTGGCTTTGTGCCCTTAATTCAATAAAACGTCTGCCATTAAGCATTTATGGCGTTATGGATATGGGCAGAATGCTCTTTACTATAATCCTAGGCGTTATATTCCTTGGCGAGAGCATTGGTCTTTTCCAAGGCATAGGAATGATTTTAGTTCTTCTTGGTGTTACGCTTGTGAATTTTACCGCCAAAAAGCAAACAGAGAAGAATACAACATTAAAGGTTTTGCCTCTTGTTTTGGCTTCTTGCATTCTAAATGCTTGCTCAGGGGTAGCTGATAAATTCTTGCTTTCCAACTCGCCAGACAGATGGGTCTTTGGCGCGAAAATAATAACACCAACCCAAATGCAATTCTGGTATATGCTTTACTTAACAGCGCTTTATGGAATTTACATTTTTATAAAAAGAGAAAAAATAAACGTAAAAAGTTGCTTAAAATCCCCGTGGATTTGGATTTTAAGCACATTATTTATAACAGCTGATAAAGCGTTATTTATTGCAAATGCAGACCCAAATAGTAAGGTAGTGGTTATGACCTTAATTAAGCAATCATCTGTCTTAGTAACTATAGCAATGGGCAGAATTGTCTATAAAGAGAAAAATATTTTATTAAGAGTATTGTGTGCAATAATAATTATTGCAGGAATAACAATTTCTGTACTTTAGGGCTTGACAAACTTAAAATTTTGTAGTATAATATGTGCGTTGTCAAAAGCAACGCTAATGCCACAACAGACCTAAACTGTTGTGGTATATGCGGGTGTGGCGGAATTGGCAGACGCGCTAGACTTAGGATCTAGTGTCTCCGACATGCAGGTTCGACCCCTGTCACCCGCACCAAAAAAGAGGTTTCGTTTGAAACCTCTTTTTTTACTTTATTAAATTTTGCTCTCTGCCTTCAAAATATGCCTCTATGTTTGAAAGTACGGTATTAAAGCATCTAGTTCTTGATTCGAATGAGCCCCAAGCCATATGAGGTGTTAAAATTACATTTTCTTTATCTAAAATTTTGTTAAATGGATGCTCCTTAGATAGTGGCTCAACGGAAAATACGTCGCAAGCCATACCGCCAATTGTGCCATCAAGTATAGCATCGGCAACTGCGCCCTCGTCCCAAATGGCACCACGCGCTACGTTTATAATGATTGCATCCTTTTTCATAAGAGCTAATTGCTCCCTGCCAATCATACCTCGTGTTTCACTTGACAAAGGACAATGTATAGAAATAATATCAGATTTTTTTAGTATAGTTTCGAGATCAACACACTCAAAATCAGACACAGGGGTGCGTTTATTCACCAAAATTTTGCATCCAAGCGCTTCGGCAACTGCTGCAACCTTGTGCCCAATATTGCCAAAACCAACAATTCCCCATGTTAAGCCTTCAAACTCGTGATAAACAGGCTCAAGCATATTTGCACTAACGCTTTTTTGATAAGAGCCATTATGCACAAAGCTCCTATATTCATTCAAGTGTGTCATAAGTGAACACGCCATTGAAATGGTAACCTGAGCAACACAAGATGTGGAGTAAGCAGGAGTATTAGCAACTTTAATTCCACGGCTATTACAGTAAGCAATATCAATGTTGTCATAGCCAGTCGCAGTTTCACAAATAAGCTTTAAATTTGGCGCATTTTTAACCACGTCCTCGACCATTTTCACCTTGTTTACTATAATTATGTCAGCATCCTTGACTCTTTCTTTTGCCTCGTCTTGAGTGCTGGTTGGATACTTAATTACAGTCCCGAATTTTTCAGCACCGCAAAGGTCAAGGTCATCGCCTAGTGTTTTATAATCCAAAATAACAATATTCATATTAACCTCTTTTAAGTAATTGCTTTCTTGCTTTATAGTCTGGCATCTCAGCTTCTACTATCTGCCAAAATTTCTTCGAATGGTTCATTTCCTTAAGATGTGCAAGCTCGTGCACGCATACATACTCAATCGCCTCATATGGATATAGCGCAAGTCTATAACTAAAATTCAATGTCTTTTTCGAAGAACAGCTACCAAAGCGTGTTTTTGCAGAATTTATTGAAAATCTTTCATAAGAAACGCCCATTTTATTTGAATAATATTCCAAAATCGGTTTAATAATTTCTTTTGCATGTTTCTTTAGCTCTTTTTCCTCGTTTTTGTCAAAATCCTCGGGAATGTGTACGTTTTTTACCAATTCTTGTTTCTTTTTTATCCACTCTAAATGCTTTAAAACAAACTCTTTTATTGCATTTTCGCTCATTTTTAGTGGAGCACGTACAACAATACTGCCGTCACGCTTAACCTGAAGGCACATAGTGCGTCTTTTAGACCTGATAATCTCGTATTCCATATGTACCTCCTTCTATATATGCTATATTTTACCATACACTTTTATTTTTGTCAATTACGACAAAATATGCTATTGAAAAATATAAAATATTATGATATACTTTTATAACAAACTATTGAAAGGAGATCAAAATGGCTGAAAAAAGTATAAAAACAATAGCCCAAAACAAAAAAGCTTATCATGACTATTTTGTTGAGGAAAAATATGAAGCTGGAATTGAGCTTTTTGGCACAGAGGTCAAATCCTTGCGTCAAGGTAAGGTCAATTTGAAGGACTCCTTTTGTAAGGTTTACGCAGGGGAGCTTTTAGCTCTCGGCGTTCATATAAGCCCTTATGAGCAAGGGAATATTTTTAACAAGGACCCACTAAGGCACAAGCGCTTGCTTATGCACAAAAAAGAAATAATGAAGCTAAATGGACTTCTAACGCGTGATGGTTATTCATTAATTCCATTGTCCCTTTATTTTAAAGGCTCACGTGTTAAAATGGAAATAGGTCTTTGCAAGGGCAAAAAGCTTTATGATAAGCGTGAAAGCGATGCTAAACGCGATGCAAATAGAATGATGGAAAGAACCATGAAGGGTGGGGGTCTCGACTAATGAAAGCATATCTTGAAAAGTTTTTAAAGGACTTTGACTATAAAGAGTCAGATGCCAAGTTTTTACTTGAGGAATACTCAAAAATTGCAAAAAATGAGGAAGCTAATAAGATTTTCTGCGAATTAATTGAGCTTTATAATCAAACCATAAAATTTGATTATTATAATGATTTTTTAGTAAAAGCCGAAAATGCAGGAAAAATTGTTGGTGTCCATCCATACACATCTGGGCTTCTTATTTTCATGTGCATTTCAAAGCATTTAAAGGAGCTTTATGATAAAGAAGGCATTTCCGAGGAAATATACCACGACTCAATGCTTGATTTAAGATATAAGCTTGAAGAATGTAAGCTAGTTAAAGGGATTGTTGGCTCTTTTGTTGCTTGGTGGTTCCCAGGATTTTTCGATATGACTCGTTTTGCACTTGGTAGACTTCAGTTTGAGCTATCTACATATAATGGCGAGGATTATGAAAAAAACGGTAAAAAGCTAACTAAGGGCGATATTGCTATTGGCGTGCATATTCCAAGAAGTGAAACACCAATTACAAAGGAAGCAACAGATGACGCATATGCAAAGGCTGCAAAATTTTTCCTTGATAAAATTCCAAATAAGCAAATTGTTTTTGTTTGCCACAGTTGGCTTCTTTATAAAGCAACTCTTGAGGTGTTCCCAAAGCATACAAATACATACAGATTTATTCACGAATTTGATGTAACCTGGGAAACTCACGACAAAGAGGGCGAGTATAATGATGCTTGGCGCCTTTTCGATATGGATTACACTGGTAATGTCGATGACTACCCAGAAAACACCAGTATGCGCCGTGCATATAAGGAATACTTAAAGAACGGTGGCAGAACAGGCGAAGGCTTTGGAATAATAATGTACTAATTATAACCAACGGCAAACCGTTGGTATATGGGACTGTAAGGGTTTCGACGGGGACTGTGAGGTATAATAAGCGTAGAGGGCTAGCTAATCCCTTATAATGGCTAATTTTAAATAATAAACGACAACAGAAAAGTTGCTTTGGCTGCTTAATTGATTCTCCCTCGGGAGTTTCAATTAGCAGTGCCGTGGACATAAGCTCCACCCGTTCCCCCGAGGAGGACCTCGACCTCGGCCGGAGCGTAATCTAGAGGTGAACTTGAATTGAGAGTTTTGTCTGTATCAATCAAGCAATAAGACAATACCTAAATAAGAGCCTGTTAATCGGCGCTTTGTAGGGGAATTTTAGTAGATTAACTGCCTACGGAGAAATTTATATCAAGTGGTTTTCGGACGCGGGTTCAACTCCCGCCAGTTCCACCAAAAACAAAAGCACCCAAGTGGTGCTTTTTTGTTTTTGGAGAAAAGTAGTACAATATGCGGGAGCTGGACCCCAGTGGTAAAAGGTTAGAGGAGAAATATTTGTAGGTGTTTATTAATTATTATATTCACATATGAACATACATTTATATAAAATCGAGTATAAATTTGAATTTTGTGTTAAATAATTTAAGTTTATATTGCAATAAAGTATATTAAATGGTAGAATTTCAGCGATATGTGAACCATGATTTAAATGCGTTCACACTTAATTAACATTTAAGGATGAAGGTTTATGAATTTTATAAGAGGCTTATTATCCTTTTTAACCCTTGATATGACCGAACCTAAAAGCTATGGTTGGTTTCATTTTTTGTTCGTAGCAATTATGCTTGGTCTTACAATTTTTCTTTGTGTTAAACACAAGGATGCTAGCGACAAGGTGTTTAGAAGGATAGTTTTCATTTGCTGGATTGTTATAGTAGTTCTTGAGCTTTATAAGCAGTTCGAATTCAGCTATACAATTGGAGAAGAATCAATAACTTGGGATTACCAATGGTATGCATTCCCATATCAATTGTGCTCAACACCACTTTATGCGTTGCCATTTATCATTTTTATGAAGGATTCAAAATTTAGAGATGCCTTCATTGCATATATGTCGACGTTCTCACTCTTTGGTGGACTTGTAACATTTATCTATCCAGAGCAAGTATTTGTGCCAACAATCGGCATCAATATTCAAACAATGGTACATCACGGCTTGCAAATAGTTCTAGGTATATTCTTTATCGTTTATGCACGTAAAAAGTTTACTATTAAGTACTACCTAAAGGGAATTCCGGTGTTTGCATCATTTATTGCGATAGCTCTTATAGTAAATGAGTTGTTTGTTGCAATCGCATCAACTAATGAAACCTTTAATATGTTCTATATTAGCCGTCATTTTGATTGTATATTGCCAATTCTTGATATGGTTTACGATAAGCTTTGGTATGGCTTATTCTTACTAGTTTACATTTTGGGATTTGTTTTGGTTTCAGCTATAATTTTCTCAATAGCAAAGCTAGTAATTTACATTGTGAAAAGAGCAAAAAGCCGTGCTTAAAACTAAGAAAAGTAAAATAATAGCGCTTTCTGCGTTTTTAATTGCTCAATCAATATTTCTTTTGATGGTTTTTATAACTGGAAAAGAATATTTTTTGTCAATTTGTCTGTCGTGCATATTTATTGCTTTCAGCTTTGAAAAAACAAAAAGCTATCTATTTATGCAAATAGGTCTTATCAGTACCGTAATTGCTGATATATTTTTGGTGGTAATAGATCCAATGATTCAGTTGCCGGCGATGTTTTTCTTTTCGGTAACACAGATTTGCTACTTTTTAAGAATATTTTTTGAAACAGAAAGCAAAAAAGAGAAGAAAATGCACTTGATTTTACGCGTCTCATTGGTTTTAATAGTGCTTTTATTGACATTAATGGTATTGAAGGACAAAACCGACGCATTGAGCCTTGTTTCAATGTTCTATTACACTAATTTGGTCGTAAATATTATCTTTGCATTTGTCCATTTTAAAAAATCTCCATTTTTGGCAATTGGGCTTCTACTGTTTTTGCTTTGCGATACAATAATCGGCTTAGATATGATGGCGAAAAGCTATTTAAATGGAATCTTTCTTGAAGCAATAAACAGTTTTATTTCGGGCGCAAATTGGGCATGGATATTCTATATACCATCGCAAGCCTTAATTGCTACTAGCTTGATAAATTTTAATAAGAAAAAATCCTCGACATAGTCGGGGATTTTCTTTGTAGAAAATAATACTAAATGAGGGTTATAAGATAGCCGATAACAGGACCTAAAAATATAGCAATATATATTAGTGTTATCCAAGGCTGATAATCAACATAAAATCCTTTAAAAGAAAGACTCCAAGGATGTTTAATAACTACCCATCCAAACACATCAAAAACAATGCAAATTCCAGCCCAAATTGCACCAGTAATTAACGCCTCTTGCAAATTCGGGCATTGAAGTCTACTCATATATATCCAGCCGAACAATGTGAAAAGAACAATATTATACAAAGGATGGAAGGGCTTAGTTTTTTCGTATCCCTCGCCCATGCTGTTTTTATCCATAGGCTTCATTTTTAAAACATAAATATTAAAAATGGTGTGTAAAACCCCAACACATGTAACAAGTGTATAGCATATCCAAAACCACAACATTGACATTCCGAAATTTTCCATAATGACCTCAAGTTAGCTAAATATATAATTATTATAACACAAATAAATAAGCATTTCAAGATTGTATAGGGGCAGGCTTCCTCGACTGTACGAAAATTCGCGAAGGCTCGCAAGCGAGCTATTTCTACCAAGTCACGACTCAGCAAGCTACTCGCTGACTTTGGCAGAAATGCGCACCCAATTCAAAGCAAAGCTTTGAAGATGGGTTCGATAGCGTTGCGAGTGCAAAAAGAAAAACAGGTACTTGTGTACCTGTTCCTTTTTTGGCACCCGCAACGGGAATCGAACCCATAACTAACCCTTAGGAGGGGCTTATTATATCCATTTAACTATGCAGGCGTGCGCCAAGATTAATCCTCTTGGCTATTTATATATTCTGTTTGTCTAAAGAAATCTTTATTGTCCTTGCTAAACTGTCTTAGCGTCGGTGTTGAATGAATTATTGTGTAATAATCATTATTTGATACAACATAGTGTTCAAGTAGCCTAACGTCAACTCTATCAAAGGTTGCCATTAAATCAGAGGTGGCTTGTACATCCTCCATTGATGGAAACGCATTGCCGTCAGGATGGTTATGAGCCAACACAATCATGGATGCATTATACTTTACAACTAAATCAATTATTTTTCTTGGCGAAATTTGTGCAGAATTAACACTACCCTCGTGAAGCTTAACTAGGTCAAGCATCTCATAGCGATTGTTTAAAAGCAATAGATAAACTATTTCATTCTTTTCGCCGATATATGTGTCGAGCAGAAAATCGCCAATCTTGTCGGCAGTATTGAAAATAAAATTTGAGGAATACTTGTCAGTTGCATAAGCACGAGCAATAGCGGGAATAAGCTTTAAAAGAGTAGCGCTGTTTTCTTTAACGCCGTCAATCTTGATTAAATCATTGAAATCAGCATCGAAAACGCCCTTGAGAGTGCCGAACTCTTTTAGCAAATCGTGTGCTATTTCATTTGTGTCTTTTCGAGGAATGGAATAAAAGAGAAGTAATTCAAGCACATTATGAGGCTCAAAATTATCAATGCCTTGCTCTAGGAAGCGTTCCTTGAGTCGAGATCTATGTCCCTCATGAACGTTGTCTTTCATTTCTTAACTACATCCTTTTTGTTAGTTTGTGCAACAATATAATGTGGTCTGCCCTTAACCTCACCATAAACCTTTGCCAAGTATGAACCAACAATGCCAAAGGACAAGAAAGCCAGAGAGCCAAGAGCTAAGATGCTAAATAGAATCAAAGAGCTTGTGATTGCAGTGCTTCCCATACTAAAGCCATATCTAATCCAATGATAAATCAAATAAGCTAGAGGTGCAATTGAAGCAAATGCAGAAAGACCGCTAAAGCAATAAGGTAATTTAAGTGCATCATCAGAAAATGCAAAAATACCATCAATCGAGTACTTGAATAGCTTTTTAAAGCTCCATTTGCTTTGTCCGGCAACTCTTTCAACATTTTGGAATGGTAGCCAATAGGTTTTAAAGCCAATCCAACCAAAAATACCCTTTGAAAAACGGTTGTGTTCACACATTTGAACAATAGCATCAACCATTTCGCGCTTCATAAGTCTAAAATCACGCGCACCACTAACGATGTTTACCTTTGTGGTGTGATTGAATACTCTGTAAAACATATTAGCAAAGAAGGAACGAACAGGTGGCTCCCCCTTGCGAGTAACACGTCTAGTTGCCACACTATCATAGTCACCTTTTTCTAGAATCTCTATCATTTGAGGGAGTAATGATGGTGGGTCCTGCATGTCCGCATCCATAACAGCGGTGTAATCTCCTGTAGCGTTACAGAAGCCCGCATACATAGCTGCTTCTTTGCCAAAGTTTTTAGAAAAAGAAATATAAGTAACACGATTGTCGGAAGTAGAAAAGTCTTTGATTATAGATAATGTACTGTCTTTAGATCCGTCGTCGACAAAAATATATTCAAATTCGTAATCAGCCATTTCAGAGCTAACTTTTTTTAGCTCTTCGTATAAAGGATTTAATGATTGCTCCTCATTGTAGCATGGAATTATTAAAGAAATTTTCATTATTTAACTCCTTTCTTAATAATCTGCGAACATAGTTATTTTAACATATTCTTTCTTTTATGTCAACTTCAATAATATAAAATATATCTCTATTGACAAAAAAAGTTAATTATGTTATACTTTATGATACAAAGATATTCTTCAGAAAGGGTGCATCTGCACATCGGTTTTTTATGTTCAAGATTAAAATAGCGGATGTAGTGGTTGAAATTGACAATATTTACAGCTACATTGAATGTGCATGCAAAGACTACCTTTATGAGGGAGACGAATGCGATTTTACTATAAAATCTACTAAAGAGTTAGTCGAAGAGGAACGCAATAATCTTATAGATTCTCATCTTTTTCCTTTGGCTTACATAGAAAATATTAGTATTTATCGACAGCTTTGTTTGAACTTGCTTAAATATGATGCATTTGTTATGCATGCAGCAGTAATCGGGGTTGGCGATAGCGCCTATGCCTTTACTGCAAAAAGTGGAACTGGTAAAAGCACACATATCGCCTTGTGGAAAAAATTGCTTGGCGACAAGGTATATGTTATAAATGGTGATAAGCCAATACTTCGTTTTATAGATGATAAGCTATATGTTTATGGTACTCCATGGTGTGGCAAGGAAATGTGGAATACCAACACTAGGGCAGAGCTAAACGGCTTGTGTTTCCTTGAACGTGGCGAATCTAATGAAATACTAAGAATGACCCCTAAGGACTCAATATCGCTTCTTATGAAGCAGATTTTAATTCCTAAGGATTCATTTGGAGTTATAAAGACGTTTGAACTAGTTGACAAAATGCTAAATACTGTTAATCTTTGGAAACTAAAATGTAATATTTCTTTAGAGGCGGCGTATGTGGCTTATAAGGAAATGAGCGGAGGAAAAAATGAAAATTAGAGAAGGCTTTATTCTAAGAGACGTTGCAGATAAGACATTTGTTGTTGCTGTTGGAGATTTAAGCAAGACATTTACAGGCGTTATTACACTTAATGAAACCGGCAAAGCTATATGGCAATTGCTTGCCTCTGGTGCAACGGAAGAAATGGTTGTTGATAAGCTTGTAGAAGACTTTGAGGATGCTCAAAGAGAAATAGTAGAGAAGGATGTTAAAATCTTTATTGAGCAATTAAAGGGAGACGGAATTCTTGAAGGATAAAGTTGAACTTGGTGACTTATGGCCATTAATTGATGAGGTCATTTCCAAGGGTGGTGAATTTAAAATAAACCCTAACGGAGTCAGTATGTTGCCTGTTATAAGACCAGGGCGAGATTCTGTAACATTAATCCTACCACTCGACTTAAAAAAAGGCGATATTGTTTTATATAGACGCGACAATGATAAGTTCGTTTTGCATCGCATAATGAGTATAAAAAATGATAGATTTATAATGTGTGGGGATAACCAAAAGGTTATTGAATATGGCATCACAAAGGCTCATATTTTGGCTAAAGTAAAAGATATATATATAGACGGAGCAAAGCTCAATCAAGAGGGCGAGGAATATAAGAAATATATCAAGTGCCGTCTAAAAAAGCTTAAATGGTTAAAGCTTAGATATGCTTTGGCAAAAATTAAACATAAAATTTTTAAATAAAAAGCACTTCAAAAAGAAGTGCTTTTTTTATATTTTTTATATATAGCAAAGTTAACCTCGATGGTTGTTTTTAAAGATTCTAGATTATTTAACTTTGCTTTATCAGCAAGGCTGGTCCTATGATAATATGGTGTCATAGTGAATAACGAGTTAATAGTATCAATGCCGCTGATTTCAGCTTCGTATTTTAAGTTTTCAACTTTTTCCAATTCAAAAGAATTGTAATTTAAGAATTTTTCCTCATTAGGGTAAGTTTTATCGTAAAGTACGGATTTTAAGCCGTTTAAGTGGTCAACACCGGCAGAAACAACTATCATATGACCGCCAAACTTTAATATTCTTGCAAATTCGTCTGAGGCGACAGGTGCAAAAAGGCTAATAACAACATTAGCGCTTTCTTTATCAATGGGTAAGTCAAAAATATTAGCAACAGAGTAGTGTACATTGGTAACACCTTCACGCTTTGCAATTTTTGCGCCATGCTCACAACCGAATTTTGACATATCAAAGCCTAAAACAGTTGACCCTGTGTTCATTTTTGCGACACTGTGAGTATAATAACCATCGCCACATCCGGCATCTACAATTAAACTAGGTTGGAAACTTGAAATTACACCACAAAGATGTTGACAAATCTTGTAGTAAGCACCTGATTCAAAGAACATACTGCGCGCAACAATCATTTCCTTTGAGTCCCCAGCTTTGGCGTTGTTTCTTTTACCTGGGTTTAAAAGATTTACATATCCGCTTTTTGCATAGTCAAAGGAGTGGTTGTTTTTGCATTTTAAGCTGCTTTCGCATTTTACAAGCTCGTTTTTGCAAATTGGACATAAAAACATATAAATCTCTCCTTCCAAGTGTTGAAATCGTTATCGAAATATATTATAATATATTTGTTAGTGCTTTTCAAGAGAGGATTTCAAATATGGTAAAAGTAAATGATATTTATACTGTGAAAATTAAAGACACCAACATCTTTGCTAATGGTATTTGCCATATTGATGGTTTTGTTGTTTTTGTTGATGGCGCACTAATAGGTGAGGAATGCAAAATTCAAATAACCGAGGTTCGTTCTAAATTTGCCTATGCAAGGATTACAACTTTCATTTCTAAATCCGCTGAAAGGCTTATTCCGGCATGTGGATCTTTTTCTAAATGTGGAGGATGTAGCTTTCTTCATTGCAATTTAACAGCGGAAAATCAAATTAAAGAAAAATACATAGAATCAATATTTAAAAAGAATAAAATTGATGTAAAAATAGAGAAAATATCGACCCCTGTGGCTGAAAAGTACAGAAATAAGGTTGTATTTTTCTTTGAAAATGGCAAATATGGGTACTTGGAAGGCGGCACAAAAAAGCTGGTTGAGCACGAAAACTGTATTTTAAATGAAGATATATTTGATAGAATAGCTTTGTTTACCAAAGAAGCGTTAGCAAACACAACAATAAGAGCGCTTTATATTAGAAAATCAACACAATCTGAAATTATGGTTTGCCCGATTTTTTATTCGGAAACGGATATAATTAAATATGCAACCGACTTGATTGCAAGGTTTCCAAGTGTTAAAACTGTATTGTACTCTGTATGCAGTGACAAGGATTTTGCACTTGAAAATGTTAAATATAAAACATTGTATGGAGATGGTTATATTTACGATGAGCTTTGTGGTTTAAAGCTAAGGATTTCGCCAAAATCCTTTTACCAAGTAAACCCTGTGTGTGCAGAAAAGCTTTATAAAAAGACTGTAGAGCTTGCCAATTTATCTCCAACCGATGTCTGCGCCGATCTTTTTTGCGGAACTGGCACAATAGGGCTTGTATGCGCTAAAAAAACGGGCGCAAGAGTATATGGCGTAGAAATTGTCGAGGAGGCGGTAAAGGATGCCAAATTCAACGCTAGATTGAACGATGTAAGCAATATTACCTTTGAGACAACCGATGCAAAAAACTTTAATAAAACAGTAGATGTATGCATAGTTGACCCACCACGCAAGGGATGTTCGTCATTTATGCTTGAAACACTTTTACGCTTGAAGCCTAAACGCATAGTATATGTTTCTTGCAATGCAGAAACTCTTGCAAGAGATTTAAAAGAATTGCTAAGTGACTATGATATAACGTCACCATTATATCCATTTAATATGTTCCCAAGAACAAGCCACGTTGAAAGTGTCATTTGTCTGTCCCGAAAATGAGCGATCTTGACCCTAAAATATACACTTTAATCATTTAATATTAGTCGCATTACAAGGAGAAAAAATGAAAAAAATTATAATAGTATTTTTAGCTTTAATGTTATTTCTATGCTTTGCTGGATGCAATAAGCGAACAGCTGTTTTGGACGAGGTAAAGACTTATGAAGTGATTTCCGAAATCCATTCCTTGGATATCAAAATAAACGCTGCTGATTTTAAAGTAGAGAGAAATGATAAGTTTTCGGTAAAAAGTAATCTTAAATATCTTTCTGTTTCAGAACAAAACGGTGTTTTGATAATTGAGGACGAGGCAAAAAGTAACAGCAACTATTCAAATCCGGTTTTAACCCTTTATGTACCTAACGGTGTGGTGTTCGATGATGTATATATTGAAACTGGTGCCGCAAAAATGACGATAGGTGCCTTATCTGCACGAACAGCACAGTTAAAGCTTGGCGCTGGTGATGTACATTTTAATAGCCTTAATGCTATTTCAAATGCTAAAATTGAAGGTGGAGCTGGGCAGATTACCATTGATAATGGTACTATCAATGACCTTTCTCTTCAAGTGGGAATGGGAGAATTGAATTTGACTGCCACCTTGCTAGGCAACAGTGAGTTGGATTTTGGTGTTGGAAAATCTAATATAACATTAATAGGTAAAAAAGAAGATTATAAAATCGATGTCAAAAAAGGTCTTGGCAGCATTAAAATTGACGGGAAAACCTATACAGATTTTGAGAATAGTGGAATTGCTCAAAACCATGTTAACATCGAGGGCGGTGTTGGAGCAATCGACTTGAAATTTCAAGAAGAGTAGCATTAAAGAACAATTAGACTATAATCTTACAATTGGATTAAAAACAGAGAGGTAAAAATGAGAGCTTGTCCGTATTCAAGAAAATGCAGTGGATGTCAGCTGCAAAACTTAACATATCAAGAACAGCTGAAAATGAAACAGGTAAAGCTCATTCATTTGCTCGGTAGATATTGCCATGTTGAAGAAATAATAGGGATGGATAATCCCTTGAATTATCGAAATAAAGCGCAAGCAATGTTCGGATTTAAAAATGGGAAAATAATATCTGGTATTTATCAATCAACCACTCATAAAATAGCTGAGGTTGATTTTTGTATGCTTGAGAGAGAAGAGTCTCAGCAAATAGCAAAAACAATTAGAAATCTATCTATAAAACATAAAATTAAAGCCTATGATTTAGAAAAGGGTACGGGCTTTTTAAGACATATTTTAATAAGAGAAGCTCTAAAAACTGGCGAAATTATGGTTGTTTTAGTTAGTTCAAATGAAAGCTTCCCTCAAAAGGAGCTTTTCGTTAAGGATTTGTTGAAAGCACATAGCAATATTACTACTGTTGTATGGAATATAAACCCAACCGCTACGCCTCTTTTTCTTGGCAAAAAGAGTGAGGTTTTACACGGAAAGGGGTACATAAACGACATTCTTTGCAATCTTGAATTTAGGATTAGTCCAGCATCGTTTTATCAGGTAAATCCAGTGCAAACAGAGATTCTTTATTCTATTGCTAAGGAATATGCTAACCTAAAAGGAAATGAAACTGTGCTTGATGCATATTGTGGCACTGGAACAATTGGTCTTTCTATGGCTAATGGCGCAAAAAAAGTAATAGGCGTTGAAATAAATTCAGATGCAGTAAAGGACGCAAGGGAAAACGCAAACCTTAATAATATTAATAATGCTGAGTTTTATAATGAGGATGCAGAAAAGTATATTTATCGCCTTGCATCAAAAAAAGAGAAGATTGATGTTGTAATTACCGACCCACCACGTGCAGGCTGCAGTGTGAATTTTTTAAAAAGCTTAATAGGGCTTGCTCCTAAAAAGGTTGTTTATATTTCTTGCAATCCGGAAACGTTAGAAAGGGATTTAAAGGTACTTACAAAATCGGGGTATAAGGTTGAAAAAATCCAACCGGTAGATATGTTTCCATACACAAATCACGTTGAAACTGTTGTTTTGCTCACGACAAAATAAGGAATTAAGAATGAATTACATAATTAGAGAAATAGAACAAAAGGATAATAAATCAGTTGAAAATGTTATACGCTCGTGCTTGATTGAGTTTGGAGGAAACCATGAAGGTACTGCTTGGGCTGACACTAACTTAGGTAGATTTTCCGAAATATACAATAGTGAGGGTAATAAATACTGGGTTGCAGAGGATGAAAACGGCGAAATAATTGGTGGAACTGGCATTGGCAACTTAGGAAATGGCATTTGTGAGCTACAAAAAATGTATTGCTTGCCCAAGGCAAGAGGAACTGGAGTTGCTCATAAATTAATGCTGCTTGCTCTTAACTATGCAAAAAAATATTATAAAAGCTGTTATCTTGAAACCCTCGATAATATGACAAGAGCACAAAGATTTTACGAAAAATATGGATTTGTCCGAGTTGATGAGCCGATTGTAAAAACAGAGCATTTTGCTTGCGAAGTAAAATATTTAAAGGAGCTAATATGAAAGCGTACGAGCTATTTGAAGAAATAAAAATCGGTGGAAAAGTGGAAGGAAAAACCTGTGATGTTTTAAAGGCAGGAGATCCAAGCAAGGAACTTAAAAAGGTTGCAGTTACTATGTTTGCGACAATTGATACGGTAAAAAAAGCACAAGAATGGGGAGCAGATATGCTTATTGTTCACGAGCCGACGTATTATGACCACTTTGAAGAAATCCTAGATTTGCCAGTTGTTGTTGCGAAAAGAAAGCTGATAGAAGAAAGTGGGATCACCATCTATCGTTATCACGATTATATGCATAGTAGAGAAGTAGACCAAATTCCCGAGGGCGAGATTTATTATCTCGGTCTAAAGGGCAAAGTAGTAAATACACCATATAGTGCATCTTACTTTTTTAAAGCAGATGAGCCTATTACAGCCCTTGAGCTAGCCAATAAAATGGAAAAAGAACTAGGCATAAAAAGAGTACGTATTGCTGGTACGCGCAACAAAAAATCAACAAACATTGCACTCTGCTTTGGAACTCCTGGTGGTGTGTTTGAATTGCTTTGCAATGAAAACATCGAAATGGTTCTAACGGGCGAGGCTTGTGAGTGGAAGCTTGCTGAGTACGCAAGAGATGCAGACGCACTTGGAATCAATAAAGCTCTTATAGTAATGGGACACATACCATCTGAAAGAGATGGTATGCGATTACTTGCTAAACGCTTAAGCGAAAAACATACCGATTTTGAGACTTGCTATATTGAATGTGGCGAGGTTTATACCTATACAGATGAATAAATGAACTTGTAGAAAGGGAATAAAAAATGTCGATTAAATTGCAATTTTTAGGTACTTGTGCTTGTGATTACTCCCCAAAGCTGCAAAATGAATTAAAGAATAGATTTGATAATGATGCCAGACGGTCCTCCTCGTTGCTAATAGACGATAGGATTTTAGTCGATTGTGGCGAGCATACATTGGAATCGCTTGATATTTTAGGCGTAAAATATACCAAAATAACAGACATATTGATTACCCATATTCACGATGATCATTTCAATGAAAAACATATTGAAGCCATAGCGAAAAACAGACACGTCCCCCTTCGTTTATGGATTAGAGAGGATTCAAATATTTCTGAAATTCCAAACACAGAGCTAATAAAAATGAAACCGTATCAAAAATATGAGTTATCAAAAGAGTATTCGGCAGTATCATTGCTGGCAAACCATGACCCACAAGCATACCCACAGCATTTTTTAATTGAAAAGGAAGATACAAAACTCTTTTATGGATGCGACGGAGCTTGGTTTTTGACTGAAACATATAATTATTTGCGTGGAAAGAACGTGGATGTGATGGTCCTTGATGCAACGGTGGGCGATTATGAGGGTGATTACCGCTTAGCAGAGCATAATTCTATTCCTATGATAAGATTAATGCTTCCTTCTTTAAAAACCAATCATACAATTAATGAAAACACAAAAATCATTCTTTCACATATAGCTCCATCATTACATAAAACACATAAAGAAACCACAGAAATCGCGAAGTCTTTTGGTGCTGAGCTCGCCTATGACGGATTTTGTATGGAGGTCTAAAATGAAAATAGGACTCTTTACTGATCCTCACTATTCAGATAAAGTAGAACCATCTTGTGATAGATATCATTCGCTTTCTTACGATAAAATATATGAGGCAATGACATACTTTAAAAACGAGGGGGTGGAGCTTGTAGTGTGCCTTGGTGATTTAACAGATGATTGTATTAATATTGAAGATAATCCCAAAGCTCTAAAAAGGATTTCAGATATGATTAATTCATTTGGAATAAAATTTTATTCATTGATGGGAAACCACGATTGTCTTAGCTTTACAAGAGAAGAATTTAATGGGTTATCCAACGGAGCATATCCACCGTTTAAAATAGAAAACGAAAACTGTGCTTTAATATTTCTTGACTGTAACTACAATGACAATGGCGAGCCGTATAAAGTAAGAAACATTGATTGGAAAAATTGCTTTTTGCCAAATGAACAGTTTGATAAACTAAAAGAAACGTTAAAAAATAGAAAGAAAAAGTATATTTTCGTGCATCAAAATCTTGATAAGGATGTAGATAAACATCATATAGTGCACAATGCTGAGGAAATAAGAAGAGAGCTGGAAAAAGCTGAGAATGTAAAAATGGTAATTCAAGGTCATTATCATAAAGGACATGAAAATATTATAAACGGAATCAATTATCACACCTTGCCTTCAATGTGTACAGATAAGAAAAATTATTATGAGATACTAGAAATTTAAAATACGCCTGTATAACACAGGCGTATTTAATTTTTTATATTGACTAATATAGTAAAATGTGATAAAATGTATTTGTAAAAAAATGATTTTTTGTGCACTTTACAGGAGGAAATATGAAAAAATTATTATTAATTAGTTTTTCATTGCTTGTGGTATTTATGCTTATTGCATGTGGAGGACAAAGCAGCGATACTAATTCCGATGAAGATACAGACTCTTCTACAATGACTGATACAGCTACTGATACAAGCGTAGGTAGTGACACAAGCACAGATAGCTCGGTAAGTAGCGAAACAGACTCTGAAACACTAGAGTCGGATACAGATTCGTCTACGGAGTCAGACCAAACCACTCCAACATATACTGTACCTACTGTAGAAGAAACTTTAAAAACTGAACTAGAGGTTTTTGATAGCGAATATGGTAGTGTAGGAAATACATTTGGACATACATTTGATTATGAAATAAATCTTTCGAACAGTGCATTGAACAAGCAGCATTTGATAGATAAAGGTGGTAATTATTTGGTGCGTGGTAAAACCACCAATGGTGGAATTCTTATAAATGCTGAGGACCAAAAGGTGGTTTTGCTATTAGATGGAGTTGAAATTAATTCTAATTCCTCATTTCCTGCAATTCATGTTGAAAAATGCGCATCACTTACTATCGTTTTGAAGGATAATACTGTAAATAAGCTATCTGATACAGCTAAAAATTCTGGTGAAGATGCTGTTATTCGTGTTCGTCGTAGCAATCTAACTATTAAAGGAACGGGAACACTTGAAATTGTTGGTAATGCAAAGTATGGAATTGCTAACACAAAGGAATTAACAATTGATGGTGGTTATATAAGTGTAACATCTCCAGGACATGCTATTTATGGTCAAAAGGGTGTAAATATTAATGGTGGAAAGCTAACATTAAACACTTCAAAGAGTGGCATCAAGAGTGGAGACCCTGACGATAAGGACGGAGCAGTAGAGGGCTACGTAAAAATCAATGGTGGAAACACTAATATAACTTGTGGAACAAATGGAATTAATTGCTTTGGCGAGGTTGTGATTACCGACGGCAAGATTTTTGCTAAAGCTGAAGCTGGCAATGGAATAGATGCAACAAAGAATATAACATTTAATGGTGGTATTTCAATATTTGATTCGTATAAATCTGCCGTATCAACTGATGCTGATGTTATAGTTAACGGTAGTGCTAATCTAAAATTGATAACAAATGGTAATGGAATATCTTCAAATAATGTTACTATTTCAACAACTGGTGTGGTATATATAAATACAACTCCAATTTATGAAGAAGTTACCAATGAAACACCATCTGATGCAACATTATATAGATTAGTAGATGGTGAATATGTAAAATACAATCCAGAAACTGACCCAATCAATGAAAAGCATTATGTTCGCAAGGACTGCAGAGGCATAGAGGCTGACGGCAAATTAACAATTACAAACGGAATAATAGGTGTCAACTCATGCGAGGATGCATTTAATGTAAATAATACATCTGATAAGAGCGTGAATTCTTTTGAAATGTCAGGTGGCAGAGTTGTTGTGGCTACCTTGGGAGATGCAGTCGATGCTGAGGGGATTTCGATTTCAGGTAACGCAAATATTGAGGTTTTGAGCTGCGAAAAGGGCTTGAAGGCACAATCAATCAAGATTGATGGTGGCACAATTAATATAATAGCTGATAAGGATTCTATAAATGCCGATACAACCGAAATAAATGGTGGAACTCTATATTTGTTTGAAAAAATCGATCTTGGCAAAACAGGAACTGTTACAGTTAAAGGTGGAACAATAATGATTGTTTGCACTAATAATAAAGCTCAAACAACTCTTGGAGAGGCTAAATATTTATCAGGATTGGTTTCAAATAAGAGCGAGGCTGTTCAAGGTATGTGGCTACGTATTACTTGTGGAAACGATGCGCCAATACTAGTTCAATTGCCAAAGGATTATACAGAAAAAATGGCAGTTTATTATTCCTCACCAACTATTGGAGAATCTGTTGTGGTCGAGCTCGGAGTCCTTGATGAAGAAGGCGAGTTTATTTCACAAAAGAATGAAACAATAAAATAACAAAAAAGCTGTTGCGATTGCAACAGCTTTTTATTTTTAATATGTTTTTGTCGATTTTTCAACGCAAACAAGCAAAAGTGCGTATATAAAGGTTGGATGTATATTGAAAAGATGGTTGTCAAACATGCTTCCAAAAAGCATAGTTCCAATAGCTAAAGCAATAAAAATGAATGAGGTCCTTTTTTCTGAAAACAGTAGCTTAATAGTTTGATATCTATGAAACAGGTAAGAAGTTAATCCAAATATACCACAAGTTGCAATCATTTGAATAAAAGTGTTATGGTATCTTGGTGGAAGGAAGAAAATGAAGGTATGCTCAGTTTTGTAAGCTGAATTAAAACCACCACCAAAGAAAGGATTATGGAAAAAGTTTTCAAGTCCGTGTCTATACATTTCAAATCTTCCGTTGTCATCAAAGCCTCTAGATAAATAATCTCCCAAAATAGATGAGATTTTATTCCAAAAGGCAATTATGAGTATAATCGCAACGCAAAGGAATGAAATCGAAAAAATTCTATTTACAAATTTATTAACACCGGAAAAACAAGAAATAATAATGCATATTAGTAAGCAAATGCCACCGGAAAGCAGAGAAGAACGACTTAATGTTAAAACTATTGCCGAAAAAGAGATAAGTCCTGTTAGATAGAAAATCCATCCATAGCCTTTAACTTTGGTTGCAAAATAGAAATGAACTGGAAGTAAAAATGCTAAAAGTCCGCCAATGTTATTCCACATTCCCCAACCAAGCATAATGCTTTCCTTGACAATTTGTCCGTTTTTAATTTCAAATTGATTTATAAAACCTATAAATAACTGTAATGTTACCAAAATAGAGATTAAAAAGAGAACATTTAAAATGTAGTTGACAAGATGCTTGTCTTTTTTTAATCCCACAGAAAATAAAAAGAATACTCCGGCTAGCGCAAATGTGAAAGCAAAAGCGTAAGAAATATTACCATGATGGAATTCATCAAAATTGAAAAATCCATTTAGAAAAATAGCGCAGGAAAAAAGAATTATACCCCAAAAGAGCTTTGACTTGAAAGGGGCTTTAAAATCTGTTGATTTTCTGTATAGGATAAAATGCACTATAAGTAATATTAAAGCGCCAATAATGCCACATGTGATGGCTATAAGATATGGTTTGTCATAAAATATGCCAGAGCTTACACTCTTTTCAGAGAAATTAAGTAACGAAATAATGAAAGGCATAATCAAAAACTTGAAATCTTCGCAAACTAAAAGACCTAGGCAAACTAAAAAAACAGTAATTACTATAGCAAGTATTTCTATTGAAAAAGTATGAGAAATAAGAGCAGTGATAAACAATAAAAAGGCATAGTACTTACTGTTGAAGAACCAGCGTGATTTGTCCACAAATAGTTGAATCCATTGTGGCAATTCGTGTTTTTTTACAGTTGTATTCATAAATTGAAACACCACCTTTTATTAATAAAAAGGAATTCGGAACTAAGCTTCCGAATTCCTTTGGTGAAAATGTCTTATTTTTTGTCCTTGTTTGAATAGCCATAGCCACCAAGCTGACCGTATCCATAAGCTCCGTATTTTTTACCATAGTATTTTCTGTAATAACCACTATAGTAAGAACCTGATTTTAAAGGAACTTTGTTTAGAATAGCACCGAGGATTTTACAACCACTTTTTTCTAGCTGCTCTTTAACGTCTTGCGCATGGCGACAGTGAATTTCATTTGATGCTATTACCATAATAGCAGCATCAGCGAATGCACCAATAACGGCAGCATCAATAACAGCACCAAGTGGCGCAGCATCGATAATAACAAAATCGTAGATTTGTTTTGATTCATTTACAAGATCTTGAAATTTTTTGGAGCTTAAAAGTTCAACTGGATTTGGAGGAACTGTTCCTGCGAAAATAAGGTGAAGATTTTCATCTTGAGTAGAGTAAAGAACGTCTTCCAATGTAGCTTGACTAGAAAGATATTCGCTCAAGCCAACAATTTCCTTATCGTTTGTTGTATATCTAGTAGCGTACACCGATTTTCTCAAGTCGGCATCAATTAAAAGAACCTTTTTTTCTGCAACAGCAAGAGATTTGGCAAGCTCAATAGAAACTGTGCTTTTTCCTTCATGCTTAACGCAGCTGGTTATTACAATAGACTTATATTCATCTCCGCAAAAGAGAAAGTTTGTACGTAAAGATTTGAATGCTTCAATTATAGTATGTGAATTATCTTGTAATTCATTGATGAATGTTGATTTCATTTGCTTACACCTCACTTTGATTCAAATTCTGGGACAGCTCCCAAAATATTTAGTCCAAGATGCTTTTCAACATCATCTGGTGTTTTAATTTTATCATCGAAAATAAATACTACAACTAGTACTGCAACTGAAACTAGAACAGCAACACCTGCTGCGATTACTGCATTACGAGTAAAGTTTTGGTTGGTTGAATTTTCAGCAGTAGCAGCAACAATTGAACCGGTGTCATAAATATCGGTAATAATTAATGTGTCGTTTTGAACTTGGAAATAATTTTGAATTTGATATTGATATCTTAGCATAACAGCGTTTGCCAATATGTAAGAAAGCTCGGGATTCTCAGTATTAGCAGTAACAGTGAAAGTGTTTGGAGAATCGGAATCAAAGGAAACTGTAATTGATGACTTTAGAAGATTATAAATCTCATTGTAGTTTTCCTTTTGGGCTTTTTCTGCATCACCACCACACTTTACTATGGTAATACCAGTAAATTGACCAATATCATCTATTGTTTCGTATTTGCCACGGGAAGTGTATAATGCATCATATATGTAGTTAGTATTATTCTTTTTGCTTTTAGCATGAATAAAGTCTTGCCAGCAGCTGAATGTATCAGTAATGCTTGTACGAGTAGGGGAAGTAAGCATAGAAGCGACATCACGGCAGAACTCATTACCATCTATAATTTCCGGAGATGCTTGAATAATTTGATTACCAATGGTCCAGGATTGAGCATTTTCACTATCACCTACAACTACCATCATGCTTGATGAAGCACTATATTTTGGCGTAATAAAGTGCGTGAAAACAAGAGAAATGGCAATGCATGCAATTGCAGCAACAATGATTATCCAAGACTTGGTTAAAATAAAACGACCAATATCTCTAGCATCTAATTCTCTGAAAAACTTATTTTTCTTTGATTCGTTAGTTGAATTCATTATAAACTCCTTAATGCGTGTTACGTAAAATTAAAAGTTGATTGTCAAAAAAGATTTTTTTTGCATAATCTTTTCCGTACCGTCTCGAAATAATCTTATAAGATTTAGAAAGACTTGGAGAGAGAAGGCCAGCATCATGTGCATCGGTCGAAACAATGTCTACAAGATTGCTTTTTAAAGCTTTTTTAACAAAATGCGCTGTTTTGCCGAATCTTAATTTGGTAACAGAATGTGAATTGATTTGAATTACAGCTCCAGACTCTTTAATGTCTTTTAATAAGGAGAAATCCTTAATAAGCGCATCATATCTTTCAACATGCGCGATTATAGGAGTGAATCCCTTGCGCAAAAGCTTTGATGTAGCGTTTTTTAATTCATATGAGCCGATATGAGGGGGAAACTCAATTAAAATGTATGAGCTGTTTGCAATAGTAAAACATTTTTGAGAAATTAAAGAATCAAGCACATCATTGTGATACATAATTTCATTTCCGAGATGCAATTTCATATCTGGATAATGCTGATTTACATATTCACAAGCAGTGTCGAAGCGCTCTTTAATTGCAATATTATACCTTGAAATCTCTTCCTCATTATTGAATCTGTAAATCTTAAAATGAGGGGTGAAACAAATTGCTCTTATGCCGTCAGAATAAGCAATGTCAAGCATTTTATACATTGTTTCAGCATTCTTTGCACCATCATCAATGTTGCATAGAATGTGGCAATGCAAATCAATAAAATCGTACAAAACAAGTACCTCACATAAAAAATTCCATTTGATATTTTATCACAATGGTCACATTTTGTCAATAGAAAATAATATATTTATAAATTATGTACTAGAGGAATATTGACATCACATATACATTTTGGTAAAATTGTAGGAAAAGGGGGGTGCGCCAATGAAAGTTCTTTTGTGTGCGATAAATAGCAAGTATATTCATTCGTCGCTTGCTCCATGGTATCTATATGCATCAGCAAAAATAAATACCCAAGCTCAATGCGAGATTTTGGAATTAACAATAAATGAAAAGCTTGATGAAATTTTCAAAAAAATATACTCAAAGGACTTCGATGTTATTGGGTTTTCAACATATATTTGGAACGTAAATCTAGTATTAGATTTGGCAAAAAATATTAAAGAAAACAGAAATGTAAGAATACTTTTAGGTGGCCCGGAGGTTAGCTACAATGCAAAAGAAATTTTATCAAAATATTCATTTGTAGATTATGTAATTTCCGGAGAAGGGGAGGAACCCTTTGCTGAACTACTTAATAATGCTCCATTAGAGCAAATTGATGGAATTTGTTATAGAAAAAACGATGAAATCATAGTTAAAGCACCTCGTTTGCCAAAAAATGACCCACCTTTTCCGTACACTCAAGAGTATTTTGATGCCCTAAATGGCCGTATTACGTACATTGAGACGAGCAGAGGTTGTCCGTTTAGATGTGCCTTTTGTCTGTCGGGAAGATGTGGTGGAGTAAGATTTTTTGATTTAGAGGAAAGTAAAAAGAAAATACTACTCCTTGCAAATAGTGGTACGCAAACCGTAAAATTTATCGATAGAACCTTTAATGCGAATAGGAAAAGAGCAATAGAGCTTTTTGAGTTCATAATAGACAATTATGGCAAAAAAATCCCTACCAGTGTCTGTTTTCACTTCGAAATTGAAGGAGAATTGATTGATGAAAGCACACTGAAAGTACTAAAAAAAGCACCTAAAGGATTGTTTCAATTTGAAATAGGATTGCAAAGCTTTAATGAAAAAACTCTTAATTATATCAATAGAAGAACAAATTTGCAAAAATTGTCAAATAAAATAAAACAAATAATCGAATTGGAAAATATTCATGTGCACATTGACTTGATTGCTGGCATGAGCTATGAAACAATGGAAAGCTTTGAGGATGGTTTTAATAAAGCAATTGCATTGAAACCACATATGCTACAGCTTGGATTTTTAAAATTACTTCACGGTGCTGATATGAGAGAGGATTTTGAAAAATTCGCTTGTGAATATTCTAAGGAACCGCCATATGAAGTGATATCTACCGAATGGATGTCTAAGGAGGAATTAGAATGCTTACATATCTTTGAGGACGTGTTCGAAAAGCTGTATAATTCTGCAAGATTTCCAAGCACATGCGAATATATTTTTTCAAAAGCAGAAAATGTATACAAGGAAATTATGTTATTTGCTAAGTACTGTGAAGAAAAAAGAGTTAAAAACTCTCTTGATGATTTTACCCTTGCAATACTCGAGCATTTTAGCACTAGGCTATATATTAATAGAAGAGAATTACGTGACTTTTTAGCGATGGATCGTCTTTCAACCAATAGAATGGGCACCTTGCCAGAGTGCATAAAAATCCACTCTCATATCATCAAAAAAACGCTGAACGAATTAGAGAAAAATTCATTGACAAAAAGAGAAAAAAATGTAAAAAGAGCTGCAACAATTTTACCTTCTCAAAACAAGTTTATTTTTGTTGATTACAAAGATTATGATAAGGTTAAAAAACGTTATAATGTTAATGAAATTTTTATAAATTTTGACGAAATTTAAAGAATATCTTAAAAACTCTTGAATTTATTATTAATTTGTAGTATAATATTTGCGAAATAAAATAAGGAAGTGAATATATATGGCAGAATGCTCGCACGATTGTGCAAACTGCTCCTCAAAGTGTTCCGAAGGAATACCAAAGGAACAGTTAAATCCTTTGAGCTCTGTTAAGCACGTTATCGGTGTTGTAAGTGGTAAGGGTGGCGTTGGCAAATCAATTGTTACCTCAATGCTTGCAGTTTTAATGCAGAGAAAAGGTTATAAAACAGCAATTCTTGATGCTGACATTACAGGTCCTTCAATTCCAAGGAACTTCGGCATTAAGGAAAGGGCAATGTCTAATGGCGAATATTTGTTACCTGTTTCTTCAAAGACAGGAATTGATATTATGTCTGTTAACCTCTTGCTTGAAGACGAAACAAGACCAGTTGTATGGCGTGGACCTGTAATTGCAGGTACAGTTAAGCAATTTTGGACAGACTGTGTTTGGAATGATGTTGACTATATGTTTGTTGATATGCCTCCAGGAACAGGAGATGTACCACTTACAGTTTTCCAATCATTGCCTATTGATGGTATTGTGGTTGTAACAACTCCACAGGACCTTGTTTCAATGATAGTTGAAAAGGCAACAAAAATGGCACAAATGATGAATATTCCAATCATTGGCATAGTAGAGAATATGAGTTACATTATTTGCCCTGATTGTGGAAAGAAACTTCATATATTTGGCGAAGAGAAAATTAATAAGGTTGCTTCTAAGTATGGATATGAGTTACTTGGCAATCTTCCAATGGACGGCAAGCTTGCTGCTCTTTGTGATAAGGGAATAATAGAGCTTATGGAAAATGATTTCCTTGACAAAGCAGTAGAAACCATCGAAAATAAATTTGATCAAAAATAATATTTTACATAAAGGAGTTCCCCTATGAAAAAGAAAATGACAACCGTTGCTTTCAATGGCACAGCTGAGCAACTTGCAAAGCTTGACGAACTCATTGCAAAGCACAAAGGTGAGAAGGGCGCACTTATGCCTGTTCTTCAAGGCGCACAAGGTATCTATGGATATTTGCCAATCGAAGTTCAAAAGCATATAGCACTTTCTATGGATGTTCCACTTTCCGAGGTTTACGGAGTTGCAACATTCTACTCTCAATTCATTTTGAACCCAAAAGGCGAGTATGCAGTTTCAGTATGTCTTGGTACTGCTTGCTATGTAAAAGGAGCAGGTCTTCTTATGGACAAGCTTGAATCCTTGCTTGGTATCAAAAATGGCGAGATTTCAGACGACAGAAAATTCAGTCTAGACGCTACTCGTTGTATCGGTGCGTGCGGTCTTGCTCCCGTGCTTACTGTTAACGAAGAGGTTTATGGTAGACTTACACCTGATATGATCAAGGGTATCCTTGATAAATATAATTAAGAAAGGCGGAAATAGAAGATGATTAAGAATATCGCAGAATTGACAGCTATAAGAGATGCTTATGCTGGTAAAATTAATTTCCGTCAACACAGTGCTGGTGCACAAGTATCTGATGGAAACATCAAAAAGCACGTTCTAATTTGTGGTGGTACTGGTTGTACATCCTCAAAGAGCGTACAAATCAAGGCTAAGATGGAAGAGGCTATTAAAGAGGCTGGCATTCAAGACGAGGTACAAGTTGTACTTACAGGATGCTTTGGTCTTTGTGCACTCGGTCCAATCGTAATTGTATATCCTGAAGGAACATTCTATTCAAGAATCGAAATTAAGGATGCTGAAACAATCGTTAAGGAGCACTTAGTTGGTGGTAACCCAGTAAAGAGCCTTCTTTACTCCGAAACTGTAAAGGGTGACGAAATCCTTTCACTTAACGAAACAGCTTTCTATAAGAAGCAAAAGCGTGTTGCTCTCCGTAACTGTGGTGTTATTGACCCAGAATGCATCAATGAGTACATTGGTACAAACGGTTATATGGCACTTGCAAAGGTTGTAACAGAAATGACACCAGACGATGTTATCAATACAATTCTTGAGTCTGGCATCCGTGGTAGAGGAGGCGGAGGATTCCCAACTGGTAGAAAGTGGATGTTCGCTGCTGCTCAACCTAAAGGTCAAAAATATGTAGTATGTAACGGTGACGAGGGCGACCCAGGCGCATTTATGGACCGTTCAATCCTTGAAGGCGACCCACACGCACTTATCGAGGCTATGGCTATCGCTGGTTATGCAATCGGTGCTAATCAAGGCTACGTTTACGTTCGTGCAGAGTACCCAATCGCTGTAAATAGACTTCAAGCAGCTATTGACTCCGCAAGAAAAGAGGGCTTGCTCGGAAAAAATATTTTCGGTACAGACTTCGAATTTGATATGCAAATTAGACTTGGTGCTGGTGCTTTCGTATGTGGTGAGGAAACAGCTCTTCTTACATCTATCGAGGGTAACAGAGGTGAACCACGTCCACGTCCACCATTCCCAGCAGTAAAGGGCTTATTTGGCAAACCAACAATTATCAACAACGTTGAAACATATGCTAACATTCCACAAATCATCCTCAAGGGTGCTGACTGGTTCAAATCTATGGGTACAGAAAAGTCCAAGGGTACAAAGGTATTTGCTCTTGGTGGTAAGATCACAAATACTGGTCTTGTTGAAATTCCTATGGGTACAACACTTAGAGAAGTAGTTGAAGAAATCGGTGGTGGTATTCCTAATGGTAAGAAGTTCAAGGCTGCTCAAACAGGCGGTCCTTCTGGTGGATGTATCCCAGCTTCTAAGTACGATGTTGAAATCGACTATGACAACCTTATTGCTCAAGGCTCGATGATGGGTTCTGGTGGTCTTATCGTTATGGACGAGGATACCTGTATGGTTGACCTTGCTAAGTTCTTCCTTGAGTTTACAGTTGACGAGTCCTGTGGTAAGTGTGCTCCTTGTCGTATCGGTACTGTAAGACTTCTTGAAATCCTTACAAAGATTACTGAAGGTAACGGCGAGATGGAAGACCTTGATAAGCTCGAAGAACTTGCAAACTACATCAAGAGTGCTTCACTCTGTGGTCTTGGACAAACAGCTCCAAACCCAGTTCTTTCAACACTTGCAAACTTCCGTGATGAGTATATCGCTCACATCGTTGACAAAAAGTGTCCAGCTGGCGTATGTAAGAACCTCTTTACATATAAGATTGATCTTGATAAATGTATGGGTTGTGGCTTGTGCGCTAAGCAATGTCCTGCAGATGCTATTTCAAGAACAGACTATGTGGCTGAGGGTCATAAGCTCGCATCAATGCAAATTGACGCTTCTAAGTGCGTAAAATGTGGTGCTTGCTTACCAAGCTGTAAGAAATTCAATGCAATTTATAAAGGTTAATGGAGGAACTAAAGATGGAAAATATGGTAAATGTTAAAATTAACAATAGAGAATATTCAGTTCCTGCTAATTCAACCATTTTAGAGGCAGCAAGATATGCTGGAATTGATATTCCTACACTTTGCTATTTAAAAGATATTAACGAAATCGGTGCTTGTCGTCTTTGCTTAGTAGAAGTAAAGGGTGCAAGAGGTCTTTGCGCGGCATGTGTTTACCCAGTTAACGAGGGTATGGAAATTCAAACAAACACACCTGCAATCAGAAAAGCTAGAAAGACAAACCTTGAGCTTGTTCTTTCAGCTCACAAAAAGAAATGCTTGACATGTGTTCGTTCAACAAGCTGTGAGCTTCAAAAGCTCTGCCTTGAGTATGGTGTTGATGAAGACCATTTCCAAGGAAATGACAACGAATATCCAATTGATTGTTCAACAGCTTCTGTTATTAGAGATAACGAAAAATGTATCCTTTGCCGTCGTTGCGTAGCAGCTTGTAAGAATATGCAAGGCATTGGCGTTATCGGCGCTAACGACCGTGGATTTGATACACACATCGCTTCTGCTTTCGAGCTAAAGCTTGGTCAAACCTCATGTATCGGTTGTGGTCAATGTATCGTTGCTTGTCCAGTTGGTGCAATCTACGAAAGAGACGACACACAAAAGGTATTTGATGCTATCTCCGACCCAACAAAGCACGTTGCTATCTGTGCAGCTCCATCTATTCGTGCTACTCTTGGCGAATGCTTCGGCTATGAGCCAGGTACAGACGTAGAGGGCAAGATGGTTGCAGCCTTGAAGGCTCTTGGCTTTGATGGCGTATATGATATGAACTTAACTGCTGACCTCACAATTATGGAAGAGGCTACAGAGTTCCTTGGCAGATTTAAGGAAGGCAAGAATCTCCCACTTATCACATCCTGCTCACCAGGATGGGTTAAGTACTGTGAGCACTACTTCCCAGAATTTACTGACAATATTTCATCCTGCAAGTCCCCACAACAAATGTTTGGTGCTATGTATAAGACATATTACGCACAAAAGGTTGGACTTGATCCAAAGGATATCGTATTTGTATCAGCTATTCCTTGTACAGCAAAGAAGTTTGAGGTTAAGAGAGACTTCCAAAATGCTGCAGGAGTTCCTGACGTTGATGTTGCTATCACAACACGTGAGCTTGGCAGAATGATTCAACAAGCTGGCATCGACTTTAAGGCTCTTAAGGACGAAAAGTTTGACGATCCATTCGGTATCGGTTCAGGTGCTGGCGTTATCTTCGGCGCTACTGGTGGTGTTATGGAGGCAGCTCTTAGAACTGCTGCTGAGGTTATTGAAGGCAAGCCACTTGAAAAGCTTGACTTTGATGATGTAAGAGGAACAGAGGGCATTAAGAAGGCTACATACAAGATTGGCGATGTTACTGTTAGAGTAGCGGTAGTAAGCGGAACAGCAAATGCTAAGAAGCTTCTCACAGCTATTAAGAACGGTGAAGAAGCATATGACTTCATCGAGGTTATGGCTTGTCCAGGCGGTTGCGTAAACGGTGGTGGACAACCTACACAACCTGCAGTTGTTCGTAACAACGTTGACTTGAAGGCTCTCCGTGCAAGCGTTCTTTATACAGCTGATAAGAAGATGGATTTGAGAAAATCTCATGAAAACTCTGCAGTTAAGATGCTTTATGATGAGTACTTTGGTGCTCCAAATAGCCACAAGGCTCATGAAGTACTTCACACTAAGTACGTTAAGCGTGGTCTTTAATTAAACATAAAACCGACCTGATTTTCAGGTCGGTTTTTAAATTTTGATAATGCAACAAAAAAACGACACTCAAGTCTTGTGTATACAAATCCAGCTTGGGTGTCTTTTTTTTTGTTACACATGTATGCGTATTGACAACAAGCGGCCACTGTGATATAATAATAGTGAAAAGAACTAGATACCATATAAAAAGGAGCGATTTAAGTGTTTATTGATCAAATAGTTATACCGGCTATGCGGTTTATGTTTGTCTATGGCTTGCCAATTTTACTATTTGGCGTTGGTATATTTTTCTTAGTAAAAATATTCTTTATGCCTGCGTTTAAAAGTGGCAGAGAAAAGCAAACTCAAACTATAACGGCAAGAGTTGTTAGTAAACGAGAAGAGATAGTTTCCTGTTACTCAACAGGAAGAGCATATTTATATTATGTACTCTTTAAGTATGGAGAAAACGAACAGATTGAGTTTTGCGTGGATAAAAATAAATACAAAAAGTTGAATTATAATGATAAGGTAGAGATTTTACACACAGGTGACACATTGGATAGCCTCATTGTTCTTGAAAGATCAGGCGAGAAAACCGAGGGCGAAACCAAACTAGTTGGGGACACAATGCGTTCATCACTTAACGAACTCGCACAAAAGAAAAGGGAACAATGATGGAAGTTGTTTTTAAAATAATAGGTGTATTAGTATGGATAGCAATAATTGCAATTCCTCTTTTAATAGTTGGCTTTTTAATATTTTTCTTAGTGAAAATGGTGTTCTTGCCTAATACAGAAATTGGAAGAAAAAAGAAAGATATTCTTAGTGTTGCCACGGTTCTAGATAAAAGGCAAGAAAGCTGTTCATATCAAGAGGGTGGCATTGTAAATCATTACTATATAACGTTTTTAATAGACGAGAAAGAACAAATTGAGTTTAAGGTTTCAAATAGTGAATACAATAGAGTCAATTTTTACGATAAAGGAAACTTATCTTATACAGGAGATAGATTTAATTATTTTAGTATAACCGAGAAATCAAATGATAAAACAAAGGGGAAGGTTGATTTGTATGGTAGAGGAAAGGCTTCACTTCGTAATGATATGTTAAGAAAAAAATAAAATCGCAAGCATTTGCTTGCGATTTTTTATATTATATAGCCACCATTAACACCTAAAACTTGTCCAGTAATAAAGCGAGAAGAAGCATCTGCCAAAAACAAAATCGCATTGACTACATCTTCCGTTTTTCCAATTTTGCCAAGGGGAGTGTCGATTTTTAACTGTTCTAAATCCTCTTTTGAAAGGTTTTTGTTCATATCAGTATCGATAACACCAGGGGTAATGCAGTTTACTCTAATGCCTGAGGGACCAACCTCTTTAGCAAGAGCTTTAGTTAGTCCTATTAGCCCAGCTTTTGAAACGGAGTAATGTACCTCACAAGAAGCACCAACCTCGCCCCACATAGATGAAATGTTGATAATTACGCCATCTTTTTTGTTAATCATATCAGTAAGCACAGCGCGCGAAGTATAAAATGCGCTTGAAAGGTTTGTATCAATCATTTTATGCCACATTTCATCAGTAATGTCGGTAAAGAGAGCAAATTCGTCAATCCCTGCATTGTTTATTAGAATATCAATGCTTCCAAAAGTTTCCTTGGCAACCTTAATAGCAGAATTAACAGCCTCACTATTGGAAACATCACATAAAACAGCAAGCGCTCCTGTTTCTTCAGCTAAGCCTAGTGCTTGTTCTACCGATTTGAAATAGGTAAAAGCAACATTGTAGCCTTTATTTTTGAAAGTGCGTACAGCCTCGGCACCAATGCCACGACTACCGCCTGTTATAAAAACGGTTTTCATAAAAAGCTCCCTTCAAGAATTTCTTGTTTTATTTTATCATAATACATATAAAAAGTAAAGATATTTGTTGACTTTTAGCTCTAAAATATGGTAAAATTATATTAATAATTTTAGTACAAGGAGCTCAATATGAGATTTTATGAAAACCCACTAAAAACAAGCGAAAACAGAGAAGAACCAAGAAGCTATTACATACCTAAGGGAGTAGCAAAATGTATTTCTCTAAACGGGAAATGGAATTTTGCATATTTTGCAAATAGCGAAATGGCAACCGAGCCGGAAAAATGGGACGAAATAGATGTTCCATCCTGTTGGCAATTGCTTGGATATGAGGATCCAAACTATACAAATATAAACTATCCTTTTGCTTGCGATTTGCCTTATGTTCCTAACATCAATCCAATGGGTATGTATGAAAAGGAAATAGAGATTCCAAGAAAAACAAAGGAATACTATCTTGTTTTAGAGGGTGTTGCTACTTGTGCTGTTATTTATGTCAACGGCAAATATGTTGGCTTTACGCAAGGAAGCCATTTACAGGCTGAATTTAAAATTACAAAGCAATTAAGACAAGGCAAAAACACTATCAGAATTAATGTATTTAAGTGGTGCTGCAGTTCCTATATTGAGGACCAGGATATGTTTAGATATAATGGTATTTTCCGTGATATCTATCTTTTGGTTCGTCCTAAGAATCATATTACTGATTATCACGTAACAACTGAAAACAACAAAAAAATTATTGTTAAATCAGATAAAAACGCGATAGTAAAGCTTTACGATAATGACACACTTTTGGGTGAAAAGGTCGGGGATGTGTGCGAATTTAACGTAAAAAGCCCCAAGCCTTGGACGGCAGAAACACCATATTTATATAACATTGTGCTTGAATATAATGGTGAAAAAATTGAACAAAAAATAGGATTTTGCGATATCAAGGTTTCTTCAAAGCATGAACTTTTAATTAATGGCAAATCAGTAAAAATTAAAGGCGTAAACCACCACGACACTATGTATGGTAAGGGCTGGTGTATGACTGACGATGAGATGAAGCGTGATGTTGAGCTCATTAAATCCTTGAATTGCAATGCCATAAGAACATCTCACTATCCACCACACCCTAAATTCCTTGAATACTGTAATGAAATTGGTATTTACGTAATTCTTGAATGCGATATGGAAGCACATGGCTTTGTGCGTAGAAAAGCAAATGTTGGATATGGCTATGATATGGAGCCTCTTGCTTGGCCTGCCAATCGCCCTGAATGGGAAAAAGAACACGTTGAAAGAATTGTAAGAACATATCAGCGCGATAAGAACCAAACCTCAGTTATTATGTGGTCGCTCGGTAACGAGAGTGGATATGGACCAAACTTTGGTGCGATGTCAGATTACTTAAAATCAGTAGATCAAAAACGTCTTGTTCACTTTGAATCCGCGACTTGGTTTGAAGACGGAATTAAAAAGGTTGATGTTGCTTCTCATATGTATCCATCGCTTGGTCAAATAAAGGAATTTATGGAAAATGGACGTTTTAATATACCATATTTCCTTTGTGAATACTCTCACGCAATGGGTAATGGCCCGGGAGACGTATGGCAATATATGGAGCTTATGTATAAATATCCACAATTCATAGGTGGTTGTATTTGGGAATGGGCTGACCATACTGTAATGGTTGATGGCGTTGCAAAATATGGCGGAGACTTCCCTGGAGAACTTACAAATGATGGAAACTTCTGCTGTGATGGCCTTGTTTTTGCAGATAGATCCTTTAAGGCTGGAACTCTTGAGGTTAAAAGCGCATATGCACCATTCCGTTTCAAATTCAAGGATGGTAGCCTAAAGATTACTAACCTTTACGATTTCACCTCATTTGAAGGATATACTGTGAATTATAAGATTCGTGTTGACGATAAATGCATCGAGGAAAAAGCGCTCAAGCTTGATCTTGCACCAAAGAAATCAATCACTCTCAAAACAGCTGAAAATCCAACAAGCTGTGTTCTTGGTGCTAATATTGATGTTGAGCTTATCGCCCCCAGCGGAGATTCCCTTGCTGTTCTTTCACAAGGCATAGAGTGTGATACAATAAACACGCTTGAATATATTGCTCCACTAACACTTGAAAATGACAAATTTTTTGTTTACGCAAAGGGCGAGAACTTTGAATATCGCTTCAATAAACAACTTGGTAATTTTGACAGTATGATTGTCAATGGAGAAGAGCTATTGTATGAACCAGTTAAGCTATCACTCTTTAGAGCCCCTATTGATAACGAAAGACACAGAATATGGCACTGGGCAAAGAAGAACGAGTGGCAAGGCGAAAACCTTGACGTTCCGTTTAATAACGTTCACGATGTAAAGGTTGCAAAAACATCAATAGTTGCTGATTGTGCTTTGGCAGGTATTTCTCGTTTGCCTGTAATAAATTACAAAACTGAAATTACAGTTCTTACTAACGGAACAGTTCTTTTCAATCTAAAGGCTAAAATTAATGAAAAATCTACATGGTTGCCTCGTCTTGGTTATGAATTTACTTTGAAAAAGGAAAACCATAGTTTCAAATATTTTGCGAATGGTCCATATGAAAACTACTGTGATATGTGCCATCACGTTCGTCAAGATTGGTTTGATAGCAATGTAGATAACGAATATGTTAACTACCCTATGCCACAGGAACATGGAACACATATTAATGCAAAGGTTTTGAATATTCAAAACAAGATAGAGTTTGTTTCTGATGCACCATTTGAATTTAATGTTTCAAAATATAGCATAGAACAGCTTTATAAAGCAATGCATACTGATGAAATCGGCGAATCTTACGCAACTCACGTAAGAATTGACTATAAAAACTCCGGAGTAGGTTCAAATTCCTGTGGACCAGAGCTAGAACCTGAATTCAGATTTAATGAAAAGAAAGTCAACTTTAGTTTTGCAATTAAAATTGTATAAGGAAATAGCCTCGGGAATTATCTCGGGGCTTTTCACATAAAATTCACTTGCATAAACTGTGTTAATATGTTAAAATTAGTTTTGAGGTGATAAAATGTTTTTTTATTATGTTGACTGGACATATTTAATTCTTGTTTTTCCGGCAGTTTTGTTTTCGCTTTGGGCTAGCCTAAAGGTTAATTCAACATTCAAAAAGTACGAAAAGGTTAAATCGCATTATGGTATTACTGGCGCTCGTGCCGCAAGAAGATTACTTGATGAAAACGGCTTGCAACACGTTAAAATTGAACGAATTGGCGGGCATTTATCAGACCATTTTGACCCAAGAGACAATACCATTCGCTTGTCGGCTTCAACCTATGACAACACATCTCCCGCTGCAATTGGAGTTGCTATGCATGAGGCAGGGCACGCAATTCAACACGCAGAAAAATATGCACCAATAAAGGTTAGACAGGCAATAATTCCTATTACAAACATTGGTTCAAAGCTTGCTATTCCTCTTATTATAGTTGGTACTATTTTGTCCGCATTTGGAAGTGTACAAACTGAGGTTGGTATGTATTTTGCAATTGCTGGTGTTGTTTTGTTTTCATTTTGCGTATTTTTTCAATTGGTTACTTTGCCTGTTGAGTTTAACGCAAGTAAAAGAGCAGTAAAGGCACTTGAAAACACATATATGCTAACTGATGATGAAATCCCAATTGTTAAAAAGGTCCTAACAGCTGCCGCAATGACGTATGTTGCTGCACTTGCTGTTTCGTTGGCACAGCTACTAAGACTTTTGACGATTTTAGCTAGAATTAATAATAGAAGAGATTAATATATAATATTTTTTCGAAAAACTATTGACAAGTAATTTTAGTTGTGTTATAATTGCTTCGCCGCATAATGCTGATGGTCTCAAATGGTTCTACCTACCCAGCTTAGCGAGTTCTGGTGAAAGAGAGGTGCTTTTCGTGTTCGCAATTATTTTAACAGGCGGAAAGCAGTACAAAGTAAACGAAGGAGACGTTATCTTCGTTGAAAAGCTTGGAGCTAATGAAGGAGACGAGGTTGTATTTGATCAAGTTCTTGCTGTATCAAATAATGACGGTTTCGTTGCAGGTGCTCCATATGTTTCCGGTGCTTCCGTAACAGCAAAGGTTGTTCGTAACGGTAAAGCTAAGAAAATTTACGTTATGAAGTACAAGGCTAAGAAGAACGAGAAGAAAAAGATCGGTCATAGACAGCCTTATACAAAAGTACAAATCGAAAAGATTGTTGGTTAATTCGAGGAATTTATATGACAAAAGTCGTATTTTTCAAATCTAATGGAGTTTTTTGGGGCTTTGAGGAACAAGGGCACTCTGGTTTTGCAAGTAGTGGAGAAGATATTCTTTGCTCAGCAATTTCAGCAATGACAATGCTTGTTATCAATGCAATTGAGGTTGCATACGATTCAGAGGCTGATTACGAAATAGATGAAGAAACCGCAAATGTACGTCTAATTGCTCGTGGTGCGTTACCTGACTATGAGAGCGATGAGAAAAAGAGATTTGCTATCTCCGGTCTTATTATGGCGTACTACTACCAATTAAATGATTTGGTAGAAGAGTACTATGATTACTTAGAAGTTGAAGTAATCGAAAAAGAATGCAAGGGTAACAAATAAACGTAAAATTTAACGGAGGAACATATAATGTTAAGACTTGGTTTACAGTTCTTCGCACACAAAAAAGGTGTTGGTTCTACAAAGAATGGTCGTGACAGCGAATCTAAGCGTCTAGGCGTTAAGAAGGCAGACGGTGCATCCGTTATTGCTGGCAACATCATTGTTAGACAAAGAGGAACAAAAATTCATCCAGGTACCAATGTTGGTATCGGAAAAGACGATACACTTTTTGCTCTTGTAGATGGTACAGTTAAGTTTGACCACCTCACAAAGGACAAGAAGCGTGTAAACGTTATCGCACAATAATAACATATAAAAAGCGCGCCAAGAATGGTGCGCTTTTTATTTTATTGTTTTATTGTTAAAATGACTATCAAACCATGGATATTAAAAATAATATTTAGTAAAATATATAAAACTTATAAAATATATAAAAAAACTCTTCACATTGAAAAATAATTATGTTAGAATAAAGTGAATAACAATATCTAAGAGGGAATTATGTTAGAACTTAAAAACGTTTCATTTAAGGTTTCTGATGAAAACGGAGAAAAGGAAATCCTTAAAAATATAAATTTGGTGCTTGATGATAGATTTGTTGCTATAACTGGACCTAATGGTGGTGGCAAATCAACTCTTGCAAAGGTAATTGCAGGCATATACCCTGTAACTGACGGAAAAATACTGTTTGATGGCGTTGATATTACTAATATGTCAATTACCGAAAGAGCAAATTTGGGAATCAGCTTTGCATTTCAGCAGCCGGTTAGATTTAAGGGCTTAACTGTTCGTGATTTGATTACATTAGCAGCTGGAAGATCACTTAATGTCTCTGAGGCTTGCACATATTTATCTGAGGTTGGTCTTTGTGCAAGAGATTATATTGATAGAGAAATTAATGCTTCGCTTTCAGGTGGCGAACTAAAAAGAATTGAAATTGCTATGATTATGGCGAGAGGCACTAAGCTATCTGTTTTTGACGAGCCTGAAGCGGGAATAGATTTGTGGAGCTTCAATAATCTAATTCGTGTATTTGAAAAGATGCACGATCAAACAAACGGCTCAATAATAATAATTTCTCACCAAGAAAAAATCCTTAATATAGCAGATAAAATAGTTGTAATTGCTAATGGTGAAATAAAGAATTATGGTAAAAAAGACGAAATATTGCCTGATTTATTGCATAGAGAAAATACAGGCTTTGGATGTGTAAAACTATAAAACGGGGTAAAATATGGATACGATACAAAAGGGCTTATTGGAAAAGGTTGCCGACCTACACGACATTCCCGAAGGGGCGTACAATATAAGAGCAAATGGTGCTCTTGGTGGCAGACATACAACAGCTAATATTGATATAGTTACAAAAGAAGATAAGCCGGGAATTGATATAATAATTAAGTCTAATACTAAAAACGAAAGTGTTCATATTCCTGTTATTATTACCGAAACAGGAATTGATGATTTGGTTTACAATGATTTTTATATTGGCGAAAATGCCGATATAACTATTATTGCTGGCTGCGGCATTCACAATACAGGTGATAAAAAATCTAGTCACGACGGCATTCACACATTCCATGTTGGTAAAAATGCAAAAATCAAGTATGTTGAGCGCCATTATGGTAAAGGCGAGGGAACTGGTGAAAATGTGATGAATCCAACAACCGTTATTGAAATTGATGACGGAGGCTATATGGAGATGGAAACAACCCAAATTAAGGGAATTGATTCAACCGTTAGAGTTACTAATGCAACTCTTGGAAATGAGGCAAAGCTTGTTATTCGCGAAAGTTTAATGACACACGGAAAGCAATATGCAAAAACAGATTTTACAGTTGAATTAAATGGTGAAAATTCTTCAGCCAATGTGATTTCTCGTTCTGTTGCTAAGGATGAATCATATCAGGTTTTTTATTCAAACATTAAAGGAAACAACAAGTGCGCAGGGCATACTGAATGTGATGCGATTATTATGGACAAGGCGCGTGTAAGTGCAATTCCTGAAATTACTGCAAATCATATAGATGCAAGCCTTATTCACGAGGCGGCAATCGGAAAAATTGCAGGTGAGCAATTAATGAAGCTTATGACTCTTGGTCTAACCGAACAAGAGGCAGAAGAGCAAATTGTAAATGGTTTCTTAAAATAGTATTATACGAGGTAGCAAAATATGAATAAATACGAAATTATTAATAGCGTAGAGTCTTATAACGAGGCTTTAAAAAGAGTAAAGGCCGCGCAAAAGAAGTTTGCAACCTACACGCAAGAAGAGGTTGATAAAATCTTCACAGCGGCAGCAATAGCGGCGAATAAGGCAAGGATACCACTTGCTAGACTTGCAGTTGAAGAAACAGGAATGGGAATAGTTGAAGATAAGGTTATTAAAAACCATTTTGCATCTGAATATATTTATAATAAATATAGAGATACTAAAACTTGTGATGTTATTGAAGAGGATGTAAGTGGTGGAATGCAAAAGATTGCAGCTCCAATAGGTGTTATCGGTGCTGTTATTCCAACAACAAACCCAACATCTACAGCTATATTTAAGACATTGCTTGCTTTGAAAACAAGAAATGGTATTATTATCAGCCCTCATCCAAGAGCAAAAAACAGTACAATAGAAGCATCAAAAATTGTTCTTGAGGCTGCTGTAAAGGCAGGGGCTCCTGAGGGAATTATTTCTTGGATTGATGTGCCAAGTCTTGAGCTTACAAATACACTTATGGCAACATCTGATATAATTCTTGCAACAGGTGGTCCTGGTATGGTAAGAGCTGCTTATTCAAGTGGTAAGCCAGCACTCGGCGTTGGAGCAGGTAACACCCCTGCGATTATTGATGATTCAGCAGATATAGTTCTTGCTGTAAACTCAATTATTCACTCAAAAACTTTTGATAATGGTATGATTTGTGCATCTGAGCAATCTGTTATAGTTAGCGAGAAGATTTACCACGAAGTTAAGGCTGAGTTCTTAAAAAGAGGATGTTATTTCTTGAATGAAGAAGAAACAGAGAAGGTAAGAAAAACAATAATTATAAATGGTTCACTCAATGCTCGTATAGTAGGTCAAACAGCGCACAAAATTGCTTCGCTTGCTGGAGTTGATGTGCCACAAAGCACTAAGGTCCTCATTGGCGAGGTTGAAAGCGTTGATTTAACTGAAGAATTTGCTCACGAAAAGCTTTCTCCGGTTCTTGCAATGTACAAGGTAAAGAACTTTGATGAGGCACTTGATAAAGCGTATCATTTAATTGAGGATGGTGGCCTTGGTCATACATCATCAATTTATCTAAATGAAATTACTGAAACTGAAAAGCTTAATAAATTTAAATTAATGATGAAAACCTGCCGTATTCTTGTAAACACTCCTTCATCACACGGTGGTATCGGTGATGTTTACAACTTCCGTCTTGAGCCTTCACTTACATTAGGATGTGGTTCATGGGGCGGAAACTCAATTTCGGAAAACGTAGGAGTTAAGCATCTTTTAAACATTAAAACAGTAGCAATTAGGAGAGAAAATATGCTTTGGTTTAGAGCACCTGAAAAAATATACATTAAAAAGGGCTGTTTGACGGTTGCGCTTGATGAATTGAAGAGCGTATTAAACAAAAAGAAGGCATTCATCGTAACTGATACATTCCTTTTTGAAAATGGCTACACAAAGCCAATAACAGACAAATTAACACAAATGGGCATTCAATATGCTACATTCTCAAATGTTGAACCAGACCCGACACTTGCGTGTGCTGTTGCTGGAGCTGAGCAAATGGCATCATTTAAGCCAGATGTTATAATTGCGCTTGGTGGTGGTTCTGCTATGGATGCTGCAAAAATTATGTGGGTTCTTTATGAGCATCCAGAGGTTGATTTTATGGATATGGCAATGCGCTTTAGTGATATTAGAAAGCGTATTTACACATTCCCTAAAATGGGCGAAAAGGCTTACTTTATTGCAATTCCAACATCAGCAGGAACAGGCTCGGAGGTTACACCTTTTGCAGTTATCACAGATGGAGAGAGTGGTGTAAAATATCCACTTGCAGACTATGAGTTGCTTCCAAATATGGCAATAGTAGATGCTGATTTCCATATGTCAGCACCAAAGGGATTAACTGCTGCTTCAGGTATTGACGCTGTTACTCATGCGCTTGAGGCATATGCTTCAATTATGGCAACAGATTACACTGATGGCTTGGCTCTACAAGCCTTAAAGGTTATATTTGAATATTTACCTAAGGCGTATGAAAATGGTCCAAACGACCCAGTAGCAAGAGAAAAAATGGCTAATGCGGCTACTATGGCTGGTATGGCGTTTGCAAATGCGTTCCTAGGTGTTTGCCACTCTATGGCACACAAGCTTGGCGCATTCCATCACTTGCCACACGGTGTTGCTAATGCTCTTATGATAAACGAGGTTATTCGTTTCAATGCAACTGAAACTCCAACAAAAATGGGTACATTCTCTCAATACGATCATCCAATAGCTACAAAGCGCTATGCAGAGGTTGCAAGTTATCTTGGAGTTAATGGAAATAGTGATGAAGAAAAGGTTGAGGGCTTGATTGCACTTATAGATAAACTAAAAGCCACTATTGGTATTAAGAATACAATCAAGGATTATGGTGTTGATGAAAAATACTTCCTTGACAATCTTGATACAATGGTTGAACAAGCATTTGATGACCAATGCACAGGTGCAAACCCAAGATATCCACTAATGAGTGAAATTAAAAAGATGTATCTAAATGCATATTACGGTACAAACGAAAAAATTTAATTATCGTAGATATTGGTGAGAGGTGAATTAATATGAAGTACGAAAATATTATTGCAAAAAGATCCGACAAAACTGTATATCGTGATGGTAATTTAAAAATTAAGGTGTATGACGAAAATACATCTAAGGTTAATGTTCTTGTTTCTGCTTTAAATCAAGCAAAAATTGAGGAAACTGGACTTAATGTGCCAAAATTACACGAGGTTACAACATATGAGGGTAAATGGGTTGTAGTAACTGACTATATTGAGGGAACTCCTCTTGATGTTTTAATGGAAAAGAACCCTGAAAAGCTTGATGAATACCTACAAATGTTTGTTGATTTGCAAGCTAATGTTCACACCAAAAGAGCGCCAGGTCTTTTGAAAATAAAAGAGAAAATGTCGATGAAAATCTCACAAACAGAGTTTGATGATGGACTAAAATATGAGCTTCACGCAAGACTTGAGGGCATGCCTAATCACGTTAAGCTTTGTCATGGAGATTTTAACCCATCAAATGTTATTGTTACAGATAATGGTGAGTTATATATAATCGACTGGTCTCACGCAACACAGGGAAATGCATCAGCTGATGTTGCAAGAACATATCTAATTTTTTTACTTGCTGGTCAAGAAGGATTGGCAGAGAAATATTTAACGCTTTTCTGCAAAAAAACAGGCATATCAAGAAGCTATTATTTGAGATGGCTTCCTATTGTTGCTGCTTCTCAAACTGTAAAAAACAATGAAGAAGAAAAAGAGCTTCTTAATAAGCTAGTAAACGTAGTTGATTTTGAGTAAAAGTTTTTATTCCCGTGGATTTCCACGGGAATAAAAATTTGAGGAATATTATGAAAATTACTGATATTATCAAATCTGGGAAGCCATCGCTTTCCTTTGAGGTGTTTCCCCCTAAAACAAGTGATTCATTTGAAAGTGTAAAGCAGGCATCTGAAAAGATAGCAACTTTATCTCCTTCATTTATGAGCGTTACATATGGTGCAGGTGGAGGGACAAGCGAATATACCTTAAAAATAGCGCAAAATCTTCAAAGCAAGGGAATTACTGCCCTTGCACATTTGACATGCGTAAATTCAACCAAGGAAGAGGTTGAAATGCGTCTTAAAATGCTAAAGCAAAGTGGGATAGAGAATGTTTTAGCATTAAGAGGAGACATAACCCCTGAAAATCAAAATAGAGAAAAATGGGACTATCACTATGCAAATGAGTTAGTGTCTCAAATAAAAAAAGATTATGATTTTTGTATAGGTGGCGCTTGTTATCCCGAGGGGCACCCTGAATGCGGAACTCAAAGTATGGATATTAAAAACCTAAAACGAAAGGTTGAGGCAGGCTGTGATTTCTTAACAACACAGATGTTTTTTGATAACAATATTCTTTATAATTTTATATACAAATTAAGAGAAACCGGGATAAATGTGCCTATTATTGCTGGCATTATGCCTGTAACAAATGGAAAACAAATTAAGCGTACGTGCGCTCTTTCCGGATCTCAATTGCCACCAAGATTTAAGGCAATCGTTGATAAATATTCCGACAATTCTGAAGCTATGAAGCAAGCGGGAATCGCCTATGCAACTGAGCAAATCATAGACCTTTATGCTAATGGAATAAATGTTGTTCATGTGTATTCAATGAACAAATTCGATGTTGCCGAAAAGATACGTGATAACATTTCGGAGATAATTAAATGAGCGAGCTTTCCCTTGTAAGCATTAACGATGTAACCATTCTTGATATTAACATTAATGAGGTAAAAAGATATCTTAAGATTCATAAAAACGATACACAAAATGATGCCCTTATTAATGAATGTATAATTGAAATATACAAAGTAGCGTCGCCAAAGGCGGTGTACTCTATGGAGTGTATTTCGTTAGAAGGAGAAGAGATAAAGTTTTCATTTGACAATGTGTTAAGTAAAAACTTATCGAAAAACTTATATAGTTGCAAAAATGCTTATATCTTCTGCGCAACACTTGGTATTGAGGTTGACAGATTGATTCAAAAATATTCCAAAATTGAGCCGGCAAGGGCAATTGTACTTGACTCGGTAGCATCAACATTAATAGAGGCATTTTGTGATTATATAAATGAGCTTTTGGCAACAAACAAGCGCACTTGTCCTCGCTTTTCCGCAGGATATGGTGACTATTCAATCAAGCATCAAAAAAGTCTTTTAGAAGTGCTTGATGCTACAAGAAAAATAGGTGTTACACTATCTGATGCATATATGATGACACCACAAAAAACAGTAACAGCGATAATAGGAATAAAAAATTAAATACGGAGAAAATATGAACGTATTAGAGTTAATTTCAAAGGGATATGTGTTTTTTGATGGAGCGATGGGAACACAGCTTCAGGGATATGGTCTTACTTCCGGGGAGATACCTGAAATGTGGAATATCACGAAGCCTGAAATTATCACAAAAATACATAAGGATTATTACGCGGCAGGTGCTAATATAGCAACAGCGAATACATTTGGCGCAAACCCACTAAAAATAGAAAATGTAGAAGAGGTTGTAGGTGCAGCTATAGCTAATGCCAAAAAAGCTATGTCAAGCGACAATCATTTTGTTGCGCTTGATATTGGTCCAACAGGTAAGCTTTTAAAGCCGCTTGGTGAGCTTGATTTTGAGGATGCGGTAAGTGCGTTTGCTACAACTATAAAAGCAGGCGTAATAGCGGGCGCTGACCTTATTTTAATTGAAACAATGTCTGATCCTTATGAGATGAAGGCTGCTGTAATTGCAGCGAAAGAAAATTCCAATCTTCCTATTTTTACTACATTTGTTTTGGATGAAAACGGAAAGACAGTTACAGGCTGTGATATACACGCAATGGTATCAATGCTAGAGGGATTAGGTGTTGACGCATTAGGTGTAAACTGTTCTCTTGGGGCAGAGCAGCTAAAAAAGTTCATTCCTTCTTTAATTGAAGCTTCTTCACTTCCCATAATAGTAAATCCCAATGCGGGAATGCCTGTAATTAGTGATGGAAAAACCTATTATAAGCAAGATGCGGAAGCATTTGCTAACGATATGTATGAAATTGCTAGTATGGGTTCAAGGATTTTAGGTGGATGCTGTGGTACAACTCCAGAGCACATTAAAGCAGTTACTACAAAGCTTGATAATTTAATTCCCAAGGAAATAATAAAAAAGAATTATACTGTGGTTTCTTCTTATTCAAAGGCTTGTTACTTTGATAAAAAGGCTATTTTGATTGGGGAAAGAATAAACCCAACAGGAAAGTCAAAATTAAAAGCGGCATTGCGTGAAAACGATATAAATTATTTAATCAAAGAAGCGATTGGTCAAGAAGAAAAAGGTTCGGATATGCTTGATGTCAATGTCGGACTTCCTGAAATTGACGAAAAAGCTGTGCTTTGCCAAGCAGTAAAGGAAATTCAAGCAATAACCACATTGCCATTACAAATAGATACCTCAAATCCAAAAGCTCTTGAAAGCGCGTTAAGAATATATAATGGTAAACCTCTAGTTAACTCTGTTAACGGAAAAAAAGAGAGTATAGAGTCTGTTTTACCAATTGTAAAAAAATATGGTGGTGCTGTAATAGCACTTACTCTTGATGAAAACGGAATACCAAATACAGCAAGAGGAAGAGCTAACATTGCAAAAAGAATAGTTGAAGCAGCCATGGAATTTGGTATTGACAAAAAGGATATTATTGTTGACCCGTTGTGTTTAACCGTCAGCTCTGATAAAACAGCGCCAAGTGTTACGCTTGAAGCAATAGAAATTATTAAAAACGAAATAGGTGTAAAAACCTCTTTGGGTATTTCTAATGTTTCTTTTGGATTGCCAAGCAGGGATACAATAAACTCTGTTTTCTTTGCTCAAGCTCTTCAAAAAGGCTTAGATGCAGTAATAATGAACCCGTATTCCAAAACTATGCTAGATGTTTATTATGCGCACAATGCTTTAATGGGTATTGATGAGAATTGCCAAGAATACATTGCATATGCAAGTCAAAGCGAGCCCGCTAGTAATATAGCACAAGAGGTTAAGGAATTAACCCTTGAAAGAGCCATAATTAAAGGTATGAAAAAAGAGGCTAAGGATATTGCAAAGATGCTTGCAAAAACAAAAAAACCTCTTGATATAATCAATGAGCATATTGTACCAGCTCTTGATATTGTTGGTGCTGATTATGAGAAGGGGATAGTATTCTTACCTCAGCTACTTATGAGTGCAGAAACAGCAACAGTTGCTTTTGATGTTATAAAAGAGAAGTTTGCAAGTGAAAGTACTGCATCTCTTGGAGAAATAATTCTTGCTACAGTAAAAGGAGATATACACGATATTGGTAAAAATATCGTAAGGGTTATCTTACAAAACTATGGCTTTACTGTCTATGATTTAGGAAAAGATGTTTCACCTAAAGAAATAGTGAGAGTAGCGAAGGAAAAGAATATACGACTTGTTGGTCTTTCGGCTTTGATGACAACTACTGTTGTATCAATGGAGGAAACCATAAAGCTATTAAATAAAGAACTTCCAAACGTGAAAATCGTTGTTGGAGGAGCTGTTTTAACTCCTGAATACGCGAAAATGATAGGTGCTGATAAATACTGTAAGGATGCAATGGAGACAGTTAGATACGCACAAGAATTATTTAAATAAGAAAAGTCGACTACCTTTGTAGTCGACTTTTTGCTTATATTACTTCGTTTTTGCAAGCTCCAGTTTTGAAAAAACTATCAATATTTTCTATTGTTGTAGATGCTATATTTGATAGTGCTTCTTTTGTGAAAAAAGCTTGATGAGATGTTACTATTACATTTGGCATTGTCATTAATAGCGCCAAGGTGTCATCGTTGACAATAAGATTCGAGTTGTCTTCGAAGAATAATTCTGATTCTTCTTCGTAAACGTCTAGGCAGGCTCCACCGATTTTTTTGGTTCTTATTCCTTCTAATAATGCTTCGGAATCGACAAGAGCACCTCTCGATGTATTTACAAGAATTACACCTTTTTTCATTAAGCTGATGCTATCGTGATTGATTAAATGATAGCTTTCGTCGTTGAGAGGGCAATGGAGAGATATAATATCACTTTGTTTAAAAAGCTCGTCAAGAGTTGTGTATTCGATATCTAAAGAACTGTTTGGGTACTTGTCATAAGCGAGTATTTTCATGCCAAATCCCTTGCAAATATCAGCAAATACACGGCCTATTTTACCAGTACCAATTATTCCAACTGTTTTGCCATATAAATCAAAACCGACAAGTCCGTTTAAGCTGAAATTGAAGCTTTTAGTTCTAACATATGCTTTATGAGTGTTCCTAACTGCGGTTAATAAGAGCGCCATTGTATGCTCGGCTACTGCATAAGGGGAGTAAGCTGGGACGCGAACAACACCTATTTTATCCTTTGCATAATTTATATCAACATTGTTATAGCCTGCACAACGTAAAGCGATAAGCTTTATTCCATAGCTAAGAAGTGCATCAATAACTGGTGCATTTACAGTGTCGTTAACAAAAACACAAATACAGTCAAAGCCTTTTGCCAAAGAGACAGTGTCTTCGTTTAGCCTAGTTTCAAAAAATTTAATTTTAAAGTTAGCACTTGAAAACTGGCTAAAAACCTCTTCATCGTAAGGCTTTGAATCAAAAAAAGCAATCTTCATAATATCTTCCTCGAATTAGATTTTTATTAGTTTAACCAAAAAACAATATTGATTACAAAAACATTATAAAACAAGCATCTAAATTTTACAATATTTTGCTACAAAATTTTACTAAATAATATATTATTTAACACTAATACTATTGACATTCTTGCGCGCACGTGATAAAATATTAACTGGTGAGGTTTTTGCAACTGACGGATATGCGATTAACGCAATGGGAGCAAAAACAAAGTTTGTCGACCGTCTGGGCAGTCCTACCATAATGGGGTAGACTGTCCTCATTTTTGTTTTATAAGGAGTTTATTATGAAAAAAGTTGCGATTTTAATGGGTAGTGATAGCGATTTACCAATCGTTGAAAAAGGCATAAATGTATTGAAAGAATATGAGGTTCCATTTGAGGTTCACGTATATTCAGCTCATAGAACACCAGTACAAACTGCTGAATTTGTAAAAAATGCAAAAGATAATGGATTTGGCGTAATTATTGCAGCTGCTGGTATGGCGGCACATTTAGCTGGTGCGGTTGCAGCTAACACAGTATTACCTGTTATCGGAATACCTGTTTCTTGTAAAAATACAGGTGGTGTTGATGCACTTTGGGCAACTGTTCAAATGCCAAGCGGTATTCCTGTTGCAACAGTGGCAATTGATGGTGCAGCAAATGCAGCGCTTTTGGCTGTCGAGATGCTTGCTTTGTCTGACGATAATCTTTATAATAAGCTTGTTTTTGCAAGAGTGGCAGGAGAAGAGAAGGTTCTTGAAAAAAACAAAGCAATTGAAGAAAAATTCAATAAATACTAAACTAAACGTAATATTGCAAGGAGAAAAAAATGGGAGTTTTTGGTATAATCGGAAACGAAAGAACTAATGTGGCTTCTAGTGTGTACTATGGTCTTTATGCTCTTCAGCACAGAGGACAAGAAAGTTGTGGAATATCAGTTAATGATGATGGTATTATCCATACATACAAGGATACAGGCTTGGTAAACGATGTATTTACAAGTCAAAAGCTTGAATCGTTAGGAAATGGCTCAATGGCTATTGGACATGTGCGTTATGGTACTATGGGTACAAAGGGCCGTGTCAATGCAGAACCGCTTGTTGTTAATCACACAAAAGGACATTTGGCTATTGCAACCAATGGAAGACTAGTAAATGGTTCAGTTCTTAAGCAAGAGCTTGAGCTTAAAGGAATGATATTCCATACATCAAGCGATGCTGAAATCGTTTCTTACGTTGTAATTCAAGAGCGCTTGAATTCAGTATCAATTGAAGAAGCTGTAAATAAGGCAATGGATAAATTAAAGGGTGGCTTCTGTATGCTGCTTATGTCCCCTAAAAAGATTATTGCCGTAAGAGACGAGCAAGGATTTCATCCTCTTTGCTATGGAAAGCGCGAAAACGGAGAATATGTAATTGCTAGCGAAAGCTGCGCGCTTGATTCAGTTGGTGCTACATTCATTAGAGAGCTTGAGCCTGGAGAAATTCTTGTTTTCTCAAAGGACGGTATTAAATCAATTAAAGATCATTGTAATAAAAAACCAGAATCTCTTTGTGTATTTGAATATGTATATACTGCGCGTCCAGACTCTGATATTTCAGGTTGCTCGGTACACGCAGCAAGAAAAAAAGCCGGCGCATATCTTTCAACTGTTAAACCTGTTGAAGCAGATGTGGTTGTTGGAGTTCCTGATTCGGGGCTTGATGCAGCGCTTGGATATGCAGAAGCATCAGGTATTCCATATGGAATAGGCTTGCTAAAGAATAAATACATAGGTAGAACATTTATTGCACCCGGTCAAAATGTAAGAGAAGACAAGGTTAGAATAAAGCTTAATCCGGTAAAAGAAACAGTTAATGGAAAAAGAGTGGTTTTGGTTGATGACTCTATTGTACGTGGTACTACTTGTGCGAGAATCGTCAAGCTACTTAGAAATGCAGGAGCGACTGAGGTTCATCTTCGTTCTTCCGCTCCACCATTTATAAATCCTTGTTATTATGGAACGGATATTGATTCAAAAGAAAATTTGATAGCTTGTCTTCATAGCGAGGATGAAATTGCAAAAATTGTAGGCGTTGATTCACTAGCGTACTTAAATCTTGAGGATGTTACAAAAATCGGTGCAAGTGGTCGTTGCACAGGCTATTGTACAGCTTGCTTTGATGGTAACTACCCAACAGAAACACCCAAAATGATTATTAATAAATACGAAAATAAATTGTCAGAAAGTGAGAAATAAGAAATGAAAAATTCCAGATCTGAAAGCTATGCAGCAGCAGGTGTTGATATCACAGCAGGCTACAAGGCTGTTGAGCTTATGAAAAAGCACATTGCACGTACTAAAAATGAGGGTTGTGTTGATGACGTTGGAGGCTTTGGCGGATGCTTTGGTTTACCTGTTGCGGGAATGGAAGAGCCTGTTCTTGTTTCTGGTACTGACGGATGTGGCACAAAGGTGAAAATGGCTATTCTTATGGATAAACACGATACTATAGGTATTGATGCTGTAGCTATGTGTGTTAATGATATTATTTGCTGTGGTGCGAAGCCATTATTCTTCCTTGACTACATCGCTTGCGGTAAAAATATTCCCGAAAAGATTGCTGACATTGTTGGTGGTGTTGCTGAGGGATGTGTTCAATCAGGCGCAGCTCTTATCGGTGGTGAAACAGCAGAGCATCCTGGTATGATGCCAGCAGAGGAATATGATCTTGCTGGCTTTGCGGTAGGTATTGTTGACAAGAAAAAGATTCTTGATAACACAAAGATGACAGAAGGCGATGTTGTTATTGCACTTGCATCAAGTGGCGTTCACTCAAACGGATTTTCACTTGTTCGAAAGGTGTTTGATATTGATAACAATCCAGATTCACTTTATGTTCCTTGCGAGGCACTTGGTGGCGCTTCAATAGCTGCTACACTTTTAACTCCTACTAAAATTTATGTAAAGTCTGTTCTTGCATTACTTGAAAAGGTTAATGTTAAGGGCATTTCACATATTACAGGCGGAGGATTCTACGAGAACATTCCAAGATCTATTCCAAAGGGTCTTGCAGCTAAGGTTGAAAAATCAGCAGTTAAGGTTCTTCCTATCTTCGATCTTATTCAAAAAACAGGCAACATTCCTGAAAGAGATATGTACAACACATATAATATGGGAGTTGGTATGAGCATTGTTGTGCCAAAAGAAGAGGTTGATACAGCTCTTGAAATTCTTAAGGCTAATGGTGAGGACGCTTATGTAATTGGCGAAATTATCAAGTCTGACGAGGGCGTAATCCTATGCTAAGAGCTAATATAGCAGTTTTAGTTTCTGGTGGCGGCACAAATCTTCAAGCATTAATTGATGCTGAGCAAAGCGGCATTATCAAAAGTGGTAAAATATGCCTTGTTATATCGAATAAGGAAGGCGCTTATGCGATTGAAAGAGCCAGAAATGTGGGAATTAATACTAAAACTATTTTAAAAAATGAGCTTGGCTCACAAGAAAAGTTTGAAAAGGCGCTTATAAATGCGCTCGAAGAGGCAAATACAGATATTATCGTGCTTGCTGGCTTTATGAGCATTTTAAGTGCAGATTTTACAAATCATTTTAAGGATAGAATAATTAATGTTCATCCATCACTTATTCCATCATTTTGTGGCAAAGGCTTCTATGGACTTAAGGTTCACGAGGCAGCACTTGCTTATGGTGTAAAGGTCAGTGGAGCAACAGTTCATTTTGTTAATGAAATCCCTGATGGTGGTAAAATCATTATGCAAAAAGCAGTAGAGATTCAAGAGGGCGATACCCCTGAAATTCTACAAAAGAGAATAATGCAAGAGGCAGAGTGGAAAATTCTCCCACTTTCCTTGGAAAAGGTATGTTCTGAGATTATTAAGGAGAAAAACTAATGAATATTTATAAAATAGATGAAATTGGCGCACTTTTAAAGGACAACACATACCCAGGTCGTGGTATTGTTATTGGTAAGAGCGAGGATGGAAAAAAGGCTGTATTTGCTTACTTCATTATGGGTAGAAGCGAAAACAGTAGAAATCGTGTGTTTAAAGAAGAGGATGGCAATGTTTTTACTGAGCCATTTGACTATTCAAAGGTTGAGGATCCATCACTTATTATCTATGCAGCAATTAGAAATTATGAGAATAAGATGATAGTTACTAATGGCGACCAAACAGATACAATCTATGAGGCACTCAAGGATTGTGGATGCTTTAAAAAGGCACTAAAGACTAGAGAGTTTGAGCCAGATGCTCCTAACTTTACTCCTCGTATTAGTGGTATGCTCACATTTGGTGAAAATGATTTCAAATATCAAATGAGTATCTTAAAGAGCGCTGACGAAAAGGGTAGTGGTTGCAATAGATATTTCTATGAGTATGCACCACTTAATGGTCTTGGACATTTCATTCACACATATGTTTGTGATGGTAATCCAATCCCAACCTTCCAAGGCGAGCCTGAAAGAGTTAAGATTCCAAATAGCATTGACGATTTTACAAATGAAATTTGGACTAATCTAAACGAAAATAATAAAATTTCTCTATATGTTCGTTATGTTGACATTGAAAGCGGCGTTTACGAAAATAGAATGATTAACAAAAACAAATAATGTGAGGTGGTAAAATGAAAGAGTTTGAACTTAAATATGGCTGTAACCCTAATCAAAAGCCATCTAAAATTTATATGGAAAACGGCGAGGAGCTTCCAATTGAAATCCTTTGTGGAAGACCAGGATACATAAACTTTCTTGATGCGTTTAACTCTTGGCAACTTGTAAAGGAGCTTAAAGAGGCGACAGGTATGCCTTGCGCAACCTCGTTTAAGCACGTTAGTCCAACCTCAGCAGCAGTTGGCAAAAAGCTTTCTGACAAATTAAAGAAGGCTTGCTTTGTTGACGATATCGAGGGGCTTGATGAGTCTCCACTTGCTTGTGCTTACGCAAGAGCTAGAGGAACTGATAGAATGTCATCATTTGGTGACTGGATTGCACTTTCTGATGTTTGTGATGCGACAACAGCAACACTTATCAAGAGAGAGATTTCCGATGGTGTTATCGCGCCTGGCTACACAGATGAGGCACTTGAAATTCTTAAATCAAAGAGAAAGGGCAACTATAACATAGTTAAGATTGACCCTAACTATGTTCCCGAGGTTCAAGAAAAGAAGCAAGTTTTCGGTATTACATTTGAGCAAGGTAGAAATAATTTTGTAGTTAATAAAGAGCTTCTTTCTGACATTGTAACGGAAAATAAAAACTTTACTGATGATGCAATTACAGATCTCATAATTTCTCTTATTACACTTAAGTACACACAATCAAACTCTGTTTGCTATGCATATGATGGACAAGCTATTGGTGTAGGCGCTGGACAACAATCAAGAATCCATTGTACACGTCTAGCTGGTACTAAGGCTGACACATGGCACCTTCGTCAACACGACAAGGTTCTAAATCTTCCTTTCTTGCCAACTATTGCACGTCCTGACAGAGATAATGTAATTGATGGTTATATCAATAAGAATGAAGAGGATGTTTGTGCTGATGGAGTATGGCAAAAATACTTCACACACCAACCAGAGCCACTAACAGCTGAGGAAATCAGAGCATATCTTGATACAATTACAGGCGTTAGTGTTGGTTCTGATGCATTCTTCCCATTCAGCGACAATATCGAAAGAGCGCGTCGTAGTGGCGTATCATTTATTGCTGAGCCTGGTGGATCAATTAGAGATGATATTGTAATTGATTGCTGTAACAAATATGGCATCGTTATGGCATTTACAAAAATGAGACTATTCCACCATTAATGAGGTAAATAAATGAAGGTATTAGTTGTAGGTGGCGGTGGACGTGAGCACGCTATCATAAGAAAGCTTAAGGAAAGCAAAAAGATTACTGAAATTTATGCACTTCCTGGCAATGGTGGTATGTATAAGGATGCAACCACTGTAGCTATCGGTGCTAAAGATATTGATGGCATTGTCAAATTTGCCGTAGAAAATAAGATTGATTATGCAGTAGTAGCGCCTGATGACCCATTGGTGCTTGGCTGTGTTAACGCTTTAAGTAGTGTTGGTATTCCTTGCTTTGGACCAAGCAAAGAGGCTGCGATTATTGAAGGAAGTAAGGTTTTCTCAAAAAATCTTATGAAAAAATATGGTATTCCAACTGCTACATATGAGGTTTTCGGGGATGCTGAAAGCGCACTTGAATACGTAAAAACTTGTAAAATCCCAACCGTAATAAAAGCTGACGGACTTGCTCTTGGCAAGGGTGTTATAATTGCTCTTACAAGAGAAGAGGCAATAGAGGCTGTTAGCTCTATTATGACCGATAAAAAATTTGGTTCAAGTGGAGATAATATAGTAATTGAAGAATTTTTGGAAGGACCTGAGGTTTCTGTTCTTGCCTTTACTGATGGCAAGGTTGTTAAGCCAATGGTTTCCTCGATGGATCACAAGCGTGCTCTTGATGGAGATAAGGGCTTAAACACAGGTGGTATGGGCACAATTGCACCTAACCCTTATTACACAAAATCAGTAGCTGACGAATGTATGGCTAAGATTTTCTTGCCGACTATTGATGCTATGAAGAGCGAGGGTAGAGAATTTAAGGGCTGCCTATACTTCGGCTTGATGCTCACGAAGGACGGACCAAAGGTAATTGAATATAACTGTCGTTTTGGCGACCCTGAAACACAGGTTGTTCTTCCATTACTTGAAAGCGACCTTTTTGAGATTATGCAAGCAACTACTAATGGCACACTTGCTGATTGTGAGGTTAAATTCTCAGACAAATATGCTTGCTGTGTAATTATGGCATCCAAGGGCTACCCGGAAAAGTATCAAAATGGTTTTGAAATGGTTATTCCCGAGGAAATAGAGAAGGATGTTTACGTTGCTGGCGCAAAATACGAGGACGGCAAGATTTATTCTGCTGGTGGTCGAGTGCTTGGCGTTACTGACATTTCAACATCATTAAAGAACGCTATTGACGGTGCATATAAAAAAGTAGAACAAATTAAATTTGATAATGCGTTTTATCGCCACGACATCGGTGCAAGAGCGCTTATGGCAACGGAGGAAAAATAATGGTTTATCGCATTTACGTTGAAAAAAAGGAAGGGCTACAAAACGAGGCTAACTCTCTCCTTTCAGAAATCAAAACTTTTCTTGGTATTAATACCATTGAAGGTGTTAGAATTTTAAATAGATACGATGCTGAAAATATCACAAAGGAGCTTTTTGATTATGCTGTCAAGACAGTATTTTCAGAGCCACAGCTTGATGATGCATCAACCGCATTTGACTCAAAAGGGGGAGTGGTATTCGCAACAGAATATCTCCCAGGTCAATTTGACCAAAGAGCTGACTCAGCTGCTCAATGTATTCAGCTTATCTCTCAGGGCGAAAAACCAACCGTACAAAGTGCAAGAATATATATTCTTTATGGTAATTTGTCAAACGATGAGATTGCAAAAATTAAAAAGCACGTAATCAACCCAGTTGAAGCAAGAGAAGCATCACTTGAGGAAAAGGAAACCTTGAAGGTGGAATATGATATTCCTACTGAGGTTGCAACACTCGATGGCTTTATCGAGCTTGACGAAAATGGACTTGCAGACTTTGTTAAGTCCTATGGTCTTGCGATGGACCTTGACGATATTAAATTCTGTCAAGCATACTTCAAGACAGAGGGCAGAAACCCAACAATTACTGAAATCAGAATGATTGATACATACTGGTCCGACCACTGCCGTCATACTACATTCTCAACAACTATTGATAGTGTTAAATTTAATGACGAGCTTTTGGAAAAGACCTATCAAGAGTATCTTGATACAAGAAAAGAACTAGGCAGAACAAAGCCAGTCAACCTAATGGATATCGCAACTCTTGCAGTTAGATATCTTAAAAAAGAAGGCAAACTAGATAAGCTTGATGAATCAGAGGAAATCAATGCTTGTACTGTTAAAATCGACGTAGAAATTGATGGCAAGACAGAAAAGTGGTTACTTCTTTTCAAGAACGAAACACATAACCATCCAACAGAAATAGAGCCATTTGGTGGCGCAGCTACTTGTATCGGTGGTGCTATTCGTGACCCACTTTCAGGTAGATCCTATGTTTATGGCGCTATGCGTTTAACTGGTGCAGCTAATCCATTAAAGCCTGTTTCTGAAACAATTGAGGGTAAACTTCCACAAAGAAAGATTGTTACAACTGCAGCTGCTGGTTACTCATCATATGGTAACCAAATCGGCCTTGCAACTGGTATAGTTGATGAAATTTATCACGATGGCTATGCAGCTAAGCATATGGAGGTTGGTGCAGTTATAGCAGCTGCTCCTGCAAGGAACGTAAGACGTGAGGTTCCTGCTGATGGTGACATTGTAGTTTTACTCGGTGGACGTACAGGACGTGACGGCTGTGGTGGTGCTACTGGTTCATCTAAGTCTCATACAGTTGAATCACTTGAAAGCTGTGGTGCAGAGGTACAAAAGGGTAATGCACCTGAAGAAAGAAAGCTACAAAGACTATTTAGAAATTATGAGGCTTGTCGTATGATTAAGCGTTGTAATGACTTTGGTGCTGGTGGTGTTTCCGTTGCTATTGGCGAGCTTGCAGATGGTCTGTTTATTGATCTTAATGCAGTTCCGAAGAAATATGATGGACTCGACGGCACAGAGCTTGCTATTAGTGAATCTCAAGAGAGAATGGCTGTTGTTATTGAGGCTGAAAATAAGGATAGATTCCTAGAGCTTGCAAACAGCGAAAACCTTGAGGCAACAGTTGTAGCAAGAATTACTGAAGAACCAAGACTAAAAATGGTTTGGAACGGTAAAATTATTTGTGATATCAGCCGTGAGTTCTTAAACTCTAATGGTGCTGAAAAGCATATAGATATTGAATGTGCAAAGGTTGAGTCCTATGCAAAAGCTATTCCTACTGACTTTGAAAAGGGTATGATGGATGTTGTTACTGACTTAAATGTTTGCTCAAAAAGAGGACTTAGTGAGCGCTTTGACTCTACAATTGGCGCTGGCACAGTTCTTATGCCATTTGGAGGTAAGAACCAGCGTACACCAATTCAGGCAATGGTACAAAAGGTATCTGTTGAAAAGGCTCACACAGATGACTGCTCATTTATGTCTTGGGGCTACAACCCATACATTTCTGAAAAGAGCCCATATCACGGCGCTTATCTTGCAGTTGTTGAGTCAGTTTCAAAGCTTATCGCGACTGGTGCTAAATATGAGGATGTTTACCTAACATTCCAAGAATATTTTGAAAAGCCAACAAAGGTTGCAACCCGTTGGGGCAAGCCACTTTCTGCACTCCTTGGTGCATTTAAGGCACAAAAGAACCTCGGTATCGGTTCAATTGGAGGTAAGGACTCAATGAGCGGTTCATTTGAAAAGCTCGACGTTCCACCAACACTTATCTCATTTGCTGTTACAATGGGTAAAACAAGTGAGGTTATCTCGCCTGAATTTAAGAAAGCCGGCAATAAGGTAGTTCTATTAAAGCCGGAATATGATGAGAATGATTTACCTGTAACTGAATCACTTATCGCTCTTTACAATCAAGTTACTGATCTTGCAAGAGCTGGTAAAGCAGTAAGCATCTATACACCAACAATCGGTGGAGTTGCTGAGGCTGTATATAAAATGGCTATTGGTAATGGTCTTGGTTTCGAGTTTGCTGATGTAGATATTAGCGAAATCTTTGCTTATAACTATGGTTCATTTATTGTTGAGCTCTCATCTGATGATGAAATTGGTATTAATCTCGGTAAAGTTACGGAGAATGGTGCTATTTCATACAAGAATAACAAGATTTGTATGTGTAAGCTCAATGAGGGCTATGAAAACAAGCTTGAAAGCGTTTACCCATGCAATATTGCATTTAGCGAAGAAAAGCCAGAAACAATCTCCTATAAGGCTGAAAAACGCATTGGTGCAAACATTAAGGTTGCTAAGCCGAAGGTTCTTATTCCTGTGTTCCCAGGCACAAACTGTGAGTTTGATTCAGCAAAGGCAGCTATGGATGCAGGCGCTGAGAGCGAAATCTTCGTCATCAACAATCTAAGTGCTGAGGGCATTAAGAGAAGTGCTGAAGCATTCGCTAAAAAGGTTGGAGAAAGTCAAATTGTGTTTATTCCTGGCGGATTCAGTGGTGGTGACGAGCCAGATGGTTCTGGTAAGTTTATTACAGCATTCTTCCGTGGAAATGATGTTAAGAACGCAGTTACTGAGCTTCTTGATAATCGTGGAGGACTTATGTGCGGTATCTGTAATGGATTCCAAGCTCTTGTTAAGCTCGGTCTTGTTCCTTACGGAAAGATTATCGACACAGATGAAAACTGCCCAACACTTACATTTAACAATATCTCAAGACACCAATCAAAGATTGTAAGAACAAGAATTGCATCAAATATGTCTCCTTGGCTAGCTGAATGCAATGTTGGAGATATTATCAATGTACCAATTTCACATGGTGAAGGTAAGTTCTTAGCTAACGATGCTACAATTAAGGAATTAATTGCAAACGGACAAATAGCAACACAGTATGTTGACCTTGATGGTAATGCAACATATGATATCCAATACAATCCAAACGGCTCCACTCTCGCTATTGAGGGTATCACATCCCCAGATGGACGTGTATTTGGTAAAATGGGTCACTCCGAGCGTATTGATAATGGTCTATACAGAAACGTATATGGCGAATACGATATCAAGATGTTCAAGTCCGCTGTTAAATTCTTTAAATAATAAATTAAAAAACTGCACGATTTCACGTGCAGTTTTTTATTACTTGATAAATATAATACCTTTATTATTGAAAAATTGTCTTAATTGTTATATAATGTTAAATGACAATTATTTTTAGGAGGAAAAATGGAATTATTAGCTTATTGGGTAGTAGCACTTGCTGTGGGAATTATTTTTTTGCCAGAATATGATGGCGGAGAATTTCGAAACATTCCTCTATTTATAATTATTGTTACAATTGCGTTAATTCTTACGTTGATTAAAATATTACGATATGTATTTTGTGTATTAAAAATTAAAAAGATGCTTATAAAAAACGGATATGAGATAACGCAGTTTCATTTCATACCTAAATTGAAAAGCAATAAAAATTATCATATTTCTGCAATTAAAAATGAGAGAACGGTTAATATTTATTTTTTTAAAAGAAAAAATTCATATGTTACTTATCATTTTGAAAATGAAAATAAAGCAGACATATATAAGAATACAAGATTAACTATAAAACCAAGTGTAAGACAAGCATATATCATTTCTCCTAACGTTGATAGCAAAAAAGTAGGGGAAGAATATTTCTTTTGGAGCGAGAGCGATTTCGAAGAAAACACAGAAAATATATTGTTATTTAAAAAGTTACCTAATAAAGTAACTGATTCTAAAAGCTCAATACCACTTGCAAATGGAGATATAATCTGTGATAAAGTTATTCTTCTTGATATGATAGGATTTGAAAAGTATATAATTTGACAACAAAAGCGAGTGTACTATCACTCGCTTTTGTATTATTTTTATATTATTATTTTAATGCTTAGATTTGACTTGACAAAATAGTTAAATAAAGATATAATTATAATGATAAAGAAATTTTGATTGCGTTTTAGCAACGTTATGGAGAACAAAATGAAAAAAATTATTATATTTTCTTTGATAATTTTTTGTATGCTTTTTCTCTTTTGCTCTTGTAAATATACAGTAAACTATGATGTAAATGGTGGTAATTTAATTACCGAGAGTGAAGAGTTGAGCTACAATAAGGCATATTCGCTTCCTATTCCTAAAAAACCAGGATATCGTTTTTTAGGTTGGTATTATGGTGACGAGTTGATTCCATCTACTGGAAATTGGCCCTTTAAAGAGAATGTTTCTTTAGTAGCTAAATGGGAAATGATGGAATATCAGATTATTTACGAATTAGATGGTGGTACTATTGAAGGTGAAAAGGTTGTTGGTTTTAACTATGATTCTCCTGAAATTATAATAAAAGTACCTACTAAAGCTGGTTTTTTATTTTCTCACTGGGAAGACGAGAATGGAAATAAATATCAAGGTGATTTTGTAATTAAAAGCGGAACAGATAAAGATATATATCTAAAAGCTGTTTGGTGGGACTTTGAGGAAAATGGTGTTAAATATTTTTATGAAAACGATGAGCTTGTAGTATATACATATGATGGTAATGGTCAACATGAAATTATAATTCCAAATGAGCTTTATGGAAAAAAAGTTACTACGATTAGAGAAGGCGCATTTAAGAACTTAGGAAAAATGGTTGCAGGACAAGAAACAATATACAGAGTATATTTATCTGATTCCATTGAATACATTGGTCGAAATGCCTTTTATGGGTGCCAAAACGTAAAGGTTGTATTTTCTGTTTCTAGTAACGATGACTATATTGCCAAAACAACCGAATGGCTGGAAAAGGTTATAATCGAGAGTGAAGGAAATCAATATTTTGAAGATGTCGTTTTGCGAAAAAGACCAGCATTCAATTCGAGTGAATATGTACAAATAGATAAATAAAACAAAGGGATTTAAGAGGTGTCTTAAATCCCTTTTTATGATAGTTTTTTTCGCAAAGCTTCAAAAATTTTCTTTTCCTCACGGGAAACTTTTACTTGAGATAGTCCAAGCATTTTTGCAGTTGTTTGCTGTGATAATTCCTTGAGATATCGCAAAGTTATTATTTTACGCCAAAGAGGGGGAAGCGATGATATCGCCTCAGTTAAGGCAATATGCTCAATTTTTTGGTCTATTTCATTCTTTTCGTTTGATAATGTATTTTCTAAAGTAAATGAATCATTTTCGTCTCCTAACGGAGCAGAAAGAGAGGTAATTGATGCCGTTGCTTCCATTGACAGAATAGTCTCTTCTGTGGTTAAATTGCATAATTTTGAAAGCTCTTCAATAGTAGGTTCTTTTCCGTGTGTGCTTATATAATTTTCCCGTTCTTTGTTTATTTTTGCGCTTTGTTGCTTGTAAATTCGACTAACCTTTATAAGACCATCGTCTCTTAAAAATCTTTTGATTTCTCCGATGATTAGAGGAACGGCGTATGTCGAAAAGACTGTTCCTTTATTTAAATCGAAGCTTCTAATAGCTTTAAGCATTCCCATTGAGCCTATTTGAATTAGATCCTCGTATTCTACGCCCCTGTCTTTAAATCTTATAGCAATTGAGCGAACAAGACCTAAATTGTTTTTAAGTAACGCTTCTGTTGCAGTTTGATCGCCTTTAGTCGCAAGTAAAAGTAATTCGTTATTATTTTTATAATCCATTTTAATCTAATTTTTTACTCATAGTAATACTAACGCCTTCGCCTTTTTTAGAGCGAACGTCTAGCTTGTCCATAAATGTGCTCATAACAGCAAAGCCCATACCACTTCGTTCTCCAGTGGTGTCGGTTGTAAACAAAGGAGTCATAGCCTCACTTACATTTTCAATGCCACATCCTTTATCCTTGATTTCTATGACAACTGTTCTGTCGGAATAATATTTGACATTTATGTAAATGATTCCGTCATTATATTTATATCCGTGAACAATGGCATTAGTAACCGCTTCAGATACTGCGCACTTTATGTCTGAAATTTCTTCGATAGTTGGGTTTAATTGTGCAACAAAGGCTGCGACACAGCTTCTAGCCACACCTTCGTTGACAGATAGGGATGGCAAATATAATTTTATACTGTTTTCACTATGCTTCATCTTTTTTATTCCCTTCAATTTTCATTAGTCTTTCTATTCCTGCTAAATCTAAAATTTTAGAAACAGAAGGAGCCGGCTTGATAATTCTAAATTCGGCACCGATATCATTTGCAACAGTAAATCTTCCAAGAATTAATCCTAAGCCAGAGGAGTCCATAAATTCCACTGCGCTCAAATCTAAAAGAAAGAGAACAGGCTTCTTTTCAAAAAGCTCTTTGTCAATAGCTTCTCTTACCATTTTTGCACTGTGATGATCTATATCACCAATAATTTTCGACGTAAGAATTTTGTTTTCATAACTAAATTTAACCTTTTCCATGTTTTCACCGTCCTTTTCAAGTATTATATTATTTAAACTTAGAAAAAGATGTCGTAATGTGTAAACGAAAAATAAAAAACAATCGACAGGCTTTGATATTTCTTGACATACTATTTAAGTTATTGTATAATTATAAAAGAAATTAATACTGAAGGAGAAGCATATGTATTTGATTCCGAATGTAAAAAAATCAACGCAAGCAGAGAAAAAGAAAATCGCAGGATGCACTTTCAATTTTCCTCCAAATGTTGATAAAAGAATTGTAAATATTGCAAAAAAAATACCAGAAGGAAAGACTGAGGTATTTGTAAAAATAGGTAATAGTGATAGCGAGAAATACAAAATAACCTTTAGCGATTCTATCAAGATAGAAGCAAATGGTGTAAGGGGGGCTTTTTATGCGATTCAAACCCTTCGCCAAATAGTTAAAAACGGATATTATGATGTTTCCGAGATAATAGATTCACCAGATTTAGAGGTTCGTGGATATTATTTTGATATTACCAGAGGTAGAATTCCTACTCTCGAAACGGTAAAAGAGCTTATAGATAACCTAGCGTATTACAAGGTTAATATGCTTCAGCTTTATGTTGAACACGTTTTCCCATTTAAAGAATATGATGGTATTTATCAACGCACAGGCTATATAACTCCAGACGAGCTTAAGGAAATTGATGCATATTGTAAAGAAAATTTTATTGATTTTATACCATCGCTTTCTTGCTTTGGACATTTATATGAGCTTCTCGAAAGCGAAAAATATAATCACCTTTGTGAATTAACTAATGATGAGCATAAAACTCATTTTTGGCAGAGAAGAATGGCGCATCATACAATCAACCCGTCAGACCCTGAGAGCATTGAAATAATCAAAAGCTTGATAGATCAATTTATGCCTTGCTTTACAAGTAAATATTTCAACATTTGCTGTGATGAAACATTTGACCTTGGCAAAGGCAAAAATCAAGGCAAGGACCCAGCTGTTTTATATACAGACTTTGTTAAGCAAATAGCCGATTATATAAGAAGCAAGGGCAAAATTCCTATGATGTGGGGCGATATAATTGAGCATATTGATCCACTCGGCGATGATATAATATTCTTAAGCTGGGGATACAGCCCAAATGTTACTCCGGAAAAAATTAATATGCTTGCAAATGCAAATAAGACACAAATTGTTTGTCCAGGTGTTAATGGTTGGACCAGCCTTTGTGAAAGAGTAAAGGACTCCGTTCCTAATATTACAAAAATGGCTCAGTATGCTTATGATGCCGGTGCTAAGGGTCTTATGAACACTAACTGGGGTGACTATGGTCATATTGCTCCTATTGAGGCTTGCATGTATGGTACAATCTTTGGCTGTGCTAAGGCATGGGATGTAACTGGTAGTTATGAAGATTTTGACGAGGCGATTGACTTGTTATATTACGGATATAATGGTGCTGCAAAGCTTCTCAAAACAATCGACTTGGCGCACAAGGTAGTTTACTGGTACTGCTTAGTTGTTGATTATTCAAATGAATTATTTAAAACCGATATTATGTGGGCAAGAACATCTGAACCCGATGAGCTTGAGGCTGCTTATTATGAAATTGAGGATATTATTCCTTATCTTCAAGCAACAAAGTGGGAAAATGAAAGGGCAAGAGAGGCGCTATATATTGTTGCTTCTGGCGCTCAGTATATGATTTCAATGTTATTTGCTAAAGCTACGGGCGAGAAGCTTGGTGTGATTTTCTCCGATATTGAAGAATGGATTAAAGACTATTCAAAAATTTATTTAAGAGAAAGCAAAGAGGGCGAGTTAAAGGAATTTATTAAGGTGTTCTACCATCTTGCCAAGAAATATATTAAGAAATAAAGGAAAATTTGATGGAATTAAAATATAAAAATCCAAAAGAGGTTATTATCAATATAATTGTTGGTATATTTATTGGATTATCTGTTATAGTACCTGGTATTAGTGGTTCTACGATGGCTATTACAATGAAGGTTTATGACAAAGGAATGTATGCCTTTTCACATATCTTTAAAGAGTTTAAAAAGTGCTTTTTCTACGCGTTCCCTGTGCTAGTTGGTATTTTAATTGGCTTTTTTGTTGGAGTTGTTGGAGTAAAGGTTCTTCTTGAGTTTTTCCCATTTATCACAATCTGCTTTTTTATGGGATTGATGATAGGCACATACCCTGTTATCTTTAAAGAGGTAAAAGGAGAAAAAATCAATCTAAAACGTTCAATTCTATTGGTTGTTGGCTTTGTTACACCAATTCTGTTTTCACTTGCATCAGTTTTTGCAGGAGGTGGAGCTAATACATTAGACAATTTGAATTTTGGACATTATGTTTTATTCTTTATAATGGGTGTATTAATCTCTGTAACACAATTAGTACCGGGGCTTAGCGCAACGGTTTTGATGATGGTCTTTGGTTACTACACTGCCTTGCTTGGTGGCTTGCATTTCGATCTTTTAAAAAGCTTTCCAAAGCTAATGGTTTATGTAACAATGGGTGTTGGCTTTTTGATAGGAGTATTTGCTTTTTCAAAGGGAATAGAGCAAATACTCTTAAAGGCTAGAAAAACATTTTTCTTTATAATTACTGGAATTTCAATTGGTTCTGTTATTTCCGTGTTTATTGGCAAGGAAACCATAGATATCTATAAGACTTGGGAGTTCCCACAGTTGTTAATTGAGCTTTTGCTTGGTTTAGTTGTTCTTGCATCTGCATTTGCTTTGTCCTTTGTTTTAACTAGGTACACAGAAAAAAAGGAAGCTGAATTGGAAACTTGTAAAATGACAGAAAATGCAATGGAAAATAATACCGAAAAAAATAATTAAAAATTTTAAAAAAGGTATTGCAATATTAAAAAGTATATGTTATACTTGTTTTCACTAAAATAAATATTAAAATTCTTATCAAGAGTAACGGAGGGACAGGCCCTGTGAAGTTACGGCAACCTATCTAGGCGACAAGGTGCCAATTCCGAGAGATGAGACTTAAAAAAGTATCAGCCCACGGAAAATACCGTGGGCTTTCTTTTGTGCTTTTGATAATTAAGGAGAAAAAATGAGAAAGTTTTTTACATCAGAGTCAGTAACTGAAGGACATCCAGATAAAATCTGTGACCAAATTTCAGATGCAATACTTGACGAAATGCTTCGCCAAGATCCATATTCACGTGTTGCTTGTGAGACCTTTGTAACAACTGGTATTGTTAATGTTATGGGTGAAATTACAACAAGCGCATATGTTGATATTCCTGCAGTTGTTCGTCAAACTGTACGCGAAATCGGTTATGATAGAGCAAAGTATGGATTTGATTCCGAAACTTGCGCAGTGGTTACATCAATTCATGAGCAATCTCCAGATATTGCACTTGGGGTTGATAATTCTCAAGAAGCCAAGAATGGTGAAGCGGAGAATGACCATGGCGCCGGCGACCAGGGGCTTATGTTTGGCTATGCTTGTAACGAAACAAAGGAGCTTATGCCTCTTCCAATTTCATTGGCTCATAAATTGGCTATGCGCCTTACAGAGGTAAGAAAGAGTGGACGTTTGTCATATCTTCGTCCAGATGGAAAGACACAGGTTACCATTGAATATGATGGAGACAAGCCGGTTAGAATTGAGGCAATTGTTGTTTCATCTCAACATAGTGCAGACGTTAGTCTTGAGCTAATTAGACAAGACGTTATTGAAAATGTAATTCTTCCTATCGTTCCAAATGATATGATTGACGATAACACAAAGATTTATGTTAACCCAACTGGGCGCTTTGTTATCGGCGGCCCTTGTGGCGACACTGGTCTTACCGGACGTAAGATTATTGTTGATACATATGGCGGATACTCACGTCATGGTGGCGGAGCTTTTTCAGGAAAGGACCCAACAAAGGTTGACCGTAGTGCTTCATATGCTGCTAGATATGTTGCAAAGAATATTGTAGCATCTGGTGTTGCTGATAAATGTGAGGTTCAAATCGCATATGCTATTGGTGTAGCTAAACCAGTTTCGGTTTTGGTTGATACTTTTGGTACTGCTAAGGTTGACGAAGAAAAAATTGCTGAATTTGTTAACGAGAATGTTGACCTTCGTCCAAGCGCAATTATATCAAAATTTGACCTTCGTCGTCCTATCTATCGTCAAGTTGCTGCATATGGCCACGTTGGCAGAGAAGATCTTGATTTGCCTTGGGAAAAGACTGATCTTGCTGACAAGATTAGAAAAGAGCTTTTATAATTAAAATGAGCGAGAAATCGCTCATTTTTTATTGAATTGAAATGCAATATATGTTAAAATATAAAAGTAATTTGATTGAGGAGGACAAAATGGATATTTATATTTCTGGTACTATCGAAAAAATAATATATCAAAGTCCTTCTACATGGTATAGCGTTTGCGACGTTTTGCTTGAAACCGGAGAGAATATTACCATAGTCGGCACAATGCCATATATCGCTGTTGGCGAAGGTATTGAGGCAAGTGGTAATTGGATAACCAGCAAGGATTATGGTAAGCAATTTAAGGTTGAAGAATACAAAAAGACCTTGCCAGAAAAGAAAAACAGTATTTTACGCTATCTTTCGAGTGGCGCAATTAAAGGCATAGGAGCGAAAATCGCTAAAAAGATAGTTGACGAATATGGCGAGGATTCTTTTGATGTAATAGAAAACCATCCTGACTGGCTTGCTCAAATTAATGGTATTTCAAGAAAAAAAGCTTATGAAATGAGCTTTGATTTTAAGGAAAAATCGGACATTAGAGAGATAATGACTTATTCAATAGGAATAATTTCTGCTGAAAACGCGATAAAAATACATAAAAAATGGGGTAGAAACGCATTAGGAATATTAAAGGAAAACCCATATGCACTATGTAGCGATCATTTTGGAATTAGTTTTAAAATGGCAGATAATCTTGCTATTTCTTCTGGAGTTTCTTTTGATAATAGATATAGAATTGAGGCAGGAATTAAATATGTTTTGGGCGTTTATGCTACTCGTGACGGACACACCTATGTAAAAGAGGAGCTTTTGATTGACTCGGTTTCTAAATTTATTGGAGTTAAAAAGGAACTCATAGAGGCTGTTTTAAACGATAAAGAAACCATAAGCGGTATAGTTAAAATAATTAATGAAAACGAGCCTTGCGAGGCACTTGGCGAGCTTTATTTTGCAGAAATAAACATATCCAAACGATTAAAGCATATAAAAAGATATGCTATATCGTTAAATGATGCTAATTTGGAGTATGTTGTTTCAAATTTAGAAGCAAGAGATGGAATAAAATACGCATCACTCCAAAAAAGAGCTATTTTTGAGGCACTCAAAAATGGTGTAACCGTCTTAACTGGTGGACCTGGTACAGGAAAAACAACAGTAATAAAGGCGCTTTTGCACATTTTCAATAGCTTAGATATGAAGTGTGCGCTTTGCGCTCCTACAGGAAGGGCTTCAAAACGTATGAGCGAAGCAACTGGTACAGAGGCAAAGACGATTCATAGGCTCTTAGAGGTTTCTTCGGGGAATGAATATTCTGACGAACCAAAATTTTTAAGAAATAATTCAAATCCTCTTGATGAGGACGTAATTATAGTTGACGAGTCCTCTATGATTGACGTGTTGCTCATGAACTCGCTTTTGTGTGCTGTAAGAACTGGCGCTCGAGTTATTTTAATAGGAGATACCGATCAGCTCCCGTCTGTTGGCGAGGGTAATGTTTTAAATGATATTATTGCCTCGGAAATGTTTTCTACCATTTGCTTGAATGAAATTTTTAGACAAGCAGAAAACAGTGGAATTGTAACAAATGCACATAAAATAAACAAAGGTATAGCTCCCGATTTAAAGGAAAAATATGATGACTTTTTCTTTATTTCAGTTGATGACGAAAAAATTTCTGACTGTATTGCAGACTTATGTAAAAATAGATTACCTAATAAATATGGAAAGGGCATAGCTGAGCAAATTCAAGTAATAACACCATCTAAAAAGGGTAGTGCTGGAACTGTTAATTTAAACTATGTTCTTCAACAATCACTCAATCCTTCTTGCGCTGGCAAGCCGCAACTCAATAAGGGACAAAGCAAGGTCTTTAGAATGTTTGATAAGGTTATGCAGACTAAAAACAACTATGATATTGAATGGATTGATGAAAAGAATGGTATTGAGATGATTGGTATGGGCGTTTTCAATGGCGATATCGGGTATATTAAGGGCATAAATGAAGACATTGCTACAGTGGATTTCAGCGGTAAAATAGTTGAATATCAGCAAAACGAGCTTGAGGAGCTTGACCATTCATATGCCATAACAGTGCATAAGAGTCAAGGCAGTGAATACCCAGTAGTTATCATTCCAATTTCAAGGGCTTGTCCGTACATTTTAATGACAAGAAACTTGATTTATACAGCAATAACAAGGGCAGAAAGAATGGTAATTTTAGTCGGAAGCAAGGAGGTTTTTTATGATATGATTGAGAATAACACAAAGGTGTTGAGAAACACAATGCTAAAAAAGCTACTTGCCAAGGGTGAGTTATGACATTTTTAGAAGCAATTAAAAGAATGCTCATAACTAGGAAATGTCTTGTCTGTGGCATTCCTGTTTCGTACGATGATAAAGAGCCGTTTTGTGAAGAATGTATTGAAGAATGGAATAAATTAAAAGGTGCTAAATGTCATAGATGTGGATACAAGGTAGATGAGTGTAGCTGTTTGCCGTCTCAAATTAGAGAAATTAGCAATTATGGTGCAACATACTGCGTATTTTATGATGCTAAATCAGGGCTAAAATTAAATGGCTTGTTATTTAATTTAAAAAGAGATTATGATAAAAGCATAATTAATTTTTGTGCTGACAAGATTGTTAAGAATTTTTTGCTTTTGGCATCACGGCATTCACTAGACTATAAAAAGTTTTCAGTGACCTATATAACGCGTCGCGACAAGGGAAAAAGAAAATACGGCTTTGACCATTCAAGAGAACTAGCAAAGGCAATTGCAAAAAGGCTAGACATAAAATGCGAAAGAACTATTGTAAATGAAGGGGTTGTAGAGCAAAAGATTCTCACCAAGGAAGAAAGAAAAGCAAACGCAAAAGCATCGTATAAGTTTTATAAAAAAGCAGATGTTAAGGACAAAAGCTATATTTTAGTTGACGATATAATTACATCAGGTGCAACAATGAAGGCTTGCGCAAATATATTAAAGGAAAACGGAGCAAACATTATAGTTCCGGTTTCGTTTGCAAAGGATAATAGATAATTTATTAAGGAGATATATTATGTTAAAAGGAATTTCACCAATTATTTCACCAGAGTTATTAAAGGTATTATGCGAAATGGGACATAGCGACCGTATTGTTATTGCAGATGGTAATTTTCCAGCTGAATCAATGGGCAAAAATGCAAAGGTAATTAGATGCGACGGACACGGAGTGCCAGAATTACTCGACGCTATTTTACAGCTTTTCCCTCTCGATACATACGTAGAGAAGCCGGTATCACTTATGGAGGTAATGAAGGGCGATAATGCACAAACTCCAATATGGGATACCTATAAGGAAATTATTGCAAAGCACGACCCTCGCGGTGCTGAAACTGTTGGCACAATAGAACGCTTTGCATTCTACGAGGAAGCAAAAAAGGCATATGCAATAATCGCCACAAGCGAGAAGGCAATTTACGCAAACGTAATGCTACAAAAGGGAGTTATTTAATAGGCTCTTTTTAAAGGCATCTTTAGGGCGTACCTTGTGTTGAGCTGTCACTTCTGGTGACTGAAGGATTATCGTACTAACAAAAACAAAAAGGACTATCGTAAAACACCCGATAGTCCTTCATTATACAAAAAAAGAGTACGCATCTGCGTACTCTTTTAAATTTTCTAAAATTATTTGCCTGAAACAAGTCTTTCTGTGTCCATAGCAATCATAAGCTCTTCGTTTGTTGGAAGAACGTAAACCTTAACCTTAGAGGTTGGCTTTGAAATTTCAACGATGTTTGGTTGACGGAGAGTTTTTGCGTTTAGCTCATAGTCAAGCTCAATTCCGTAGAATTCCATATCACGACAAGCTCTTTCACGAAGCTCTGGATTGTTTTCGCCCATGCCGGCAGTAAATACAACTGCGTCAAGACCGTTCATAGCAGCAGCATATGAGCCGATGTATTGCTTAACTTGGTAAGCGAGGATTTCAGCAGCAAGCTTGGAGTTCTTTGAAACTCTAGCCTTACCCTCGTCAGTTGTTGGGCAGGTCTTAAGGTCTTGGTTGAACTCGCCACGAATAGCAGCCTCAATATCACGGCTATCAGATGAATACTCAGAAACACCGAGGAAGCCACACTTTTTGTTCATAAAATCAGAGATTTCATCAACGCTTATATTGTGCTTTTTCATAATGTAAGGAACAATAGCTGGGTCGATAGAGCCACAACGTGTACCCATCTCAACACCTGCAAGTGGAGTAAATCCCATACTTGTGTCAACGCACTTACCATTCTTAACAGCTGAGATAGAAGAACCATTACCAATATGGCATGTAACAATCTTTGTATCTGTTCTACCAAGAATTTTGTTCATTTCTTGAGAAACGAATTTGTGTGATGTACCGTGAGCACCATATCTTCTAATATGATCGTTTTCAATCATTGACATAGGAAGAGCATAGGTGTATGCCTCAGCTGGCATAGTTTGGTGGAATGCTGTATCGAATACAACAACCTGTGGTACATTTGGCATTACCTTTTGGCAACCCTTAATACCCATAATGTGAGCTGGGTTGTGAAGTGGGGCAAACTCGCTACACTTATCAATAGTTTCGATTACATAATCGTCAACTAAACAGCTATCAAAGAAATATGAGCCACCATGAACAACTCTGTGTCCAATAGCTTCAATTTCATCCATGCTTGAAATACAACCATATTCTTTATCTGTGAGCATATTTACAACGATTTCAGTAGCAACAGAGTGATCTGGCATAGGAATTTCCTTTTTGATCTTCTTTGAGCCATCTCCAAGCTTATGGTCAATCAAGCTGCCCTCCATACCAATTCTTTCACAAATACCCTTACCAAGCACCTCTTTAGTTTCGGTGTTCATAAGTTGGTATTTAAGTGATGAGCTACCTGCGTTAACAACTAAAACTTTCATTTAAAAACCTCCAAAAATTTGTTTCTTGACAAAACATAAATTATCAAGTATATTATATATGATAAGGCTTACAAATTCAAGTATTATAAAAAAATAAAATGAATTTTTTGGCAAGAAATTTACGTATAGGAGAAGACTATGTCAAAAATTGTCGGTATTATATGTGAATATAATCCATTTCATTTAGGTCATAAATATCAAATTGACAAAATTAGAGAAGAAATGCCAGATGCTAAAATAGTTGCTATTATGTCTGGCAATGTCGTTCAACGAGGGGAATTTGCAATAATTGACAAGCATAAAAGAGCAGAAATTGCGCTTGATTGTGGTATCGATTTAGTTCTTGAAATGCCATTTCCTTATTCTGTGTCAACGGCAGAAATTTTTGCAAATGCAGGGGTAGAAATTGCATCTAAATGTGGGTGCAATTACCTATATTTTGGTACTGAAAACTGCGATATTGATTATCTTGAAATGGTAGCATCTGCTACTAACTCTCGTGAGTTTGAAAACGCTATGAAAAAGCATCTTTCTCACAAGCGCCAAAGCTATATAGTAGCTAAAGAAAAGGCGCTAATTGATATGGGCTTTGATAAAAGTCTGTTAGCAAACGATATGTTAGGTGTTGAGTATATTCGCGCTATAAGAAAAAAGAAAGCGAAGATTATTCCTCGTACTATTTCTCGAATAGGGGCAGGTTATAATGACAAATCAAAGGGTAAAATTATGTCTGCAACGGCAATTCGTGAGAATTACTATGAAAATGGTGAGTTTTTGAGTGTGCCAAAAAAACCATTATATAAAAAAAGCATGAAGGAGGGAGCGACGCTTTCTCGTCAGAAATCTTATGATTTCCTACACAGAATTTCACTTATAATTTCACGTGATAAATTTGATTCTGCTTTTGACTCATCAAAAGAAATTGGCGCACTTATAAAGGATAGCGCGAATTCATCAAAAAATGGAGAAGAATTTTTTAATAAGCTTACATCTAAATCATTTACATTTGCTCGTGTACGTCGCGTAATTTTTTATGCTTTATACAATGTTTTATCAATTGACAAAGCACCGAAATTTGCCTTTTTGTTAGGCTTCAATTCAAATGGAAGAGATGTTTTAAATGGAATAAATAAGAACAAGTTTGCAGTTATAACAAAGCATGCAGATTCAAAAAACTTAAATGATGATATTATTCGTCAAATAGAGCTTTCATATGAAGTCGATAAGTTGTATAAGACTCTTTTGAATAATCCAGAGGAGCTTGATACAATTTATAAAGCAACTCCAATAGTTAAATAATGAAAACAGGCTAAAGCAGTTACTTTAGCCTGTTTTTTATCATCTTACGTGATGGTTTGTTTCTACCTCTTCGTCTGTAATTCTTTCTCTGAAAAGAAGAGATATACACCATAAAGCGCTAAGAGCGACTATAACGTAAACAATTCTTGCGCCTATGGAATCAGTGCCTCCAAATATCCAACCGACGATATCAAAATTGAATAGACCAACGCTACCCCAGTTGATACCACCAATGATAAGGATTGAAAGCACGATTTTGTCTATTATCATTATCATAGGAAGCTCCTCCATAAATTTTGAACATAAAGTTCAATGATATTTTTTGCAAAATCTATGTATATATTCAATAATTCATTATTAAAAATTTTCCTTGACAAGCAATTTGGAGCTTTTTTCCAAATATTATTTATCGAGGTGATTATTATGGGTATTTTTTCAATGATTTTACACATTGCATTTATGATTTTGGGAGTAGAGCCTGTACAAAAATTCCCACCGGCACTTACAAAAGAAGAGGAAGAAAAATATTTCAGCCTTCATTTCAAGGGAGATAAGGCTGCGAGAGATAAAATAATTGAGCACAATTTGAGATTGGTTGCCCACATAGTAAGAAAATATTATGTTACTAGCAAAAATACAGAGGATTTGATTTCTGTTGGAACTATTGGGCTTGTAAAAGCAGTTGATACGTTTAACGGTTCTAACGGAACTCGATTTGCAACATATGCGGCAAAATGTATTCAAAATGAAATTTTAATGCTATTTAGAAGTCAAAAGAAGCTTGGTTGTGAGGTTTCCTTAAATGATACAATTGATATTGATAAGGATGGAAATCCATTGACATATCTTGATATAATTAGTACAGAAGATACGGTAACTGAGGACATTGACAAAAAAATCCAAATCACAAAAGCATTATCATATATAAGAGATAATTTAGATGAGCGAGAAAAACAAATTTTGATAATGCGATTCGGCTTGGGTAACACAGAGGCGTATACGCAAAGAGAAGTGGCAAAAATGCTTGGAATTTCTCGCTCATATGTATCAAGAATCGAAAAATCATCTCTAGAAAAAATAAATAAATATTTATGTGGCGAAGGTTGATTTTTCTTCTCTTATAGTATATAATATATAATTGCAGTAATATGTGCTAATATCAGCAAGCAATTGTAGGAGAATAAAATGGTAAGAATTATAGATGTTATTTCAGGCTCAATTGCTTGTGAGCTCGGAATAATAAAAAACGATATATTAATTAGCATAAACGGATTTCCTATCAATGATGTACTCGACTATAGATTTTATTTATATGAAGAGGAAATCGCATTAGAAATTGAAAGAGAAGGAAAAAGAATTCTTTTCGATATTGAAAAGGATGAATATGAGGACATAGGATTAGATTTCGAAACCCCTTTGATGGACAAAAAGAAAACCTGTCAAAACAAATGTATTTTTTGTTTTATTGACCAACTTCCACAAGGGCTACGCGAAACTCTATATTTTAAAGATGACGATTCACGCTTGTCCTTCCTTCACGGAAACTATATTACTCTTACTAATTTAAAGCAAACAGATATAGATAGAATTATTAAAATGCATATTTCTCCAGTTAATGTTTCAGTACATACTACAAACCCTGAGTTAAGATGTAAAATGATGCATAACAAGCATGCAGGAGAAACTCTTGCGTACCTAGAGCAATTAGCCCAAAACGGAATAAAGATAAATGCTCAGATTGTTGCGTGTAGAGATATAAATGATGGGGCTGAGCTTGAGCGCTCACTCAATGATTTAGCCAAGCTTTATCCAAGCCTCTCTAGTGTAGCCGTGGTTCCGTCAGGACTTACAAGGTATAGAGATGGCTTATATCCATTGAAGGGGTATGATGAAGATTCTTCGGCTAAATTGATTGATTTAGTTGAAGGCATAAATGAGAAATATAGTAAGCAATTTGGCAAAAATATATTTTTTGCATCTGATGAGTTTTATCTTATGTCAAAAAGGGAATTGCCAAGTGACGAGTATTATGAGGATTATGCTCAACTTGATAACGGCGTTGGAATGCTAAGAACCTTTGAGTGTGAGGCAGACATTTTTATAAAAATGCTAACTGAGAAAGAGTGTCAAGCTGTTCGTAATCTTAGTATAGCAACAGGCGAGAGCGCATATGAGCTTATTTCAAGTGTTGTTAAGAAGGTACAGAAAAAATGCAATGGATTAAGTTGCAAAATTTATAAAATACAAAATGACTTTTTTGGTCATACAATTACAGTTTCAGGTCTTATTACTGGTAAGGATTTAATCAATCAACTAAAAGGAAAAGACTTAGGTGACGAGCTTCTTATTTCAAGAAGCATGCTAAGGAGCGAGGGAGATTTGTTCCTTTGTGGTACATCATTAAATGAATTGGAAAAGGAACTTGGTGTTAAGATTACACCGATTGAACAGGATGGAGCAAATCTCGTTGAGGGATTGCTTGGTATAGAACAATAGTTCTAAAGGAGGTAGAAAATGGCTAAACCAGTTATTGCAATAGTGGGCAGACCAAATGTTGGAAAAAGCACTTTGTTTAATAAGCTAATTGGCGAAAGACGTTCAATAGTTGAGGATACACCAGGCGTTACTCGTGATAGGATTTACGCAGAGAGCGAGTGGTGTGGAAGAAAATTTATTTTAATAGATACAGGTGGTATCGAGCCTAAAACAGATAGTATGATACTACAAAAAATGAGAGAGCAGGCAGAAATTGCTATTGAAACTGCCGATGCAATTATTTTTATGTGTGATATTAATACTGGACTTGTTGCTGATGACCGTGAAATAGCTCTTATGCTAAAGAAGAGTGGGAAGCCTGTTGTTGTTTGCGTAAATAAGGCAGATAAAGTAGGCATGGTAGATCCAACCTTCTATGAGTTTTATGAATTAGGTTTTGATAAGGACCCGGTTGCCGTTTCTTCTATTCATGGTACTGGTAGTGGAGACCTTTTAGAGGCAATTTTTGAGGATCTCCCTAAAACCGAGGATGAGGACGAGGAGGATGACGTAATAAACGTATGCGTTATTGGTAAGCCAAATGCAGGAAAGTCATCTATTATTAATAAAATTCTCGGAACAGACCGCCTTATTGTTTCATCTATTGCAGGAACAACAAGAGATGCAATAGATACTAGATTTGAAAACGAATATGGAAAGTATAATTTCATTGATACAGCTGGTATAAGACGTCAAAGCAAGGTGGATGACAGGATTGAAAAATTTAGCGTTTTAAGGGCTCATATGGCTGTTGAAAGAGCAGATGTTTGCTTGCTTGTTATTGATGCTACAGAAGGAGTTACTGAGCAAGATGAAAAGATTGCTGGCATTGCGCACGAGGCTGGCAAGGCGGTAATTATTGTAGTAAATAAGTGGGATTTGCCAGATGTAGAGGACAAAAACACCGTAGAATATTCTAAAAAGGTTTATAATGCACTTTCATATATGACATATGCACCAATTATGTATGTTTCAGCACTAACCGGACAACGTGTGGTTAAGATTTTTGAACAAATAAATTATGTATTTAACCAATCAAAAATGCGTGTTTCAACTGGTATGCTCAATGATGTACTTAATGATGCAATTACTAGAGTTCAGCCACCATCAGACAAGGGCAGAAGACTAAAGGTTTATTATATGACTCAAGCAAGCGTTGCACCACCTACATTTGTTCTTTTCTGTAACAGTGCACCACTTTTCCATTTTTCATATCAAAGATATATTGAGAACTGCTTGCGCGATACATTTGGATTTAAAGGAACTCCTATAAAGCTTGTCATAAGACAGCGCGGAGAAGGAGACGAAACTAGAATATGAGATTTTGGTATGTATATAATATGGGCTTTTTCTATAAAAGCTTATATGAAAAGGTTATTGAAGAAGAAAACACATATTTTAGATTTGCCGAAAGCAAAATGGCCTACATTTGGCTTATGATAGCCGCAATTGCGGTAGTAGCATACTTAATTGGAAGCCTTAATTTTAGCATTCTTATTTCAAAGTCTTATGGTAAGGATGTAAGAGATGGTGGAAGTGGAAATGCCGGTGCTACTAATATGACAAGGCAGTTTGGAAAAAAAATAGGCATTTTTACATTTCTTGGTGACTTTTTTAAAGCTCTTTTAGCATCAATCTGTGGCATTTTAGTTTTTGGTACACTTGGTGGAATAATTGCTGGGTTTTTCTGTATTCTTGGACATGCCTTCCCATTATACTTCAAATTCAAAGGTGGCAAGGGTGTTGCTTGCGTTGCCGCAGTTGCTTTAGTAACCTCTCCAATTAGCTTTTTAATACTTTTTGCGATATATGCAATTTTGATATTCGGATTTAAAATGGTGTCGTTTGCATCTATAATGTCAGTTCTAATTTATCCATTTATAATTTCCAGAATCGAATATCGTTCACTCGGTCCACAATTTTTAGTTGCTATGGCAATAGCTGCATTAATTGTCTTCTTACATAGAAAGAACTTAGTGCGTATATTTAACCACACTGAGCCAAAAATATCATTTGGTAAAAAGAATAAAGATAAAGGAACAAACAATGAAAACAGTGAAAAGTGAGTTGAGAGACGAGCTTTCTAGCCTTATTTTACTTGCTTTTTCAAAAAAAGCGCTGAAAAAGGTAGTGCTTTCTAAACCAGATGCTAACGATGAGATAAAAAGTGTTTTAACACCAGTAATGATTTCATCGATTAAAGCACTACAAATAGAAACCTTTTCTAAGGATAATAAGGCATATCATACGAATATTAGAGATAATTTTAGTAAGGAAATTTCTAAAGTACTTGAAAAATATTCACAAATTAATGTTATTACCACAGTTGGCGATTGTCAGTTTATGCGCTCAAAGGGTGGAAAAGAGACATTGATTGGAAATAAAAAGGTTATTTCTAAGCTTCAAGGCACTATCGTTGAAACCTCAGAAATAAAAAATAACAATAATCAAAAGAACTATATTTTATCAGGGAACGAGGAATTTTTAATAAAACTTGGTATTAGCGATCAAAATGGTCGCATACGTGATAAAATGCAGTCGAAATTTCGTCAAATTAATAAATTTATTGAGCATATTGATGCTATTCGTGATAAGCTACCAATCGATGAAATAAACATATATGATTTATGTTGTGGAAAAAGCTACCTAAGTTTTGCAGTTTATCATTATTTCAAAAATGTTTTGAAAATGAATGTAAAAATGGTGTGTGTTGATTTAAAGGTGGATGTTATTGAATATTGTCAAAACGTTGCTGAGCGTATTGGATTTTCTGAAATGGAGTTTGTTTGTGACGATATAATCAAGTATGAAATGAAAAACAAGCCAAATCTTGTTATTTCTTTACATGCTTGTGATATAGCAACCGATATCGTTTTAAATAAAGCAAGTGAAAACGGAGCAGATGTGATTTTATCAACTCCATGCTGCCATCACGAGCTTAATCATACCTTGAATTGTAAAACACTTGAATTTGTTTCTAAGCATTCAATGTTAAGACAAAAAATGTGTGATGCTTTAACTGATGCTTTAAGGCTTATGAAGCTAGAGGGCGAAGGTTATCGTGTTGATGCGCTGGAGCTAATTGATCCAGAGGATACACCTAAAAATATTCTTTTAAGAGCAATAAAAAAGAAGAGCTTTGACACAAAAAAAGCCGAAGAATTAAAAAATGAGTATGAAAAAACTCTAAATTTCCTTTTAGGTAGGTAAATATAATGGGACTTGAAATAATTGAAAGAATTTCACATAAATATGGCTCCGATCCAAGTTATGTTTTAGCTGGTGGTGGTAATACATCATACAAAAATGCTGAAAACATTTATATTAAAGGCTCAGGTACACAGCTTGCAACAATAACCTCTTGCGGATTTGTTAAAATGTCAAGAGAAAAGCTTGCGAAAATCTGGGAAAATACATATTCAAAGGAGCAAGACAAAAGAGAAGCAGAGGTTCTTGCTGATATGATGGGGGCAAAATGTGTGGGAGAAGAAAATAAGCGTCCCTCCGTTGAAACTCTTTTACATGACCTCTTTACTCAAACATATGTTTTGCACGTTCATCCTACCAAGGTTAATGGGTTAACCTGTTCGCTTGGTGGCAAGGCGACAATGGAAGAGATGTTTCCATCAGCTATTTGGATAGAAGAGACAGAGCCTGGCTATACTCTTGCAAAAAAGTGCCGCGAAAGAATAAATGAATACGAAGAAAAAACAGGCAAAAAAGCAAACTTACTGTTTCTTCAAAATCATGGCGTTTTCTTTGCGGCAAATAGCGAGGAAGAAATGGATGCTCTAGTTAGCTGTGTTATGAGCAGGTTTGACGAAAAAATCACAAATATACCAGATTTGAGCGAAGTAGACTATGATTCAAATAAGTTATCAAGAATTATCGATGATATAAAAGCTGCTAGTGAAGATGGTGTATTTGTTAAGTTTACTCTAAATAAAGAGGTTGAACGTTTGGCAAAATCAAGCGAGAATTTTGAAATTCTTATGCGCCCTATGTCTCCTGATCATATAGTATATTGTAAGGCTTTGCCACTATTTGTCGAAAATGAAAAAGAAATCGCTAAAAGCATTGCAGATTTTGAAAAAAAGAATGGTTATAAAGCAAAGATTATTTTTATTAAGGATATTGGTATGTTTGCAATAGGGATTAATGAAAAAAATGCTGATGTTGTTAGTGATGTTTGGCTTGATGCGGTAAAAATTTCTGTTTATGCAAATAGCTTTGGAGGATTACGACCAATGGCACCGGACATGGTTGATTTTATTGCTAACTGGGAGGTTGAAAGCTACAGAAGTAAGGTGGCTTTGAAATAAAATGAGGAAAATTGCAAGCTTTTCAGTAAATCACGACAATATTGTCGAGGGCATATATGTTTCTCGTATTGATGGCGATATTACTACTTATGATATGAGAATGAGAAAACCAAATATGGGTGACTATATTGACAATATTACTCTCCATTCTCTTGAGCATATGTTTGCTACATATATAAGAAACTCTGAAATAGGGGAAAATGTAATTTATTTTGGTCCTATGGGTTGTCAAACTGGTTTCTACCTTTTGACAAGAGATGTTTCAAATGAAAAGGTTTTAGAGATAGTAAAAATCGTGCTTGCTCAAATTATAAACCATACAGGCGAAATGTTTGGTAATACAAGAGAAGAGTGTGGAAATTATCGCAATCTTAATCTTGAATGCGCACAGCTTGAAAGTAAGCGCTATCTTGACATATTAAATTCAAAAGAGGTTAGCTTTAAATATGAGTAGGCTTATCGGGATTATAGGTGCTATGGACATTGAGGTTGACGGTCTTGTTGCTACAATGACAGATACCTCTGTTAAAGAGATCAGCGGAATAAAGTTTTATTGTGGAAAATTTGGTGATAAAAGCGTTGTTGTTGCTAAGTGTGGAATTGGTAAAGTCTTTGCATCGATTTGTACACAAGCTATGATTATGGAATATCATCCTGATGCAATAATTAATTCTGGTGTTGCAGGCACTCTTTCTTCTGATCTTGGTGTTTTGGATGTTGCTATTGCAAAGAATGTAGTTCAACACGATATGGATACAAGTGCAATAGGTGACCCCAAGGGATTAATTTCGGGCATTAATGTTATTTATATAGATGCTTCAAGCAAAGTTATTAATGCTCTTGAAAATGCTTGTAAAAAGAAAAATGCCAAGTTTAAAACTGGCACAATAGCTTCTGGTGACAAATTTATTTCACAAAAAGAAGACAAAGACTTTATTAAAAAAGAGTTTTCTGCTATTGCTTGTGAGATGGAGGGGGCATCTGTCGGTCATGTTTGCTACGTTAATAATGTGCCATTTGGCATAATTCGTGCAATTTCCGATGGGGAAGGGGCAGAAATGGATTATCAAGCATTTGCTAGCCTTGCTGCAAAGCAATCGATTGAAATAGTTAAAAATTTTATTGAATTATATTAAGAGGTGGATTATGAAACTCGCAATACAGCTTTATTCAATTAGAGAAGAAATGGAAAAGGATTTCTTTGGCACGCTCAGAAAGGTTAAGGAAATGGGTTATGATGGGTGCGAATTTGCTGGGCTTTATGGAAATGACCCCGAAAAAATAAAAGTAGAGTGTCAAATGCTTGACCTAGTTCCAATTTCCGCACATGTAGCATATCAGGATATAATTCCTGATATTGAAAAGGCAGTAAATATGTATAAAACAATTGGTTGCAAGTATATGGTAATTCCTTATTTGCCTGAGGATTTACGATATGGCAAGGAAAAGTATCCGCAAATTGTTGCTGATATGAAAAAAATCGGTAAGGTGTGCAAGGAAAATGGTATAACTCTTCTTTATCATAACCACGATTTTGAATTTGAGAAGACAGAGGATGGGGAATATGTTTTAGATGCACTTTACAATGAGATTTCAGCAGATATTCTTCAAACTGAGCTTGATACGTGTTGGGTAAATGTTGGCGGAGAAAACCCAAGCGAGTATGTCCGTAAATATACAGGTAGAGCTCCAATAGTACATCTAAAGGACTTTGATGGCGAGAAGAACGAAAATATGTATGAGCTTATCGGTATTGAAAGGGAGAAAAAAGAGGTTAAATCAACATTTGAATTTAGACCTTTAGGATACGGAAAGCAAAACATTCAATCAATTGTAGATGCAGCAAAGGATGCAGGGGCAGACTGGGTGGTTGCAGAGATGGATAGCCCATCAATGGGACTAACTCCTATGGAATGTATGAAAAAATCAATTGACTATATGAAAACAATTAAGTATTAATAAAAAACACGATGGTTTTGCCATCGTGTTTTTATTTATAAAATTTCATAATTATTGATGTGGGTATTAGCTTTGATGCTAAATGCACCATTTTCATAGAAAGCTTAGGGATGCAAAGAGCTTTACGTTTTTTTGATGCTTTCATTGTTTTTTTGGCTACTAATTCTGGAGAAATTGCATATTTTTTCTTGTATTCTTTTACGTTTTTTAATCCTGAAAAGAAGGGCGTATTAACTGGACCTGGGCAAACTGCTGTTACAGAAATTTTCTGTTTTTTTAACTCTTGTCGTAGTGCGCGTGAAAAGCTGATAACATAAGATTTTGTTGCAGCATAAACAGCAAATGACGGTTGTGGCATAAAGCCGGCGCTAGAAGCAATTTCAATAATTTTTCCGCCTTCTTTAATATATGGCAACGCAATGGTGGTAATTTCAGTTAAAGCACGAACGTTTATATCAATCATTTTAGCTATTTGCTCACGCGAAATGCTTTCAAAATTACCATTGTATCCAATGCCAGCTGAACAAATCAAATATTTAATATTAGGGTTTGATTGTGAAAGGGCATCGCTGATTATATCAAAGGAGCTACTTTTAGACAAATCTAGCGCGAAAATGCGAGATTTTGTAGTTAATTCTTGCCTTAGACGAGAAAGCTTATCTTCACTTGAAGAAATCAGCCAAAGCTCGTCTAATGAAAGCTTGTCTAATTCTTTTGAAAGACAATATCCAATGCCACTTGAAGCGCCACTAATAACTGCTATATTCATTAAGTTACTCCTTTTTTAAAGTTAATTAAATTTTACCATTAAAAAATAGAGTAGTCAAGCAAATTTTTATTGAAAGTCAACTTTAAATATGGTAAAATTAAGCTATAATATAAAACAATCACTAAAGGAGACTATTTTATGAAATGCGTTCATCTTGATTTTCACACAAGTCCTGATATTATGGGAATTGGAGAAAAATTTAATAAAGAAGAATTTATAAAAACATTAAAAGATGCACATGTTGATTTAATAACAGTTTTTGCAAAATGTCACCATGGATATACATATTATCCATCTAAGGTGTCTACAATGCATCCGCACCTTAAGTTTAACTTATTGCAAGAGCAAGTAGATGCTTGTCATAGTGCTGGTATAAAAGCGCCAATATATATTACTATGGGGTGGTCGCAAAAGGATGCATATGAGCATCCGGAATGGCAACATGTTGATTTTTGGACAAAAAAACCTGTTCGCTTTGGCACTGTGCCAACACCTGATATGGACCCCGAAACCCCGCTTTATGATTGTAGCTGGGCAACACTTTGTCCTGTTGGTGGATATAGTGAGCATCTAAAGGCGATAACTCACGAGGTTTGCCAAAATTTCGATATTTCTGATGGAATTTTCTACGATATTTGCCTTATGAAGGATGCTTGTGTCTGCGATTCTTGTAAAGCAGGCATGAAGAAAATGGGACTAGATCCTGAAGATTACGAGGACGCAAAAAAATATTATCGAATTAAACGCATTGAGTTTTTTACTGAGCTTAATGACATTATTCATAGCTATAATAAGGATGCACACGTTTTTTATAATGGTGCAGCAGATATGAATAGACCTGAATATGGTGTTGTTCAATCACACTTTGAGCTTGAGGATTTGCCAACAGCTTGGGGTGGCTATGACTTTATGCCTATACGTGCTAAATATTTTGAAAAGTTTGGCAAGTTCTATCTCGGTATGACTGGAAAGTTCCATCACGCATGGGGAGAATTTGGTGGCTTTAAGAACAAGGAAGCATTAAGATATGAGTGTGCAGATATGGTTAGTATTGGCGCTTCAATTTCTGTTGGCGATCACTTACATCCAAATGGACTTATTGATAAAAGCACATATGCTATAATCGGTCACGCATTTGAATATGTTACAAAGATTGAAAAGTATTCAGAAAATACTAAGGCATATACAGATATTGCGCTTTGGATGGCTCATACAGATGCCGACCTTGGAGCATCAAAAATTCTTCAAATCATGCACCTTGAATTTGATGCAATAGAGTCGGGAGACGATTTGACAAAATATAATCTTGTTATTTTGCCGGATAGAGTTAAATTAACAGACGAGGACAAAAAAGCTCTTCTTCAATATACTCAAAGAGGCGGCAAAATCGTATGTAGCTATGAAAGTGGCTTTGAGGAAATTGGAATTAATAAAATAGAGCCTTCAAAGTATGACATTGACTATATTGAATGCCCTATTGATGAGGTAACAACACCGTTCCTTTCATATGCAAGTGCATATAAAACCAAGTGCGAGGGAGATGTGTTGGCAACAGTTAGAGAACCATATTTCAGCCGTACAGCTGGCCATTTCTGTGGACATAAAAATACACCTTTCAAGGATGAGGTAGCGGAATATCCAGCACTTGTAAAGAATGAAAATATATTATATTTTGCACATCCTATTTTCTCAGCATATAATAGCACAGGGAATTACATTTTGCAAAAATATATAATGAAATCAATCGAAAGCATATATGATAAAATGTTAAAGGTTGATAATTTCTATTCTTGTGGCAGAGTTAGAATGAGAAAGAGTCAGGATAAGCCATTTTATGCATTGCATTTGCTTTATGCACCTCCGGTTAATCGTGGTAACGTGTGCTTACTTGAGGATTTCCCGAAGGTTAACGGAATTGAGATTGAGGTTAAAATAAAAGAGCTTGTAAAGAGCATAGTTGACCCGGTAACAAACGAATCTATATCATTTAAGCAAGACAATGATATGCTTAAATTCACAGTTGATAATCTTGAATTACATAAGGTATTAATAATTAATTATTAATAAATTGTAAAAATCAACAAAAGGTGTTGACAATTAATTAAAAAAGTATTACAATATTATTAACAAATAAAAAGGAGAAAATAACCATGAAAAGAACAATTAGAATCGCTGCACTTTTACTCGTACTCACAATGACAGTATTTATGTTTGCTGCTTGTGCTAAGAAGCTTTCTGGTAAATATGTTGATGTTACTGGAAATGTTACTCTTGAATTTAGCGGAAGCAAGTACACAAAAACAACTGATAAGATAATTGGCGAAGACGAGGTTGTTAAGGGCAAATACGAAATCGACGAAGAGGCTGGCAAGATAACTTTCACTCCTGAAGATGGCGAAAGTACAACTCATGTATTCTCTGAAATCGAGAAGGATGGAAAAGAGTATATCGTTATTGATATTCTAACTTTCGAAAAGAAATAATTTAGTTTAAAAGGCTTTCATTCGAAAGCCTTTTAAATTTTTAATTCGAATATAAAAAACCCTGCTATTTAAAGCAGGGTTTTTGGATTAAAGATTTTCTGGGTTTTGAATAACCTTAGAGCAGAGAATATCGAGGTTCGCATTTCTAACTCTAATTTCATCAATAAATTGTTTTTCTTCCTTTTCGTTTTTCAAAACTATATCATATGTAAGCTGGAAAAGTGTGCCTAGGTTCTTTAACTTAACCTTTACTAAAACTGATTTTGAAGTATATTTTTCAAATAAATCGTCAAACAAATCACTATAATCAAGCTCTTCAGGAATAGTAATTTTTAAGGTTCTACGTAATTTTGGAGATTCGCCAAAACGAGTAAGTGTGAAAATAATGCTAATTGTTTCTACTAATAGAACTAAAATAATGGCAATCCAAATATAACCAAGACCTGTAACTAATCCAGCTGCCATCGCCAAGAAGATTTGAACAATTTCCTTTGAAGTACCGGTTGCAGAACGGAATCTTGTAAGACCAAACACGCCACCAACTGCGATTGCCGCACCCATACTACCACTAACTAGCATGATAAGTATGCAAACTATTGAAGGTAAAAGTGCTATTGTAAATACAAGACTTTTGGAAAAGTCGTTTTTAAACATATAACAAAGAGCAATAACAATTCCAAGCGTTAAAGCAAGTCCTAAACATAGAAAAAACTGCCAAGGCTTTTCAAGACCGATTAATTCATTTGTTAATTCATCTCTAAAAATTGTACTAACTATTGACATAATTTACTCCATTTCAATTATTGTATTTTCGTTTATCTCGCCAAGAGTGGAGAGATGCATATATTTCATTAGGTTAGGGTTGGCTGTGGATATAACAGATGCATTGATTTTCTTTGCTAGCATTGTTTTATAGGCTGTGCCAACCTTTGAGAAGGATGTTGGATAAAGCTTGAGCTTAGAAAGAAGCTCAGCAAGCCAAAGAGGAGCAGTGTTTGGAACCTTTAATTCCATAACTGTGTAGCCATCTGGCAAAAGACTTTCGCCATACGAGCCTTTTCTTAAATCAAGGTCGTAGTCGCGCCAAGTGATATTTCTATCAAAGGTTATACGAATATCGCTTGTTTCTTTATAGAAAAAAGCTTGTCTATCGTATGACAAATAGAATTGTGGCTCAAGAGTTTTATAAAAATTAAGCAAATAATTTATTTCTTTTGTAATTTGCTCATCATTATCATTTGTGTTAGGAGATGAAATATGCTTAACTGCATCAACATACGGCATATGCATACGTCTTTTGTATACAATGGAATCAAATTTGCGCTTCACCTCAATAAAAGCAGTAGTATCGTCTTTGGGTATACCATATGTTCTTAAACGAAGCTTTTCCTTGAAAATTGGCTTGTTTATTGAACGAGTAATGAGCAAATATTCTGGTGTATCATAATAAATATTACAAATTTTTGTTTCGCCATATTTATCGGGGTTAAAATGCTTGTCAATTTCTGCTTTTAAAATAGTAAATTGCTCTGGGTTTAAAAGATATTTTTTTTCGTATCGTTTGAAAGTAACACCAAAAGCCATTTTATCCCCTCCTTTACTAATTAATGTTAACATTTTTCAAGAAAAAAGTCAATACTTTACATAAATTACGCATAATATTATTTAAAAATTTATACTTTTTGTACAAAGCAGTAAAAAATAATTTATAATGTGATTTTTCTTGACATTTAAAGAAAAAGAAAGTAAAATTAAAATGTATTAATTGCAAAAGGCAAAATGTTTAAATCATCTTAAACGAAAGGTAGACGAAATGATAAATATTTTTGAATATTTAAAGTGGAGAGGCGATATAACATTTGATTCGTTTCCTTTAAATGAACTTGATTCACTTGTTTTTGCAGAGCTTTCGTATATTCCCTATGATAATATAGTTTCAAGTGCTATGCGTGGCACAGGAATTTCAATTTCAGAGATATATCACAACAATTTTGAAAGTAAAAAAGAAGGTATAAAAATCGGAGCTATTTTTCCAGAAAAGCAATTGGCTGAACTAATAAAAACAGCTGCCGAAACCGAAAGATTTAAAAATGTGCACATTCGCGCTTATGTAAACGATATTGACCTAAAGCACGAGAAACAATTTTCTGCTATGTGCTTTGATATTTCTGATGATTACACATATGTTGCATTCAGAGGAACAGACGACACAATAATTGGTTGGAAAGAAGACTTAAATATGTCTCTCTTTACTCCAATTCCTGCCCAAAAGGAGGCGGTTGATTATTTAAACGCCGTTGGTTCAATAAGTAAGCGAAATCTTTATATTGGTGGACACTCAAAGGGTGGAAACTTAGCTGTTTATTCAGCATTTGAAGCCGATAGGAAGGTTCAAAAAAGAATTGTTTCTGTTCACAGCTTTGATGGTCCTGGATTTAGAAAGGAATTTCTTGAAAAAGCTGAAGAAAATTTGCAACTGGTTGAAAAAACAATCAACTTTATTCCTGAATCGGCTTTAATAGGTGTAATTTTTGATACAATAGGAAAAAGAGAATATGTTAAAAGCTATGCCAAGGGTGGTTTGCGCCAGCATGACGCTTTTACTTGGGAGGTTGATAAGACAAGCCTAAGTCGTGCGGAGTCACTTTCAAAATCCTCTATGCAATTTCACAAGTCACTAGAGGAGCTTGTTGCTGAAATGACGGAAGAGGAAATGACAGATTTTGTTGATGCCGTCTATAAGCTTTGTACTGCAAATGACTCAGAGACCTTAACGGATATTCTTTCAAATAAGCTGAAATTTATCAATGCACTTTTTAAGGCTGATGGAAAAAGCAAAAAAACTATGTGGATTAATGTCAAAAGAATTTTCAAAAAAACCTTTTTTAAAGGACATAAAAAGGATAATGAAACATAAAAAAGGGTAGATTTTGCCCTTTTTTCTTTTTTTATAGCAAAAATCCTTTTCAAATGTAATAAAATGTGATATTATAGTATTGTTATAAAATTAAGCGAGGTATAAGAATGCCAAACTATCAAATCAGCTTGCTATACCCAACTCAAGAGGCAAGCGAAAAAAATGCACAAGGAAAAGATAATCCTAATATTTCTATGGAAACATTAGAAGCATTAGAGCTCGACTATGCAATAGAGCTACAAAACAGCCGCCTTTGCGATATGTTCACTATGGATAAAGAAGTTATCGAATATCGTCAACAGGTTTTTCGCGATATGCTTGAAAACGAGGAGCTTTCCGTACTTTTAAACAAGCTCTCGCCTATACTTAGTGATATTAGTGATTTAAGACGTTTATCAAGTGATAATGATTCAACAGATTCATATCTCTATAGTATTACAGAGATAGAGCTATATATATCTGCAATTGAGCTTTTGAATGATGGTCTTACTCCTATTAAGGATTCACTAAAAAGCGAAGCTTTTGTAAATTTATATAATCGAATTTCTGAACTTGCAAAAAGCGAATATTATGCAGATTTAAATATACGCTTGAAAGAATTAACTAAACGCGTTAGAGAGGTTAAAAGTGTTACCATTGGCGTTAATCTAGATTCTCGCTTGCGTCCTGAAAGTGCGGGGGTCTTGAGCGTTAATAATGATTATTTCAAGTCTGGTGAGCTTCTACAAAAAATTCTCCGTCTTGATTTTAAGAATGACGAATACACCTGTATAGCGGCCCTACAGCCATTTAAAAAGGGACAAAGCGATAATCAGCAGACTGCTTTGAGCAATGCTTTTAATAATGCGCTTAATGATGTATTTAAATCATCTATGCGTTCTTGGAAAAAGGTTGTTAGTGCTTATGTTCTTGAAAATGCTGATTTTCTAATTCAACTTTCTCCTGAAATTGAGTTTTTAACCAAAGCTGTTGAACTTGTTAATTCATTAAAGCAAACAGGTAATAATCTTGTTTTCCCTGAAATTTCTCCAATTGAAGAGAAGTCTTTCGAGGTAAAAGGCTTATACAATCCAATTGTTGCTATGAAGGTTGGAGATAAAATGGTTGAAAACGATTTTACTTTCGATAAAAATGGTATGTTTTATGTTCTCACAGGTCCAAATAGAGGAGGTAAAAGTGTAATTACTTGTGCAATTGGTCACACATTTGCACTTGCTCAGCTTGGACTACCAGTACCTGCAACATATGCTAAACTTAGCGCAGTTGATGGAGTTTTCACTCATTTTCCAACTGGCGCAGAAGATACTATTGACAAAGGTAGACTAGGAGAAGAATGCGCTCGTCTCGATGAAATATTTGAGCAAATAACAGACAAAAGCTTGGTTTTGTTAGATGAGTCCTTGTCTTCTACCGGCTCATACGAAGCTTCATATATTGCATCTGAAATTCTATCTGGCTTCTCAATTGCTGGTTGTCGCGGTATTTTTTCGACGCACTTACATGAGCTTGGTATGATGATTGATGATATCAACGAAAAAACTAAAAATCAAGGTGGAGGCAGAATTGATACCTTGGTTGCGGGAATTTCTGAGGGCGAAAGAAGCTTTTTGATTATTCGTAAAAAGCCTGATGGAAAGAGCTATGCAAGAGATATTGCATCGAAATATGGTATATCATTAGATAGAATTATTGAAAAAATTCAAAAAAATAAATAATTTTTTAAATTAACTATTGCATTTGAAAAAAGTCTGTGCTATAATACATAGCGTAATTTTGATAATTAGTCTTATCTACTTAAACGGAGGTGTAAAAATGGCTATTTGTTCTGTATGCGGAAAAGGTGTTTCTTTTGGACACAATGTTTCTCACTCTAACCGCAAAACTAACAGAGTTTGGAAACCAAATATCAGAAAAGTAAAGGCAGTTGTTGACGGATCAAACAAGACAGTTAACGTATGTTCACGTTGTCTTCGTTCTGGCAAGGTTACACGTGCTATCTAATTTCGAAAAGTAAGACCGTATTATTTACGGTCTTTTTTCATTAAAAATTTTGCTGGAGGAAAATATATGATTGCTTTAATTAGTGAAGATATAGCTAATGATTTTGAGAGAGCAACAGGAATAAAATCGGTTGCTCTACCTAAATATGAAAAGTTAGATTTACCAGTTTCCTCACATGCTGATATGCTTATTTGCGTTATTAAAAATGATATTTTTATTTATAAAGATTACTATTTAAAAAATAAGCATATATTCAATACTATTCCTAATGAGTATAGTATAACTCTTGTCGAAAAAGAGTGTAGAAGAGAATATCCGCAAGACATTGCTTTAAATGTTTTAGTGATTGGCAAAAAAATATTTTGTAATCAAAAGCATACAGCAAAAGAAATTATAGACTTTGCCATTGCAAACGGATATGAAATTATAAATGTAAAACAAGGATATTCAGCTTGCTCTACAATGGTGATTGACGAAAAGAATGCAATAACCGGCGATAAAGGAATGTATATTTCGCTAATAAATGAGGGAATTAACACACTTCTTATTTCGTCAGATGATATAAAATTAAACGGATATGATCACGGTTTTATCGGGGGAAGTGTAGGAGTTTTGAATAAAACCATGTACTTTTTTGGCAATGCTGAAAGATTGAAGGATTATAAATTAATTTCAAATTTTCTTGATAGGTTAAATTTTAAAATCTTTTATGTTTTAAGTGGTAATGTGTGTGATTTTGGTGGAGTTAAAATGCTATAATTTACAAAATGCGGAGTAACATAATACTTCGCATTTTTTATTATAAAATATAAAAAAAGTCTTGTGTAATATAATAAAGTATGTTATAATTAGATATACTAAGTTTTTATTGACTATATTGGAGGGGTGAAAATGGATTGGCTAATGCATTATGTCAATTTAGTAAGAGTTTCTACTTCAGGATTACATGTTATACTTACTATTGTTGATATTTTAATCTTGTCTGCAGTTATATTTGCAGTTTATCATTTTATTAGGGAAAGACGTGCGGGTAAGCTTGCTTGGGGCGTGTGTATCTTTTTTATCTTTCTTGCAATATGCGCAATTCTTAGATTAAGTGCAACATTGTTTATTTTATCAAGCTTTTTCCAACTTGGTGTTGTATTTATCGCACTCGTTTTCCAACCGGAGCTGCGTTCCGCACTCGAAAAACTTGGAGACAACTCGATTAAGGGCTTTAAGCAAATCAGTGAGCAAAAAAGTGCGTCTCCTACTAATGCTATGATTGATGAGTTTGCCGATGCTGTATGTGAGCTCTCTAAAACCAAAACAGGCGCACTTATAGTTTTCGAAAGAAATACAAAGCTAGGAGATATAATTTTAACTGGTACAATTGTAAATGCACAGTTTAGCTCTACACTTTTAAGAAGTCTTTTCTTTAACAAAGCTCCTTTACATGATGGTGCAGTTGTTATAAGAGCGAATAGAATACATTCAGCTGGTTGTTTATTGCCACTTGAGTCTAATCGCGAGCTATTTACTGAGCTTGGCACTAGACATCGTGCAGCTATTGGCATTAGCGAAATAAGTGACTGTGTTTCGGTTGTTGTTTCGGAAGAAACTGGTACGATTTCTATCGCTCATGAGGGCAAACTATATAGAAACTTCACTAAAGAAACCTTGAAGAAAAAGCTTCAAGATTATTTAGTTAAGAACTCATTAGATCAAAAGAAGAGAATAGCTTCAAAGGTTAATCTTGATACAGAAGAGTAAGGAGGAAAATATTATGGCTAATTTTACAAAAACAACTGAAATTGATATTTCCTCTATGCACGATGTAATGGAAGAGGAAACTCCTAAGAAAAACAAATGGGGTGTTATAATTCCGATTGTTCTCTCTATTTTGATTGCTTTTGGTATTTGGCTTTTTGCTACTGAAAAGAGCACTGATCTTCATACAAAAACATTCGATGTTTCCGTACAAGATGTAAGTGGTAATGTACTTGACGAGACTATTGAAATAGACGTTAAAGGCACTTACAGTCAGCTTGCAGATATGAAAAGTGAATATATAATCGTTAAGAAAACCGCAAACGGGTATACTGAGCCAGTACTTTCTAAAAGTGCTCGTGACAGTCTTTCAACAGTAATTCTTTCCAAAGCTGACTGATTATGAAGATTATTGTTGAACAAATCAAGGCTCCAATAAATGTATCCGAAAAAGAGATATTTGATATAGCGAAGGCACGATTAAAAAAGACTCGTGCCTTTTCAAATTTTGGTGATGCTTATATATATAAGCGTTCTATCGATGCTCGAAATAAGGAAAACATAAAACTCGTGTTTTCAGTTTGTGTTGAGGTGGAGTCGTCAAAAAAAATAGACTCACTTGATTTTTCCAAGCTTGGAATCAAGATTATGAATAATGACGCGTTAGAGTTTACTCTTAAGGGCAAAGCTCCAAATAAACGTCCTCTTATTGTTGGCTTTGGTCCTGCTGGTATGTTTTGCGCTCTTGCTCTCGCAAGAGCTGGATTAAAACCCATAGTTATTGAGCGTGGTAGCGATGTCGATAAAAGAGTTTTGGCTATAGAAAGCTTTTATAAAAACAAAAAACTTGATGTAAATACTAATATTCAGTTTGGTGCAGGTGGAGCAGGCACCTTTTCTGATGGTAAGCTTAACACCTTAATTAATGATCCAAAATGCGATTTTGTATTAAAAACATTTGTTGAATTTGGCGCATCAAAGGAAATTTGCTATAATGCCAAGCCGCACATAGGCACCGATATTTTACGTAACATTGTTAAAAATATTGCCTTAGAGATTACCTCATTAGGTGGTGAAATCCACTATGAAACAAGATTAGATTCATATGAAAACAATGTTGCTCGCACTACAAAGGGAGATTTCGAATATTCATCTTTGGTTTTAGCTATTGGTCATAGTGCAAGAGATACATATGAATATTTACTAGCAAAGGGTGTCGCTATTGAGCCTAAACCATTTTCGGTAGGGGTTCGAGTAGAACATTTGCAAAGTGACATAAATGAAGCAATGTATGGTAAATATGCTTCTGCATTTGAGCCGGCAAGCTATAAAATTTTTCATAGAGAAAATCAAAGAGGAGTTTATTCCTTCTGTATGTGTCCCGGAGGCGAGGTTGTTGCCGCGCAAAGTGAAGAAAATACAGTTGTAGTAAACGGTATGAGCAATTATAAAAGAGATGGGAAAAATGCCAATTCTGCTATTGTTGTTCAAATCGACAGGGAAGACTATGGAAATACCCCACAAAAAGCAATTGAATTTCAAAGAAATCTCGAAAAAAATGCTTTTAACTTAGGTGGTGGAAACTATAAGGCACCTGTGCAAACAATGCGTGATTTTTATGAAGGGGTTACCAAGACCGAGCCAAAAAGAATTTTGCCTAGCTATATGGCTGGAAATGTTAAAGTTGCGGATTTGAATAAAGCTTTACCTAAATTTGTTTGCGATTATTTAAAGCTTGGATTTTATAAATTTGGCAAAAAGATTAACGGATATGATGCTTCTGATGTTGTTTTAACTGGTGTTGAAACAAGAACATCATCTCCTGTTAGAATTTTAAGGACAGAAAAGTATACAATGTTAAACGATAGCTCGGTTTATCCATGTGCAGAGGGCGCAGGATATGCGGGTGGAATTATGAGTGCCGCAGTTGATGGAATCAACGTTGCACTTGCGATATTAGATAAATAAAGGATTTTATGAGTATTTTTAAAGAAAAAAAATGGGTAATTAAGTATAACCCAAAGGATGAAGGTGCGATAGAGAATATTGCGATTAAGCTTGGGTGTTCAAAAACCCTTGCTACTCTTATCTTCAATAGAGGGTTTAAATCTGAACATGAAGCATTAGCTTTCATCAACAAAAGTCAAGAGGTTTTACACGACCCGTTTCTTCTTAATGAAATGGATATAGCTGTTGAAAGAGTTTTAAGAGCAGTTTCATTGAAGGAAAAGATAACAATATATGGAGACTTTGATGTTGACGGAGTTACTTCTGTGAGCATACTTTACTTATACCTTAAAAGCATAGGTGCTGATATTGATTATTACATACCCTCAAGAAAAATCGAGGGGTATGGAGTTTCTATTGAAGCAATTGAAAAGCTCCATTTAAGTGGAACAAAGCTAATTATTACTGTTGATACAGGTATTACTGCCATTGAGGAAACAGAATATGCAAAGAGCTTTGGAATAGACGTTTTGGTAACAGACCACCATGAATGCACTGATACCTTGCCAAATGCAGTGGCGGTAATAAATCCCAAGAGAAAAGATACAACCTACCCATTTCAGTCACTTGCCGGTGTAGGCGTAGTGTTTAAGTTGCTTTGCGCGCTTGAGTCAAAATATTCAAATATTGATGTTATTAGTGCAACTAGAAGAATTGCATATGAATATTCAGATTTAACGGCAATTGGTACTATTGCCGATGTTATGCCAGTAATTGATGAGAATAGAATAATAATTTCTATCGGTCTTGTTTGTGCTGAAAAAACTAACAAAATAGGGCTTTCTACTCTTTTGGATGTTTGCAGAAATGGTGATGGAAAGCAATCAAGAAACAAAAAAGATAAAAAATTAACCGCTAGTTATGTTGGATTTACTATATCTCCAAAGATTAATGCTGCAGGAAGAATAGGCTCTGCTGATACAGCAGTTGAGTTATTTTTATCAAACGATCGTGCAACAGCACAATCGTTGGCATTAAAGCTTTACGAAATAAACAAAGAACGACAGCTCGAAGAAAACAAGATAGCTGATTTGGCATATGAGATTGTAGAGAAAAATGGTTATGCTGGACAAAAAAGCATTATGATACTTGACGATACATCTTGGCATAATGGAATTATTGGAATTGTTTCATCCAGGGTTTCAGAGAGATATGGTGTACCATCTATTCTGATTTCATTTGAAGGAAACGAAGACCCTTATTCACCTGAAGCAATTGGAAAAGGTTCAGGACGAAGCTTATCTAACTTAAATTTAATTGGTGCATTAAGCAATTGTTCAGATTTGCTTGAAAAATTTGGTGGACACGAGTTGGCTGCTGGATTAACTATTAAACGCAAGAATCTTGAAAAGTTTAAAGAAAAAATGGAAGCATATGCTGATTCATTTTTCGACGGCCAAGAGCCCGAGAATGTACTTGATGTGGATTGTGAGCTTGAAATGAGCGATTTGACTATTGATTTTGCTAATGAACTATTATTGCTTGAGCCGTGTGGTGTTTCAAATCAAAATCCAAGCTTTGTTACTAGAAGCCTTCAAATCACAGATATTAATCCTGTTGGTATGAATAGGCATTTAAAATTAACACTTTGTAAAGATAAAAAGTATTTAAATGCTATGCTTTTTGGAACATCTCCACAAGATTTTAAGTATGAAATCGGGGACGAGGTCGATGTGGCTTACAATGTCGAGATAAATTGCTATAACGGAATTTCAAGTTTACAGCTTAGCATAAAAGATATAAAATTAAGTGAAAGAATTGTTCAATTTGAAGCTATAAATGAAGGGATTTATCAAGAAATAAAGAATGGCGAAAGCATGCTGGACTCAGAATATATAATCCCATCCAGAGAGGAATTTGGCGTTGTATATCAGTTTTTACAGAATAGCGCAAGGCTTGGTAAAAGTTCATATAGAATAAGCAAACTTTTATTTGATTTGACCTCAAGTAAACCGTTTTTAAGCTTAAGCTATTCAAAGCTTAAAACTATCATAAAAATATTTAGAGAATTAAACATTATTTTAATTGAAGAAATAGATGAGTGTTCATTTTCATTTAGGTTTTCATATAACAAGAATAAGACAAGTTTAGATAAATCAAACATATTAAAAAAATTAAAGCAAACTTACATAAAAAAATAAGAGGAAAATTATGTCAGAGGACAAATATTTGGAAATATCTAATTTATTAGATATACTAAAAGCGAATGGGAAGAATTATGATTTAGAAAAAATCAAGGCTTCCTTCCTTTATGCAAAGGAGCTTCACGAGGGACAAATGCGCCTAAGCGGAGAACCATATATTATGCATCCAATTTCGGTTGCCGAGATAGTTGCAAATCTTGGGTTGGATACCGATTCCATTTGTGCTGCATTCTTACACGATACTGTTGAGGATTGTCCTGACAAAACAAACTTGACAGAGATTACAAGAATTTTCGGTAGTGATGTTGCTTTGCTTGTTGATGGCGTTACAAAGATTAAATCTATTAATGTCGAAGATAAGGAAGAAGCTCAAATTGAGAGCATCAGAAAAATGCTTCTCGCAATGTCTAAGGACATAAGGGTTATATTTATCAAGCTTTGTGATAGAGTTCACAATATGCGTACTTTGTACGTAAAAAAGGACGAGAAGCGCCGTGCAACAGCATTGGAAACTATGCATGTTTATGCGCCTTTAGCTCATCGTCTTGGTATGCAAAAGATAAAGCAAGAGCTTGAGAACTATGCACTTCAATATCTAGATCCTATCGGATATAATGAAATCAAGAATCATATTGAAGAAAAATACGGAAGAAATGTCAATTTCATAGAAACCTTAAAATCTAATGTTAAAGAAGAATTATCAAATACCAGTATCAATTTTACTTTAGGTGGCCGTGTAAAAACCGTATATAGTGTTTATCGTAAAATGTATAATCAAAACAAAACATTTGATGAAATTTACGACTTTTATGCACTTAGAATTATAGTTGATACAGAGCTTGAATGTTATACCGCACTCGGTTTAATTCACGAAATGTATAAATCAGTTCCAGGTAGATTTAAAGATTATATTTCTACACCAAAGCCCAATATGTATCAGTCCTTACATACAACTGTTATTGGTAAGGATGGTATTCCTTTTGAGGTGCAAATCAGAACTCGAGAGATGCATCAAATAGCGGAATATGGTATCGCTGCCCACTGGAAATATAAGAGTGGAGAAAAAGCTAATGCTGATATTGATAATAAGCTAGACTGGATTTCTAAGCTCATTGATACAGAAAACGAAACGATAGACCCGGAAGACTTTATTCATGCATTTAAAATTGACATTTTCCACGATGAAACCTTTGTGTTTACTCCAAAGGGTGATGTTATTGCACTACCACTTGGTTCAACACTTATAGATTTTGCATATAAAATCCATACAGGTGTTGGAAATAAGATGGTTGGAGGAAAAATCAATGGACGAATTGCACCAATCGATTCAGTTCCTCAAAATGGAAATATTGTTGAAATTATTACCTCAAATGCTTCTAAGGGTCCTAGCCGTGATTGGCTTAATATAGTAAAAACAGGTGAAGCTAGAAATAAGATTAGGCAATGGTTCAAAAAGGAAAAGAGAACAGAAAATATTATTGTAGGTAAGTCTCTTGTTGATAAGGAGTTTGCACATTTTCGTGGTTCTTGCTCCGATGAAGAAAAGACAGCAATTGTTACAGCTGTTGCAAAGCGTTTTGGTATGATGGATGCGGACGACCTATATAATGCTTTGGGTTATGGTGGTACTAGTATTTCAAAGCTCGAAAAGAAGCTTAAAGATGAATACGAAAAGACCGTTAAGATTAAAGATATAAAGGAAAATCCTGTTACACAAATTGAACCTACAATCACAATCGCATCTAAGAAAAAACATAAGTCCTTGGGTGGTGTTTTGGTTGATGGTGAGGAAGGCTGCGCAGTTAAATTCGCAAAATGCTGCAATCCTTTGCCGGGCGAAGCAATAGTTGGATTTATAACCAAAGGATATGGAATTTCAATTCATAGAATTGATTGCCCAAATGTTCATTCTGCATACTCAAATGAAGAATATGCATCTAGATTTGTGAAGGCAGAGTGGGATACACCAAGTAGCTCATCTTATAAATCCACCTATGAGTCAGCATTACAGATTTTGGTAACAAATCGTATGTCAATTCTTGCTGATATTTCTGTTGCACTTGCAGAAATGAAAATTGACATCGTTTCAATCAATACAAAAAATGTTGAAGACACTACTCTTATTAATATGACAATATCTTGTCGTGATATTTCTCATTTTAATTCTATTCTTTCAAGGTTGAGATCTATCAAGGATGTAATAAGAGTATCAAGAGCAATGGGAACTAGATAATGAAGCTTATTTTAGACGGAAAAATAAATAAAACATATGTACAAAGTCTTTGTATGATGTTTTTTCACGGAGAAAAGTTCCCTGAAAATGAGGAAAACCCTCGTGGTGTTTTAGCGATTAAAAGCACTGAAAAAGAAGACGGCATAGAGGTAAGCTGTGAGCTTATATATGATGAAAAGAAATCAAATGGAGAAGCTTTTGTTAAATTTGATGGTTCAACGTATGAGCGCACGTCAAAATCTGCTGTTGGAAAAGCTGTATACTTAGCAGGCAAAAGCTTAACTCAAAAGGATATTCCTTGGGGAATTTTGACTGGCATTCGCCCCTCAAAGGTTGGTGCTGAGTTGTTGTCTAAATATACATATCAAGAAGCTTTTAATATTCTTACCGAGCGATATTTGTTGTCAAAGGATAAGGCAGAGTTAACTCTTCAAGTTGCTAAAAATGAAACGAGCATACTTGATTTGTATGACCAAAATACTTGTAGCTTATATATTTCAATCCCATTTTGTCCTACAAGATGTACATATTGCTCCTTTATTTCATATGCCACTAAAAAGCTGTTTTCTTTAATTCCGGATTATTTAGAAAAACTAAAGCAAGATATAAAGAACAAGTGCGATTTAATAAACAAATTGAAGCTTAAGCTTGTTACTGTCTATATTGGCGGGGGTACGCCAACCACATTGAATGAAAAACAATTAGAGGATTTATTAAATACCATTAATAAATGCATTAATATTGATTCACTTGATGAATTTACCGTTGAATGTGGTCGACCTGATACTGTAACAAATGAAAAACTTGTTTTGTTGAAAAAGTATGGCGTTACAAGAATCAGTATAAATCCGCAAACCTTAAACGACGAAGTTCTTAAGTGCATTGGAAGAAATCATACAGTAGATGACTTTTTTAATGCATTTAATATGGCTACTGATTCAAATGTTGGTCTGATAAATACTGATTTAATCGCAGGGCTTGAAGGCGATAATTTCGAAAGCTTTAAAAATACAGTAGATAAAATTATTTCACTAAATCCAGATAATATAACTGTTCATTCATTTTCTGTAAAAAAATCAGCTAGAATTTTAGAAAATGATAAAGATATATATAATAAAAATGCGGATTATGCCGTTAATAGCGTAAATTATGCATACAACACACTTATTAAGAATGGTTATTTTCCATATTATATGTATAGACAAAAGAACACAGTTTCCGATCTTGAAAATGTAGGATATGCTAAAGCAAATACGTTTGGTATATATAATGTTTTAATGATGTCGGATTCTCATACAGTGTTTTCGGCGGGAGCCGGTGCTACTACAAAGCTTGTTAAAAAAGCGAGTGATAAGCAAGATATTTATAGAATATTTTCTCCAAAATATCCATATGAATATTTAGAAGAGATAAAAAACCATAATTCAGAAATTATTAATTTTTTCCGTTTATAAGACTAATTAAGGAGGTGCGATTGTGAGAGAAATTAATATTTCATTAAAAAACGAAGAAGATAAAATTGAATTAGTTAAAAAAAGTGAAATAGAATTTGAAAGACGCCTAGATATGGCTTCCAAGCAAATAATTAACAGTAAAGTAACTAATATTTTGCTTTCAGGACCTACCTGTGCTGGAAAAACAACCACCGCTCAAAAGCTTATATCGGATTTTCACGATATTGATAAAGAAGTGACTGTTATATCAATAGATGACTTCTTTAAGGAAAGACAAGACCAAAGAGAAGTAGATTTTAATAAAAAAATTGACTATGATTCAGTTGATGTTTTAGATTTGGAATTGCTTGCGGATTGTGTAAAGAATGCGCATTCGGGAAGCTCTATTCGGGTTCCTGTTTTTGATTTTGTTTCTCAGGCACGCGCTGGATATAATGTGCATTTCATTACTGAAAATGAGGTTATAATGTATGAGGGCATACAAGCTGTATATCCTGAGATTGTTTCTATGTTTGATAATGATTATAACGGCGTTTTTATTGACGTTTTAGATGACGTGTGTGTTAATGGTGTTATATTTAAAAAGCATGAAATTCGCTTGATAAGGCGCTTGGTAAGAGATAGAAAGTTCAGAGGCGCAAGCGCAGAGTTTACATTTTATCTTTGGGAAACAGTTCGTGCAAATGAAAAGAATAGTATTTATCCAAACAAGGACATTTGTAAAGTGCAAATTGATTCTTTTATGGAATACGAATTGTTTTTAATGAAAAAATATATAAAAGAGGTGCTTTCAGAGGTGCCTATTGATAGTAGATATTTTGATAAAGCACAAAAATTAAGCGCAAAATTTGATAGCTTTGAAGAATTAAGCTACGATTACATTCCTAAGAATTCATTATATACCGAGTTTTTAGGAAAGAAATAAAGAGGAAACGTTTTGGAAAAAAATAAGACCAAATCTAAAAATGCGGTAAATATGTTTTTTTCCGGAGTTGTAATATTAACTGTTGCTAATATATTAGTAAAATCCGTAGGACTTATATCAAAAATCGTTTTAAACACAGTAGTTGGATCAGCAGGTGCAGGATACTATAGCTCCGCGTATGAAATTTACGCATTTCTATATATAATTGCTACCTCAGGGTTACCTGTAGCCTTATCAATTATGGTTTCACGCTGCCGTGCACAGGGGAGAATTAAGGAAGCAAGAAAAATATATAATGTTGCGATAGTTGTTTTTTTGATTATAGGAACTCTTTTTGCAACACTTATGATTGCTTTTTCAGGACCAATAGCTAATTTTATTTCGGCGCCTGAAACCTCTATATGCATTATCGCCGTTGCTCCTACAATTTTATTTATATGCTTGAGTAGCTGTTTAAGGGGATTTTTCCAAGGCTATCAATTAATGAAGCCAACTGGTATTTCACAATTTTTAGAGGCAATGGGAAAGGTTCTTATCGGTGTCGGCTTTGCTTTTTGGGCAAAATCTCAAGGATATGAGGACCATGTTGTTGCAGCCTATACGATTTTGGGTGTAACTAGTGGGGTCTTTTTTGGAATGGTTTTCTTATTTATAAAAAAGCTATTTTTTAAAGATAAGCAATATTATGATGAAAATGTTTTAGAGCTTGAGCCAACAACAAAAAGCACAAAAGAAATTTTAAAGGAACTTTTAGTTATTGCAATTCCTATTACGCTCAGCTCGTGTGTTTTGTCATTGACAATAATTATAGATACATTTATGGTTCAGTCTAGGCTATTAGCATCTGGAATGAGCGAGGATTTAGTCAGAATATATTATGGTGATTATACTACACTTGTTATTTCAATAATAAACCTACCAACGATATTAATTTATCCAATTGCAAACGCGTTAGTCCCGTTAATTACAGGAGCGATTACTACCAAGGATTTTGAAAAAGCAGAAAATATGCGCAGTTTTAGCTTGCGTGTTATTAACATTATTTCTATTCCTTGTGCGCTTGGCATAGGTGTTTTTTCACGAAATATCCTCGATCTTATGATGTTCACAGAAGGCTCAGTAAATAGAGCAGCACCTTGGCTTTCGGCGGGAGCAGTTTCAGTTATATTTTTAGGGCTAATTTCTGCAACCAATGCTTTTTTAAACACATCTGGAAAGCAAAAATATCCTATTATTTCAATGCTATGTGGTGCAGGCGTGAAAATCATTGCAAATTATATTTTACTTGAAAAAATCGGCATATATGGCGCTCCTATAAGCACTGTATTGTGTTATTTAACGGCAGCTACATTAAATATATTTTTCTCGGTAAAGCATGTTGGAAAGTTGCCAAATGTGAAAAACGTTTTTCTAAAGCCACTATTATGTAGTGTGATATCTATAGGTATTTCAGCCGTTTTATACTTGATTTTATCACTAATTTTGCCAATGAAAATTGCAACATTAATATGTGTTTTCATAGCGATTTTACTTTACTTTTTAACAATAATTAAGACCAAAACAGTAGAAGAGAACGAGCTTTTGGTGCTTCCTTATGGAGAAAAATTGGTAAACCTTTTTAAAAAATTGCATTTTTTTCCTAAAAAATGTGAAAAATAGATAAAAAAATGCAAAAAAATCTTCTTTTTTTGTAAAAAAGTTTCATTTTGCTATTGAAATATAATGATTTTAATGGTATAATAAATACAACAAAAGCCGATGGTATCGGCCAAGAAAGAAGAGGAGAAAAAACCAATGAACAAGACAGAACTTATCGAAGTAGTAGCACAAAAGGCAGACCTTAGCAAGAAAGCAGCTGATGCAGCAGTTAACGCTGTTATTACAGCTATCGAAGAAGCACTCGTAGCAGGTGAAAAGGTACAACTTATTGGATTTGGTACTATCGAAGTAAAATCAAAGGCAGCTAGAACAGGACGTAATCCTTCTACTGGCGCTACAATTTCAATTCCTGCTTCAAAGCAAGTTAAATTCTCTGCAGGAAAAACACTTAGAGATAAAGTTAACGCGTAATTTATTCAGAGCCTGCACATACTGTGCAGGCTTTTTCATTGAGGTTATAATGCGAATAGATAAATTTTTAAAGGTTTCTAGAATTATTAAAAGACGTACAGTTGCTAACGATGCGTGTGATGCATCTCACGTAAAAGTCAATGGCAAAGGCGTGAAAGCTTCCTATGATGTCAAGATTGGCGATATTATTGAAATTACGTTTGGAGAAAAGACATTAAAGGTTAAGGTTACAGATGTAAGAGACGTAACAAGAAAAAATGATGCACAAACACTATATGAAGTGATGCCCGAGTAATATTTGCGGGCATTTTTTCATATCATAAATATGAAACACAAGTGGAGGCATATTTATGATTGATTCGACGGATAATTTAAAGCAAGATGTAGTAATAAAATCGAGAAAACAAATAGAAATGTCTGGCGTTTTAGATGTTAATAGCTTTGATGAACACGAGGTGGTAGTTCAAACGAACTCATCGTGTGCATCTATTGATGGAGAAAACCTAAAAATTGATAGATTTAATTCACAAAACGGGGAATTGGTAGTAAACGGAACGATAAATGGTATCTTTTATTATAATAAAGAGCCACAAAAAAAGAAAAAAGGCATTGGAAATCTATTTAAATAACCTGTGGAAGTATCAATATTAAATCAATTAGTAACAGCATTATTGTCCATTTTCTTAGGTGTTTTATGTGTAGTAATTTACCAGGTTTTTAAAATACCATTCTTCCTAATTGAAGGACAATATAGTTACAAATTCAAAGAAAAAATGAGAGATAAGGTGTTTTTACCAATTCTAAATCCTGTTAATAAAGTAAAAAAGAAAAGAATTTTAAAATCTATATTACTTATATTGAGTGATTTTTCGTATTTTTTGTTTATTACACCAATATTTGTTTTATTTTTTTATGAAACAAGTAATGGTATCGTAAGATGGTACGTTTTCTTCTTTTCGATAATTGGTTTTCTTATTTTTGAAGGAACAGTTGGTAAATTGGCTACTAAAACGATAGAATATATTAGCTTTTACATACAAATTTCATTTTCATACATTACATATATGATGAAAAAACAATTTAAAAAGATTTTTAAAAGAAAGAAAAAGAGAACTCATAAAGACAATAAAGAAAACAAAATACTAATTTCATATGGAAAATAAAAACGAACTATCAATGATAGTTCGTTTTTAGAATTATTTTGAAATTTTACAGCCATCAGTTGTGCAATTTCCTAAAACGAATGATTCACAGTCAACACATTGAGAAACAGTAGGATTACTCTCGTGAGTACCTATTTTAACAGTGTCTAATACACAGTAATTTTCTTTTTTTGCATGATTTGCACATGAAACTACAGTACATTTAATGCAATGATTTGGTTGCTTATTCATACTTTATCTCCCCAATAAAATTTTGAAATCTAAAGACTTCAAATATAGCGTTACCAATTGCTTTTAAATAATTCAAAATAATAAAATAAAATATTGACTTATTTTAATTATTATGATATAATAGCCATTGTTTATAAGGTATAAACAATGGCTGGGTATAGCGCAGTTGGTAGCGCGCTACCTTGGGGTGGTAGAGGCCGTGGGTTCAAATCCCGCTACTCAGACCAGATAAAAAAGGAAGGCGGCGTCCTTCCTTTTTTATTTGCATTTGAACAATGGAAATGACTCACAGCACAACAAAACCAAGCTCATCTTAGCTGATTACTTGCGGTGATATATGTTCTTCCGGAGGATGACAAGATCCGCCGACTGACCGAGGACCACAGTCTAAGAAGCGATATTGTAATAGAGACCAAATAAAAAAAGGAAGGCATTGACCTTCCTTATTTCATTTCATACTTTGGTTTTGCACAGTTTGTTATGCATTTTTCGCTAATAATAACCTTTTTAATCTCCTTGTTAGAAGGGATTTCGTACATAATTTCGGTCATTATTTCTTCCATTATAGAACGCAGTCCTCGCGCACCAGTTGAGCGCTCAATAGCTTTATTTGCTACAGCTTTTAAAGCACCGGTTGTAAAGTGTAGTTCAACACCATCGATTTCAAATAACTTCTTGTATTGCTTTTCAATAGAGTTTTTGGGCTCGGAAAGGATTTTTACAAGGGCTTTTTCGTCGAGGTTATCAAGTCCAACAATAACAGGTAAACGACCAACCAACTCTGGAATTAAGCCGTATTTAACTATATCGTGTGCAGAAACATCCTCAAAAACCTTAGTTTTATCAATATTAACCTTGCTTTTTACTTCGCCACCAAAGCCCATCAACGATTTTCCACGACGACTTTCAATAATTTTTGAAAGACCATCAAAAGCACCACCACAAATAAACAGAATATCTTTTGTATTAATCGGAATAAACTCTTGATTTGGATGCTTTCTACCACCTTGAGGCGGTACATTAGCGACAGTGCCCTCCAGTATCTTTAAAAGCGCTTGTTGAACACCCTCGCCTGAAACATCGCGAGTTATAGAACGATTTTCGCTTTTTCTTGAAATTTTATCAATTTCATCAATATAAATTATACCTTTTTCTGCTTTAGCTACATCGAAGTCGGCAGCTTGAATTAAACGAAGAAGTATATTTTCAACGTCTTCGCCTACATAGCCAGCTTCAGTCAGGGTAGTAGCATCAGCAATTGCAAATGGCACCTTTAATGCCTTGGCAAGTGTTTGGGCAAGATAGGTTTTTCCGGAGCCTGTTGGACCGATTAAAAGTATGTTGCTTTTTTGAATTTCAACATCACTATCGATTTTTTCACGGTTTTCATTATAAATTAAACGCTTGTAATGATTATATACTGCAACAGAAAGTGCGATTTTTGCTTTATCTTGTCCAATAACATATTCGTCAAGCATTTTTTTAATTTCTTTTGGAGTGGGTAATGTATCTACTGAAAGCTTTTCTTGATTGCTTAATTCGTTTTCATCTTTTGCTTGTAAGTCATATTCGTCTATAATTTGACCGCAAAGGTCAATGCACATAGGACAAATATAAGCGGAGAGGTCAGGGGAAGGAATTAAAAATTCAACCTCGCCCTCGCCACGTTTACAAAAGGAACAGGTTTTCTTTTCACTCATTTTTATGCTCTCTTGTCAATTACTTTATCGATTAAACCATATTTCATAGCATCGTCAGCGCTCATAAAATTATCACGCTCGGTGTCAATTTCAATAGTCTTGAGATCTTTGCCGGTGTTTTTAGCTAAAATTTTATTTAGCTTTTCACGAGTTTTTAGAATATGCTCAGCATGAATCTTAATGTCACTTGCTTGACCTTGAGCACCACCTAAAGGCTGATGAATCATAATCTCGCTATTGGGGAGAGCGAATCTTTTGCCCTTTGCACCGCTAGAAAGCAAGAATGCACCCATGCTAGCTGCCATACCAATACAAGTAGTAGATACATCGCACTTAATAAAATTCATTGTATCGTAAATTGCAAGACCCGCACTAACACTACCGCCGGGACTGTTGATATATAGATTTATATCCTTGTCAGGATCTTGGGCTTCAAGGAAGAGAAGCTGTGCAACAACGAGAGATGCAGTAGTATCGTTTACCTCGTCGCAAAGAAAAACAATGCGATCCTCTAAAAGTCTTGAGTAAATATCGTATGAGCGTTCACCTCTATTTGTTTGCTCAACGACCATTGGAACTAATGCCATAAAAAATCCTCCTAAAATATGTAGATTTTTGTCAAAAGGGGTATATATTCAAATTACCGCTGTAAGAGTATACAGCGGTAAAGAGAATAAGTCTTATTTAAAATAAGTTATGGTCCTTACCATAAGGTTATAGAACCTAATTATTCAGCAACTTCTGTTGTAGCAGCCTTCTTTTTTCTAGCTTTTGTTACTTTAGCGTTTTCTTTTACAAAGTCAACAGCCTTCTTTACGCAAAGGTCAGCCTTGATTGAATCAACATCAACGTACTTCTTAACCTCGTCAGCAGGCATATTGTATGCTTTTGAAAGGTTTTCGTACTCAGCCTCAGCCTCTTCGTCAGTAGCAACAAGGTTTTCAAGCTCAACAATCTTTTCAAGAGCAAGACGTGTCTTTACTTGTCTTTCAGCCATTGGCTTGAATTGCTCACGAAGTGATTCAAGAGTTTGACCTGTGTATTTGCAGTATGTGTTTAGGTCAAGTCCTTGCATGCGAAGTCTTGAATCGTAGTCACGAACAAAGTTTTCAGCTTCTGTTTCGAACATAACCTCAGGAATATCAGCCTCAAGGTTTTCAATAAGAGCATTGATGATTTGTTCCTCCACAGAATTTTCAGCTTCCTTTTCGCTCTTCTTTTCAAGTTTTGCCTTAACGTCAGCCTTATATTCATCTAATGTATCAAATTCACTTACATCTTTTGCAAATTCATCATCAAGAGCAGGGAGTTCATTCTTCTTAATCTCGTGAAGAACAATCTTAAAGATAGCATCCTTGCCAGCGAGATCTTCTGAATGATATTCCTCTGGGAACTTAACTGTGATATCAAAGCTTTCGCCAATATTATGACCGATAATTTGCTCCTCAAAGCCTGGAATGAAGCTGCCAGAACCAATAGCTAGACTGTATTTTTCTGCCTTGCCACCATCAAATGCAACACCATCACAGAAGCCCTCATAGTCTATAACAGCGAGGTCGCCGTTTTCAACAGCACGATCTGCAACTTCAACCATTCTGCCATTGCGAGCGCGAACAGATTCGATTTCATTGTTAACATCATCATCAGTTACTTCTTTTACTTCTTTTCTTGCTTTGAGACCAACATACTCTTTGAGAGCAACTTCTGGCTTAACAGTAACCTTTACTTTTAGAACTACTGAGCCGTCTTCTTCAACATTAACAGCTGTGATCTCTGGGCGGCTAACTACTGAAAGAGCAGCCTCTTTAAGAGCTGATTCATATGCATCAGGGAAAATCTCGTTGATTGCATCATCATAGAATACACCCTTGCCATACATTCTTTCAATGATAGCGCGCGGCGCTTTACCTTTTCTGAAACCTGGAATGTTAATTTTCTTTACTTCCTTACGATATACCTTTTCGACAGCAGCCTCAAAAACTTCCTTTGCTGCGTCAAATTCGATTTCGTAAACATTGGTTTCAACTTTATTTGTGCTTTTTAAAGCCATTTTAGAATTCCTCCATTGAATGGTATTTTTTTACTTAACTATTATATATAATAAAAATTAAAAAGTCAATAACATTTTAAAAATAAATTGATAAAATGTAAAAATCAATAGTCATTAGGCATAATAATCATGGGAACAAAGTTAGAGTAGTCCGATGAAATTAGTGAAAAATCGATTCCACGATAAGATAAAGTTCTTGGAACATTGTAAACACCATGTATGTGACCAAAATAACAATTTTTAATATCGTATTGAATTAAAACATCAATTATTTCATCACAAACAAAGGCTTTAAAAACCGGTGGAAAATGAAAGAATACTAGAATTTTCTCATTGTTTTTGCGCAATTTAATTGCTTCTTCTAAGCTCGTCTTTAATCTTGAAGCCTCGCGTAAAACAATTTTTTGATATTCAGCATCGTTAGGCTCGTTTTGAAGCTTTTCATCAACGTACCAACCACGAGTGCCACAAACTATATAGTCTTCAATCTTATAAGCATTGTTAAATAGAAAATCAATAGTGTCGAATCCGTTTTCTTTAATGAAGGCTCGATTTTTTGCCATTGTGCCCCACCAATAATCGTGATTTCCCTTGCCGAGCAGCTTTTTACCTGGCAATGAATTTATAAATTCAAAATCCAGTTTGGCTTCTTCATAATCGATTCCCCAAGAAATATCGCCAGGGACTATAACTGTGTCATCTTCATTTACAATGGCACACCAATTTTTTCGTATCTTTTCCATATGGTCGGTCCATCTTGCTCCAAAAACATCCATAGGCTTATTTGTGGTGCTAGATAAATGCAAATCAGCCATTACATAAAGTGACATATAGTTCTCCTTTCGTCATTTTAGATTTTTACTCATAAATTCAAAAGCATTATAAAAGAATATCTTATTTGCGATTCTTTGCCCGAAGCTTAGATCAATCTCTTTGTATAGCTTGCTTAAATCTTTAATTGAGTTAATTTCATGGGGAAGAGAAGTTACGCCATCAAAATCACACCCTAGGCATATAGTATTTTCGCCACCTAACGATAGAAAATGATAGATATGATTCATCAAATCTTTGATTTGGGCAAATTTTTTGTTAGTAATGTGCTCGCTTGCGAGTGAAATACCCAGAATTGAGTTGCTTTGAACAAGAATATTAAAATGCTCGTTACAAAGATTTCTTTTATGATTACAAATAGAAAAAGAATTCGAATGTGATGCGATAACTGGTTTATTATATAATTTAGATAAATTAAAAATTTCCTCACAGCATTCGACAGAAGAGTGAGAAATGTCGGGTATTATTCCCAATTCAAAGCATTTTATTAAAACATTTTTTCCAAAATCAGTAAGCGCAAAATTGGTGTCCCAACCACCGCCAATTATACTTTTGCCTTTCCAATTCAATGTTAAAATACGAACACCATCTTGATATAATTTTTCAAGCCTAGACAAATTATCATTTAAGATTCGCGCATCTTCAACTGCCAAAATAAATGATTTTTCTTTAATTTCATTGCAGTTAGTAATAAAACTAATCTGTTTTTTTGCAAAGCTAACTGTCTCAATATAATTTAAATATGCATCCTCATCAGAAAGTGAAGAGTCGCTCCATATAGCGCAAACTTGAAAATAAGGAGAGAATTGCTTTGCGTTATTTATAGAAATATGAAGATTATTATCAAAAAAAGATTCATTATGCTTACACATCTCTGAAAGTGTATCACAATGAAGATCAAATAATGGGATCATCTTATCTAGTTACAGCATTTTCAATATAATTGAAGTCGCATACCTTTAATTTTTTATTGTCTGCCTTTACAAAAACCTCACACACATCAATTCTAGGTGTTTTGTTTTTGTGCTTTAGGGGCAGAGTCTTAACAAAAGCATATGCAAATTTAATTAAATTCGTTCTTTTATCGTAGTTAACTGCATCGGCGGGGCGCATAAGATTATTTTTGTCAGTGCGTCTGGTTTTAACTTCGACAAAAATTATGTATTCCTTGTCGTAACCTATTATATCAGCTTCAAGATGACCTATCGTTTTATTTCTAGACAAAATCTTGTATTTTTTCTTCTTTTTAAGGAGCTTTTCGCAAAATTTTTCGCCAAAGTCTCCTATTTCTTTTTTAGTAAATTCAATCATTTTTCAAAAGCTTAACCAAAAAGCTTGGACGATGAATGGGAGTTATTCCATATTGCTTGATAGCATCTGTATGTAGCTTTGTGCCATATCCCTTGTGCTTTGCAAAGCCATATTCTGGATATTCCTTATCATATTCATAGCACAAGCGATCACGTGTAACCTTGGCAAGAATAGAGGCTGCCGCTATTGATTGGGATATGGCATCTCCATGGACAACAGTTTTAGTCTCCACTGTAAATCCACGTGACGTGTTGCCATCAATTAGGGCAAGATCAGGCTTCATTTCAAGTCCATCAATTGCACGCTTCATTGCAAGCATTGCGGCATTTAAAATATTTATTTCCTCAATTTCTTCAACAGAAGCAGATGCAATAGAGTAGTCAAGGGCTTTTTCAATTATCACATCAAAAATTTTTTCTCGTTTCTTTTCTGTAAGCTTTTTAGAGTCATCGAGCCCTTCAATAATCAAGCCGTCAGGCAAAATACAAGCAGCAGCAACAACGGGGCCTGCTAAAGGACCTCTGCCAGCTTCGTCAACTCCGCAAATTACATTTATTTTTTCATTTTTATGAGAAAGGTCAAATGTATAGTCAAGCATAAACTTCTCCAATTATTGTTCTGTTGGAATTTCAAGAGAAATGGCACCGATTTTTGCACTTCTAAATTCCTCTAATAATGTTGCGGCAGTTCTTTCGGTATTTATTTCGCCGCCAGAAATTAAAAAACCTCTTTTGCGACCTACAAGCTCAAAGACCTCGTAGTCCATTTCACAAGCATTAAGCTCTTCTTCTTTTATTTTGTATCGTGCCATAAAAAGCTCTGGAGCGAGTGATTTTAAACGTGAACAGAGAACAACAGCAATATATTCTGTATCTAAGATAGCATCCTTTATAGCGCCTGTGATGGCAAGGTTTTCGCCAACTGCTTTTTCTTCAAACTTTGGCCATAAAACACCTGGCATATCCATTAAATCAAAACCAATATTTGTTGGAATCCATTGCTTATTTAGTGTAACACCGGGGCGGTTTTCTACTTTGGCTTTTTTAGAACCACAGATTTTGTTTATAAGAGATGATTTACCAACGTTTGGTATACCAACAAACATAGCACGGAGCTTTTTGTTCATGCCTTTATTTTCATATCTTTCAATTTTGTCAGCCAAGATTTTTTTTACAGCACCTGAAATTAGTGATAAGCCCTCGCCGGTTATACAGTCAACGCTAATTGCATATTTGCCTTGATTTTTATAGTAATCAATCCATTTTTGAGTGATTGCTTTATCAGCTAAAGAAGCTTTATTTAAAATAGTAAGAGAAGGCTTATCGCCAATAAGCCTTGCAATTTCTGGATTTTTTGAACTATATGGAATTCTTGCATCGAGTATTTCGATAACTATATCAACTTCCTTTAGATTTTCGGAAATCAGACGACGAGTTTTCGCCATATGACCAGGAAACCATTGTATAACCTCTGATTGCATAATTAATCGTACAGACCGCCAATTTTATTTAGTGGCATAAGTCTGAATATTGCCTTTCCTAAAATATATTTTTCTGGTACACATCCGATTTCAGAAATACGGCTGTCAGCAGAGTGGTATCTGTTATCTCCCATTAAGAAAAGTTCTCCATGAGGAACCTCAACTGTTAAAATTTTTGTATCGTAATTATAATTTTCATTGTAATTTGTTAATTTGTTGCCAAATTGATCATAGCCAAGATAATAATACTCATAATCAGCTAATGAAAATATTTCAACTCCACCACCATAAGAAAAAGAAGTATCAAATTCATATTTTTCATATTCAGTTTTATATTCCATACCATTTACATAAACAATTGGAACAGGCTGACTAAAGTCAATCTTTACTTTATCTCCACCTTTAGCAATGACTCTTTTTACTATCGGCTTGTCGAAGTTAGTTCCCACAAAATCACCTTGAACAACAACAATATCGCCTTGCTTAGGCTCATAAGAGAGAAGAGGGTCGACAACCACTAGGTATTCCCCGTGATTTAGTGTGTTTTCCATAGATTCTCCGTCAACAACAGTTAACTTTCCAATGAATAGTGATATGAAAATAACTGCAATTAATGCAAAAACAATTGGTTCAATAAAATCAAACAAGGATTTTAAGGATTTGCTTGATTTTGGTTTAGGATTTGTATATATATCTTCCATAAAAATACCTTTCAAACATTTTAACAATGAATATTTTATCACAATCTCATAGAAATAACAATACTTTTAATAAATAATTTAATAATATAACAAATATGAGAAAAATATTGATAAAAAATTTCTAAAAACTATTGATTTTTAAAAATTCTTATGATATAATACCAAGCGTGTGTGTATGCACACATAAAAAAAGGATGGTCCTCTGCCACGCTCTGCATGAACGTCCTAAGTAATGGAGGCTTATTATGACTAAAATCGAAGCTTTTGTAAACGAGCAATTAAAAACTGAAGTACCACAGTTCAACGTTGGTGATACTGTTAAGGTACACAACCTTATTAAAGAAGGTACAAGAGAAAGAATCCAAATTTTTGAGGGTACTGTTATTGCAAAGCACAACGGTGGCATTTCTGAAACATTTACAGTAAGACGTGTTGCTTATGGTTGTGGCGTTGAAAAGACATTCCCACTTCATTCACCTAACGTTGCCAAGGTTGAAGTTGTTAGACTTGGTAAGGTTAGAAGAGCTAAGCTATACTACCTACGCGATAGAGTTGGTAAGGCTTCAAAGGTTAAAGAGCTCAACTAATTTGAAAATAAAAATCTCCGCTATTTGAAGGCGGAGATTTTTATTTTTAGTGTTTATAGCTTTTTCTTTTCTTCTTTTCTCGTTTAACTCCTAAAAGTGCGCCTAAAATGCAAACAAATGGAACAACTGCCTTTAAAAGAAATTCGCTGCTTATTAGTTTAGTTTCTGTAAACAAGGCTGAAATAAAAAGTACAAAGAGAATTATAACACCAAGCAACGCACCTCCTAGAATGTATTTTTGTCCAGTTTTCTTAGATAGGAGAAAAGCAGAAAAAAATGACGATAGATATAGTGATGTTATCGATGCAAAATCTACCATTTTATTTGGGTTTAGCGTTTGATAAAAGATAAGTGAAATAATGCAAGAAAAAGCTATGCATAATAGTGAAAAAATTGCAAAAAAGAACAAGCAAGTTTTTAAAAGAGAGAAGAAAGAATATTCTTCATTTTCTCTTAATTTGAAATTTTTTTTCGAAATACCCATAAAAAACCTCGTAAAATACTCTTTAATAAAGTATATTTACGAGGTAAAAATATTATTCTTATTTATTTTCTTCAGTAGCTTCTGCTACGTCGTTTGTTTCAACTGTAGAGTTAACTTCTTCGGTTGTCGCGACAGCTTCTCCAACAACTTCCTTGTTCTTTTTCTTCTTTTTAGAAGCCTTGATTGATTCAGTTGGAACTTCCTTAGCTTCCTCTTCAGTAGCTGGAGTAGTAGATATAGAATATTTATCAACTGCGTGAACATCAACCGATCTAATTGCTGTACGTAAAATTCTAATTTTTGTTCTGTCCTTGCCGGTTTCAATAGTAACGGTTTCGTCCTTTAGTCTAACAACCTCACCGATAATACCACCGATAGTAGTAATCTCATCTCCTATTTGAAGATTATTACGCATATCGTTTGCTTCCTTTTCTTGTTTCTTTTGTGATCTAAACATAAAGAAGAACACAAGAACAACAAGACCTATCATAAGAAGGGTTGGGAGCATGTTGCCTAATCCTGCTAAAAATAATACATTTCCGTTCATTTTTATTCCTCCTTTGGAAAATTTTAATTAATTATAACCTATTTTTTGTGATTTATCAATAGTTTAAACAAAAAAATTAAAAATAAATATTATTGAAAAATATATGTGTCTATGATAAACTAACAATATGAGATATTTAATTGATAAAACAAATGAAAATACGATAATTAAGGACTTTTTAAGAAAAAATCATATTTCATCTAATTTGCTGAAAAGATTAAAGCAAATACCTAATGGAATAACCGTAAACTCTAAGCATGAAAATGTAACATATCTTTTAAAGAAAAATGATATTTTAGAGTTAAATATAGACGATTTTTTGGAAGATGAAAATGAGTATTTAGAGCCTGTAAACATACCACTTGAAATTATTTATGAGGATGAAAATTTAACAGTGGTTAATAAACCAAGCAATATGCCTACGCATGAGTCCTTAAATAATAGAGGGAATTCCTTAGCGAATGCACTTAGATATAGGTATAAAGAAGTACCATACGTGTTTCGAGCAACTAATCGTTTAGATAAAGATACAAGCGGTGTGGTAATCACAGCAAATAATCGTTTTTATGCTTCACTATTATCAGCAAAAATTAAAAACGGAGAGGTTAAAAAGGAATATATCGCCCTTGTAAAGGGTAAATTAGATGGAGAAGGCGAAATTAATGCTCCTATTGATAGAATTGAAAAAAGCATTATAAAACGAATTGTAAGAGCAGATGGAGAAGAAGCAATTACAAAATATAGAGTCCTTGCATCAAATGAAGAAGCTAGTATTGTTTTGTTGACACCAGTTACAGGACGTACACATCAGCTTCGTGTTCATTTAGCATATATTGGGCATCCTATATTGGGAGATGCGTTGTACGGAGATAAATGCGAATATATTAATAGACAAGCATTGCACTGTCTTAAAATGGATATTTTAGATATCGGTTGCTACCGCGCATCGCTTCCTGAGGACATCAAATTTGTAATAAGGAATTTTTTTGGAGATGAAGAAATTATACCAGAGCATAAATAATTATGTTCCGCTAGTATGTATTATTGTTTTTCTTTTTACAATATTTAGTGCTATTGTATATATTTTTTGCGCAATATTTGAAAAATTTGCAGATTTCATCAATTTATTTTCTGCGCCAATACGTGCAACTCTTTCATTTATTAGTTCTATTGTGCCATTTTCTTTGGCAGAGGTATTCATTATTCTTTTGCCGATATGGGCTATACTATTAATTTTTCTTGCTGTGAAGTTTTCAAAAGATAAACGAGGCGTTATTAGGTTTTTGTCTATTCTATGCTCATTTTTCTGCTTGTATTTTGTTTCTTTCGTATGGACATATGCTAGTGGTTATCATACAACTCCTATCGAGGAAAAGATGGAGCTAGACAGAGAAAATATAACAAAGCAAGAAATATATGAAGCAACTATAATTTTGACCGAGGAGCTAAACAATTTAGCAGAAGAAATAACCTATAATGAAAACGGCTCTTCAAAAATGCCATATTCTTATAAAGAAATGAGCCAAAAAATATGTGATGCATATGGGAAATTTTCAAAAGAAACAGATATAGTTCAATCATTTAAATCAAGAATAAAGCCACTTTTTCTTAGTGAACCAATGACTTATACTCATTTGTCAGGTATATACATCTGTTTGACAGGCGAGGCAAATGTTAATACTAATTATCCAAATTACATTGTAGCATCAACTGCTGCGCACGAAATGGCTCATCAAAGAGGTGTCGCAAGAGAGGATGAGGCAAGCTTTATTGCCTTCTTAGCGCTTTCATATTCCGACGATTCATTTTTAAAGTATAGTGCATATTTAGATGTTTATATTGATTTGCTTTTAGATTTAAGAAAGCAAGATAAGGAATTGTATACAAAGGCGCGCGAACAAATAGACCAACGAGTAATAGATGATTACAATTCATTTGTAGATGCGTTTCAAAAGTATTCGGATTCTTTTGCTTCTGACGTTTCGGACACAATAAATAATGCTTATCTGCAGGCGAATGGAGATAAGGATGGTACCGACAGTTATAAAAAGGTTAGCGAGCTAGTTTGCGCTTATTTGGTTACAAAACAATAAAAGAACATTTAAAAAAGCCTCGAATAAAATGTTAATATACTAACATTTGTTTGAGGTTTATATGCAACAACTAGTCATAGATGGTGGGTCTCCATTATATGGAGAAATTATGGTAGGTGGTATGAAAAATTCCGCTTTGCCGATTATATTTTCGACAATTTTAGTTAAAGACGAATGTGTTTTACACAACATTCCTATGGTAAGTGACGTTTTAAATTCAATTGAGATTCTTAAAGAAATGGGCGCTGAGGCTGAATTTAAAGACGCACATACCCTTATCATTAATACTAAATGCATTAAGGATGAAATCCAACGATACGATTTAATATCTAAAATGCGAGCTTCTTATTATCTGATGGGAGCAATGCTTTCGCGATTTGGTGCTGCAAATATGCCAATGCCTGGTGGGTGTAATTTCGGTGCAAGGCCCATAGAACAGCATTTAAAGGCCTTCGAGCAGCTCGGAGCAGAGGCAATAGAAGACAATGGCTTCGTTTCAATTATTACCAGAAAAAAGCTTAAAAGCACAAAAATAATACTTGACAAAATTTCTGTAGGTGCTACAATAAATATAGTACTTGCAGCGGTAATGATAGATGGTATAACAGTAATCGAAAATGCTGCCATTGAACCACACGTGGATGATGTTATAAGGTTTCTAAATTTAGCAGGAGCAAAAATAGTTAGATTTGGTAGACGCATTTACTGTGAGGGTGTTAATAAGTTACATTCGCTTGAATATAAAATATTTCCTGATATGATTGAAGCTCTTACATACATTACATTTGTTGGTGCATGTCGTGGCGATATTAATTTATCTGGAATAAATTATGGGCATATTAAATATGTTTGTGATATTTTTAAGAAGATGGGTTATCAAATTGATAACTATTATGATGAGGTGAGAGTTAGAGCCTTTAAACAATTAAGTGGTATGACAGTTGAGACCAATCCTTATCCACTGTTTCCAACTGATTTACATCCACAGTTTGCCTCATTGCTTTGTTTTACTGATAGTGGTGGTGTAGTAAAGGAGAATATATTTCCTACTAGATTTGCTTATGTAAATGAACTAATTAAGATGGGCGCAAATATAAAAAACTATAAAAATATCGCTTTTGTTAAACCATCAAAGTTACATTCAAATAGTTTAGATGCAACTGATTTGCGTGCGGGAGCAGCTCTTATTTGTGCTTCGCTAGGAGCAGAAGGTGTAAGTACAATTAATAATGTCAATTATATCGTGAGAGGTTATGAAGATATAGTTGGAAAAATAATCTCACTCGGTGGAAAAATAAAACTATTAAAAGGAGAATAAAAAATGGTAGTTACAAAACAAACAATAATTGGAGATGTACTTGATTACAATCCGGAAACAGCACAATTTTTCTTTGAAATTGGTATGCATTGCCTAGGATGCCCACACTCAAGAGGTGAGTCTATTGAGGACGCTTGCAGAGTACACGGCACAGATGCAGATGCTCTTGTAGAAAAGCTAAACAATTTTCTTGCAAAATAATGGTCGATTTTAAAATTAGTAAAAGACTCTGCACCGCCGCATCATATGTGCGAGACGGTGCAGTTGTTGCAGATATAGGTACAGACCACGCATATTTACCAATCTATCTTGCTTTGAATAATAAAATCAAGAAAGCATATGCTTCTGATATAAATGCTGGTCCAATTCAAAGAGCTAATGAAAATATAGAAAAATATGGCTTGACAGATAAGATAAAAACAGACATAAAAGCAGGTCTTGATGGAATAGAGAATATTTCTCCTACGGACATAGTTATTTGTGGAATGGGTGGAGAGTTGATAGTCGAAATTCTGAAAAATTCTTCTTACATAAGACAAAATAGTGTTCGATTGATTTTACAACCTATGACTCATGTTGCAGAGGTAAGGGAATATCTGTCAGATGGTTTTTCTACAATTGCCGAAAATATTGTTTTTGAGGATGAAAAAATCTATCAAATCCTTTGTTTACAGTATGATGGAGCACATCATCCGCTTTCCTGGCTTGAAAAAGAGCTTGGCAAAATCAACATCGAAAAAAGAAAATATGAATTTAGCCTTTTACTAAATTCGACAATTGCCAAAAAACAGAAAAGACGTGCGGGACTAGCGTCTGGTGGTTATAATACAACGCAAATCGACAAAGAAATAAAAGAACTGGAGAATTTAAAATGACAGTAAATGAGCTATATTCTAGGCTTTCAAAATTATACCCTAAGGAATTAAGTGCCGAATGGGATAATGATGGAATTATGTGTTGTGATGATTTAGATAGAGATGTTAAAAAGGTTTTGGTATCATTAGACATCACTATGGAAACTGTTAACTATGCTATAGAGAATGGATTTGACCTGATTATCTCACATCACCCATTAGTTTTTAATTCTCAAAAATCACTGGTACCAACCAAATATACGCAAAAGAAATTAATTAAGCTAATAAAAAATAATGTTTCAGCATTTTCCTTCCATACGCGTCTTGATGCTGCTGAGGGTGGTGTAAATGATGTACTGTGTTCAATTATCGGTTTAAATAACATTGAAATTGATTTGGTTGACCCAGTTGGTAGAATTGGTTGTTTGTCATTAAAAACAGGACTTTCTGCATTTGCCGAAAATATCAAAAACCTTTTAAACTCGCCTTTTGTTTTATATAATGGTGAAAAGGACGTAAAAAAGGTTTATGTGGTCGGCGGAGACGGTAAGGATTTGATATCAAGAGCCATTGAATTAGGTGCTGATACTATACTCACAGGTAGAGCCAGCTATAATACCATTATTGATGCTAAGGATATGGGAATTAATATTATCGAAGCAGGACATTTCTTTACTGAAAATCCAGTTTGTAATAAAATTAAATCAGATGTTTTAAGCATCGAGCCTAGTATAAAAATAGAATTATTTTCTTCGTATCAATTAAAAAATATTTAATTTTTTAAGAAATTGTATTACACTTTTTTGAAAAAATATGGTAAAATATATGTGTAAGTTAGATTTTTCCAATATGAGGAGGGTGTAATATGTTAAAAATTGGTGCTATTATCGTTTATGGCTCCGAAGGAGTTTGTAAAGTTGTTGATTTACAAGAGCTTTCGTTTTCTGGCACGGACGATAAGAAGGAATATTACATTTTAGTTCCCGAATCGAATTCTTCAAGTAAGCTATATTTACCAAAGGATAATGAAATTCTAATGTCGCGTGTAAAAGAGCTTTTGAGTTATGAAGAGATTATGGATCTAATTTCCTCTAATGAAGAAATAATCGAGTGGATAGAAGATAGCAAAGCAAGAAATAAATATTATAAAGAGCTTATTGCTACTTATGATAGAAAAAATATTTTTGCAATTGCTAAGCAGCTATATTTTATTAAGACTGGCAAAATCGCCACTGCATCTAATTTTACTAATTGGATGGAGGATACTTTGAAAAAGACTGCGCAAATCTTGTATTCTGAATTTTCCTATGTGGTTGAACTTACCCCAGACGAGCTTCTTCCATTTATTGCAGGAGAAATCATTTGTAAAAAAAGATAAAAGGCTAGAGAACTAGCCTTTTTTTATTGCATATAGGTTTAAATCCCAAGCAGGAATGTATGGCAGACGCCTAAGATAAAGTGAATAAGAAGGATTTAAATCTTTTACTAATAATGGCAATTTGAAGATATCTTCGCTTTTGTGATACATAGAAACAAGTAAATCGGGTTGACATATTGAAATTAAATTTTTACTGCCAATTAGTGCATGATATTCAAGTCCTTCAACATCATATTTTATAAAATCGACAGTATTAAGCACAGAATCAGGAGCCTTGGCTTCGACATCAATCGACTTGTGTTCATACGAGCCACTAGTAACCGCAGTTGAATTTCGGTTACCCGACGAAGAAAATGAAAGAGTAGTATCAAAAGAATATACAGCACAATTTAGCGGTGTAATCTTAATGCCAGTAATTTGCTCACAATATGACGAAAGCTTTCTAAAATTGCGCTTATCTGGCTCAAAAGCACATATTTCTTTTAAATTTTTACAGAGTCTTGTGTATTTTCTTATGGTGTCACCATTATAAGCTCCTAAATCAAGAAAACTCTCATAATCGTTTACATTTAGTAAAGCGTCGCATTCCTCTTCACTAAAGGCAGTTGCTTTTAGATATGAAAGAGAACCAGTTAGCTTGTATCGAACTATATTATCAAATACTTCCTTTGATGTTTTATCAGAAAAGCATTCACGTGCTTGATAAATTTCTTCAATATGGGATAAAAAGAATTCGGTGCAAAATAGTTCGTTTCCACACACCTCAACATCCGGAGCATAAACATTATGCCTGTCTTCAAGAGCATAAATTCTTTCGATAACATCAGGTAGCTTGGAGCCGAACGAGACAACTATGTCAAAGCCGTTAGGGTATTTTTCACAAGCTTCAGTATATGAAATAACTCTTTTGCCTTTATAGAAATGACCACGAACGAAGCCATCACTAGCAAAAACGTCTTCATATTTAATTCCGTATTTTTCAAATACTGCGATAATTTTATCAGCACCGTTTCCCATTCCATATATCAAAATTGGAAGAGAAGTATTTTTTAAAGTGTGCCAAACATCATATTCAAAATCGTTAAATATAATATTCTTATAGTTTGTCATAAGATTTCCTTGATTTTTTTGAAATTATTATGTATAATTATACTATAATTCAAATTAAATATCAAGGAGAAATAAAATGGATTGTTTATTTTGCAAAATAATAGATGGTACAATTCCTTCAAATAAAGTTTATGAAGACGAAAAGATTTTATCATTTTATGACATAAATCCAGAAGCGAAAATACATGTTCTTGTTATACCAAAGGAGCATATTTGCTGTACTGATATGATTAATAAAGACAATAGTCATAATGTATCATATATTTTTGAAAAAATTCCAGAAATTGCAAAGCTAGCGGGTATAACAAACGGTTATCGCGTTATTACCAACTGTGGAGAAGATGCTTGTCAAAGCGTCAAACACTTGCATTTTCATGTCATAGGTGGAGAAAAATTACCGGAGCATATTAGATAATGGAATGGTATGATTATTTCGGTATAATTTTAGGAATTTTATCAATCTTTTTTGGGTTTACTGGATTTTTCCTATATATGAAGATAAAAAAGTTTTTAAAATTGATAAACGAAGAACAAATGGAGGAGGCAACTCCTATAATAAACGAACAAACAAAAAGAGTTAAAATTAATTTACTCTTATGCTTTCTTTTAGGAGTAATTGCACTAATTATATTGTTTATTTAAAAATGAGGGTGAATTTTCACCCTCATATTTGTTTTCTTATGCGTTCGAGCGCACTTTTTTCAAGACGAGAAACCTGCGCTTGTGAGATTCCTATTTCCTTTGCAATTTCACTTTGGGTTTTTCCGGCATAAAAGCGCATATAAATTATTCTTTTTTCTCGCTCATTTAGTTTTTTCATTGCTTCTTTTAAAGCAATATCCTCAACCCACATTTCATCGCTTGAAGAAGAATCGCTAATCTGATCAATTATATATATTGAATCTCCAGAATCGTTAAATACAGGCTCGTAAAGTGAAACTGGTTCAGTAATCGCCTCAAGAGCTGAAACAATTAACTCCTTTTTTTCGCCTATCTTTGTTGCGATTAATTCAATGCTTGGCTCGCAGAACGTATCTCTTGCTAATTCTTCTTTCGCCTGTAATGCACGATATGCTAAGTCTCTTACAGAACGAGAAACTCGTATTGAATTGTTGTCTCTCAAGTATCGTCTAATCTCTCCTATAATCATTGGTACTGCATACGTTGAGAATTTGACATCCAAATCTGTATTAAAGTTATCAATTGCTTTAATTAAACCAATGCATCCCACTTGAAAAAGGTCATCTAAGTTTTCTCGTCTACCTGTAAATCGCTGTATGATTGATAAAACAAGTCTTAAATTACCGTCAATAAGCTCTTCACGTGCTCTTATATCTCCGTCCTTAACTTTTAAAAGAAGTGTTCGTTTTTCTTCATCAGATAAAACAGTCAAGTATGATGTATTAACTCCACAAATTTCAACCTTATTATATCTCATATCATTACTCCTTGTGAGATAATTATTGACAAAGAATATAGATATTAGTACAAAAAGAAGTTTCCAAAATTTGCAAAATAAAAGCACAAGCGTTGCTTGTGCTTTTTAATATTATTCTAGTTAAGATTCTTTTAACATATTTTCTATAAAAATTCCATAACCACTTGTTGGATCGTTGATCAGCACGTGAGTGACCGCGCCCACTAGCTTTCCGTCTTGAATTATAGGAGAGCCACTCATACCTTGTACAATACCACCAGATTTTTTTATGAGCTCAGGGTCAGTGATTTTTATTCTAAAGCTTTTTGAGGTGGTATTTGACTTGTCAATGTCGTAAATTTTTATCTTGAATTTTTCTGGCTTATTTCCGTCAAGCGTACAAAGTATATATGCTTCGCCTTCTTTAATTTCTTCCTTTGGACAAACCGGAAGCTTTTCACAAGAAGATGAAATAGCGGTTGATGATAAATAACCAAAAACGCCGCTGTCACAATTCTTAGTTAATGTTCCGATTTTCTTTGATAAAAATGTTCCACGAAGCTCACCAGCAGAACCAACCTCGCCCTTTAGAACACCATTTATATTTACGTTCATTACTAATCCTTTACCAACTGGTATTATTTTACCAGTGCAAGAATCGCAAATTGGATGACCTAGTCCTCCAAAGGAGAAGTCGTTAGGATTTATAAATGTTACTGTGCCAATACCAGTTGTTGAATCCTTTACCCAAATTCCAGTTTTATATTTACCGTCTTCGGTTGAATATTTGGGTTTTACCTTAAATTCAATTTCTTTATTGTTTCTTATAGCAACTATGCTTATGATATTTGAACCAGCTTTGTCAACCTCTTTGATGAATGTTTCTAATGAATTCACTAAAACTCCGTTTACTCTTGTGATAATATCTCCCTCACGTAGCCCTGCTAAATACGCACTTGAAGCATCTTTCCCTTTAGTTGAAGAGAACTTAACTATTGTGAGACCAGGGGAAGAAATTTTAACTCCGAATGGCATTCCGCCGGCATATAATTCGATTTTTGATAAATTATCATTACTAGAAGCAAAAGAGGTAATACTAAAGAATGGTACAAAAATAAAAATTGCAAACAAAGCAATTGAAGCTAAACCAATATTAAATCTAGATTTTTGCATTTTTCTTGTCCTTTCATTTTTGTACATAATTAATTTGTGTAGTATTTTGATTAATTATGAATAACAAAATTATATGACACTGATAAAAATATGTAAAATATTAAAAAATAGGTTGCAAAAATCCAAAAAACACGATATAATCATTAGTAAACTAACAAATTTGAGGTAAATATGAAAAAAGAAACGATTTTCCTTGATAACAGCGAAGTTTCGCCACTTGCTTTGATTAGATGGGTTAGTAGTGAATATGAAGAAATGATAACAAAAGAAACACAAGAGAATAAAATTTTAAATCAAAAGGCTGTTCGTTCAATTTTAAAAATTTTAACTATAAAAAATGGAATTTCTCAAAATGAATTAGCAAAAGAAGTACATTTACAAGGCTCAACTATCAGTATAGCATTAGTCAAAATGGAAAACGAAAACTTAATAATACGAGAGTCATCTTTTAATGACAAACGAAAAATTAATGTTTATATGACATCGAATGGATATGATTTGAAAAAAAAATTAGATAAAATTGTAGAAAAAATGGAAGAGAAAATGTTAAATGGAATGACAGATAGTGAAAAACAGAATCTTCATAGCTATTTAACCAAAATTTTAAACAATTGCTAAAAAAGACTGCAAAAGCAGTCTTTTTTGTTTTATTAAATATCTTCTTTGAGTATTTGCTCAAGCCAAATGCCACCAAGGTCAAGCGCCTCAAAAAGGTCTTTTTTAAATGCTTGCTTTCCCTTAACAATCTTATTTCTGTCATTTGTGTGACAAATTTGCACCATAATCATATTTGGGTTTTCACTAGCATCCTTTCCCAAAATGTTAAGTGTGAGTATATATTTTTCGTTAAGGTCGCCGTAGCATAGAACATCACCATCTCTAACAAGAGGAAGTCCCTTATAAAGAACATATTGATTTTTATCAAGCTCCATAATATTACCGCCTTTCATTCTCAATATGTATATAATACAATAAATTTAAAGATTTGTCAAGGCAGATTGAGAGTTGATAATTATTTTTTTTCTATAATTGTGAGATCTGTTGGTAGGATACCGCTTTGTGTGTAGACAATCTCATTAATTTGAGCAACTTGGCTAGCTAATAGACCATCAGTGCCTACAATTATTGTTGCCTTACCATCGCTAATGACAGCAATACAGTCTTCAAAGCCTTTTGCTTGAATTAGAGTTTCAATATTGGATTCATTTTCGATGTCTTTAGCAATTTGAGCAATATCATTTAATGCTGATTCAATTGCTTCTGGGAGAGCGTTTTCGCTTTTTGCAACTGTTTGAAGTACTTCAAGAGCTTCGTCTCTTGCTTGTTGACGAGAAAGAGCAGTTTGTGAAAAATAGTCAGATGCATTAGGGTCATTATCTAAAACATCATTTAAATCTGTGCCGTCGAGGTCAATATCAACGTCTGTGTCTGGTGTTGGTTCATTGTTTTTGTATAGCACGTAGTTTATGCAAACCGCTGCGCCAATAAGAACCACTGCACAAATGATTACTAAGTTTCTTGTGCCAATTTTTTGTAGAAATTGCTTGAATTTGTTTGGTTTGTTCTCTGTGTTCATAATTAAATCTCCTATTTTTGATTACATTAAATTTATATTCATAACACTTTAAAATATGACTAACCAAAGTTGACAATTTCAATTCTGTTTGAAGAAATTCCTAGGTATGCGGAAATAAGCTTGGTAATTTGGTTTCTAACCTCGACACTTGAGCCGTTAGTACATGCAATTGCAACGCCTCGTACATCCGGATATATTTCGCTGATATATACTTGATTCTTTTTATTAGTTACTGTAAGAAAATCAAAAGAGTTATCCCTATCAGCATAAATCTGTTCTCCTGAAGAGTTGAGTGTAATAATAACATTTACATTTTTTATTCCATCTACATTTAGTAAAAACTTTTCTATTTTTTCTTCTAATGCTTTCGTATACAGCTCACACGAAAAGTCGTTATCGTAATTTTCACTTGATTTTTCTTTTTTTAATGTTCCAAACAGAATAAGAGCTATTCCAATAGTTAGTGATAAAATTATAATAATTTTTCCTTTATGCTTTTTTATGTAGATACCTCCTTATTTTCTTTTTACCTCAATGTCGCTTCCAATTGTGTTTTTTAAGTATTCCTCTACTTCTTTTACGTCGCTCCAAGATGCTTTTCCAGTTAGAACAACATTGATTTTTTCAATTTTTAGTGAACCAATATCAGTTCGGTCTATTGTTAAATCGACAAATACCTCCTTTTCATCAAAATTGTATTTTTCTAGTACAGAGTTTTTTATACCGTCGCAAATTTTTTCTTTACTTGTATTTATGATTAAGTCGTTTGATGCATCAATCTTTTCAGAAACGAAGACTTTTTCGAAATATTCGTTGATTTCTGCTTTAATGCTTGATATATTGCCAATAACGTTTCCAATAGGCGCAACTAGGCACACTACGCAAATAAGAGATATTAGATAATTTATGTATTTTTTTATCTTGCTGCTAGAATCAATTAATGAATTTATAATTCCACCAACTACTGAAACGGTTAGTATTGTTATAAGATATGTTTTCATATAGCCCCCAACGAGGTATTAATAAAAATTGTAATAGCGAAAATAAACAACGCACAGCTACAGCAAACAAGAGTTAACATATAAGTGCATAGTGAGTCTGCCTCCTCAAGAATTGCACCTTGTCTTTCACAATGGAGCATTTTTGAAATTGAAGATAATAAACCGAAGCTAATTTTATTTAAAAAGATATATATAATTATTGGAAGCATAATTAATGCAATGCATATGATAGCAAGAACACCACAGGAATTTTTTATAAATGAGAGAGAAGAAGAAACTGTTCTTAGGGCATCATTTATAGATGCGCCTACTAGAGGAACAAATGCACTAATGGCAAATCTTGCAGTTTTAATAGATAAAGAATCAGCGCCTTGAGTTAATATGTTTTTAAACGAAAAAATAAACATGAAAATCGACATTACAAAAACTGTAACTGATGTAAATGTTGTTCTTACTATTTTTGAAATACCACCAAATTCTATTCCGCCTAAGGCTTTAATACAACTAAACATAAGACAAATATTAACTAGTGGAAGCATAAATATGAGCAAGAATCTATCAATTATTGAAATAAATAAGACCATTGAGGCATTGGTTACAGCAGCGGAAGAAATATTACCACTCATGATTTGCATAGCTGCCATAATTGGCGCAAATGAGGTCATCACATTGCATAAAATTTCTATATAAGTGCTGACATACGCCGCTATTGAATTACAGATATTAAATACTGTTAATGCAACACATAACCCTGAGCACATAGTGAAAGCAGTGCACAGGGCAGTATTGCTAAACGAATTGCCTAACATTTCAAAGATTGAGCTTATTAGTATTAAAACAAGTATTCCAGAAAAGGATTTTATAACAGCGCCTATGCCTGCAAAGAAATATTCTATAATGTAGTTCCATATGCTTTTTTCATCAAGTCCTTCATTCATTAAATCTGTAAAGTCGCCATTAAAAATGCCTTCAGGTAAAAAATCTATAATTTCTTCAGGCAAGGAATCTTTAAATTCATTTAATTCTTCGCTGATATTGGAAGTAATTTCGTTTTTAACATCATCTGCGTAGGAAATTGAAGCAAAAGCAAAAAATAAGATTATTATAACAATAAAAAAGGAAAATTTTTTCATATCATTTAACTAAATTTTCGCATAAAACAAATAGGCTTTTCATTAAAGGCAGGGAAATGACTAAAATTTCAGCTTTTCCAAAAAGAATTATTCTATTAGCAAGAGAGGTTTCTTGTGCATCATTACAAACGTCTGCCGTTATTTGTACTAGAAAAGCAATTCCCAATGCTTTAAAAAGAATAGGAAGATAATTATATACGACAGTATTTTTTGATATTTCATCAATAAAGGAGAAAACAGGATAAAATATTGCAAGTGTTGCAATTGTAGATAGGCATGTTATACCTATTCTTACAAAAATTGTGTATTCAGAGCGAAGATTTTTAAAAACTATACATACAACAAGAGCGGAAAGAATTATTCCGCACATTTTTATATCATTCATAGTCAGAAATTAAAAACCGATGACAGAGTAGAAAACAAATTGTCTAGCTCTGATACTATCATTAGCATAACAATAATTATTCCAGCAATAGAAAGCATAGTTGCTTGTTCATCTCGTCCGCTTTTTGATAGCACTTGACAAGCAACTGATACCAAAAGCCCAACGCCAGTAATTTTTAATATTAAAGAAATATCCATTTTTTCTCCTTGCTTTTATAGTCCTAAATTAATAAAATAATTGTACTTATTCCAAAAAAGAGCGACATTGAGCGAAAGACCTTCACATTGCTTGGGTAATCGCTCTTATATTTTAATAATTGATTTGATAGCTCTTCAATTAGAAAGCTGCAAAGTGTAATTTGTTCTTTTTTAAAGCCTTTTCCAATTTGAGAAAAGAAATTGCTTATATTTTTTCTTGTATATGCATCAAATATCTTATCGCTAATGGTTTGACCACTAATTATTTCCATTATAAATTCTGTTTTTTGCTCATATTTATCATAAATAACATCAATAGGATAAGAAAAATACTCAATTTGAGATTTTATGTATGATATAAAGGATATTAATTCTTCACATTTTGAAATTCTATTTTTTAATCTTTTTTCATAATAAAAGCTACATAATATTGAAGATAAAAGAATTAAGACAGAACCAATCATTTTCATATTTTTAATTCATTTAGTGTGAATTTATATGTTTTTTCACCATATTTACGTTCAACACCAATAAAACAATCAAAAACCGAGCTTTCAATAAGAGGTTTTAATATAGCTTTTGAATGTAGTTCCTCATATGAGCTTGCATGTGTTGTTGCAATAAGCCTTACACCGTTATGTGAAGCTTTTAAAATCGCCTGGGCATCATCCTCATTTGATATTTCATCACAAATTATCAGTTGTGGGGTCATAGATTTTGTTGCTAATTCAATTGCCAAGCCTTTAGGATAGGAAAGGTAAATGTCACAGTTAGCGTTTTTAGAATTTGGTGTTATAATTTCTTCGCGTGAGTCAATTACTGCAAATCTGATAGGAATCGTTTCTTCGTTTAGTCTGATTACTAAATCACGCAAAATGGATGTTTTACCAACGCCAGGGGGAGCATAAATAAGAGAAGAGCATTGAAAATTATGATTATGTAGCGTTGAATATATATAATTTGAAGCACCTAAAATTCTTTGGGGAATTCTAATATTGATTGATGTAATATCTTTAATGGTGTCAATAGAAGCTCCATTTAAAACTGCTGTTCCGCAAATGCCAGCGCGAATTCCTTGTCCTACGCTTATATAACCATCTTTTATCGTGTCGATATGAGCATAAATTGAACCACCACATAGCAAATAAAAGACATCTTCAATGCAGTTGTCACCTACATATATATCAGTTCTTATATTTTTTGAGTCCGCTATTAAATAAATGAAGGAGTTCCTTTTTATTCTTATTTCGTTTATCATAGAATAGTTGTTCTCATCAAAAAACTCGGTAATACTTGTCCTTAAATTAGCTGGTAGTTTTGATAATAAATATTCTAGTGTTTTGTCAATATGTAGTTTAGTTTTAATTTCAAATTTCATTTCCTTCTCCTTGACTTGTCCTTTTGTAATATATTATTCGCATTGAATGATTAATAGAACTAAAAAATAATAAAAAAGCAAGGGTTTTCCTTGCTTTTTTGTATTATTATGTTATAATTAATTTATTAATTCGCATCTTGTGGCATAGAGAAGGTATGCAGGAAGCCTTTTGCATCGGCTGTGCAAATATCTCCACCTATTACCTTGCCGCGATATGTTATTACGTTTGCATAAACTGTACCACTATAATCCGGGTAATTAGTTATTTTATACGTATATCTAGTTGCGGTCTTCTTTTTGTACTTTGATAGGTCAAGTCCTTGTTGCTTTTGTATTTCGTTATACTGTGACATTACCTTGTCAAATTCACTTGGAATTGAGATTTCACATTCCTCAATCGCCTCATCTGCAACCTCCCAGCCATATTGTGCCAAGAACTTCTTTGCATCATTTGAACTCTTTACGTGCTCGAATGATATATTTTCATTCATTGCAGCTATTTCAGAAGTTGTGTTTCCAGCACCTGAAGGTATAAGAAAAATCAATGCTAATAAGGCTGCAACGGCAATACCTATAATTCCAAAAAATTTAAGAGTTGATGCTTTTAAAGAATATATGAACATTTTAAACTCCTTTAGTCTTGTTCTTATTTACTAAATACTATTTAAAAAAAATCGAAATTATACCAAAGGAATAAAAAATGATATTAATTATTGACAACAATGAGGAGAGAAGAAAAAATCTCTGTATATGGTTACGTGTAAAGCATTATATTGTATCTGGTATTTCATATGACGATATGGATTATTATACAAAGCCATTTATGACGGTTTACATAAATCCTTCACGCAAAAATCTACCTTATATTAAAAACGAGGATACAATAAGTGTGATTTTTACAGAAAGAAGAAGCTACGAATTACCTGAATGGTGTATAAATATATCGACTTTGAAAAATATTGCTAACGAAATAATACAAATATATGAAGAAAAATGTAAATATCAAAAACCAAATAAGGTTGATGTTTTAGGTTATGCTTGTATGAAAAACGGGATATTTGCATTAGGTGGGAAAATTATAAATTTAAGTGCAAGAGAGAAGCAAATTGTTAGTTTATTTATGTATAACTATCCTAAAAAATTTTCCTTATATGATGCTGCGAATTATTTTGCAATTTCCAACAACCAAGAATACAATTTTGAGCATTCACTATATACTCTTAATAAGAAAATGAAAGATGCAGATAGAGAAAAGATTATTTTAACCGAAAATGATACATGCTTTCTCAATCCTGAAATTGCTAACTACATTTGTCCAGAATATAATCTTGAAAACGATGAAAACGATGATTATAAAGGATATTTTTATGAAAACCTTTTAGAAGATATTTAAAAACCACTTGCTAATGCAAGTGGCTTTTATTTTAAATGCTTTCTTGATTATCAATATAGCGCTTTGCTTGTGTAGTAAACAATTCGTAATATTTACCTTTCGCGTGCATTAATTCTTTATGGCTTCCTTCTTCTATAATTTGACCGTATTCTAATACTATTATTTTATCAGCAGTTGTTGCGCTTGAAAGTCTGTGAGAAACAAATACAGAGGTTTTATTGTCAGTCAATTCTTCGAATTGCTTGAAAATTTGTTGCTCAGCTAAAGCATCAAGTGAAGCAGTTGGCTCGTCAAGAATTAGTATATCGGAATCGGAATAGAAAGCTCTAGCGACAGAAAGCTTTTGCCATTGTCCAATTGACAAATCGGTAGCATCCTCGTCAAAAAATCTAATTAAGGTTGATTTATAATTATTAGGAAGCTTGCTTATATATTCGTCAGCGCCACTCTTTCTAGCAGCAATAACGACGTCTTCCTCTACAAGTCCTTTTTCGATGTCTCCATAATAAATGTTTTCCTCAACGCTAGCAGCATACTTACCAAAATCTTGGAAGATAGTTCCATACATTTGATATAGCTGCGTTAAATCATACTTTCGTATGTCCTCTCCGTCTAGCAAGATAACGCCACTTGTTGGGTCATATAATCTTGTAAGAAGCTTAATAATTGTTGTTTTTCCGGCACCATTTAGTCCAACAAGAACAGTAGTAGAGCCTTTTTCAAGTGTAAAAGAGATGTTTTTTAGAACTAATTTATCTGTACCAGGGTAAGAAAAAGAAACATCTTTAAACTCAATTTTGTGTGCGGTGTGGCGTTCTACATTTAATGGTGGATTAATAATCGGGACAATTTTGGGCTCAAGCTTGTTAAAATCAATTACATTATTAATAAATAATGTGCCTTGATATACGGTAGCTGATGCTGCAACAATTGAACCAACAGAGGCGATTATTGAGTTAAGTGCTCCTGCATAGTATGAATAATCGCCTATTTTAAAGCTTGGGTCGTTTATGCCCTTTATACCAACATAAAGGAAAAGACCAGCATTTACGACGGCTGTTACGATAGCAATAATAATATGCCAAACATTTTCGCGTATAATAAGCGCTTTTAATCCTTTAAAATATTTCTTAAATACACCTTTAAATTTTCCTATAAATGTATCTGATAGATTGAATATTCTTACTTCCTTTACTAAATCCTTGTTAGTCATTAGTTGAGAATAGTATTCCATTTGGCGTCGATCTTTTGAACGACGACGCATATATAAGAAGTTTTTTCTACCATAAACAAATTTAATTATTGCCGCTGGCAAAGAAATAAGAATGATTAATAGAGGAGCGAATGGATTTAGAGTAATTAGTACGATTATAAAAGAAATCATACTAATTAAGCTACTAATCATTGAAAAAGTAGAACTTAAAATTTGAATAGGTCTAAAAGATGCCTCACGAGTTGCATTTTCGAATTTCTCATAAAATTCTGGTAAATCAAATTGAGAAATATCAACGCTTTTTGCCTTAGTTATGATTTTAATTTTTATGTGGTTTGCAACTTTTTCGCCTGATATGTTTAAAAATGCATTGTAAGCATTTGAAACGATGCTATTAATTACTAAATATAAAAGCTCAAAGCAAACAAGTTTTCCAATGCTTGTGTGAGTAAATAGCGCAATTACATTTTCAAAAATATTATCAGATGTGAAATATTGTGATATTCCATCTCTTGCAATAAGTGCATCGCCAACAGCATTTAAGAGCTCAGCACCGATTTTTGCGCCAATTACAGGGAAAACACCAGTTAAGATTGTAACAAGAGACATTACAATCAAAATAAAAGGACTTGCTTCCCAAACTAATCTAAAAATAAACGCATATCTAGAAACAAAGGAAATTAAAAGCTTCCAAAGATATGGGAAAACCTCTTTGAAGGATTTTGGCCTTGGTATATCACTTGTAGGTTTTTTTAGTGGTGGAGGTACGTACATAAATTCTCCTTTATAAACTAATTTATTCAATTATAACACTCTTAAAGAATAATTTCAAGTAAAATGGTGTTGAATTTTGTTTTTAAAAAAAGGGGGCATTTCACAGGATGTGACCTTTTTTTCAAAAATAAAGCCGTATAATTAGTTTGAAAGGGTGTGAAGGGTTGATTTTATATGCTGATGTTCTGTTTGCAATAAACTTTAGCATGGATTTTTTAGCTTTGTTCATTTGTTCAATGATTATGCATGCAAGAACGAGTAAAAAAAGAATAATTATATCTTCTGCAATTGGAGGTATGTTTGGACTTTTAGATATAATTCTGCCGATAAACCACATACTTGGTGTGATAATTTCTTTGCTTGTTGGATTTATAATGTGTGCTATAGCATATATAGAAAAGAATAAAAAACGCTTGGTTGTGTTATACATAATGTTTTGGGCAGTTAGTGCGGGATTAGGGGGACTAATGAGCTTAACATATACTCTTTTTAATAAACTTTTTAGCGAGATTATTGTTAAGTATTCACCGGGCAATGCATATAACAGTGCTAGATTTTTAATTATTTTGTCAATTACCGCTATAGTATCAATAATTTTTAGTAGAATATTTTCATCAAAAAAAGACGTAAAATCAGCAGAAATTGAAATTAAATTAGATAATAACAAGTTTAAAATTGTTGCGTTGTGTGATTCGGGAAATATGCTTACAGATCCAATACTGGCAAAGCCTGTAATTTTAGTTAGTGAAAAAAGCAAGATTGGAGATGTGATAAAGAAAAAGGACGATTATAAAAAAAGAATTATACCATATAAGGATGTTTCAGGTGGTGGAATATTAAAGGGTGTAATACCAGATGAAGTGAAGGTGCAGAACAAGACCGTTGATGCAATAATAGCACCAATTAATAATAAAAATTTTGCAGGATATGAGGCGTTGGTTCCTGCAAAACTCATATAATAGAATTTTGGAGGAAATATGTTTTTATCGGGGGTAAAAAGTCTTTTTATTAAAATTTTACTAAAGTTAAAAAGGAAAGAAGTCTATTATATTAATGGGCCTGAACTTTTGTGTCCACCCTTAGACTCGGAAAAAGAAGCAGAAATGATTGAACAACTAGGAAAAAATCCTGAAGCTTCAAGAATTTTGATTGAGCATAATTTACGTTTGGTGGTCTATATTGCAAAAAAATTTGAAAATACAGGAATAGGGCTTGAAGATTTAACATCAATAGGCACTATTGGACTGATAAAAGCAATAAATACATATAAAATTGAAAAAAACATAAAATTAGCAACATATGCATCAAGATGCATTGAGAATGAAATTTTAATGTACATACGTAAAAGCTGTAATAAAAGAAATGAAATTTCTATGGACGAACCTTTAAATACAGATTGGGATGGAAATGAACTATTATTATCTGATGTGCTAGGCACAGACGAAGATACTGTGTATAAGAATATTGAGGCAAGCGAGGATAGCAAAATAATTGCCAGTGCAGTTGGAAAATTAAGTAAAAGAGAACAAATGATAGTAAAACTACGATTTGGCTTATATGGGGAGGAAGAAAAAACGCAAAAAGAGGTCGCCGATATGTTAGGAATATCACAATCTTATATTTCAAGACTTGAAAAAAAGATAATAAAACGATTAAAAAAGGAAATAGAAACAAAAATTTAAAATTATTTCAAAAAACCCTTGACTTTTATATGATATATGTTGTATAATAAATCGAAAATTATACTTTTGCATAAAGAGGTGAAAAGAATGAAGAACGGAATTCATCCAGAATATAAGGAAGCTACAATCAGATGTGCTTGCGGAAACACTGTTGCTACAAAGACAACAAAAGGCGATATTTTTGTTGAAATTTGTTCCAAGTGCCATCCTTTCTACACTGGTAAACAAAAGTTTGTAGATGCTGGTGGACGTGTTGACAAGTTCAAGAAGAGACTTGAAAAAGCAAAATAATTAGTTAAATTGGGTAAGTAGCTTTTAGTTTCTTACCCTTTTAATTTTTGAAGGGAGTGGTAGTATGGAAAAAAGAGTGATTCTTGTTGGAATTTTTCCACAAGGAAAAGAGGAGGATTGCTTAAAATCTTTAAATGAGCTTGAAAGACTTGCTGATACCGCTGGAGCTATTACATTCGCCAAGCTTACTCAAATGAAAAATGTTCCAGATGCTGCTACCTGTATAGGTAAAGGAAAGCTTGAAGAATTAAAAGAAATTTGTAAAAGCAATGACATTAATAATATTATTTTTGACTGTGAGCTAAGTCCTGCTCAAATAAAAAATATTGAAAATGAGACAGAATGTGATGTAGTAGACAGAAGTATGCTTATACTTGATATATTTGCTCTACACGCTGTGAGCGCGGAAGGAAAAATTCAAGTGGAACTTGCACAGTTAAAATACACCGCACCTAGACTTATTGGAAAAGGAAAAGACATGTCTCGTCTTGGTGGTGGAATAGGCACAAGAGGTCCTGGAGAAAGCAAACTTGAAATTGATAGGCGTAGACTTGCAAGCAGAATTTCGTTTCTTCAAAATGAGCTTATAGCGCTTGAGAAAAACAGGCAAACAATGCGTGCTCAACGCGAACGCTCTAACATTCCTAAAGCTTGTATTGTTGGTTATACAAATGCAGGCAAGTCAAGTCTTTTAAATATGCTTACTGATGCTGGAATTTTGGCACAGGACAAGCTTTTTGCGACTCTAGATCCTACTACAAGAAAGTTTGAGCTTCCAAGTGGAATATCAATGCTTCTAACCGATACTGTAGGCTTTATTAGAAAGCTACCTCACCATTTAATACATGCATTTAAATCTACTCTTGAAGAAGCCGTATATTGCGATTTTCTTATAAACGTTGTTGACGCTTCGGATGACGAATGCTATGAGCATATGCAAACTACCGACGAAATTTTAACATCCTTAGGAGTTAAAGAAAAGCCAATTTTATATATTTTTAACAAGTCAGATTTATGTTCTAGCGAAAGAGTATATGATTTAAGATTCTTTAATTCAAATAAAGGAAGAGTAGTTAATATTTCAATTAAAGAGCAAACTGGCTACGAGGAGCTTATATCTCAGTTAGAATCGCTTTGCCGATTCGGCAAAACTAGAGAGATTTTTTTGTTCCCGTATACTAATCAAAGCGAATTAAATCAGTTTTATCAAAATTCTGAAATAATTTCTACTGAGTATACTAACAACGGCACAAAGCTTTATGCGTGGGTCGACGAAAAAAATAAAAACAAATTTTCGATGTTTTTAGATTAATTTTACATTTGTCTAAAACAAGAGAGGACAAGTTTTGACCAAAAAAATTAAAAGATTACAAAAACCTTCTATTATTGAATTTGTTGAGAAAAAATCTAGATTTATCGGTTTTTCAACTTGTGTACAAAGTGAAGAAGAGGCTCTTGAAATAATTAAGCAAAAAAAGAAGGAATATCAAGATGCAACACACAACGTTTATGCCTATATAATAGGAGAAAATATTGCAAGGTATAGCGACGACAATGAACCACAAGGAACGGCTGGTATGCCTGTGTTAAACGCAATAAGAATGTCTGGAATTAGCGATGTTTTGGTGGTTATTACAAGATATTTTGGTGGAATTTTGCTTGGAGCCGGAGGATTAGTTAGAGCATATTCTACAGCTGCATCAATGTCATTAAATTCTGCACAAGCTGTAGTTTATGAGGACTATCGTGTGCTGGAAATTGAATGCTCATATTCCGACTATGGAAAGCTATCAACAGAGCTTACGGCTAAAGATGTAATAATTGATTCTAGTGATTTTGCTGAAAATGTTAAGATTAATTTTGCTATCAGAGAAGAAATTGCTGATGATTTTATTTCATTTATTGTCGATATTTTTAACGGTAGGATTTCTCCTAAAGTACTAGGAAATAGAATTGATTTTAAATAATTTATACGCAAAAAAAGTATTTACGACTTTTTTTGCGTATTTATATTATATATTTTTGTTTGGAGGTAAAATATGACAGTTAGTGAGATGTTTTGTGAAAGAGAAAAATCTTTTCTTTCCGAATATGCTTTCAAGACGTCTGATACAAAGGGTAGAGAAAGAGCAATTTCGAAATGTCCTAATCGTACTGAATTTCAAAGAGACCGAGATCGTATAATTCATTCGAAGTCCTTTAGACGCTTAATGCATAAAACACAAGTTTTTATTTTCCCTCAAGATGAGCACTTTCGAACAAGAATGACGCATACTTTAGAAGTAACACAGATTGCTAGAATTATTGCTAGAGCTTTGAGGCTAAATGAAGATTTGTGTGAAGCCGCTGCTCTTGGTCATGACTTGGGACATACTCCGTTTGGCCACTCAGGTGAACGTGCAATGCAACTGTTTTACTCCAAGGACTTTGCTCACTATAAGCAAAGCATTAGAGTTGTTGAGAAACTAGAAAATAGCGGTAAGGGACTTAATTTAACTTGGGAGGTAAAGGATGCTATTCTAAATCATACCGGTGATTATGAAGCATCTACTCTCGAAGGAAAAATTATCAAAATTGCTGATAGAATTGCTTACATAAATCACGATATTGATGATGCAGTACGGGGTGGCATAATTTCGCTTGATGATGTGCCAAAAGAACTTTTAAAAACACTTGGCAGAGGTCATGGAGAAAGAATCAATCGAATGGTTTCTGCTGTAATTTCTAAAAGTATGAATAAGCCATATGTTGAGATGGAAGCTGAAATATATGAAGCAACAATGGAGTTACGCAATTTTTTATTTCAATCGGTTTATCGCAATAAAATTGCAAAATCTGAAGAAGATAAAGCTATTGAGATGCTAAGGATTTTGTTCGAGTATTTTGTTAAAAATCCTAATGAAATGCCAGATATATACTATCAAAACACCAAATATGAGCCTGTTGAAAGGTGTGTTTGTGACTATATTTCCAGTATGACCGATAGATATGCTATTGATTTGTTTAGGGAACTTTATGTTCCTGGAATGTGGAAAAGGCCAATATGAATATATCGCCACAAATTATAGAAGATATTAAAGCTCGTAATGATATTGAACATGTAATATCTTCTTACATTACGCTTAAACGTGCAGGCTCAAATTTAAATGGCTCTTGTCCATTTCATAGCGAAAGGACACCGTCATTTACTGTTTTTCCAGCCACTCAATCATTCTATTGCTTTGGTTGTGGTGCTGGTGGCGATGCAATAACTTTTGTTATGCGCATGGAAAATTTAGATTATATTTCAGCGGTACGCGTTCTCGCCGAAAGAAGCGGAATAACTATTCCAGAAAATATAAATTATAATGGCAAAAAAGAAGTATCAAGGCAAAGAGTTCTTGAAATGAATAAAGAAGCTGCTAGATTCTTTAGAAATGCTTTGTTTGACTCTAAATATGGAGTACAAGCCATGGACTATTTAGTTAACAAGCGAGGATTATCTACCTCCTTGATTAAACACTTTGGACTTGGATTTGCACCGAATAATTTTGGTGCATTACACGACCACTTAAAAAAGCTCGGCTTCACTGATGAAGAGATGGTGGTTGGCTTTTTATGTGGTAAAGGCAAGAATAATTCGACGTATGATTATTTTCGAAATAGAATTATGTTTCCAATTATTGATGTTTCAGGCAATGTAGTAGCTTTTGGTGGACGAGTTATGGATAACTCAGAACCTAAATATTTAAATACATCTGATACACCTGCTTTCAAAAAAAGTAAAAACTTATTTGCGTTAAACTATGCAAAGAATCACTGTGAAAACACTATGATTTTGTGTGAAGGATATATGGATGTAATTTCATTACATTCGGCAGGGTTTGAAAACGCTGTTGCCACCTTGGGAACTGCTATAACGGCAGAACAAGCTAGAATCTTTTCTAGATACACAAAAAAGGTTGTTATTTCATATGATAGTGACCAAGCGGGGCAAAGAGCTGCGGATAAAGCTTTTAAGCTTCTGCAAGAGGTTGGTGTTGACGTTAAAATTTTAAAGATTGAAGGGGCAAAGGATCCTGATGAATTTATAAAAAAATTCGGAGCGTCAAAGTTTTCGGCAATAATTGACAATTCAAAAACTCGTTTTGAATTTGAGACGGATAAAATTCTTGCAAAATACAACATTAATAATATTGACGAAAAGATTAAAGCATCACACGAGCTTTGTCGAGTAATCGCTTCTTTTTCTTCCAATATCGAAAGAGAGCTATATGCAAGAAAAATGTCTACTATTTTGGATATTCCATATACTAGTATTCAAAAGGATGTAGCATCTATAATTCGGAGAAGAACAAAAGAAGAAAAGGCAAAAGAGCAAAGCGAATTATATAGAATTACTAGTGGAATGGGAGATAGAGTCAATCCAGAAAGTGCTTCTAATATTAGGGCAAACAAAATTGAAGAAGCTATTTTGGGACTTATGCTTTTAAAAAACGAACATTTGGATGAATGTTCAAAAAGGCTGACATCTAATGACTTTATTACACCATTTTGTAAAAAGGTTTTTGATAGTATTGTTTCGGTTTACAAAGAGCTTGGGAAGTTTGATATAGGATATATCCAAGAAGATTTTTCACTTGAACAAATCTCAAGGATAACCAAAATGCTTACCGAGCGAGAAAGACTTTCTGTAAACGATAAAGCAACACTCGAAAATCTAATTTCTTCGCTTACTAGTGAAGGAAACAAAAAGGAGGATAGTGACTCTTTTGATGACATTTTTGATGTAATAAAAAACAAGAAGAGAAACTAAAAGGGGTAAAAAATGAACTCAGAAAAGAATTTTGATTTAAATGATCTAATCGAAAAAGGCAAAAACGAAGGAAGCATTACTAATGATGATTTGTTAGATGCTCTTGATGATTATCAAGATTTTGACATGGATCAAATCGATAAGATTTACGAAACACTTGAAAGTAATGGTATTGAAATTACAGATAATTTTAATAGTGAAAAATTTGCTGCACTTGAAAATGAAGTAGAGCAAATGATGAGCCCAGATGAAATCGAAAAGATGCAAGAAAGCCTTGCAGTTGATGATCCTGTTAGAATGTACCTTAAAGAAATTGGCAAGGTTCCACTACTTGATCCGGATAAAGAGCACGAGCTTGCTAAAAAGATGATGGAAGGCGATGAAAAGGCTAAAAACGAAATTGTTGAAGCAAACTTGCGTCTTGTTGTTAGCATTGCTAAAAAGCACGTAGGTAAGGGCATGGCATTCCTTGATCTTATTCAAGAGGGTAACTTGGGGCTAATGAAAGCTGTCGAAAAATTTGACTATAAAAAAGTAAATCCAATTACTCAAAAAGCTTATAAGTTCTCAACCTATGCTACGTGGTGGATAAGACAAGCTATCACAAGAGCTATTGCTGACCAAGCAAGAACGGTTCGTATTCCTGTTCATATGGTTGAAACTATTCATAAAGTGTCAAGAGTTTCAAGACAACTTTTACAGGAGCTTGGTAGAGAACCTACACCAGAAGAAATCGCAGCTGTTATAGGTATGACAGCAGACAAGGTTAGAGACACTATGAAATATGCTCTTGAGCCTGTTTCACTAGAGACTCCTATTGGTGAAGAAGAAGACAGCCATTTAGGCGATTTTATCCCTGACGAAGATTCACCAGCACCTTCAGATGCCGCATCATATACATTGCTAAAGGAACAGCTTAATGAGGTTCTTCATACGCTCACCCCTCGAGAAGAGCAAGTATTAAAGCTTCGTTTTGGTCTTTTAGACGGAAGAACAAGAACATTAGAAGAAGTTGGTAAAGAATTCGACATCACAAGAGAAAGAATTCGTCAAATAGAGGCAAAGGCATTGCGTAAATTACGTCATCCAAGCCGTTCAAAACGTTTGAGAGATTATTTAGATTAAACAAAAATTTATGTTATTAGTACAAATACCTTGACAAAATTATCTAAATAATTTAAAATATAATATGTATGAAGTAAATATGGAGGACTATTTACGATGAAAAAGAGATTATTGTGCTTTGTCATAACAGTGATTATGATTTTGCCATTAGTGCTTGTCTCATGTGGTAAGACCGATGAAAAGGATAAAATGAAAGATATTATTTTGGGTACTGATTCGACAACACCTATCGACAGAGCCTATACATTGTCCTTATGGATTCCTACCGATGCTATTACTGTAAAGGGAATGACTGCAGGTTTAAGTGAATTAACACAGCAACAGAAACAAAGCTTAAATCCTGATGTTTATGAATTTCTTAAGCGCGTAGAAGATGTAGAAGAGGCCATCAATGAAATACTAATTGGTAAAGGCTTTTATACCAAAATTGACATTGTTCCTGTTAACAACGAGTATTATGAAGAAACCTTGGCAGCTAGGTTTGCTGCTATGGATGAAAAAACTAATCCCGGTGATATGAATGATAATGGAAAAGATGTTGCATACGAAAACGAAATCGCTGAAGAGGTGGTTGGTAATAAGGTAATCTATGACTTGCTATACAGACCAGTTGACAAGAACCAGTTAGATATTTTCCTTATTAGAGACTATGCTAATTACAGTGGTTATGAGCAATATCTTTCTTATGTTAAATCTGGATATCTAGTTCCACTTAATGACCCTCAAAATGGCAATTATATTACCACTACTGGTACCTATGCTAGTATTACAAAGCTTATAAGAGCTCAATTTTTGGAGCAATATAAGATTGATGGTAAGTTTTATGCATTGCCTAACAATCACTTATATGCAGACCAATATCAGTACATATTTGTAAATAAAGAGATTCTTGGAGCAAATAGCGAATTTTCTATTGAAAATATGACAAGTTTTGATTCCTGCCTCGACTTTATAAATGCAGTTGGTGACAAAAATCAAGAAAATGTTGTTCCTTTGGTTGGTAAATTTGATGATGTTGCAGGCATGTTTTATGTGGATCGTGAACTTGGGTTGAACGGCACAGTAGATGTTGATGAAGATAATCAAGTTAAACTCGATATTGAAAGTATTTTTGATTCAGAAGAGTTCAATTCCTTTGTAAGAAATTTCAAGGAGCTACAAGATAAAAATTTTGTAAAGACATCACTCAGTGAAAATGAAGTTGCTGCTGTTCAAATATTTAATGGTACCGCAATGGAAGCTCAAAAGTATGCCGATGACTACTATTTAATAAAGACAGCTGTTCCTGTTGCTGACACAGAGGATATTTTTGCTTCTATGTTTGCTATTAGCACTTTCTCTCTAAGTTATGATAGATCAATGAAAATTCTTAACTTGCTTCAATCTGATCAACAAATTAGAACTCTATTGCAATATGGTATCAATGGAGAAGACTACACAATAGTTTCAGAATTTGTTGATGGACAAGAAATTGAAAAGATTAAGGTAAAAGAGGACTCATTGTACAAGATGAATTCATTGTACACTGGTAATCAATATTATACTTATCCCGGTAACAATACTCAAATTGATGATTGGGATTATGTAAAAGACACTAACTTAGATGTTAAAGTTAATCCTTTCATTAAATTCGATTATTATCTTGAAAAGGGTAATTTAACAAAGGCGGAAAAAGCATTTTTAGATAAAGTTAAAGCTAAATATGTAGATTTATTTAAGCAAGCATTTATTGATATTGATGGTATGTCATTAGAAGAGTATAATGATTTTATTAATGCTTATACAGCAGATTTTGATGCGTTAAATAATGAATTAAACGAAAATAGAGAAAAGCTTAAAGAGCTTTTAAATATTGATTCAAAAATTGCTGAAATCAATGCAAAAATTGAAAAAGAGCTTGAAAAACTAGCTGAAATTGGTCAAAAAGATAAATTTGAAGAAACTTATTCTAATTATGTTGATGCGTCAGCTGAATATAAGAAATATCAAGAAGAGATGGCATCTCCAGATTTTGAATTTAGCACGGATTTCTATGATAAATATCTGCAAGCACTCGAAGTTATGTCTTCATTAGAAAGCGAATTATATGAGCTTTCTCCTGAAATAATGGATTATAAAGATCAAGTTGCTTCATTAGAGGAACAGAAAATAGAAGCTCCTGAAAAAATTGCTGAGTGTCAGGATAAAATTACCGAGCTTGAAACTAATATCAAGAATTACAAAGAAAAATACAATATAGCATATGTATTAAATACTGGAAGCGAGTACAAAGAGCTAATCAGAATCTATAAAAAGGTTCTTACATTATATTAATACCTCAAACAAGGGCGAATTAGCCCTTGTTTTTTTGTAATAAAGTAAATTACCTACAATATAATATTATATTGAGGTGAGATTTATGGATGAAAGCTTGACTTCGCTTACAGATAAGCAAGTAGTAAACCTATGTGATGGAAAAATATTAGGTCATATTATTGATTTTAAACTCGATATTTGCAACGGTCGCTTAACAGCAATAATTTTACCAGGAGAAACTGGTTTTTTTGGATTTAAAAAATGTACAGATATTGTAATTCCTTGGGAAAAAATTTGTAGAATAGGAAAAGATGCAATTATT
>JAZPYB010000032.1:0-56153 GCA_045543955.1 Eubacteriales bacterium
CGAGATACCAATTGAGCTTACATATTATTCAAGCGAGGTGGAAGATGTGGCAAATATAACCATAAGATACACAAATCAAAACGGAGACGATATATGTGAGCCAAGGGTAGAGTCGGTTCGCCAAGGCTCAAAATATCTAATCGTCGCTCCCCATATTGATGGCTACAAAAGAGTTAGCACCGAGGTCTTTGGCGTGGCTGACTCTGACACGGAAATTATTCTCGAGTATAAGGAGGACTAGAATGTTACCGTATAAAAATGTATATAGCTTGCAGGATGGCAAGCTAGTAAAAAACAAAGAAAACAAAATCGAATACATAGACGAAAATGGCAAAAAGAGGGTTAAAACAAATCCATCCTACAAGGATTTTGCCAAGGTAGGAAAATATCCGTTGAAGGAAAACGGACAGTCGGGGACGCCTGTCCCTACGGACAAAATCAAATATGTGATAGAAGACGGATATATTGTGCCGATTTATAGTGAGGAAGAAACGGAGGAAACAGAAGAATGAAAAGGACAATAAAAAACCAATCCCCCCGCCACAAACGTGGCCCATCCCCCCTTTGCACAAGGGAGGCAATAAAGGAGGAAACAGAAGAATGAAAAGGACATTAATTTCAGTATTCATAGTTTTACTTTTTACAGCTTTTTTTGTGCTTGTCTTCCGCTACACCGGTTCCGCATCAAGCATTTCGAGCGACGATTTGTTCGAGAGCGAAACAGAGGCACCAAGCGGGATAATCCCTCCGTCAACGGTGTTGACACCTCCCTTTACAAAGGAGGCTGAGGAAAGCACGGAGGCAGAGAATGCAGAAGCAGAGGAAGAGGGCGAAAATGAGTTTGAGATAAAAGAATACATAAGAGAAAAGATAGTGCCTGTTATGGTTGGTATTATTACCTCGGTTACAATGATTCTTATAGCTCTCAAGCCTATAATTTCAGCCTTTAAGGCGCTAAAAGAGGTGTGCTCAGGATTTTCAAAAAAAGACAAGGAACGAAACGAAAGCTTTGAAAAAAGAGATATGGAAATGCTTGAGCATATGAGGGCGCTCGAGGAGGAGACTGCCAAAATACCGGCTCTTGAGAAAGAAATTAAAACGCTCATAGAGATAAATGGCGCCTTGGCTGAGGCTGTTGTTTTGGGCTTTACCTCTAATGCCGACGTTGTGCGCTCCGGCAGAGGAAAGAAAATGAGCTTGCTTTTGAAAAAGGTAAAAGCGGGAGGGGTGGCCCCTTCCCTACAAGAGGAAGGCGAAGATGTGCCGGGAGGAGATAAGGTATGAGGGCGAGAATTAATATAGCACTTCTTTATGTTTTAGCCTTTGTTTGCTCGGTTGCTCCTGCGCTTATTTACTTTTTGGTAAATCACGATAGGTATATTAGAACCGTGCCTGAGAAAATAAAGGTTTCCATTGGAATGATTGCTCTTGGCATCATAGTGATTATAAAGCTGGCAGGTAAGCTCAAAGCCAATTCGAGAATAGCAGTATTTGGTACGGTGTTTTTGCTTTGCTATTTGCTTGAGTCAATCCTTAATGACCTTATGATATTTAGCTTGCTCGCGCTTGTGGGCGAAATTCTTGATTTTATTGTTATGATTTTTGTCCGAAAATTAAAAAGAGATTTATTTATAAGAGAGGCAGCAGGGGCAACTGCTGACGCAAACGAAACAATGCTTGAAAGAGTCTTTGAAAGATTTTCGGGAAGAACATGAGTCAAATAGAGAGGCATAACCAAAATCAAAATTGCCTCACAAGGAAAGGAGAAAATGAGTAATGAATAAAAATACTTTTCGTGAGATTTTTTATAAAAGCGCAGGATATTTGGCGGTTCTATTAATCTCGGTCGGCTATATCACGTATTCACTTATTAACATCTCTCAAACAGGAAAGACTGTTGGCGAGATTATTGCATCGGGTGTTCTTAGCATGATTGTAGGCTTGCTCATAAATGGAATCTTCCGTTCTATTGGCATCCAAAGGGGCGAGAACGACGACAGAACTATTGCAACTGAAACGCTACATAGTAAGACTGTGGATGATATTGCTCCACACTTTGACAAGCTAGACAGCTACTGTGAAAACGAGACAAGTAAAACAGTTGAAAGAATAAGGCGAAAGATGCTTGCTCGAGAATGCTTGCGATATGAGGACTATTTTGACGAGAACGGTGTTAGCCTCGAGTTTAAGGCTGACAAAAACGCAAAAAAGTCGTACAAGAGAAAGCTCAAGGCGTATAAAAAGGCAGTAAATCTATCAATTAAGCCATTGACCGCATCCAACCTTACAGCTGAGGGCGCGAGCGCTGACGACCCATACAATTTTGGTAAAACAAAAAAGCAATATACATCGGGCCACAATGCAACCGATATCGTTACACGTGTAATTATGGCTGTTGTGTTTGGCTATTTTGGTGTAAGTCTTGCTAGTGAAATTAACCTTGCAACTATAATTTGGAATAGCTTGCAAATTGTAATGTATATTACCGGTGGAATTGTGCAAATGTATATGAGCTTTTCTTTTGTTGTTAATGATTATAGGCACAATAAGATAAGAAAAATTGATATTTTGCAGAAATTCAAGGCTACTATGACTCCCTCAGGGGAGAGGGCTGTGGCATTGCCAAATTCTCAAGCTGACAGAGAAAGTCTTATGAGCGAGCTTTGGGAAAGAACAAAGGAGGAAGGTTAAATGGGTTTAACAATTAAGGATTACCAGGATTGGCTTAAAAATAATAAGCAAGCAAAGGTTCCAAAGGAGGGCGAGACCTTGTCTGCCTTTGACGAGCAGGAGAACCGCGCCCTCTATAACCAATATCTTAAAGAGGCTGAGCTCCTTCGCCAGCGTCGGGATGCAGAGGCGAGGTTGAGTGAGCAGAAGGCAAGTGCTTTGCGTGATAACTATGTGCAACAGGCTCAGGCACAAAAGAAAGCTGAGGATGCTGTAAAGATGCAGGGAATGGCAAGTGGCGTTTCGGAAAGTGGACTTATTGACCTTTACGCCCAGGGAGCAGCCACGCGAGCTGGCATTATAAAAGCTAATGACAGCTCAAAGAATGATGTCTTTTCTGCTTATAGACAAGCTCTTATTGACTCTAAGGCACAAACTAACGAAACCATAGCTAATATTGGTGTAAAAAGAGCCGAGAAGGAAGAGACTGACCTTGCAAACAAAAAAACTCAAACAAAAGCAACCTTTAAAAATATGCTTGATGGCGTTTTGTCGGGAACTAATAGCAAGGATGAGCTTGTTAATTACTATAACCAAAACAGTGAATATATAGACGACGAATACCTAACGAGTCTCTATAATAATATTGATGATATTAAGGCGGACAAGGATGTAAAAGCGGCACTTGAAAGCTATGGCAAAACAAATGATTTTGATGCTCTTAAGGAAACGATTGAGGGCGCAGGCGATTATTTAAACGCTGAAGATAGGCGAGCTTATGAGACTATTGCGAGAGCGTATGAGAAGGCTGAGACCGAGAAGGAGAAGGCAAGAGTTGAAACAGAGCTTCAAAACGCACTTACAAATTACGGGAACGGACTCCTTACCTTTGAAGAGCTGACAAAAAAATTTGACAATTACAAGACCACAGCAGGCGATGAGCTTAATGAGGAATTGATAGCGCTTTATAATAGTGCAGTATCAAAACATAACGAGGACGAAGAAGCTAAGCAAATAACTCAAGATTCAATAAGCTTTGAAAGTGATATTGAGTTATTAGAAGAAGGGGAGATTTCCTTGCTTGAATTGATTGAGAGAAGCACAAATTATTCCCTTTCAAAAGAAACAGAAAAAGAACTATGCAATCTCGCATGGAAAGCATGCACAAGTGGCGACAAGGACGCGAAAAAAATTGTAAATCGTTTGGCTGCTGCACAAAGGCTGAGTAAATCCGAAAGAACAAGATATTTGAATGCTATACCCAAAGAGGATGAGTGATAAATGGGAAACATAAAAGATTTTAATTTTGCGCGCACATCAGGGCTTGATGGTGCGAAAAAGGCTTTACAAAAAGCAAAAAGCTCTGAGTCAGAGGTCGCTAGAAAATTAGCATATTCGGTAGAGGATTTGAAAAACTCTCTAACTAAAGGCTTTATAAAGACGCTTGAGGGCATTTATGACGCAGGCGCTGGCATTTTCGGTGGTATTGGTGGTCTTTTCAGTGATGATTTTAAAGACGACGTTAGCGAGCATATTAAGTTTAATTTTACCGAGTATGGTGCAGAAACGGCAGGATGGAATGAAACTATAAAGCATTCCTACATAGGCGAGGATTCATTTGTTAGAAAGGGCGCGGAGGCGATAGGAGGGATGCTTCCCTCCGTTGCTCTCTCCTTTGTTCCTGTTGCAGGACCAACGCTTGGTATGGTAACTACGGGCTTAGGTGCGGGTGGTAATGCTATGGAGTCGGCGCTTAATGATGGTGCCGGGTATTATGAGTCTCTAAATTACGGCACAGCGTCGGGCATATTTGAGGGCGTAACTGAAAAGATAGGCGGTTATACGTTTGGTGGTGGAAAATCGCTTGTTGGTAAAAAAATTGCGGGAACTACACTTGGAAAGTTTACATCCAAGGGAATCGGTAAGGTTGCTGAGACGTTTGTTTCAGAGGGCTTTGAGGAGGTGCTTGCTGACGCTGCAGATCCATTACTTAAGGCGACGACTGGAGTTGACACTGATATAGGCAAAAACTACAAGACTGTTATAAAGAATTTGCCTGAGACATTCTTGCTTGGTGGTACTGTTGGCTCTATATTCGGTGGTGCAAACGTCGGTGTTAATGCCGCTAAAAATGCAAATAGAGGAGGCATAAGAGCCTCGAGGGCTGACGAGTCATTTAGTTATATAAGCGAGGTGTCAAAAAACTACGGCAACGACGTGAATAAAAATGCAAGGTACGACAAGGCTATTGATGATGCGCTAATGGACGTATCGCGAGAGTTGAGCTCAATGGATAAAAACGCGCGTAAAAATTATATGGACGGAATGGGCGCGTTTAAAAATGCGTTCAATGACGACGGCTCCATTAAAATGGATTTGCGAGCTGACTCGAATGATGGGGCAGTGTCCTCAAATTTAAGGGCTATATCCGCAGTGCTTGAGCATGCGCCTGTATCAGCTGACACCCAAATTAGTGAGGGTGCATCTAAGGCAAAGAGCACAGTTGAGAAACTGCTCGGAGAGAGGGCAAGTGTTGTTATTAGCGACAAGATAGGCAAAAACAACGCGCTTTATAATCCTAACGAGGGAATTATCTACATAAACAATAACGCTGAATTTTCGGGCGAGGAAATTGCCGAGTTTGTAGCTACGCACGAGGTGGCGCATATTACTGAGGGTACACGTGCTTATGCTGAAATGGCGATAGCGCTTGAGGAGATTGAAAACGACAAAAATGCACCAGCTTCGCTGAAGGATAAAATAGGCAATGTCAAGGCGAGAGAACAATCCATAAGAGATACCTACCAAGGGCAAATGGAAAATATGAGCCTCATGCAGAGGGAATATCTTGTGGGTACGGAGTTAACCGCCGACCTTGCCGGTATTGTTTTCAGTGATGAGTATGCGATAAACAAGCTTGCAGAGAGAAATCTACCTCTTGCAAAAAAGATATTTAATGGGTTGAAGGCGCTTGTAAAGAGAAATCCCTCCGCCACGACAGGTCGTGCCACCTCCCTTTACAAAGGAGGCATAGACGGAGAGAGTGCAAGATATTTAAATAAGCTTGTAAATAAATTTGGCAAAGCCATAGACAAGAGCCAGGGCGGTGTGAAGATTTCACAGCTCGGCCGTCGGGATGAGGAGAAAAACACTGCTGAAAATGTTGACTTTGTTGACGAAAAAAGGTATAATAAAACCAGTGGCGCTTATAGCCAATATAGAAGTCTTGCTATGCAATGGGCAAATGCAACAAACACAAAAAAAGGCGAGACTAAAATGCTATTTAATGCACAAAATGATACTTGGAATTTAATAATAGCAGACGATTCTGATATGGGCTATAGCGAATTGTTATCCATAAAAGATACAAAACAAAATGCCAACTATATTAATGAATTATTTAATGAGGTAAGAAATGAAGGCGACAGAAGAAACCAAGACTTTGATAAAGAACTTTCTCAGAGTGTTGCAGACTATTGGAATGAGTCAGGACACAGCAGTGTTTATAACTATGATGATGGAAACAAAAGCTCAAATGGACGAGTTAGTGATGTTTATTCAAAACAATCCGGAAGCGACAGAAATGGAGACTTTGGAAAAAGCGAACGCAATAGTGGAACAAGCAAGACAAAGTTAAAAGAGATTCGTTTCGACGACGAAGGAAACGTAATAGACGAAATCCGCTATTCTAAGCCGAAGAGCGAAAAGTTTATGCCCGGGCGATATTTGAGGATGACGACTGCAGAGGAGCTTGTTGAGGGATACGATGCGGATATGATTTCCGCGGAAGAAGCGCTTAAAAAATTAAATGTGCTTGGCTTGCAAACCGATATTACGATTGACAATGCACTTGATACGCTTAGAGAGTTTATTCCTGAGATAAGAGAATTTGCAGCCTCGGAGAGGGAGGCTTACAGGGAGAGTAACAGGAAAAATCTTTCTAATCGTTTGACCAGTGCGAACATAGATGAATATCTAAGAGCTGGAGATAGAAAGAATAAATCCAAAATTAAAGCATTAGAAGAAGGTAAAAAAATCATCCTTGAAACAGAGGATGAAATAAAAACTTATATAAATAATGCTATTGATGGCGAGAAAAATCTTACAACGGTAGCATATGGTGTTGTAAGCAACAGACTTGCAAATGATGTTAAATTACATTCAAACGGAACTGTTGATATAGAAAACAGTTATCTAGAGTTGGTTCCTTATGATATTGCACATGCATATAGGGAACATATAAATGCAAAGGAAACTGGGGACATCGACTTGTCTGACACTGATTTTGAAAGAATTCCTGAATACATCGACAATTACGACAAGCTAGAATATGTTACTCAATATGAAAGTGGAAACAAAAGGGTGTGTCTAAGTAAAAGAATAGGCAACGGAAGAATATTGATTATTGAGACTATTTCCAAAAGTCGAGGTTCTTTGCAGTTCAAAAATATGATAGGGGTTAGCGAGAAAAAATATGCTGAAATATATAAAAAAGAAACAGTCGCGAATGCCAGAGGGAGCCAAAGCTCCAATATCTCTCTGCGTGACGAAACTGTTTCTAATACTAGTATAGACGAAAATTCTCAAAAAATCAATAGCAAACAGAAAAAAACAAAGTTAACATCTAAAAAAGCTATAAAATCACTTGTTTTGGATGTGGCTGATATCTTTTCGCAAACAAGTGAGAACGGAGAAGATATTGTGCTCTTGCCAAAAGAAGCCGAGACGAATATTGTTACAGCTATTTGGAAAAAAGTAAATGCTAAAGGCGTTTACAATATGAAAAATTTTGCAAATAGAATGTCGAAACAGATAATGCAGAATATCGTTTTAGGGGACGGAAACGTATATAAGGTTAACACGACTCTAAAATCTATTATGCATAGAATTGATTTATCAGAGCTTAACGAGATTATCCCTAACAAGGATAAATTGAAATATTCCTCAAGGTGGCAATTACAGGAAGGCAAAGAAGCAATCACAATAGAGGATGCAGTAGCCGAGCTTAATAATCTTGGCTTCCAAATTTTAAGCATAGACAAGCTTCAAATGATGGAAGAAATAAATCACATTTATGAAGACACCAAGCTTTACATAGATGAAAAAGATGGAAGAAGTCTTGCTGAAATAATGGGAGAGGAAGAATATAAAAAGGCACAGAGCAAAATTTCTAATAAAATTCTTGACACTCTTATAAATGCAGAAAAGCAAACAGAAAGCGAGTTGCACAATGTGCTTTCATCACTCATAATTGAAAACACCAGCGTGCTTGAAAAATATCGTGAGTATCGAAAAGAGTTTAAGGCAGATGAAAAGCGAATAAGAAAAGAGCTTAATTATGTTCATCAAATTGAAGAGATTGATGCTCAAAGGAAACATACATACACCCCAGCACAGCAACCAAGGTTTAACGAGCTGGCTGATGTTCAAAAGCTTTTAGGAAAAACTATACATAATGGTAACATTAACCTAAGCTCGTTTAGAGAATCAATGGGCGCACTTTCAAAGTGGTACACAAAGGACAATGAGCTTATTGGCGATGCCTATGATTCTGACATGGCTGATGCAATAAATTATTTCAAGGATATTGAAAACGCAGAACGTGAGCCCTCAAATAGTGAGCTTGATATAATGACCAAATTGGCAGCATACGTTAAGAATTTTGCTAAGAATTTTGGTAAGATATATCGAGCAGGACACTGGGTAGATATTACAGAAATTGCTATAAAGGATTTCAATAGCAAGTCTGAAGCAATAGACAGCAATACACCATTACAAAGTATGTGCCAAAGGGCGGAATATATAACTACTCCGTTAGCCAATGCAACTATGTGGGATGGACAGGACCCTGAGGGAGAACTTACAAGATATGTTACGAATTTGCAGCATGGAGAATTAATAAAAGCAAAAATTCTTATGGACGTGCACGAACAAGTAACTAAGATAATGGAAAAGGATAAAAAGCTTTTCAAAAAGGTTATTTCGGGAGAATTAAAGGTTAAATGTGGAACAAAGCTAGATTTGAGAAACAACAAGGCTGAAACCATAGAAATACCAGTTGATGTTCTTGTGAATATGTATAATACGTTAAGAACAAAGGGTAAGGATGATTTTTCGCTTGAGGAAACAGGATATTCAATCAAGCATGCTAACTCTGCAAAAAAGGATTATATGACACCGATTACTCCTGATGAGATAAGAAATACATATAACTCTTTACCTGAACCGATTAAAGAACTTGCTGAATGGATGATGAAATGGAATAACACCGAGGGAAAGCGATATAAAATGGAAGCGGACCTAAGGAAAAACGGATATTCAAACGTTATTGAGGGAGACTATTGGAACGAGATAAGAGAGCATCATGAGGGAACAAACGACATGCAAAGGCGCTTTGGCTCAAACGGAATCGGAGCGCACGGCTTTAACAACGAGCGTGTGAAGGGCGCTAAAGCAAGATTTGTTTTTGACGGCTTTATAGAGCATTTCTTTAATCATGTAGAGGAGCTACTTAACTATAACATACTCGACCCGATTAAAACGGACTTTGACAAGGTTATGCAGGTCAATATAGACGTTAACGAGGACGGAACGGTAGGAGCGCATAAATCCATTAAAATGTTAATTGAATCACAAGGATTTTTCCATTATGGACTGCGCCGTGAAAAAAACAATAAAAAGCGTGGTGAAAAGAGTGGTGGTAAGTACACTGCGCTAGATTATATGGAAGACCTAAGCAATGATGTGTTTGGAGTAAAGACAAAAGAGAGTAGCGAATTTAATAAAATCGTTGGATGGATTAGAGGCTCGGCAGCTGTAGCCGCGCTTGGCGCTAATCCAAAGGTTTGGGCAACGCAATTTTCTTCTCTTATTGCCGGGCTTGGCGAATTAAATGTAAGGTCTGTGATTTTTGGTATTTCTAACGTTGTTAGAATTTTAGACTACAAAAAAATAGCCACTGAGGTAGATGAATATTGCGACTGGGCGAAAGTGCGCCATTTTGAAAAGGGTGCAACTAAGGCTATGACCTTGGTTGACAAGTGGAGCAAATGGAGAGAAATTTTCACAAAGCCTATCGAATTGTTTGACAGACTCATTGTAATGCTTGAATTTGAGGCGTGTAAAATGGAAGCACAGTCGAGATATGGTCTAAAGATAGGAACTGAGGAAAACAAGATTAAAGCAGGCGAGTTGCTTACTGAGGTCGGCTTAATGACACAGCAAAACCAGTATTATTCAACAAAAAGCGCAATAGCAAGAAGTGATAACGAATTTGCAAAGGGCTTTGCAATGTTTAAAAATGACGCTACTGCTGTTATAGGCAGACTGATAGAAAAAATGTGCGCTTGGAGCGTGATAAACAAGAAAATCAAGCTTGCAAAGGAAGCAGGAGACACAGCATTGGTTGCTGAGCTTGAAAAATTAAGAAACAAGGCAAAGCGAAAGGCAATAAAATACACCACAGTTGTAATTTTGTCGTGTGCTTTCATGACCGGACTTGCAAGATTGTTTAATTATTTTTATGAGCAGGACGAGGATGATGAAAATACATTTTGGAATATTATGAAGGATTTCATTGGAAATTTCCTTGGCATGTTCCCGATTGTTTCTGAAATAAGTAGCTACTTGTTAGACGGTTACGATGTTGATAATTCTTTTTATAGCTCACTTAATACAGCACTTGGCTCGATTAACAAAACTATTGATTTGTTTAAAGATGCTGCAGAAGGAAAAAATGTAACAAGCGAAGAAGCGGCCAGTGCGATTAGAAATGATTTTTATGCAATAGGACAATTAACCGGTGTTCCAGCTAAAAATCTATATAAGAATGCCAAGTGGGTTATTGGCTGGGCTTCAAATCCGCTTGAAGATAGAATAGATGCTTTGTTTAGCTCTCCATCCGAAAAGAGTCTTGAGGAAAAGATTGAGGCGGGAATAGAGAAGGGCGACGATAAAGCCGTTTCTGCGAGTCTTGATTTGCTATATGGTAAATACAACCTTGAACTTGAGGACGCGGTTTTAAGGCGTGAATATGGCCGTCTTATGAGGCTTGAAATGACAAAGGGCGAGGATGATGAAACAAAATATAGCCCTTTAGAGGCTAAAATGCCCGATTCTATCAAAATTGATGAAGAAGAGGTAGAACTACTCCAAAAAGATGTAAACGTCTTTAAAAACGCCTTTAAAGAGCTCGAAAAGTCACAAGCGAATGTCGTTAAGACATTACCATATAAAAAATTAACTGATGAACAGAGGGCATATGCGCTCAGAAAGATTAGTCAATATTACCTTGAGGACACCAAATATACCTATACAGGCGAGAAGAGTAATTTTGCTTATTATGCCAAGGTTGTGGGAATTGAGGATATGGCATTGATTGTTGCTTATGCGAAGAACCTTGAGGGCGATGCAAAGCAGTCGCGCCGAGAAAAGATTGAGGCTTACATAAAGAGCCTAAGGCTTAACAAGGTGCAGACGTCTTTGGCACTCAGGTGCTTAGGATATAGCGACAAGGAAAACGACGAAATGGTTATGAGTTATGTTAAAAAATGTTATCTTTTAACCAAGACGGAGAGGGAAGAGCTATACGAGAAGGTAAAGCCAAAGGAAGAGGAGGAGAGTTCCTCCGCCTCGACAAAGGCAAGCAGCACAAAAAAGGTGCAGTTTGTGTTTAACTAATATAGACCTACAAAATAAAAAACACGCAGTGTAACAGCTGCGTGCTTTTCTATGTAAATTCGCTCTAACGTGCATATTTTGGCAAAAGATGTTTGTTAGAAGGTTTTATGTACCGAGTTTTTTATTTATATCGGCTATCTTATGTGTGATGGTTGAAAGGGAATAATTTAGTTTTTTTGCGATTGCACGATGGGATTTACCTTGTACATAGCGAAGCTTGAAAATTCTATATTCACTTGGAGACAAGGCGAGAATCTTTTTATTATTTTGTTTGCAAATTTCGTCTCGTTCTCTTTGAATGTGCTCGAGCTTAGGTTTAAAATAAACATCAGTTTTTTCGCCTTTTGCTATTTCTGCACGGATTTCACGTTCCTCGTCAATGAGTTCAAGGAGTCTATTTAAGTCATTCATTGTTTTTCCTCCTTGGGTGCTTTTCTTTATGGATAATGAGGTAGTAATCCTCTTTAGGCTCTGAGCGTGCACCGATGATAAATGCGCAATATATGATGGAGCCGATTATTCCGAAAAACACTAACACGCCAAGAGTGACTAACGCTATTATCAATTTAGGTTCCATTGTTTTTCTCCTTGGTTTTTATTTCTTCAAGAGGCGCTCTGCCGGCACAGCCAATTATATGACAACCGTCAAGCCCTCGAGGTGGGCACTTTTCTTTACACAAGCACCCAGGGCATTTCTTCCATTCTGAATTTTGCATTATGACACCTCCAGGGCGTAGCACCAGGATTGAGGTGGGCTTTCCTTACGCATGGTGGCTGTGCGCACCTTGCCAAATTTGACCGAGGCATGCACAAATTCTGTTATTTCTCGTGGCTCAAAGAGCGTTAGATATGATATGTGCCAGCCATAGCCAGGTGCATCTTTAAGATAGTCTCTAATTTGATACATTCTCAAACGAGAGTCGTGTAGAGCTCGTGCGCTATGTATGCCTTTGGTTTTAATGCCGTATTCTGTTGGTATGAAGGTAAAACACTTGTCTATGACCACCTTGCAGGCGATTTTGCCAAGCTTGTCGCGCATCCATCCTTGGTCCTCCTTGGGAATCTCGGCAAAGGATTTTTTATCCTTGGTGCAGTATAGAAAGGCTGTCTTGTCCCATTCCTTGCGCTGCGGGAAGCTCTTGCGTAGCTCAATAGTCTTTTTGCCTATCAAGATAAGGTATAAGTAGTAGGGTTTAATTGAGAGAATTATGGTCATTTGGAACACCTACCTTGCCAAATAATCGAGGGGGATGAGAAGAGCATCGCTTAATTTTATCATTGTGTCAAAGCTTGCCTTGTGTTTTCCTGTTTCAATTGTGTGTATTACATTAGCGTGAACTCCTGATATTTCCGACAAGGCTCGCAAAGACAAATTTTGGCTCTTTCTTTCTTTTCTTAGTTTTTTTGCATAATTAGGCATTGGGTGCCTCCTTAAACATAGGCACATAGCCGTTTGGTCTGCGGTACCAGGCGCATACTTTTGTAGTGTCTATTTGTACCTTGCATCTTTTTGCTCGTGTGATGGTATATAAGCCTTCTTTTTCGATGGTTTCAAATTCCTTGCGCGAATACATTGGCAAGCCTGTTTTTCGGCACCATGAGGCTCTATATTGCTTGTAATAATTGTTGTAGCTCTCGTGAGTCTTAATTAGTGGGTTCATTCTTTATCTCCTTAGTCCAGCCGAGGGCGATTAGTGCTTCCGCAGTTTTTACATTGAGGCAATTTGGTGTAAGGTCAACGTCTTTAAATTCCACATATCTGCAAGTGTCGCAGTCGTAGTCACAGGACGTTATTACTTTTTGTAGGTCTTGTGCCAGGATAAGCGCCATAGGAGAGATTTTTGGTTGTTCTTTATGGTAGTCAAGCTTGTTTATAACGAGCTCGGCAATTTCTTGCGCAGTTTCTATGTCGCAAATGCCGGTGTTCTGCATAATTTCAAGTGTTAGGGTGTTAATTTCGTTCATTTTGTTTTTTCCTCGATTCTTAAAATTTGGTATTTTGGGTATTCTAAATAAAAGATTTGCTTAGCCCTGTACTTAGAGGGGGCTTTGATTTTTGCTTGCCTTTCTCTCCCGGAGAGGGCAAGATATGTAATAATAAAGGTTTTTTCCATATCGGATTTCTCCACGTATAAATATTTGATTTGTTTAAGTTGCTCGGAGAGGGGTAATCCCTCAGTCGCTTCGCGACAGCTCCCTTTACAAAGGAGCCTTGGTTCTTTTGATATCATGATATCATTACACCTCCTTGATTCTTATGCCGTGGACCTGGAGCATAAGCTTTCTTTTGAGCTTATAGCTCTTTTCACGGTAGCCCTTGGCATCCTCAACAATTTCGGTACTGTCCCTGGTCTTATAAACAAAGTCGGCTTTATAGTAGGTCTCGCGCTCAATAACCTTGCCTTTCTTAATTCCTCCACGAGGGCCTATTTTGTCAGGCTCACGCTTAGCCGGAATGAGGACATATTTGACTTGGCGCTTAAGGTCGGTTATCTCGCCGGCACGGAGCATAAGCTTTAATTCGGTGTATCTGTCAGCCTCGTGTTGAGAGTCAAATAGTTCACCGTCAAGGAGCACCTTTTTGGCGTTGTATTTGTTTTTCTTCAATCCCTCACCGCCTTTGGCGGAGCTCCCTTTGCACAAGGGAGCCTTTCTTTTGAAGAGGCGGTTATATTCTTCTTCGGTTAGTCGTAGTGGCATAATATCTCGCTTTCTGTTAAGATGTGAACACCTGTGCATATAATAAATTATGTTTCAATTGATAATTGCTCAGTGATTGGGAAATTGCACCATATTTTTTCTGTCCTTTTGAGACCCATTTGTGCAGTGGTTTCCAACTCGGCTGAGCTCCAGTCCTTGAGCTCAAAATTGTAAAGCTCGTTGTCGTAACCGCTTAAAATAATTTTTGCACTACTTTTTTTGATAACCTCAAGGAGCTCCTTGTGCTGCTCAAAAGAAAATTCGTGCTTATATAGATTAGATTTTCTTAGCTCAGGTAGATAGGGAGGGTCACAATATATTAAAGTGTCATTGCTGTCATATCGCTTAATTAACTCTATGGCATCAATGTTTTCAATTTGTGCATCCTTTAACCTGTTGCAACATTCCACAACACAATTTGGCAAGTAATTCCATAGTGTAGCACAGCGTGGTCCACCTGCCGCTTGAACATTTTTCCAACTCTTTTTACTGCTATTTGAGGTGCCATATGATTGATGAAATCTTACTATTGTGCGCCGAGCTTGCTCAATAGAATTTTTTGAAGGAGAATAACAGCTCTCAAATTCTTCCCGTGAAAAAGGAGTTAAGTTTATTAACCTTGCAAGCTTTTTTGGGTGCTCTCTACAGGCTTTAAATAAATTAACTATTTGACCATCTATATCGTTAATTGTTTCAATATAAGATGGCTCTTTCTTGAAAAACACTGCTCCTGAACCAAAGAAGGGTTCAAGATATACTTTGTGCTCGGGGAAAAACGAGATTATCCACTCAGCAATTCGCCATTTCCCCCCGGGATATTTTAAAATTGGTTTCATTGTGCACCTCTTATACTGCTCTACATAATTCGGGAAGATTAGCTTGAACTAAGGCTTTGGGAACGTCAGGTGTTACTGCGTTACCACAACGCTTTACTTGCTCACATTTTGGGTAGGACTTGCCTCCAGCTCTATCAATTATGTAGTCCTTTGGGAACCCTTGAGCGTTAAATAGCTCTCTTGGTTGGAGCATGCGCATCTTAATATCCGTGATTATGTACTCTTCGCCATGAATAGTAATGACTGCAAAACGGTCTTTTGTTGTAATTGTGTCGAGTGGTTCATCTACAGGCTTTGGCTGTCCGTTTGAAAAATACTTTACCAAAAACGCTTGTACCTCTGCGTGGTGCGAGCCACTGCATGCGATAGTTGTTAATGGCTCGTCCATTGGTTGACCATCCATATTTTTACGCATCGTCAAGATATGAGCTGTTACTAAAGAGTTGTGGTCTTTAGCAGTTACTGTATCAAGAGGTGCATCTACTGAGCTTCCTGCACCCTTATAATTGCCTCCATAGTTTTTCATAATGTTAGCAACAGAGAGGGCATAGCGATTCGACGTATCAACTGTATCGAGTGGTTTGCAGATGTTTTGTCCTCTTACCTCGTTATCCTTTTGCTCTGAATGATATTGAATAATGGTTGGTGCAACTACTCCAAAACGAGTGGCGCCTGCCATAACAGTATCAAGAGGACGTTCAACGGTTTGCCCCTTGCTGTTTTGGTTAAAGGTTGTTAAAATAGGCATTGAGAGATAATGTTTACCACTTGAAACGATTGTGCCGAGAGGGTCTTTTACATCATTGACACGAGGCTCTTGTCCTTTTCGTTCTCCATATCCAATAGGAACGATTGAAGGTGCCACCACGTAATTTCTGTTTCCAGTGGTAATAGTAGGGCAGGGAGAATCCACACTTGCTCCCTGATTGCCTGTATTGTTACACATAATGGTTGGTGTTACTACATAATGACCATTTACGGCCGTGATAGCAGAGAGAGGCTTATCAATACTTTCGGGCTCGTTTTCAAATTTGTAATGAATAATAAATGGATTTGGATTATCAATTACAAATTTTTGTATGCCTTTTGCAATTCTGCGGAGTGTTTTTTCTGCAAGAGGTTTTTTTCGTTCGAAAATGCTTTTTGCCGGAATTGACCAGTCTATGCACTCAGCTGCTGTTCGATAAGGAAGGAGCTTGCCACATTTAACCTCTTCAGTGTGCTTGTCCCCATGCGTAGGAGCTGGCCATATAATTTGTGCGCCATCACATCGTGCTATCATATAAAATCGTTTGCGAGTGGTAGGGGCACCAAGGTCGCATGATTTAATTTCTCGGTACTCAATTACATAGCCAAGACCTTCTTCGCAGGCTTTTGCCATATCAGAGTCGGGAGAGATACCAAGTGTATCGCACATTTCTTTAAAAGCAGGGTGTTCACGTGGTAGTCCAATGCGTGACAGAGCAGCGAGAAAGCCATCAAAGGTTTCGCCCAACCTATCTTTTAATGGTTTATTATCTTCTCCGAGAGGGCCCCATGTTACAATTTCGGGCACATTTTCCATCATTAGAACGCGAGGGCGCACAAGGTACGCCCATCTAAGAACAATCCAAGCAAGCCCTCTAATTTTTTTATCTACAGGCTTACCGCCTTTGGCTCTTGAAAAATGCTTGCAGTCAGGAGAGAACCAGGCAAGAGCAACAGGCTTTCCATTGCATGCTTCAACTGGGTCAACGTCGAATACATCCTCACAATAGTGTTTTGATTTGGGGTGGTTTTCCTTGTGCATTGCAATAGCAGCTGGGTCGTGGTTGATAGCGATATCAACGCTTCTGCCTATTGCCATTTCAATGCCAGTGGAAGCTCCACCACCGCCTGCAAAATTATCGACAACTAATTCGTCAGTGCTCACTCTTTACCTCCTCAAAAGTGAAATATTTGAGCTGAGGCACGGCATGCTTGTCCCTCGCCAAGCTGTGCTTGCCTGCGTGTTCAATTTTATAATCGTTTGTGATAGGGTTATAGATTAGCATAGTTGTTCCATCGGGAAGCTTGGCTGCTTCCTCTTTTGTATGTTCCCAAAGGGAAACGGCTATTTCTTTTGGCATTTTAATTCTCCTTAAATTTTTCTAATTTTGCGTGTTGTTATGTAGTTATGGGCGGGGATGAAAATGGGCTTTTCGATGGTGTCAAGACCGTTGTAGTAGGTGGGATAAAGGCTACAATAGCCTCGTTCTCCACAGAACAAGAGAGCTACTTTGTCAAGTCTATCGGACTCGGTGTAGCAGGCTACTATTTTTCCGTTTTTACGGTTGCTTTCGGCAAAGTAATACCATTTTCTTTTATTCATTTTGTCGCACCCTCCTGTCTTTACTGACCATCTTAAGAATTTGTTCATAGTGTGAGCAGCTGAATTTGTAGCCTTTGGCGAGCATATTATCCATTTTTTCGCAATATGTATCTACCTCTTCGGGAGACAACAGCTCGCAGAGGGAACCAAACTGCACTTTGCTCATTAACAAATTCTTATATTTCTTGTCAAAGGATGTTAATTCCTTGTCCTTTTGCGAGAAATACATTCCGTTAATTTCCTCGTGGTCGTCGTCGAGTTTTTCGCCGTTTGGATATATCAAAGCACCGGCAAAGGTGCCCGTGTCAGTGGCATCTGTGTAACGAGTCTGTAACGTTTCATGTAACAATTTTTGTTCGTTGTTGTCTATATTATTACTACAACTACTACTAATACTTAATTTAATATCTGTACTATCATTTATAGTATCTTCTGTCTTATATCTTTTCTCTTGCGTTACATTTGGCGTTACATTTTTGTTACATTGTAACGCCTTTTTTGCAGCAGTTTTGAGGCGGTGTCTTCGTACTCTCACTGCAGATTCACTTTCCGAGCTGACGAGCTCGTCAAAATTTGTGATTTCAATAAATCCGTCAGGGTCCTCTGCAACCAAGCCAAGTCTTTTGAATAACTCTATTGCCACAACGATGGTGTCGTATTTAAAATACTTGCAATCTTGCTGAATTTGCTCGATGTCGTACTGCACTACAATTTCTCCATGGTCTTTTACCAATACGCCACCTGTGTTAACAGTTAACAAGCAAAGCATTTCATAAAGTACAACATAGTCAGAACCATTTTTTTGGTTCATTAAAAAGTTAAAACTCGAATTGTGTTCAAATACAAAATTATATTTGAGCTTGAACCAATAGTTTCTTTTTTCTTTTTTCATTTTGGATTCCTTCGTGCTGCCAAAGAGATTTGCAGTTTTGTAATATCATCCTTTAGCTCGGCGAGCTCAGAGAGAGTCTTTCCTTGGTCAAGGAGCTTATTGAAAAGGCATATTTTTTTTGACAGCTTTAATTCTATTTTTTCTATTGCGGACATAATTTACCTCTTGATTTTTAAATATTCTTGTGGTAAACTCTTTATAAGGACGGTTTACCTCGTTCCTTTCAAGCTCTTTCAAAGTGCCAGCTTTGAGAGGGCTATTTTTTTATGCATTTTTTTGCAGAGGGCGGTTCTTCCAAGCCTCGTATTCGGTAATAAGTACCTTACCCTTTAAACCGAGAACGTCGCCTGTGTAATCTTTAATTGAACGCAAAATAGCCATTGCGCGGTCCTTGCCACAGCCGAAAATGTTCATAATGTCGTATTTGTCGTAATAGTCCTTTGCCATAATAACCTCCTATTCTTGCGCTGCTTTTAGGGCAGTGCCTTTTTTATGTAGCCAACGTAATTGATAAAGACGTTGTCTTTCTTTGTTCTTTTCGCGAGTTCTCTTTGCAAGCTCACGATTTGCGAGCTTAACCTCCTCGCTGTTCTTTAGCTTTTCTATTTCTTGTAGCTCTTCTTTAGTTAGTGTGCTCATATTATTCCTCCCAAGGTAATTTATTGTCGTGTTTATTGTCTAAATAATTTCGTCAATGATACTTTGTATATCTTCTTGGTCAGCGCTAAACCGATTAACGTTGTCCTTAAATGGTTCGTAAGCCTTGATGCGGATGATTCCGAATAAAATTTTCTCGGCATAAGTTTGTGCTTCTTTCCAATCCTCGTCGAAAAGTGCACTTATTAAATTCAAGAGATCGCGTTGTGTGTTGAGTTTTAACAAACGGTGGGAGTCATTCAATTCGAATAAATCCTTATAAACATCTCTTACTTGTTTTTCGTTAATGCTAATCATAATAACCTCCTTAACATAAATCATCGACTTTGCAGCCGAAAAATTTAGCAACTTGTTTTGCAAATGGAAGATTAGGAATTTTTCTGTTCGCTTCGATAGCCGAAATGTAGCTTTGCGCTACTCCCAAGGAGAGGGCAAGGTCGTCTTGAGTGATGCCCATATCCTCTCGTTTTTGTTTAATGATGTCGCCTGTTGCCATGATAAATAGCTCCTTTCATAAAAATATTGATTTTTTTAAATTATTGTGGTACGATATAACCAAGGTGTTATCTCCACGATTATATTTTACTCGCAAAACGCGAGAAAGTCAAGGAAAACAATGCCATTTTTCTCGCAAAATGCGAATTTTGTTAAAATTGTACAATTTTGTTGTGCAAAATTTGTAAAAATTCACAAGGAGATATTTATGAAAGAAATAAATGCAACCTGCAAAGTGCCGAATTTGTTTAAGTTGCTACAAGAAAAAAATATATCATCTACGCAATTAAGCAGAGATTTAAGAATATCAACTGGAAATATTTCAGACTGGAAATCGGGGAAATCATCTCCAAACGCAAAAAAGTTATCAGAAATTGCTGAATATCTTGAAACTACGAGTGCTTACTTACTTGGATATGAGAAAGAAAAAAGCTCCGCCAACGCAGAGCTTGAAGAAAAAGACAGAATTTTAATTGAGGCATACCACAAGAGTGCGCCTGTGATAAGAAGTACGGTTGATAGATTGCTTGGTATCGAAGAAAAAACAAAAACAGTGAAGATTGCCGCACGAAGCGGAGCCTTTGAGGAAAGAGTAATTACCGAAGAGGAATGGAATAAAATAAAAAATCTGCCGGATGCGGATTTGTAGGAGAGAGAAAAGGTAAATGTGGGCTTTATTATCGGTTCTTGTGCTATTGCCGATACTTGGCGTATTGTTTTTTAAAGGCAATATGAAGTTGGCAAGAATAATTTTTTGTTTTTATTTGACTGTACTGACAACAATATGGGCATTTGTATCCCAAATATATCTCATTTTGTTGTTTGCATTACCTTGCCTTATCATGGGTATAGTTTGTATTGTAGTAGATGATGAAACAAATGTATGGGGAAGAGATAAAAAACAGCGAAACAAAAAGTTTGCAAATTCCCAAAATGATTATGTTGTTTTAACAAAGGAAGAAACAAAAAAACTTGTAAAGAATGAACTAAAATCTTTCTTCGAATGTGATGACGATATAGCTCAAAGATATTATTTAGCTCTTGACCATTCGTTTTTGGTATATGAATTTTTCTTTGCGAAAACCGAAAAAGAAAGAATTGCGATAGTTGACAAGGCAATGATTAAATACAGAGAATGGGAAAAGAATAAAGATGATTAAAAGAATTACAGCTGCCATGTTGCTAGTAATTACTTTGCTTGGTGTTTTTATTGTCCCTTGTTTGGCACATAGCGGCAGAACAGACTCTCACGGTGGACATTACGTAGGTGGAACCAGCAGTTATCATTATCATTGTGGCGGGCATCCGGCACATCAGCATGAGGGTGGTGTGTGCCCATACGACAGCAATTATAGCGATACGGAGGATGATGGAATGGACGGTTTTTATATATTTTTGTTGCTGATTTTAGTTATAGGTGGACCTGTAGGCCTAGTGTTTTTAATTAAATGGGCAAGTAAAAGTGATAATAAAAATGAGCCTATAAAAGCGCAACATACAAAGTTAAAACCATTAGACGAGATGGCGAAAAATTTAACGCAAGAGGAAAGGTCGTACATTTTTTCACAGATGGATGGTGCTAAACGTTTGGCCATTGTTATAGGCAATCCTTTGGCTTATTACAAGCACGAAGAAGATATGCTTAAAATGATTTTGATACACAAGGGAAACGAAAAAATAATTAACGCAGAAATTATTTATTTTGTGTATGGAATCCACGACCAATTAAAAGCAAAGCTTTCTGACAAGTTTAAAGGCGAACTATTTAAAAACGTTGATTTTTGGGAGAAGGTACACATGCCTGTTATCGGTATAATTACAGATACACCACCTAAACAACTTTCTTGTAGCGACTATGCTAATATGGTATGTGAGTTACTATTTGCTCAAAGCGACAACGAATTTTTAAGTATCTTTGACAAATACAATTACGAATATCCTGACAGAATTAAAAAAATGCTTTCAAACGATATTGATGTGTTGGCAGAAACAACCTTTTATAGTGTTGCTATGACTATTCAAACATCAAAAGTAAAATATTTGAATAAAGGCTTGATGATACCAAATTTTATTTTGTACTATTATGCGATTTATCGCAGTGTTATTTTTTCCTGCGAAATAGATGAAAAGCAAAAGAGCCATTTTGAAAGGACATTAAAAAAGCATTTCATTGAATACTGCGAAACAATGAAAATGTTCAAGTCGAAAGAAGAAGCAGAAGCGTTTTTTAATAGCAGATATACCAAATATTCCGAGCTTGTTACATTTGAAGATGACGAAACCACGTTAGAAGCATTACACGAGTTAATAGAATTTGTTAAAAAAGAATTCACTTTATCCAAAGATGAAGAAGCAGACGTTATAGAAGAAGCAACTGAATTAATGGAACTTTTGAGAAGAGAAACGAGAACCTATTTTTCTAAAATGCTTGATGAATACGAAAGATTAAGTATCGTTTCAACACTCGATAATGTGATAGATGTGGTGGAAAAAGAGATTGAATCTCGAAAAGAGAAAGATTAACGATTGTGCCTCTCAATAAACGATTTAAAATTCTCATAGACCTTACGTTCCAGAGGGCTGGTTAAGAATTTGTTTCTTGCATATAAGATATTCATGCGCTGCATCCTGTACTCGGCTGCAGCGTAGCTTATATCACAGAGCTTTATTATGTCCTCGGGGGATTTAACCCGGCATCCCCACAGCACACATGCAGGGGCGAGAAGGCGAGAGGCGAAAACATTAGCTTCGTGCTCAATACGATTATCGCTCGGAGAGGGTTCTCGATTGACGAGCTCATAAAGACCAACATGACCGAGAATGATGTGGCCGAGCTCATGTGCACAGGTAAAGCGCAGACGGCTTGTGTTTGTGCAATTTGCGTTAAGAACAATAATAGGAGAGCCTTCTTTCATAAATGAGAATCCATCGCTTTCGGAGTCAATCTTTGCAAGTTTGACCTCTACGCCAAGCTCTTTACAAAGGTCGGTTATCTTTACCGGGAGAGACGAGATTTTAAAGTCAATGAGAATTTGCCACGCTGCATCGCGTGATTTTTGATATTTTTTGTAGTTCATAATTGTACCTCGTAAAATAGTTGATAATACTATTATGAGGCAAAATGTCGAATTTTAGTAGTTAGGAGAGAAAAATGCCAAATTTTGAGCAAAATCCAAATAACAAAAAATGGTCTGTGCGTTTTCGTGCTATTGTCGATGGTGCTGAAAAGCAAAAAAGACTATCAGGATTTAAAACCAAAAAGGAAGCTAACCAGGCATATTTAGAGTTTCAAAGCGAAAATAATAAGAAAATAAAAAAAGAGGCATCTAAACATGAGCCTCGAGAGATGTTATTTGAAACTTTGGCAGAGGGATATTTGCAGAACTTAAAAACGAGAGTGAAAGAAAGTTCATATCTAACGCAACAAAGCAAATTGAACAAGCATCTTCTTCCTTACTTTGGAGAAAAGAAAATAAAGGAAATTACACCTTTAACTGTTCTTGAATGGCAACAGGGAATAGAACAATATGCATATAGGCATAAAAAATCTTTAAGAACCTTGCTATCCTCTATATATAGGTTTGGAGAGCGCTATTATGATGTTCAAAACATAATGACCAAGGTAGAACCTTTGCGAAACATTGAACCTCCAAAAGAAATGGATTATTGGACTTTGGAGGAGTTTAAGAAATTTATTGATGTTTGCGAAGAAGAAAATATAAAGCTGCTTTTTAAATTTCTGTATATTACAGGATGTAGAAAGGGCGAATGCCAAGCCGTTATTTGGAGAGATATTAATTTTAAAAACGCAACCGTAAGAATAAACAAAAATATAACAAGAAAAACGGCAGAGGGCAATTACAAGGTGGTAAGCCCCAAAAATATAACAAGCAATCGAACGATAGATTTGCCTAAGAGCTTTTGCAGAGAATTAGAGTTGCATCTAAGCGCGAATCTTAACGATTTTGTTTTTGGTGGAAGCCGACCAATTCCGGATAAAACAATTGAGAGAGGGCTCAAAAAATATGCCGAAAAGGCAGGAATTAAAACTATAAGGGTTCATGACCTACGTCATTCTTGCGCATCACTTTTAATATCTCAAGGAATATCTATTGTAGCGGTTTCTAAACGTCTTGGACATAAGGATGTTGAGCAAACACTTAATACTTATGCGCATTTAATGCCGAAAGAGGCAGACAAAATAGTTGATATTCTTGAAAACGTATAACGTGTGACCAATTTGTGACCGAGAATATAAAAACACAAAATATAGTGCCGAAAATGACAAAAACACCACGATATTTTGTGGTGTTTTTGTTTGGCGGAGAATCAGAGATTCGAACTCTGGAACCGTGTTACCGGTTACACGATTTCCAATCGTGCGCCCTCGACCAACTAGGCGAATTCTCCATATTGCTAAACAAGTATATCATATCTTTTTAAAAAAATCAAGACTTTTTTTGTTTTTATTGTAATTTAATTAGTTGACAGAAAAGATTGTATGTGATAAAATTAAAAAGACTTAAAAATACTAGCATAGGGGTGCAAATGAAAAAACTAATTATAGTATTACTATTGATGCTTTCCGTTATGCCAATTCTGGTGTCGTGCGGAAAAACAAATAATGAAGAGGGAGATACAAAAATGACAGCAACAATAGTTCAAATTGAAAAAAACTATATTATGGTCGAAGCAGAGGATGAAAATGCTTTTGGCAAATATCAAGTTAATATCGATGATTCTATAACCAAATATTATGATAAAGAAAATAACGAAATCGCAAAAAAATCTTTACAAGAAGGCGATAAAGTCGAAATTACCTATAACGGACAGGTTACAAGAAGCTTGCCACCTCAAATTTTTGGTCAAATAATAAAACTCAAATAATAAAGGTGGCAATTGCCACCTTTATTTGTTGTAATTGCTTTGTACTTGTGCTAAAATAATTAAGAAAAGGGGTAATAGAATGAGTATTATTTTTAATGACGAGCTTGAAATAATTGACCTGCGTGTGCCGAATGATAAAATATTTAATGGCGATAAAATAAGCATTTGCTATACTCTAAAATCGGATGATATTACAGTTGGAAAAAAACCAAGTTGTACTCCATATCAAGATAAAAAAGACTATTTTATAAGTGATAATTCTTTTTATTATACTGAAAAAACCAATTCAAAGCTGAAGGTGGAAAAGCTAGAGAATGGACTTGTGTTTGAGTTGACTGCTGATAATGATTCATTGTCCGAATACGGAATAAATTTACCTTTAAACTTTATGGGCAAGCTTGATGGCGGAGGATGGAGGAATCAATTCCTTTTCAATTCCCCCTATACTATTGAAAATAGTGAAATAAAGTATTTTTACTTAACCAAACCTAATGGTAATAATCTTTTAATTGCAATTTTAAGTACGGCAAATGGCTGGAAAATGGATTATTCACCTCATTCTTGGGGACATTATTTTATTAATTTAAAGCTGCTTGCTAATTTTGATAAAGCGTATAGGCAAAAGAATAATAAAAACTATCTAAAATTTGTCATTTTGCCGGTTACTACTTTTGATAGCTGTCTTGAAGCTTTAGCAAAGCTGTACGATTTGCCGTTCCTTGATTATAATATTAGTGGAGGTAAGATAGGAAGTAAAATCAAGCTAATACCATATGGCTCCCCCGACACTATAATTGAAGAATACAATGGAAATCAAATCACTTTTCCTTTTAGTGAACAGTACGAGATAACTAAAGAGGGAGAAGCCGTGATTATTCCATTGAAAAATGGAAAAAAAGGCGCACCCGTGTCTGTATATGGCTATAAATCGCTTGTGAATTTATATAAAAAATCTATGGACACAGTTGACCTTGATTTGATAGAACATCATACAGATTCTAACCTATGTGAGCATCAAAGCTGGGCAAGTGCAATGCTACGGTTCCTCTTGAAATATAAGAACGAGTTAACCTTGGATGAGGTTGATATTTATGAAAAAAAGCTTAAGTCCTTGCTCAACATAATGACCGAGGAGGATGAAGGTAAGGCGATACTAAGACGAACAATTCTTAATGTTCCCCATGATGATTATTTTTCATTCAATGTATATAAATCCAGAAGAGTTCAGGAGCTTTCGGCTGGTATTATAATTTTGCTTGATGCATATAAGTATTTTAAAGATGAAAAGTATTTAAAATATGCAAAAGGCGCCACTACGTGTCTGATTTCATATTATCAAAAGGAAGATGGACGAATTGAGGTTGATTGGGGCAACAATGCAAAAGATGACTATACAACAGTCTGTGCGCCAATAATACCTATTATTGATATGGCTAACTATTTAAAGGATATCGATGCCGAATTTTCTCGCATGTGCAAGGATTCGGCTGATAAAATTGCCAAATATCTATATAATCGTGGGCTGAGATTCCCAACCGAGGGGGGGAACAGCAAAGAAACTGAGGAGGAAATGGAGGATGGCTCAATTTCTTGTACAGCTCTTTCATTGCTTTACTATTGCAAGAACATATCAAGAAAAGCGAATTATATAAAAAAGGCAAAGGAAATACTTGATTTGCACGAAAATTGGGTGATAAAAACACCTATATGCCAAATGCACGGTTCAACTCTTCGTTGGTGGGAAACTGGCTGGGAGGGAGATGCAGATGGTCCTGCTATATGTGCAGGACACGCGTGGAGCATATGGCGAGGAGAAGCTGATTATCTATACTATGAGATTACCGGCGATGAAGCCTATCTTTTAAAATCCAAGAATACATTTATGACAAATTTATCAAAAATAGATAAGCATGGCTACAGTTACTCAACATACAATCCCGATATGATAAATGGTGGAGGCTTCCATTGTGATTGCTCGAAAATTAATTATAGCATAGCCAAAAAGTTTTCACAAATAAAGGATTCTGGCATATCACGTTATGTTTGGATACGTATAAATGATACATTTCTAAAGTAAAAGGAGAATTATAATGGACTTTACAAAAAGCATTTTTGAGAACAGAAAAGAAATAAACAGACCTTTTTTAGCGGCACATAGAGGTGTTTGTGGCGCAAATATACCCTGTAACACACTAGCAGCTTATAAGATAGCGCTAAATCTCGGTGCTGATGTAGTAGAAATAGACGTTTCAAAAACAAAGGATGGCAAGTTTTATGTGTTTCACCCTTGGATGGAGCCTGTGTTTTTAAAGAGCAAGTACATTTGCGATATGACAGCAGAGGAGCTTGAAAAGGAGCGCTTGGTTAACCAAGATAGCGTGAAAACAAGCTATAAGGTGCCAACGCTTAGCGAGGTTTTTGCACTTTTAAAGGGAAAAGCATACATAAACGTTGATAAGTTTTGGACAGATATTGAGGGCATAACAGCCGAGATTCGCAAGGCGGGAGTGGAAAAGCAGGTTATTGTAAAAACTCACGTTGATGAAGAAAGTCTTGCAAAGGTAGAAAAGTATGCGCCAGATCTTATGTTTGTTCCACTGGTAAGAGGTAAAGACGAAATAACTGAAAAGCTTTTAAACAGGAACATAAATCTAATAGGTGTTGAGGTTCTTTTTAAAAATGATGACGAGGAATGCATAAGTGATAACTATATAAAGTCAATGCATGATAAGGGCTTACTTATTTGGACAAACTCCATTATATATGATGAAAATGACATAATTAATGGTTATCATAGCGATGATATATCAGTTGCAGATTCCCCAGAGAAGGGTTGGGGCTGGTTGATTGATAAAAATGTAGATTTTATCCAAACAGACTGGTTACTAATGCTTCAAAACTATATAAATTCAAGAAAATGATAAAAAAGCATCGAGGAGTGTTTTAAACACTCCTCGATTTCTAATTATTTTGTTAAAATACCATCTAAATAAACCTTTAGCTTTTCACTATCTCCGTCAAAAACGTAACCATTTATGCCGTATGCAATAGCACCTTCAATATTGTCAGCTCGGTCATCGACAAATATTGCTTCATTTGGAACTATATCATACTTTTTGCAGATGTGGTCAAATATTTCATAGCTTGGTTTTACAATTCCAATAGGCGCTGACATAACAAGTCCATCAAGCTTCTTTAAAATTGGAATTTCCATTGAATGTGAAGCGAAGTAGTTTGATATGTTGGAAAGAAGAAAAAGTCTAACCCCGTGTTTATTTTTTAAGTGCGAGAGTAATTCACTCATTCCGTTAATTTCAGGAATATTATATATCCAATTATAATAGATTTTGTCGGCTACATTCCAAAGTCTTTCGGGGAGTCTTTCTTTAATTAAAGATATTGTTTCTTCGTCTGAAATAGTACCCTTGTCAAGCCTATCCCAATAAAGACGGTCAAAAACGACCTCCTCAAGTAAAGCTTTATCGTCGGCATCGTCAACATAGATACTAACCATATAACTAGGCTCAAAATGGACAAGAACCTGACCAAAATCGAAAATTACATTTTTAATACCCATTTTTTCCTCATAATTTCTTTTCAATTAAATATAAAAACATTTCAGCTGCGTGCCAAGAGTGAGGAGCGGAGCACTTGTTTTTTGCATATTCCTCTGATAAAGGAGCAATTAAATCATAATTCGCCTCGGAAGCGCAAATTTCCCAGCTCATAGGATACTTGATTTTTAGTAGCTCTTCAGGAATTTCGTCATTGTTGAAGTGATAAACAGCCCAAGTTAGGTATGGATACCATTCATTGTATTTATTATCAAATGGCGTTTCGGTTTCTATGCCGGTTCTGTCCATCCAGAACATTCTGGCATAGGAATCAAACTCACAAGGAATATTTATAAAATCGGCTTTGATTTCAAGTCTGTCAAAAGCTAATTTTAGCCACAGGGTCGAGTAAATTTCGTGAATTCCGTAGTCTGTTAAGCCCCTTAAAAGCCCGCCATCAGCTATTCTTTCAGCTTCGTTGTATATCTCAGCGATTAATGGATAGTTTTTATCAACAAAATAGGAAAGAACGAAAGCAAGCTGACCTAAATTGTCGGGCTCGCAGTTGCCCTTGTTGTTCTTGTCATAAAGTGATTTAACACTAAGTGCCCAAGGCCTTATTAAATGAAGATTTTTAGTTTTTTCAAGTACTAGCGCCATCATAGCACCATCACGATACCAAGGTGTTTTATAGGTGTAAATGTTTGGAACAGGAAGGTTCCCGTTAAAGCTAACTAAAATTTCCCCATGTAATATTCTTAATTGCTCAGGATATTCTGTGTCCTCAAAGTCTGGAAGATTGATATATTCACTCGTTGTTAGAGTCTTTACAAGCTTTCTTTCATCATATAAAGCTGTAATATCATAAATATAAGCCCCCCAGCTGTCTTCACTAATTAGGTATGTTGTCCCATCATTTGCCCAAATAACAACCATATATCTATCATATAGAAATTTTTCGCGCTTGACATCCCAGGTGTAAACAACCTCATTTGTGCTAAATTTAATTAATGAGCCACCTTCTTTATATATGAATTTCTCACGGTTGCCCATTCCAAATATGTAAAATTGCTTTTCTGCCTTTATCATAATTTTTCCTTATTTTTCTATATAAATTATAGTATTTCTTTCAACAAAAAGCCTTATTTTACCATTTTCAATCTTGGCTTTAGTGTATTCAGCCATAGATTGGTTTTTGTCTGTGATTAAAATTTTAGCTCCATCAACCTCGTCTGTGCCAAAATCTATATCAATATATTTTTCCCATTTGTTGTCATCCTCAGCGTAGTAGGTTATTACTGTAGCAAATTTCTCTCCATCCTTAGCACCGACAACATAAACATCATTGTCATCACTTGATGAAAAAACTTGATTTTTTAGGTCGTAAAGATTAGCAAAGGTGTAAAAAGCATAGTACCCCTTTAAAGGACGATATACATACATATCAAATAAGCCGTTAAACGCAGTGGGTCTTGCATCATAGTACATTAGCATATCAATTGCCGGATTACTTTGGCAAAGAAGCATACAAGCGGAAGCAAAAGCAGCACCCTTCATACCGATAATTTGCTCAATTGAATAAACAAATTCGTCAATCCAACCGCGCACATAGTTCCATTCGTTTAAAATCGCTTCAGCCTCACCATAGCCGTTCTTTTCCATAATGCCACGTACACGAGTGCACTTTTCTGACATATCATAAGGCTCAGTCCAATACCAATGGTAAGAAACAAAGTCCATAGGAACGTTGTTTTTGTGCATATAAGCAAGAAAACGGTCAAGCCATTCGTCATTACCACAGGAAGCGGGACCACCGATTTTTAGGTGTGGGAAGCGTGATTTTAAATGTAGCGCGGCAACCTTGTAAAATTCAAAGAATTCGAGCTCAGTACCACTCCAGCATCTTTTGTTCTTTGAGTCCTCATCGTCGAGGTCAGCCTCGTTCCAAATTTCCCAATAATCCATTTTGTAATTGAAGCCATCTGCCCAACCCTCGGTGTAGTGCATAATAATATGTTCACAGATTTGTGCCCACTTCTTAAAATCCTTAGGCATAATTGTGTTGTATTTTTTTACCTCATGCTCAATTCTTGTGCCGAGACGATAAAATGTTTCGGTGCCAACGGCAAATGTATCTTTAATATACTTATCTGTACAAGCAAAATCGTAACTTTTGGGGTCGTTAACATCTGCATCAAAATCAGTAAAGATAAAGTTTACATCAACTGTATGATTTCCTCCGTATTGTGCGGCAAAGGAGGCATCATGGTTTCTGGCATATGGAATTCTCAATGCTTTATACTCGTGCTCATTGCCACGCTTTTGGTCTTTACCTGCTGGGCAAGGACCATTGTTTACTGCGTGCATCACTTTCATTTTGCCAACAACATTGTTTAAATCAAATTTTATGGTGCTCATAAAAATCTCCTCGAAAAAGATAACTAATGTTATTATAAAATATCTAAAAAGAAAAGTCAACTATATATTGATTTAAAATTTTATATTCAACACAAAATATATTTTTTATAACATTTATATATTCACATATGAACAAGTAATAATATTAATTCAGAAATAAAACGCACTCAAGGGTGCGTTTTTTTATTGTAATTTCTTTTCAATTTCATCAATTTCTTCTAAAATGGAGAACTGTTCAGTCTCAAGGCTTTCAATTTCTTCGTTAAGAGCGCACAAACGAACATAGTCACTCATAACCTCGTCACTTTCAAGCTCTGATTTCTTTTTTGAAATTTCATCATCTAAAGCTAGCATTTTTTCGTTTAGCTTAGCGAGTCGCCTTTCCATTTTTGATTTTTCTTTAGCCGCTAAGAAGGATTCCTTTCCCTTTTTAACAGGTTCTGTCTTTTCTTCGATAGTTGAGGCTTGAACAAGAGGCAAAGCGCCCTCACTTTTCTTTAGATTGTACTCATCATAGGTATAATTATGAAATGTAGCTGATGCCCCCTCAAAGACCAAAAGTCCCTCTGCCAGCTTTTTTACAAAATATCTATCGTGAGAAACAAAAAGAATAGAGCCGTCAAATTCACTTAGCATATTTTCAAGCGTTTCCTTACCAATCATATCCATATGGTTAGTTGGTTCGTCTAAAATCAAGAAATTTGGCTTTTTTTGAAGAATTTTACATAGTGCTAAGCGCACCTTTTCGCCACCGGAAAGCATATCAACCGTTTTAAACACATCATCCTTTGTGAACATAAATGCGCCAAGTGCTCCCCTTGCTTCTGTTTCTGAAAGTGTAGGGTACATATCCCAAAAGTCATCTAAAACTGTTTTTGAGCTTGCATATTGAACCATTTGCTGGTCAAAATATCCGATGTCAACCTGCCATCCAAAAGAAAAATCACCACTGATTTTTGGAATAGCGCCCATCAAGGTCTTTAAAAATGTACTTTTTCCAAGACCATTTCCACCGATAATTCCAATGCGTTGCTTTTTATACTGGCTCATATTGATCTTGCAAAGAGGAAACGAGTAGCCAATTTCAAGATTTTTTGCAATCAATACATCCTTTCCGGTTTCACGGTTAGGGGTAAATGATGCTTTAAAGGATTTTGTGTCAAACTTCTTTGGCTCTGAAATTTTCACCATATGCTCAATTTGCTTAAGCTTTGAGTCGGTCATAGAGACCTTAGTTGGCGTTCCTCTAAACTTGTCAATAAGTGCTTGCAAACGCTTAATTTCTGCTTGTTGCATATTATAGGCCTTTAAATTCTGCTCATAATTTGCATTTTTGGTTTTTATAAATTTGGAATAGTTTCCTGTATATCTTGTGGTTTCGCCATACTCAATTTCATAAACTACATTTGCAACCTTGTCAAGGAACATTCTGTCGTGCGAAACAATAACAACAGCTTTTTTATAAGTTGATAGATATCCCTCAAGCCATTCGACAGTAGTAATATCTAGATGGTTAGTGGGCTCGTCAAGAAGCAAAACGTCAGGTTTGGAGAGCAAAAGCTTTATAAAACCAAGCTTTGTAAGCTGTCCTCCTGAAAACTGGGATAGCTTTTTATGCTTGTCATCTAATGAAAAGCCAAAGCCTGAAAGAAGTATGTTATATTCCTTTTCATAGAAATAACCACCATCAGCCTCGAATTTTTCTTGTAGCCTAGTGTATTCCTCTAATAATTCAATATTTTCGCTCTTTTCAATCTCGCTAAGTAAAAAATCGAGTCGATTTTTAGCATTGATGATTGGTAAAAAGAGCTTTTTTATTTCCTCGTCAACAGTCAATTCTAAATCGGAAAAAGGATTCTGCTTTAAATAGCCGATAACGAGCTTATTACTTTTAGCAATAAAAGAGTCCTCGCCTTCAATTTTGGTTAGCTCAACCTCGCCACTAATTAGCTTTAGTAGAGTAGTTTTTCCTGAGCCGTTTCTACCGACAATAGCGATTTTTTCGTTATCACGTATTTCAAAATTTATTCGGCGCAAAATTAAATTAGCACCAAGCTCAACTGAGCCATTTTTTATTTGATATATCATTTTTTCACCAACCTAACGAATGTATTTTATCATAATAGCACCGTAAATTACAAGTGAAAACGTGAAATAAAAGAAATATCATAGAGATTCACGACCAAGAAAGAGAATATTTAATTACCTCTTGAAAAAAATGAAAAATAGTGTTATAATATAGCGTATAAAATATTTGTGAGGACAAAATGAAAAATAAATTTTTATGGGTGCTTAAGCTTCTTCTTGTTGCTTTGTCACTCGGCTCAATTGCTCTTTATGTAGTGAGCATAGTAGTTTTTGACCACTCTCCTTGGGATTTTATTGCTTTAGTAATATTCGTTCCACTTATTTCAATAATAGTTATTTTAAAGATCTTTTTTGATGAGCGCAAGGAGAATTTAAGTAGGGCAGAGGAAAAATATATAAAAGATATAGGCAGTGCTTTTGCTGGAGATGAGAAAAAAAAGAAAAAGCTTCTTCTTGCAATTTATCGCTTTAGCAGAAAGCAAAATAAAATGTCATTAAAGCTCTTAAAGAATCTCAAGCTAAAATGTGAAAGAACAACAGAGCACGGCGTGGTGGAGCTTTTTTGTGCCCTTAACTACACGGCAATGCAACAAAATAAAAAAGCCATCCAAGTGTATGAAAACGCAGCAGAAAAAGGCTATGCGAACTCTGGAATGTATAATAATTTAGGACATTTATACGCAAGAGAAGTTAGGCACGAGCTAGCGCATAAGAATTACAAAATGGCAATTTTCTATGACCCTGCCAATGTTGCTGCATATCACAATATGGCGCAGCTTTGCTTTAAGCAATATGATTACAAAAAGGCAAGTGAGTATTCCAAAAAGGCTCTTGAAATTAATAACAAATTCAAGCCTAGTATAACACTTCTTGCAATTATCGACTCCATTGAGAATAAAAAGGATTTCGATGAGAGCTATGAGGAAGTTATCCAAATGACAGCAGAATTTGATGCTGTAAAAATTGATAAAGAAAAATAAAAAGAACCGATTTTGCGGTTCTTTTTTACTTATTCTAGAAAGCTCACATTATATTCGTCTTTTTCATATAGAAAATAATCACATAAAGGAGCAATCTCGTTCGCAGGAACAACAGTGTTTTTGTCCTCTATGCCTACAATTTTAAAGCCGTTATCGTGTGCGGTTTTAATTGCGTACCAAGCATCCTCAAACACATAGGTTTCTTCCTTTTTTGTGCCTAAATGCTCAAGTGCGGTTTCGTAAATTAAAGGACTGTTTTTGTCGGCGCCAACAATTGTAGTGGTTAAAACCTCACTGAAATAATCAAGAACTCCAAGCCTTTCTAAAACTTTTATAGCTTCGGTCTGCTCGGTAGCTGTTGCGATGCACATTTTTACACCGTTTTGCTTGAATTTTTCAAGCATCTCATATGCACCAGGCTTTAGCTTAACAACGGTGTTATATTTTTCTGCGATTATATCGTGTAGAGCCTGTAAAACCTCTTCATAGGATTTATTGAGAGCATAGGTCTTGTTGCAATATTCAGTGAATTTAAGTATTCCAACGTTTAAAACCCAATTTTCTTTGTCGTTATTAAACTTAATTCCTTGACGTTCAAGATAATCAATGCCAACTGTGTTCCAGTAAGCCATAGAGTCAAGCAAGGTTCCGTCCATATCAAAAATAGCGCCTTTTATCTTCACATTTATCACCTCACAAGATATTTTACATCAGCAAAAACAAAAAGTCAATAAAAATACTTGCACAATTTATCATAATATGATAAAATAACCTTGAATTTTTCGAAGGGATATAAAAAATGAACGTAGAACAGAAAAATATTAGAAACTTTTCTATAATTGCACATATAGACCATGGTAAAAGTACTCTAGCTGATAGAATACTTGAGTATTCTAACGCAGTTACTAAAAGAGAAATGGAAGAGCAGCTTCTTGACAACATGGACCTTGAAAAGGAGCGTGGCATTACAATTAAGGCTCGTGCGGTTAGAATAAACTATAAGCACAAGGATGGTCAAGACTATGTTCTTAATTTAATTGATACCCCTGGCCATGTTGACTTCAACTATGAGGTTTCTCGTTCCTTGAATGCTTGTGAGGGCGCACTTTTAGTTGTTGACTCAACTCAAGGAATAGAGGCACAAACTCTTGCAAATGCATACCTTGCTGTTGATTGCGACTTAGAGATTGTTCCTGTAATTAATAAAATAGACTTGCCATCTGCCGATATTGACAGGGTAAGAAACGAAATTGAAGATGTAATCGGCATAGTTGCTGAGGATTGCCCTGCGGTTTCTGCAAAGGTAGGACTAAATATAGACCAAGTGCTTGATGCAATAGTTGAAAAAATTCCAGCACCTAAGGGAGACCCAAATGCTCCCCTTAAATGCTTGATTTTTGACTCACACTATAATTCATATCTAGGCGTTGTTGTTTATGTCAGAGTAATTGATGGTACACTCAAGGCTGGCGAAACAATCAGACTTATGAGTACAGGAGCAAAATATGATGTTGTTGAGGTTGGTTACTTAAATGCCTTTGGACTTGAAAAGTCAGATCAAATAAGTGCTGGCGAGGTTGGTTATATAACCGCTAGTATTAAAACAGTGTCAGAGACTAGAGTAGGTGATACCGTTACTCATGACCAAAACCCAACAGACGAGCCACTTGAAGGCTTTAAAGAGGCTCTACCAATGGTTTTCTCGGGTATTTATCCAGCAGATGGCGCAAGATATAACGACTTACGTGATGCACTTGAAAAGCTTCAATTAAACGATGCGGCACTTTCCTTTGAGCCTGAAACCTCAATAGCATTAGGCTTCGGCTTTAGATGTGGCTTCTTGGGGCTTCTTCATATGGAAATTATTCAAGAAAGACTTGAGAGAGAGTTCAATCTTGACCTAATTACCACAGCGCCAAGCGTTATTTATAAGATTGAAAAAACAAATGGCGAAACTATAATGGTTGATAACCCATCAAATTACCCAGCATCCGATACAATTAAAACAGCATATGAGCCGGTTGTAAAGACAAGCATAATAACTCCAACCGAATTTGTTGGTGGAATTATGGACCTATGCCAAGACAGACGTGGTACATTTAAGGATATGAAATATCTTGATTCATCTCGTGTAGAGCTTCACTATATAATGCCGCTTAACGAGATTGTTTATGACTTTTTTGATGCATTAAAGAGTAGAAGTAAGGGTTATGCATCTCTTGACTATGAATTAGCTGGCTATGAGGCTAGCAACCTAGTTAAGCTTGATTTCCTTTTGAATGGCGAAATAGTTGACGCCCTTACCTTCATAGTTCACACTGAAAAGGCGTATGCTCGTGCAAGAAAGATAGCTGAGAAGCTAAAGGATAATATTTCCCGTCAGCTATTTGAAATCCCAATACAAGCCGCTATTAGCTCTAAGGTTATCGCGCGCGAAACCGTTAAAGCGCTCCGCAAGGACGTTTTGGCAAAGTGCTATGGTGGAGATATAACAAGAAAAAAGAAGCTTCTTGAAAAGCAAAAAGAGGGTAAAAAGAAAATGCGTCGTTTAGGCTCTGTTGAGGTAACTCCTGAGGCATTTATGGCGGTGCTCAAGCTTGACGATAGCGAAAAATAAAACATTTAAAGGCAGGGCTCTACTTGAGCCCCTGTTTTTTAAAGGAAGGGGAAAAATGAAAAGGCTAGGACTTTATATACACATTCCGTTTTGCCAAAGGAAGTGCAACTATTGTGATTTTTATTCTTGCACAGCTCTAAACAAAATGGAAAAATATATTGATGCAATTTGCACGCAAATAGAAACGGAAGCTCCTTTATATAAGGACTATGCTTTTGACACTGTTTTTATTGGCGGCGGCACACCATCACTTTTAGAAAAAAGCTTGTTTTCCCATCTTGCAAACACAATAAAAAATAACCTAAATCTCACACAGGGGTGCGAATTTTCTTTGGAATCTAACCCTGGAACTATAACAAAGGAAAAACTTCTTGCTTATAGAGAGAATGGAGCAAATAGATTAAGCATAGGGCTGCAAAGCGCTAGTGATGAGGAGCTAAAAGCACTTGGTAGAATCCACAATTATGATACATTCTTGAAAAACTATTATTTAGCACGCGAATGTGGCTTTGATAACATTAATGTAGATATTATGTATTCTTTGCCAAATCAAACCACAGAAGCTTTTTTAAAAACACTAGAAAACGTAATAACTCTAAAGCCAGAGCATATTTCCTCTTATTGCTTGAAGATAGAGGAGAATACCCCATTTGGCAAAATGGATTATCTTCCTTTGCCAGACGAGGATGAGGAATATAAAATGTATATTTCTTTGTGTGAGCTGCTAAAGAAAAATGGTTACATTCAGTATGAGATAAGTAATTTTGCACGCGCTGGCTATGATTGTAAGCATAATTTAAAATATTGGCAGAGCGAGGAGTATATAGGCATAGGCCCATCAGCACATTCTTTCTTTGATGGGAAACGATATTCATATGATGACAATATAGACCAATATGTTGCACAAATCTATAATAAAAAAAGCCCAGATAAAATTTATGAAGATGAAGGGAAAGATGGACACTCCCTCAATGAAATTTCAAAAACCGATGAATATGTTATGCTTAAAATGCGTCTTTCGAGGGGCATTGATATAAAAGAGTTTGCCAAAATATTTGCAATCGATTTTGAAGAGCTTTATCCTAAGGTCAAAGAATTTTTAAAAACAGGGCACATTCTTTTTGAAAATGGAGCATACAAATTTACTCCAAAGGGATTTTTCGTGAGCAACTATATTCTAACTGAAATTTTCAGCTGTCGATAATTTGACAAGATTTTACATATTAAAGCATTACTCGACAAAAAGCCAAAAAGTTATCATTTTTATTTTTAAATTTCTGTTTTATAATTGTTAAATAAAATTAAAATCCTTGACTAATCAATAATTTTATGATACAATTAACTGACTTAAAACAAAGGAGGAAGGCTTGATGGATATAAAAGAATTCAAAAAGGTTGTTGCGCAAAACATATATTATTTGCGTACCGAAAATCATATGACACAATATGAGCTTGGCGAAAAGCTTAATTATTCTGACAAGGCTATTTCCAAGTGGGAAAGAGGAGACGGACTTCCCGATGCTTATGTTTTAAACCAAATGAGTCAGCTTTTTGGAGTTACTGTTGACTATATGCTAACCTCACATTCAGAGCAGAGTAAAAAGGTTGACACTCAGCCGATAAAAAAAGCAAAAAGAATAGTTAGTAATATAGTAACTGCTGGCATTTTTACACTTGCATTATTTATTTTTGTGTTGATTGCCATTGGCACAGGCTATAATGGCTCAAAAGTATTTTATTGGCAGGTTTTTGTTTATGCCGTTCCTGTTGTTGCAATTACAAGAATAGTTTTTGCATCTATTTGGGAAAGAGCAAGGGGCGTATTCTTATATACATCAATTCTATTATGGTCTATTCTTGCTACAGTATATTTAGCAATAGGCGATTATGACCTTTGGATTTTGTTTGTTCTAGGTTTACCATTCCAATTGATAATTTTCTTGTGCTTTAAAATAAAAATCACAATAACCTTTAGTAAAAAGGGAAAAAGAAAATCTAAAAAAGAAAGCCAAGAGGAATTAACTTCTGAAAAAGAAGAAAAATAGACACTCCTCTCTGCAAAATTAAATTTTATTTGCCACTCTACCACGCGTAGAGTGGCTTTTTTTAGCTCTACTTGCGCCTCTTTTTATTTAGAGAGAAAAAATAATTTAGTAGGTGGACTTTTATTTGTTTTTTTGTTAAACTTTGCTTGGCAAGGAAAAAATAATATTTGCCAAATTCGAAATATAAGGGAAAAACAATGAATAGTTATGCAATTGCAACATGCTCGACAGTTGATATAAGCGCCGAGCATTTAAAAAAGAGAAATATCGACTTTTTGAAATTTTCATACTTCGTGGATGGAAAAGAATATTTTGATGATATAGGTGTATCAATGCCTTATAAGCAATTTTATGATGCTATGAAAAAAGGAGCAGATACAAAAACAAGCCTTCCAAATGCTGAAACGATTAAAGAGTTTTTGCGTAAGTATTTAGTAGATGGAAAGGATGTAATCCTACTTATGCTTTCGTCTGGGCTTTCTGGCTCAATGGCGGCGGCAAAAATTGCTACTGAGGAATTGAAGGTTGAATATCCCGAGCGCAAGATTTTTGTTGTTGACTCACTTGGCGCATCATCTGGTATGGGACTTTTAGTTGATGAAATGGCAGATAGACGAGACGAGGGAATGTCAATTGAGGAATTATATCAATGGACAGAGGAAAATAAACTAAATATACATCATTGGTTCTTTACAACCGATTTAACATATTTTGTTAAAGGGGGAAGAGTTTCAAAAGTATCTGGTTGGTTTGGAACAATCTTGAAAATTTGCCCACTTTTAAATGTTGACAACAAGGGTAAGCTAATTCCTCGTGAAAAAATTAGAGGAAAAGCAAATGTCATAAAGCAAATTGTCAAGAAAATGGAAGAAAATGCTATAAATGGTTATAATTATAATCAAAGATGCTACATTTCTCACTCCGATGTTTTTGATGATGCAAAGCTTGTTAGTGACTTGATTGAAGAAAAATTCCCTAATTTAAAGGACAAAATTGTAATAAACAGTATTGGTACAACAATAGGCTCACATACTGGCCCTGGTACTGTTGCGCTATTCTTTATGGGTAGCAAAAGAGAGGATTAATGGAGAAATTAATGACAAAGAATAACGAACATATCACAATTGACGGCAATGACTATAAAAACCTTATTTTAAATGCGGCAAAATGCCTTGAGGACAATAAGGATGAAATAAACGAATTAAATGTTTTTCCTGTTCCTGATGGCGATACCGGCTCAAATATGTCAATGACTGTTGCTAATGCTGCAAAGGAACTATTAAAAACAGACGATATGTCTCTTGACGAGGCGGCGGAAAAAACTGCTAAAGCAATGCTTCGTGGCGCAAGAGGAAACTCAGGGGTTATCGTAAGCTTGCTCTTTAGAGGAATTGCGAAAGGACTTAAAAGCTCTTTTGAATGTGATGGTGAGATTTGGGCACAGGCTCTTGCTCAGGGCGTAGAATCGGCTTATAATGCGGTTGACAACCCTGCCGAGGGAACAATACTAACAGTTGCTAGAAAGAGCGCAGAAAGTGCTAAAATTGCCGCCAAAAGTAATAATAATTTTGAATATGTGCTAAAAGAGGCGATAGATGCCGCGGAAAAAGCACTTGACGAAACAGTAAATCAAAACCCCGTACTTTCAAAGGCAGGTGTTGTTGATGCAGGTGGAATGGGATGGCTATTGGTTATAAAGGCTATGTATCAAGCGCTTGTTGAAGAAAAACGAGTAAAATACGCACCAATTGCAGAAGAAAAAGCTTCAAAAAAAGCAGACTTTTCTGCCTATGAAAGTGAAAATATTACCTTCGCATTCTGTACTGAATTTATAATTACTAAGAAAAATAGTGAAGATAATACATCTGAGCTAAAAAAATTCTTAAATACAATAGGCGATAGCCTTGTAATGATTGATGACGGCGAAATTGTAAAGGTTCATATACACACAAACGACCCTCATAGGGTGCTTGGCGAGGCTTTAAAGTATGGTATATACGAAACTGTAAAGGTTGAGAATATGCGCACACAGCACACGAATAAGCTAACCGAAGAAAAAGAAAAGGAAGCGTTACAAAACGACTATGCCTTTATTAGCGTTTCGTCGGGAGATGGCTTTAGTGAAATCTTTAAAGAAATAGGCGTTAGTGAGATTGTTTTGGGTGGGCAAACTATGAATCCTGCAATTGAGGATTTATGTGATGCAGTTGTAAGAACCAACGCAAAAACAATTTATATTTTACCAAATAATAAAAACATAATAATGACAGCATCTCAGGTCGCAGAAATAACAGGCAAAAATGTAATAGTCATTCCAACTAAAACAATTCCTCAAGGCATTAGCGCAATGCTCGGCTTTGACCCTGACCAAGACGAAAAAACTAACACAGAAAGTATGTGTAAATGTGCTAAAAATGTTTTGAGTATGCAATTAACATATGCCGCAAGAAATTCAAATTATGATGGTATGCAAATAAAAGAGGGCGACTATCTTGCCTTGACCGAGGATAAGTTAGTTATGTCAACCCAAAATTTAGAAAATGCATTCGAATGCTTTGCCAAAATAATTATAGAAGAGGGCAAAAGCTTTGTTTCCATTTATTACGGAGAAGGAATCAATGAAGAGAAAGCGGAGAACCAATTGAAAGGATTCAAGGAAACACTTGAAGGCAAAGGCATAGAAGTAAATATATATATGGGGAACCAACCTGTATATTACTACATTATCTCAGCAGAATAAAATCATCTCTCCTTTTTTGGTCGCATTGTGCGACAAAACACCCAAGCGTTGTTTTAAACATCGCTTGGGTGTTTCTTATTATAATGTTTCGAGCTTAATAAGATTTGTGCTACCACTACCACCATTGGTAATTCCACCGGTAATGACAATTTTGTCGCCCTTTTTGAGCTTGAATGTGCTTTTTGCAGCCTTGTTAGCCATATAGAAAAGCACGTCGGTCGAGTTAACAAGCTCACACATAACAGGAGTAACACCCCAAGAAAGTGAAAGCTTTCTCCAGGTTTCCTCGTTTGTCGTCATACCAAGAATATCAACTGGCGCACGGAAACGAGAAACCATTCGGGCAGTAATACCAGAAATTGAGCAAACAACAATAGCCTTTGCGTGAATATCAATTGCCATACAAGCTGTTGAATGCGAAATTGCGTCAACAGGGTTTTGAATAATAAATCCGGACTTGTTAAAAAGAGTATCGTAATCAATAGTGTTTTCTGTTTTTTCAACTATTTTAGACATAGTTTGAACAGTTAAAACTGGGTGCTTTCCCATAGCAGTTTCACCCGAGAGCATAACAGCGCTTGTTCCATCATAAACAGCGTTTGCAACGTCGGAAATCTCGGCACGAGTAGGGCGTGGATTGTGAATCATTGATTCTAGCATTTCAGTGGCGGTAATTACGCGTTTTCCAAGCATTCTGCATTTGGTAATAAGGTGCTTTTGAGTCGCTGGTACCTCTTCGAAAGGAATTTCAACACCAAGATCTCCTCTCGCAACCATAATACCATCACATTCCTTACAAATTGCTTCGATATTTTCAACTCCACTGCGATTTTCAATTTTAGCAATAATATCAATGCTTTCGCCACCATTTTCCTTTAGAAATGTCTTTACATCTATAAGGTCTTGACGAGTAGAAACAAAGGAGCAAGCAATAAAATCAACGCCATTTTCTATTCCGAAGAGCAAGTCGCTCTTGTCCTGCTCGGAGAGATATTCTTGATGCAAAACCTTGTTAGGGAAGCTCATGCTTTTAAAGTTTGAAAGCTCTCCACCAGCTAAAACTTTGCAAATAGCCTCAGTTTTGGTAAGCTCCTTAACCTCAAAAATAACAAGACCATTGTTTACAAGGATTTGGTCACCAATTGCTAAATCGTCTATCATGCCCTTGTAAGAAACACTTACCATTTTTTCATTTCCTACAACATCGTCAACAGTAAATGTAAATGTGTCGCCATCATTTAGAGTGATTCTGTCGTTTTCAAAGGTCTTAATTCTATATTCAGGTCCCTTTGTGTCAAGCATAATTGCTATTGGTAAATCAAGCTCTTGGCGAACCTTTTTAATTAAGTTTATTTTTTCTAGATGTCCCTCGTGTGTGCCGTGGGAGAAGTTTAATCTTGCAACATTCATTCCTGCCAAACAAAGCTGGCTCAAAACCTCCTCGCTTTCACAAGCAGGACCGATTGTGCATACAATTTTTGTTTTTCTCATTTTAATTCCTCGCTAGGTTCAAATTGACTATTATATAGGTTTGCATAGAAACCATTTTTATCTAAAAGCCCCTCGTGGTTGCCCATCTCAATGATGTTTCCATCCTTCATAACAAGGATTAGGTCAGCCCCCTTGATTGTGGACAATCTGTGCGCAACGATAAACGATGTGCGCCCTTGCATAAGTGTAGAGAATGCTTTTTGAATTTTAATTTCTGTTCTTGTATCAATTGATGAGGTTGCTTCATCTAAAATAAGCATAGGAGGCAAGGCAAGCATAATTCTTGAAATACAAAGTAATTGCCTTTGTCCTTGCGAAAGAGATGAATTTTCATCGGAAATTACAGTATCATAGCCTTGAGGGAGTCGCTTAATAAAGCTATGTGCGTGAGAAGCCTTTGCAGCCTCAATTATCTCGTCAAGAGTAGCATCCGGCTTACCAAGAGCAATGTTTTCTCGCACAGTTCCTTTTTGTAGCCATGTGTCTTGAAGCACCATTCCATAGCTGGAGCGCAACGATTTTCTTGTTATTTCCGTGATTTTTTGGTTATCAACAAGAATTTCTCCCGTGTTAACATCGTAAAACCGCATAAGGAGGTTTATAAGTGTTGTTTTGCCACATCCGGTAGGGCCAACGATTGCAACATGCATTCCACTTTTTACACTTAAATTTAGGTTCTTAATAAGCTCCTTTTCTTTAGTATAGGAGAATGAAACATTTTTAATCTCAATATTGCCGTCATTAACCATCAATGCAGGCTTTTCTTTGTCGCTTTCCTCCTCTTGCTCGTCTGTGAAATCAAACACACGCTTAGCACAAGCAAGCGCATTTTGCAGCTCAGTAACAACACCGGAAATTTCGTTAAATGGCTTTGCATATTGTGTTGCATAGCTTAAAAAGCAAGAAAGAACACCAACAGTTAAAGCCCCACCACCAGTTCTTATAACAAGTAAAGCACCAACTAAGGCAACACCAGCATAAACAAGTGAGTTTACAAAGCGCGTACAGGGGTTAACAAGAGATGAGAAGAAAATAGCTTTTCTTGATATTCTTTCAAGCGCACCATTTACCTTGTCATATCGTTCAAGCTCTTCATCCTCGTGAGAAAACGCCTTAACGGTTTTTAAGTTGCCAATAACCTCGTTTATTATTGCCGTTCCCTCAGCCTTGACCTCGGATTGACGGCGGAAAAGGGAATATGTGCTTTTTGAAATAAAGCTTGCCACAAATAGAGAAAGTGGAGTCAAAATAACAACCACAAGCGCAATTTTCCAGCTCAATACGAACATTATTACAAGTGTTGCAATAATTGTAACAATTCCAGTAAAGAATTGCGTAAAGCCCATCAAAAGCCCCTCGGCAAACTGGTCAACATCTGAAATTATCTTGTTAACCACCTCGCCACTTGGATGTGAGTCGATATAGGAGAGAGGAAGTCTTTGAATCTTATCAAAAGCCTTGTTTCTTATGTCCTTTGTTACATTATAGGTAATTCGATTGTTAATCAAATTCATTAGCCACTGTAAAACAGCAACAATTAAAGCAATAATACCTACATTTGTAAGAATAGGCAACAGATTTTCGAAATTGACCAGCCATGTGTCTAAAATTAGGTCAATTCCATCTCCAATCAGTATTGGAATATAGAGAGATAAAAGAACGCTGGCTGTCGCAAATAAAAGTGAAACAATAATCAAAAACCAGTATCTTTTTAGATATGAAAGAACAGTTTTTATAGTTGATTTATTCTTCATTTATACACCCTCCTTTTTAAATTGAGAGTTGTATATTTCGGAATAAACAAGACAGCTATTCAAAAGCTCCTCGTGCTTGCCAATTCCAACAATTTTTCCATCATCTAAAACAACAATCTTATCTGCGTGAGCAATAGATGCAGTTCTTTGAGAAACTATAAATACAGTAGGATTATAATCGAGTGAATGTAGTGCTTTTCGCAGCCTTGCATCAGTAGCATAGTCAAGGGCAGAGGATGAGTCGTCTAGTATTAAAATCTCAGGCTTGCCGACTAAAGCGCGCGCAATTGTAAAGCGCTGTCTTTGTCCACCGGATAGGTTTTTTCCACCCTCTTCAATTTGGTAGTCGAGTCCCCCAGCCTTGGAGTCTAAAACATCCTTCGCTTGAGCTATTTCAATAGCCTTTATAATTTCCTCGTCAGTTGCGTTTTTGTCGCCCCATTTCATATTGTCTCGAATACTACCCTTAAATAAAACTGATTTTTGAGGAACAACGCCGATTTTTTCACGCAAATCTTCAAATTCGTAGGAGTTAACATTTTTTCCGTTAACTAAAACCTCGCCATTTTCGGCATCGTAAAAGCGACCTATCATATTGACAAGAGAGCTTTTACCAGAGCCGGTACCACCAATAATTCCGACAGTTTCGCCTTTTAAAACAGAGAAGTCAATATTTTCAAGTGAGCACTCAGCCGCACCCTTGTATTTAAGTGATGCGTTTTTAAATTCAACTGCATATTTGCTGTCTATTACATTATTTTGTGATGCTTCAACCTTTTGAGATGGTTCAACCTCGAAAACGTCCTCAATTCTTTTTGCACAAGCAAGCGCCTTTGTGATAGTAACAATTAAGTTGGCAAGCTTAACAAGCTCAATAAGAATTTGTGACATATAGTTATAAAGCGCTATAACCTGACCTTGTGTTAAATTGCCTATGTTAACCTCAATAGCACCCTTGTAGATAAGGAAGCAAATAGAAAGGTTTACCACAATAAAGGTAAGTGGGTTCATAAGCGCAGAAATTCTGCCAACTAAAAGCTGAGCCTTGTTTAAAGCACTTGTCTTTGCGTGGAACTTGTTTCTTTCCTTTTCCTCAAGTGAAAAAGCACGAATAACGCGAACACCACTTAAATTTTCACGAGTGGAAAGCAGAGTAGTGTCAACACTTGATTGAACCTTTTTGTATAGAGGAATTGTAAGTAGCATAATCCCAAAAACAATTATGGAAAGAATTAAAATAGTAAGAATAAAAATACCAGAAGCCTTTAGGCTAGGGTCAACAACGATAGCCATAATAAGCGCACCAAATACAATAACAGGAGAACGCATAAATAAGCGTAAGGTAAGGTTAATTCCTGTTTGCACTTGGTTGGTGTCGTTTGTCATTCTGTTAATGAGGGACGATGTGCCAAGAGTGTCAATTTCAGTATAGGAAAGAGAAGAAATATGCTTAAACAAGGAGTGTCTAACCCCTGCTGAAAAGCCACAAGCAGCCTTAGCCGAAAAATATTGCGCAAAAAGAGTACAGGTAAGTCCGATAGCACCAAGCGCAACCATAAGCAAGCACATATTAATTACGTGTTGACTGTTGCTGTTGCCAATACCATCATCAATTATACTCGCAACCACCAGTGGTATAAAAAGCTCAAAGCACGCCTCAAGCATCTTAAAAAGAGGCGCAAAAACACATTCCTTTTTGTACCCATTTAAATAAACAAGTAGCTTTTTCATATTTTCTCCTTTCCTCAACGGCTCCTTTGTAAAGGGAGCTGTCATGAAATGACTGAGGGATTATTCATGTCAATATCCCTAAAAATCCAGCCTATATTATAGCACATAAAAATAATTAATACAATATTAAAACCAAATTTTATAAAAAAGAGCAAATGCTAAATGCATCTGCTCAAATTTTTATAAATCCATAAGTATAGGTAAGATAACAGGCTTGCGCTTCGTTTTAGTAAAGATATATTTAGAGAGGGCGTTTTTAATAACGTTTTTGAGCTCGCCCCAGTCACGCACATCGTCATCAAGTGCATCAATGATTGCTCTTTGACAAACATCCTTTGCGCCGTTTATTAGCTCTTCATTTTCTCTTACATAAACAAATCCACGAGAGATAATCTCAGGACCGGACATCAAAAGTCCTTCGTTTAAGCTTACTGTTGCAACAGCAATAATAAGACCACCTTCCGAAAGATTCTTTCTGTCGCGAAGAACGATATTTCCAACATCTCCAATACCCGAGCCGTCAATTAACACCTTGCCAGCAGGAACAGTGCCATTAAATCTAGCACCCTCAGAATCAATTTCAATTACCTTTCCAATATCGGAAACGAATATGTTTTGTGGGCTCATACCCATAGCCTCGGCAAGCTCCTTGTGTTGAATCAAGTGCCTGTATTCGCCGTGAACAGGCATAAAATACTTAGGCTTGATAAGTGCGTGCATTAGCTTTAATTCCTCTCGACACGCGTGTCCCGAAACGTGAACCTCAACGCTTGAATCGTGATAAACGTTGACACCGCGACGATACATTTCATTAACTATTTTACCAACTAAAGGCTCATTTCCTGGAATAGCGCTAGAGGAGAGCACAACCAAATCCTTGTCAGAAAGGGAAACCTTGTCGTGGTCAGAAAATGCCATTCTGTATAGTGCAGACATAGGCTCGCCTTGGCTACCAGTTGTAACAATAGTTAATTTTTCAGGTGGATATTTTTTAATCTCATCAATATCAATCAAAGCGCCCTCAGGCACATTCATATAGCCAAGCTTTACAGCAGCATTAACCACATTAATCATACTGCGTCCTGTTACTGCAACCTTGCGCCCGTGGTTTACACTTGCATCTATAATTTGCTGTACTCTGTGTACGTTTGAAGCAAAGGTAGCAATTATAATTCTTTTGTCCTTAGCGCCCAAAAAGATTTTTTCAAGAGAAACACCAACATTTTTTTCAGATGGTGTGTGTCCAGGTCTTTCAACGTTGGTGGATTCACAAAGAAGCATTAAAACTCCCTCGCGACCAAGCTGACCAAGACGAACAATGTCCATCATCTCGCCGTCAATTGGTGTTGTATCTAGTTTGAAGTCTCCTGTATGGACAATAACTCCTTGAGGAGTAGTAATTGCAAGAGCACATGCATCGGCAATTGAGTGGTTAACGCGAATAAACTCAACCTTGAAATTGCCAACACTGATTTTGTCGCCAACATTAACATTGTGTAGCTTAGCATTTTGAAGTAGCTTATGCTCAGCAAGCTTGTTTTCCAAAATTCCCAATGTCAATTTTGTTCCATATACAGGAACATTCATATTCTTCAAGAAATAGGGAAGAGAGCCGATGTGGTCCTCGTGTCCGTGAGTCAAAAATACACCACGTACCTTTTCTATATTGTTTTGAATATGAGTGAAATCTGGAATTACAAGGTCAACGCCAAGCATATCGTCGTTTGGAAAACCAATGCCACAGTCAACGATTATAATATCGTTTTCACACTCAAACGCGGTAATATTTTTGCCGATTTCATTAAGACCACCAAGAGAATAAATCTTTACCTTTGGCAAATTAGTTTTTTTGTTTTTTGCAGGTGCTTTTTTGGTGCGTCTTGATTGCTTAACTCTTGTGTTTGAAGAAACATTAGCAGCCTTTGGGCTTGTTGCACCCTTTTTCTTTCTTTGAACCTCGCTTGATACATTTTTTTCATTAACTAAATTGTTCTTTTTACTTCTTATTGGTCTTTTTGAGATACTCTTTTTTGTTTCTGCATCATTTTTTGCTTTTACTTTCATAAGCCTCCTATCCTCGTTACAAAGCACGAAAAAGCACCGTCAGCTACGTGACGGAATTTTATGAAGACACGTATTACGGCCCCGTGTCTTATCTTTAAAAACGAACTAATTAATTGTTAAGTTCATTTTATCACATCTATGCCTTTTCGTCAAGAAAAATTTAAAGAATAAAAAACGACAAAAGAAACGCCAAGAAAAGCCCGAATAAAAGACCTAATGAAAAATAGAGAATGCTTTTCCAAATAGAAAAGGACGAGATCTTTTTCTTTTTTACCTTTTTACAGTATTCTGCACCAAAAATAATTCTTTCTGCCTCACTTAAAATCTCGCCTTCGTCGCAGGTATATATATCATCCTTCATAACTAAATATGCTTGGTCGAAATATTTACTTTTGGTACTTTCTAAAAAAATAATTTTCTTTTGACAACCCTTAATCATAATTCGCTCCTGTTTTTTTATGATTATTTCCTCAAAAATCAAATCATATTCAAAAAAATCTTCGAAACAAAGGCGCAAATAAAAACGCAGAAGAAAGAAACAAAAAGGGCGACGGGTAAGGCATACCGAGTTTTGCGAATTCCTATTGCTGAAAAATACATACAAATAACATAAATTACAGTGTCAGATGATGCCATAATAAGCGAAGCGCAAATACCAACAAATGAATCAGGACCATATTTTGTGATTATTTCTTCAAATGTTGCAATTGAAGCACTGCCTGAAAATGGACGTAAAATTATAAGTGGAAAAAGCTCACTGGGGATGCCTATTTTATCAAAAAATGGAGACAAAAATGTGGCAATCGCCTTTTCCGCCCCTGACGAAATAAACATAGAAACCGAAACTACAAGAGCGCAAATAGATGGCAAAAGTCCAATAGAACCATTAAAGCCTGATTTTGCGCCTTTTAAAAAGCTGGAAAAGTAATTTTTTTTGCCAAATAAAATTATAATTGCCACCAAAAGAACGACACAGGGTAGCACAAAAAGTGAAATTCTTCTAACAATCTCCACTGAACTTACCCAATATCCTTGAAAGTATAATTCCGAGCATCATACAAATGCCTGATGTTATCCAAACTGGTATTATTATTTCATATGTAATTGATGCCCCCTGGGCGGTTCTTATAGCTATCACAGTTGTAGGTATCAAAGAAAAGCACGCACACCCGAGAACTGAAAGCATAATCATATCGTTGCTAGCTTTATCGCTGCTTCGGTCCTCATTTAGCTTTTCCATCGCCTTGAGTGCAAGTGGTGTAGAGGCATTTGATAAGCCTAAAATATTTGCACTAATACAAGCAGTAATTTCCTCAGCACCCTTGTTTTCCTTGAAGGCGCGAGGGAAAATAAATTTTAAAATAGGCTTTAAAATTTTTGATAGCTTGCTTATTATTCCTGCATCCCTCAATACCTCCATAACGCCATTCCAAAACACCATTATGCCAATTAAAGAAATTACAGTTGTAACGCTTTTGTTAGCGCCTGAAATAATTCCGTCATTCAAGCCCTCAAGGTTGCCAGTAAAAATTGCAAAAAGCACCGAAATAATACAAAGAATGCCAAAGCACTTTCCAATCATAAAGGCTCCTTTCAAATCTAATATTTAGGATTTTTGTAAAAAAATGTAAATTTCAATTGACGAAATCAATCGTATATGGTAAAATTAAATTGAATTAAAAAAGAAAGAGGTGCTATTTATGAAATCAACAGGAATAGTAAGAAAAATGGACGAATTAGGTAGAATTGTTTTACCAATTGAATTGCGTAGCAAGCTTGAAATCGGACCTAAGGACCCTATTGAAATCTTTACAGATGGTGACAAAATTATATTAAAAAAATATCAGCCGTGTTGTATTTTATGCGGAAATACAAGCGATAATGTGCTCTTAAATGAAAAAAGAGTATGTAAAAAGTGCATAGAAAAATTAAATGTTTTAATTTAATCAAGGAGTCAAAATGGAAAAACTTTTAAGATACGACACTCCAGCTACCATTTTCGAGGAAGCGTTGCCAATAGGCAATGGCTCACTTGGAGCTATGATATATGCTGATACCGAGCTCGATAAAATCCCACTAAACCACGATACACTTTGGTCAGGAAAGCCAGAGCAGTATATAGTTAAGGGCGCAAAGGAATCCTTTGAAAAGGCTCAAAGGCTAGTAAATGAAGGTAAGTATCACGATGCACAGGTTGAGCTTGAAAAGAACTTCACAGGAATGTGGCTAAATTCATATCTAATGCTTGGAGAGTTATATATTGAATACAATAATCAAGGCGATATTACAAATTACCAAAGAGCATTAGACCTTGAAAATTCAATTGTTACAGTAAGCTATTTACAAAATGGCGTTAAATTTGAAAGAGAATACTTTATCTCATATCCAGATAATTGTATGATGATAAAAATTAAGTCATCTTCTCCTGCATCCTATACTGTTTATGGTGGACACGTTGGAAAATCACACACAACAGCTGGCGACCAAATTCTTTATTTTACCTTTGAGTGTCCAACAACAATAGGTCCTGAATATGCAGCAAAGCAACGCCCAGTTACATATGATGGGGAGTCAATTAAGGCTAGCGCTATGGCAAGAATTTTGTCCGACGGAAAAATAGAAACCGAGGGCGATACAATTCTTGTTGAAGGTGCTGAGGAAATGACAATTTATTTCTGTGCTGAAACAAGCTTTATTGATGTGTTTACTGCACCCAATAAGCCAACATTTAAGCCTTGTCTTGATAGAGTTAACGAGCTGGTAAAAAAGCCTTATGACGAAATCAAGAAAGCACATATGGAAGATGCTTCAAGTCTATTTAATCGAGTTCAAACAGATTTTGGTGGCAAAGCGAGTGAAAAAACAACCGATAGACGTTTGAAGGATGGCGACAAGGACCTCGGTATGTGCGAATTGCTATTCAACTTCGGTAGATACCTAATTATTTCTGCCTCAAGAAAGGGTAGCCGTGCAACCAATCTACAAGGCATTTGGAATGATAAATTCTATGCGCCTTGGTCATCAAACTATACGGTTAATATTAACCTTGAAATGAACTATTGGCCGGTTCTTATGTGCAACCTTGCAGAATGCAACGAGCCAATAATTGACCTAATTAAGAGTGCAAGCATTAAGGGTAAGGAAACAGCTAAAGAATTTTATGGTGCACCGGGCTTTGTTTCACATCACAATATGGATTTGTGGGCAAATACTACACCGGTTGGTAACAAGGTTGAGGACTCATCAAGATACGCATTTTGGAATATGTCCTCTGGTTGGCTGTGCCGTCATCTATATGAGCATTATGAATATACAGGCGATAAGGAATTTTTAAATAATGTTGCTTATCCGATAATGAAGGAAAGCGCAATTTTCTACCTTCATATGCTCACTGAAAGGGATGGCAAATACATAATGACACCATCAACCTCTCCTGAAAACGGAGTAATTATTGATGGCAAAAAGGTGTTCACTCTTCCATATGCAACAATGACACAATCAATTATTGAGGACCTTTTTAAAAACATTTCTAAATCTGCCAAAATTTTGGGAATTGACGATGATTTTGTAAAGGAAATCAATGAAAAGAAGGATAAGGTGGGCATTTACCAAATAGGCTCACAAGGTCAGCTTTTGGAATACGACAAGGAGTACGAGGAGGAGGATGTTCATCATAGACACGTTTCTCACTTGTATGCTTTATACCCAGCGGACATTATTACCACAGATAAAACCAAGGAGCTAGCTGATGCTTGTCGTCAAACTCTTGAAATAAGAGGGGATGAGAGCACAGGCTGGAGCATGGGCTGGAAGGTTAACCTTTGGGCGCGTTTGAAGGATGGCGACCGTGCGATGAAGCTTGTTAAAACTCAGCTTACCTGTGTTGCACCTAATAATGAAATCAATTATAGTGAGGGTGGTGGAACATATCCTAATATGTTCGATGCACATCCACCATTCCAAATTGATGGAAATTATGGTGTTTGCGCTGGAATTGCGCAAATGTTCTTACAATGCGAGAACGGAAAAATAAAAATATTGCCAGCATTACCAAGCGAAATGGACAAGGGCTACATCAAGGGGCTAGTGGCTAAGGGCAATATTACAGTAGATATTGAGTGGGAAAAGAACAAGCTCAAAAATCTAAAATTAGTAACACCGATAAAGCAAACTGCTATAATAAATATTGACGGAGTAGATACGACAATACAGCTTGAGGCTGATAAAGAATATAGTATAACTGCTTAATCGGAGGTACATATGAAAAACTTGGGATATTATAACGGCAAAATTGGGCTGATTGAGGAAATTAGCGTTCCAATTACCGATAGGGCCTTTTACTTTGGAGACGGGGTTTACGATGCGGTAATGTGCCGAAATAATATCCCATATCTTTTGTATGAGCATATAAATAGAATTTTCGATAATGCTGAGCTTTTGGGCATTACTCCGCCTACCACGAAAGAGGAATTAAAGCATCTTATATGTGAGCTTTGCCCTTTGGTAGATGGAGAGGAGAAGTTTGTTTATTTTCAAATTTCGCGTGGTAGTGGCATAAGAAATCACGAGTTTACAACCACCAAGGGTAATCTTTGCATAATGATAAAGCCACAGAAAATCGAAAGGGTATATGAGAAGGTTGATATTTGCTCGACGAAGGACATAAGATTCCATATGTGCAACATAAAAACCTTAAATCTTTTACCTAGTGTAATTTCGGCTCAGCACGCGAAAAATAATAAGTGTGAGGAAACAGTTTTTGTCCGCGATGGATACGTAACCGAATGCTCACACAGTAATATTTCCATTTTAAAGAATGGGGCGTTAATTACAGCGCCTGCTGACAACCATATTTTACCTGGGGTAACTCGCGCACATCTGATACTTGCTGCTAAAGAATACGGCATAGAGGTCAGGGAAGAAAAATACACATTAAATGACCTAATAAATGCCGACGAAATTATAGTAACAAGCTCGTCAAAAATGGCAAAGGGAGTCAAAAAGGTAGACTCTAAAAACGTTGGTGGAAAGGACGAAAAGAATTTAAAGCTGCTTCAAGAAGCAATTTATGGAGATTACATAAAATCAACAACCGTAAAAACAAAAATGTGAAATAAGAAAAATAATAGGGATACTCTTTCAATTAAAATATTAAATATTTTAAGGCTCCTTTGTAAAGGGAGCTGTCAGCAAAGCTGACTGAGGGATTTAAAAATTATAACAAACAAAAAAGTGGCTCTTGTGAGCCACTTTTTTAATAGTAAAATGCGTGATTGCCTATTTGTGCATAAAATGGTCTGTTTCTGCCAACCCAACTGTTAGGAGCAACCTTGGGATTTACAAAATAGAGAATACCTGTGCTTTCAGAGTATCCCTCAAGGCAAATCTTTGCCGCAATTATACTTTGTGCGTTTGCATTTTTATAAATGCTTCCGTTTGCAACAGGACTGAATTGAACTCCATTTTTTCTATCAAAAATTACGCTGTAAATTGTGTTAGGGAAATATTGAGAACGAACTCTGTTTAATATTACATTTCCAACTGCTATTTTTCCTCTTAATATTTCTCCACCGCTTTCGGCATTTATAATTTTTGATAGCCAATAAACCTCGTCCTCGCGATAAAATTTATCGCCTGACAGTATTCCACCACTGCCTCGAGTGATGTTAAATGAAGATGTGTTATTTGACCAGCTTATTTTAGCATCAAAGGCTTTTGCCATCAATGTAACTGGCGCATACATAACCCCGTATTTCATAAAAATAGGCGAGGGAGTGTACAAATAACGGCCATTTGCAATAATATAATTTGATCCGTCGGTTACTGTCATATAAAGCTTGCTTGATGAAATTGTCAATGTTCTATTTGAGTAGTTGTATGTAACCTTGGCACTCGGGTCAATGGTGTTTGAAAATCTTCTAACACCTACAAATGTTGTACTGTCCTTTACTTGAACATTAGTTGTAAAGGCTTGTCCATCTATGTAAACCCCAACAGCACTTTTGGTAGAAGCTCCCGCCACCACCGAAAATGCAGTAACCATAAATGCAAAAATAATAATGAATGATAAAGTTTTCTTCAAAAAACCATCCTTTCCTCGGTATTATAGTGGTAATGCTCGAACAATTACAATATTATTCTAACTTAAATTTTACCAAAAATCAAGCAGAAATATTTACCAAATAGAATAGATAAAGCCTTGCAGTCATTGACTTTGCAAGGCTTTTTAATTTTTGCTTATTGTTCTGTTTTACATTTAGTCGAAAAAACAAAAATTCTACTTTGTACCCACATAAACCTACATTAAGGCAACAAAAAAGCAACATTTTTTATTCGTCAAAAAGTTGTTTTCTCAAAGCATCAACATTTTCGTGTACATATGTTTTTGAGGTTACAATAGCATTTGAATGTCCAAGGAATTTTTGAACAGCAAAAACATCGTGGCATTTTTCATAGAGTAGAGTGCCACAAGTATGTCGCATCTTGTGAGGAGATAATTTTCTTATTCCTGTTTCTTTGAAAAATACGTCATATTTGTAACTTGTAAAGTGCAAAGAACATTGTGGCTTTCCGTTAACATTCACTATAAAGCCCTTAGAGTAGCTTTTTTTGAGTGTTTCTATTAATTCCTTAGGAATTGGTATAGTGCGTAAAGAATTTACATTTTTTGGCTTGTCAACAACTGCCATTCCTTTTAGGGATGTGCAAGCTCTCTTTACTGATAAAGTTCCTCTTTTTAAATCTATATCTTCCCATTTAAGCCCACAAAGTTCGCTTGGCCTTAGTCCGGCATAAAGCAAGATTAGAATATATAATCCAAATCTATGTGTTTGTGCGTGTTCCTTTATTTGTTCAATCTCTAAATATGTAAAGGTTTCCTTTGGTTTTGGTTGCTTTTTAGATTTTACTTTAATTGCTACCATAGGATTGTAATCTATAAGTCTATTTGCGATAGCAGTATCAAATATTTGTGCTAGAGTTGTTTTAAACAATTTTAGCATATGTTCACTATAATTTTGTTTTGATACAAAGAAACCTTGTATCATAGAGTGAGAAACATCCCTTAATTTAAAGTGTTTAAAATATGGTATTAAGTGGTTTTCTACTGCTTGTCTATAATTGTATTCAAAAGTATTAGCTTTTACTGTTGGTTGCTTATATTCCCATAGCCATTTGTCAGCCCAGTCAGAAAACATAATATTAGAATCTCCGAGAGAATCGAAGAAATTATCAGCTTTTTTTCTTGCATCGTCAAGAGAAATGCGAGAACGGAAAGCCTTTTTTATAGGTTTGCCATCAATAGATGTTCCTACAACTCTATCCACTCTAAAATAGCCATCCTTATTTGGTGGTTTAACTGTCTTTTTTGGTCTTGCCATTGTTATCTTACCTTAAATTGACAAGCAATCGCTCTTCCTAATATTCGTATTTGCCCTGTTATTAATTGCTCGTTTTCAATTATTATAGGAGAATATGCATCATTACAAGGATTTAATATCAATCGCTTGTTTACATCATCAAAATAAACTCTTTTTAAAGTTGCTTCATCTTCTATAAGAACTACAGCTATTTGTCCGTTGTCGACAGTAGGTTGCTTTTTAACGAAAACAATACTACCGTCTTTTATTCCTGCGTTTATCATACTATCGCCCTTGGCAAGTAGGCAAAAATCGGCATTTATATCTTCATCAACGGAAATATACCCTTGATATTCTTCCTCGGCAAAAATAGGCTTTCCACAGGCTACGCTCCCTAAAACAGGGAGCTTTTTTGTTTTTACAGGCGTTATGCCTGAAATAGAGAAGATGTCGAAATCATCCTCTTTTTGCTTGTCAGTGTTGCCGAGAAGGTAATCAACAGAAACATCAAAAAATGAAGCTATAGCGTGTGTGTATTTCATAAATGAAACATTTCTACCCGAAACCCAATTTCCAAAATTAGTGGGAGAAACATTTAGATACTCGCAAAGTTCTTTTTTATTTCTGTTTTGCTCTTTTAATAACTCTTGAATTTTTTTAATTGTAAATTTTTCTTTTTCTGTCATTTTTGTTCTCCTTGTACAAAATTCACAAATGTGCATAATCAAAATTGTGCAACCTTACAAAACTGCACAAAATGTGAATTATTTTATTGACAAACTGCACATTTGTGTAGTATAATGTGACTGTAATCACAAGTTACACCCCCATTGTAGCACAATTTGTGGAGTTTTACAAGGGGAGTAAATAAAAAAGGTAATGCTCATAAGATTTGGCTTGTGTGTTATGGTACAAACTTTTGAGCATTGCCAAAATTTAAATTAAGGAGAATGAAAAATGAAAAACACATTAATGGTAAACGGAAAAGAGTATACACTCACAGAGAAACAAGCAAAGTCTATTTTGAAAGATTTTAAACTTGATAAATCAACGCTTGCTGATATTGATGTTGCAAAGACTTGCTATATTGGAGACTATGAATTTATCGTGCTTGAACATCTCGAAAATGGCGAAACAGTTCTAATTC